>JAFZHD010000037.1 GCA_017555085.1 Muribaculaceae bacterium | reverse complement strand
TGTCCGATAAAATGTGTACTTTTACCCATGGTTAAACTTGTTTGTCGCAAAACAAAAGTAACCAAAAAGGACTGATTCCCACAAATGGAACCAGTCCTAATTTTTATTCCCTAAAAAAAAGTTTTATCGGACAGCAATAATTGAAAACAAAGTTGAATTGCCAGAAAAACTATTGGAAGACATTGAAGCAACACAAAGCGAAAAACGAGCCAAATCGCCTCTGGAATCGGCTTTTATGTGGATAGCATGTGGTGTCGGCGTTATGCTTTTCAACATTTTTTGCAACAATTATGCGTTAGCCGGATTGTGTATAATCCCTTTATTAGTCGGCATAGCCAAATTAGCGACATATTTCATTGAACGAAATAACCATTCAAATAAGACTAACGACAACAACGATGTTAAGCCGATTTGATGAACTTAAACTGATAGCCCGATGTGTTGCCACCGACGACCGCAACGCATTTGGGCGATTGGTCGAAGAATATCAACATGGGCTGCGACGATTTCTATTAAACCTGACATTAGGCAATAGCGACCTTGCCGACGACTTGGCGCAAGAGACCTTCATTAAAGCCTATTTATCAATCAGAAGTTTTAAAGGGCTATCTAAGTTCAAGACATGGCTATATCGCATTGCTTACAACGAGTTTTACACTCATATGCGGCAATGCCGGGAAGAAGCCGAAGAATCAATAATTGCCTCGCATCAAATTTCAACAGCGCAAATCGAAGCTACCGATGCCCGAATTGATATTGAGCAATGCTTAACTGCCCTAAACGAATCAGAACGAACGGTAGTGTTGTTATTCTACATTGAAGACCTTCCGATTGCAAAAATAGCCCAAATCACCTCATTGCCACAAGGCACTATAAAATCATTACTGTCTCGCGCGAGGATCAAAATGGCTAAATTGTTTGACAATTAACAGACTACAAAAATGGACGAGAAAACAATAGATAAAAAACTGCGAGAGGCTTTTGACGCCAAACTGCCACAAGCATCTCACAATGCTTGGTTCACTCGCAAGGTGCTTAACAGACTGCCCGACAAGCGAAAAAATCGGGCGGCGATAATCGAGTATGCAGGTTTTGCATTGGCTGCAATAGCATTAATTGCATTTTGGATAGCGTCTATCTCAACAGTACTTAACAACACATTTATTACCGTAAATGACTTGGCAACCTTCGCCACCTTAACCGCTATGACAATTATGCTACTTATCGGCTTCATACATAGTATAACCCAACGAGTAAATCTGTAACAAAGCATATCGTTATTACACAAGCGAGGAGATTAGTGTCTGCTAATCTCCTCGCTTGATTTTTTATTATGACTTACTAACCTTATCGGCGGAAAACGATGGGGAGGATGTAATGCACGGGGACAGCGTGGTTGCCTACTCTGCCAGCTTCCCAACGGGGCATTTCGCTGATGAGGCGCACTGCCTCCTGATTGAGACTCGGCTCTACGCCGCGAATGATTGACACATGGCTGATTGTGCCGTCGGCATTAACCACAAAACTACACAATACTCGGCCTTGTATATTGCTTGAATAGGCCTCGGCCGGATAGCGACGGCTACGGTTGATGTATTCTACCAACGCGACTTCCCCACCGGGGAACTGTGGCTGCACATCTACATAGTCACACTCATACACCTCTACATATTGGGTAACACTGCGCGGTGTTGACTGATAGGCTATGACACGCTTCATTTGTGCCGACATTACTGCCGACATCATTAGCATCGCCATTACGACCATCAATTTGCACAATTTTGTTACCATATACAGATATTTGATTTATAGCAACAAAAATAAAATGTAAACTTCAATCACGCAAAAAATGCTATTGGATTTTGAGAATGATTATTATTGTTTTATCTTTGTTTACAGTTTTTGCTTCAATCGTAAAAAACTATCAAAAATATAATAGTAGCACTATCGTTTGCGTTATTATAATAATGTGAACTATATTTAGATGATGAATAGTATCAAAAAACATATTTTTTCGTTGGCTATTGCAACAGCAAGCATGGGTGCATGGGCTGCTGACGGCTCTACGGCCTATAATTTTCTTGATGTCACCACATCTACCCATGTTTATGGTTTGGGTGGCGTCAATATCTCGACTGTTGCCGACGACATCAACATCACCGACCAAAACCCGGCGTTGCTTGGTCCAGAAATGGATAAGCAATTAGGCTTAAACTATATGTACTACATGGGCGAGTCAAATTTTGCAGGCGCGAAATTTGCATCGCAAGCCCATGAGCACGGTGCGTGGGCGATAGGCATTCGCTATTTCGGCTACGGCAAAATGCAAAGCGCCGATTCCGACGGCACTATTACCGGCACATTCTCGGCCCACGATATTGCCTTCAATGCCACATACTCTCACGACATTACCGACTGCTTGCGTGGCGGTATCAACATCAAAGCCGTGTATAGTGCCTATGAGCAGTATTCGGCATTGGCATTGGCCACAGACTTGGGTGTTAACTACTATAACCCCGATAATGACCTATCACTATCGGCCGTAGTTGCAAACCTTGGCGGTCAGGTCAAGCGTTTTGACGAGAGTTACGACAGACTTCCTATTGATGTGCGACTCGGTTGGACTCAATCATTCGGCTCGCTACCTATCCGTTTCTCGGTTACGGCATGGAATCTGACAAAATGGAGCCTCCCCTACTATGAAACTGGCGACGGAACATCAAACGAAGCGCCCAAACTCAAAGAATCGTTCTCGACCAACTTGTTCCGACACCTTATTTTTGCCGCCGATTTTGTTCCCTCCGAACGCTTCCACATCGGCATTGGTTACAACTACAAGACTCGCACCGATATGAAAACCTATTCACGCAATTTTCTTTCGGGATTTTCGGTTGGCGCAGGGCTCAACACAAGCAAAATGGGTTTTGGCGTTGCATTGTCGCAGCACCATGTGGGCGGCTTGACTTTCATGTTTAACTTAACTGCAAATATTAACGAGTTTATACAATAATGACACCTCAACTTCCTTCAATCATAATTGCTATTGATGGTTATTCATCGTCGGGCAAAAGTAGCATGGCCAAAGTTTTGGCTCGCAGAATCGGCTACCGATACATCGATTCAGGCGCTATGTACCGCGCCGTCACATTATATGCAATGCGCAACGGCATGATTCTTGCCGACGGAAAAGTTGACGAACCCGCTCTCGTTGCCGCTTTACCCCAAATCAACATCGACTTTAATGTTGACAACTTCAATCAGCGCACATTGCTCAATGGCGAAGATGTCGAAGACGAAATTCGCCAATTAGGCGTATCTTCAAATGTTTCGCCCGTAGCCGCCATTCCAGCTGTTCGCCACGCATTGGTTGCCATGCAACAAAAAATGGGCGAAAGTAAAGAGATTGTTATGGACGGCCGTGATATCGGCACAACAGTTTTTCCCGACGCTGAGATGAAAGTGTTTGTCAACGCATCGGCCGAAACCCGCGCTCGCCGCCGCTATATCGAACTTACCGAAAAAGGCGTAGAAACAACCTATGAGGCTGTGCTTGAAAATGTTGTAGGTCGCGACTATATTGACGAAAATCGCGCCGAAAGCCCATTGCGACGCGCCGATGATGCTGTTGATTTGGACAACTCAAACATGACTATCGAGGAGCAAAACGAGTGGTTATACAATTTATATAACTCTATCATCAACAAACTTGCATAGGCCGATGTCACAAGTCAAAATCGAAATTGACAACGACTCTGGGTTCTGCTTTGGAGTGGTAACAGCCATTACAAAAGCCGAAGAAGAACTTGACAACACCGGACGACTCTATTGTCTGGGCGATATCGTTCACAACAGCGATGAGGTTGACCGCTTGTGCAACAAGGGGTTAATCACCATTACGCATAACGATATGAGTCGTCTCAACAATGTCAAAGTGTTGTTGCGCGCACATGGAGAGCCTCCTGCAACATACGAACTTGCCAATCGCAACAACATCGAAATCATCGATGCCACCTGCCCTGTGGTGCTGCAACTGCAACGCCGCATCAAACGCACCTACGACTCACTTAACGATAACACCCAAATCGTTATTTATGGCAAAATAGGCCATGCCGAAGTTAACGGACTTGTGGGACAAACGCAAGGCAAAGCCATTGTGGTTGAGAACATTGACGACTTGCAGAAAATCGATTTTGACAACAACATCGCATTATATTCACAAACGACCAAATCGCCAGAAGGGTTTGCCGAAATTGTGGCCGAAATCAACCGCCGCAAAAACCCGACAACAACATTTGAATACTACGACACTATTTGCCGTCAAGTATCAGGTCGTGTGAGCCGATTACAAAAATTTGCCTCTTCACATCAACTCATTCTCTTTGTGAGCGGCAAGAAAAGCAGCAACGGCAAGATTCTTTATGAACAATGCCGAGCCGTAAACCCTCTCACTCACCTCATTTCAAACGCCGACGAACTTAATCCCGAATGGCTGCAAGATATCAACAGCATCGGAATTTGCGGAGCGACCTCTACACCTCGTTGGCTTATGGAAAAAGTGAAAGAACACATCGAATCAATTTTAAGCAATGGATAATTTTGTTGCAATAGATGTCGAGACTGCCAATTATCAACCCACAAGCATCTGCTCAATAGGAGCGGTAAAAGTGATTAACGGTGTGATTGTTGACAGTTTCTATCGCCTTGTCAGACCTACGCCAAATTGGTATGTGCGCCGTTTCACTAATGACATTCACGGAATAAGCCGTAGCGACACTGACAATCAGCCGTGCTTTTGCGAGATTTGGGACGAGTTAAGCGATTTTATTGAAGGGCTACCATTAGTGGCACACAACAAATCATTTGACGAGCGTTGCATTCGTGCCACATTCAATATCTATGACATGGAATATCCCGAATATCCGTTTTACTGCACACTACAAAAAGCCCAAGCAACAATTCCCAAGACACTGATTTCGTCATACTCGCTCCCCTATTTATGCCAATTTTTCGGCATCGAATTTAACAACCACCATAACGCACTTGCCGATGCCGAAGCTTGTGCCAAAATAGCAATGACACTTTTATGAAAAAACTCTTAACCCTCATAGTTGCAGTGGCTGCACTATGCTCATGTTCAGATAACAAAAAGGTTGAAGCGGCACAAAGCCTCGGCCAACAACACGCCTGCGAAATTCTTGACAACGAGATTACAGGCCGACAACTTGTATTGCGATTGTTAGAGATACGCGCAATCGAACACCAACTGCGCCAAGAAGGCAACCACCAAGCAGCCGCTGCCTATATCGAATCGTTCACAACATTCATTCAGACCAACAACCAAGAACTCGCAAGCATAATCTTTGACACTGACTCAATCTCAATCGTCGAAGATTAAGAAAGGAATAACATAAAAAACACCGGTCCGCTGATTGCGAACCGGTGTTTTTTGTAGGTCAGATTAACCGAATGTTATTTTTCTACATCGGGGGCGATGAGTTTGTAACCCTTGCCGTGAATGTTGATGATTTCGATTTGGGGGTCATCTTTGAGGTGCTTGCGCAATTTTGTGATGTAAACATCCATACTACGAGCATTGAAGTAATTGTCGTCAATCCAAATGGTTTTGAGTGCAAAGTTGCGTTCAAGGATTTCATTGACATGAGCGCAGAGAAGGCTAAGCAATTCTGATTCTTTTGTAGTCAACTTTGTAACTTTGTCTTCAATCATGAGCACTTGTTTCTGAGTGTCGAAAGTAAAGTTACCGATTTTGTACATTGTAACTTCTTTACCTTTCTTACCTTTCACGCGGCGGAGAATGGCCTCAATGCGGAACACGAGTTCTTCCATTGAGAAGGGTTTAGTGATATAGTCGTCAGCACCGATTTTGAAACCTTCAAGGATATCTTCCTTCAACGATTTTGCTGTAAGGAAAATGACGGGAACATCGCTATTTACAGTGCGAATTTCCTGAGCGAGAGTGAAACCGTCTTTTTTGGGCATCATCACATCGAGCACACAAAGGTCGTATTTGCCTTTCAAAAATGCTTTGTATCCTGCCTCGCCGTCTGCAAAAAGGTCAGCGTTGTAGCCTTTGGCTTGAAGATACTCTCTCAACAACATGCCGAGATTCTCGTCGTCTTCACACAATAGAATACGCAATTTTTCGTCCATAATAGTTTAGTTTTTGATTAATGGTAATATGATTATAAATTTTGTTCCAACATTATATTCACTTTCGGCTCTGATTTCACCGCCAAACTCTGTCACCATTTTTTTGACATAAGCGAGTCCGAGCCCAAAACCTTTTACATCGTGGCGGTTGCCTGTTGATACGCGATAAAATTTTTCAAATATCTTTTTCAAATCATCTTTTTTGATGCCTATACCGTTGTCGCTGATGGTGATTTGCAAGCGGTTGCCCGAAATCTGTTCGGTTGAGGCAGTCAACTGCAATGGGTCATCTTCGCGGCGATATTTAACGGCATTGTCAAGCAAATTAAATATCACATTAGTGAAATGCATTTCATCGACATTAACAATAGCGTCTTCGGCATCAAGTTGTGCGGTCAAACGGCCACCATATTTTTCGACTTTGAGTTTGAAGGTATTAATGATATTATCAATTGCTGCATTTGCATCAACTTCGGTAAGGCGCAATGCCGCTTTTTGGCGTTCAAACATCGACATTTGCAATACCTTTTCAACCTGAAATCTCAATCGTTTTGTCTCATCATTGATTACATTTGAGATGTGTTGCATCATGCTTGGTGACTTTCTCACCGAGTCATCATTAAGCATTTGACCGGCAAGCGAAATACACGAAATAGGTGTTTTAAACTCATGAGTCATGTTGTTGATAAAATCGTTTTTCATTTCGGTGAGTTTCTTTTGTCGGAATGCGACAATAATGGTATAAAGGAAAATCACCAAAAGGATAAATGTAAACAAAAACGACGGTATCATAAATCGCACCGATGAGATAATGTAATCTTCCTTGGTGGGGAATTGCACTCTCAAATAGTTTAATCGGTTAACGGGGTCGCCAGGGAACAGAGTCTGTACAAACGATTCATCATCGGCCTTTCCGCCAATCACATAGCCAGCCGATTTGTATATCACAGCACCGTTGCGGCTCACAACTGCGTACTCATATGGCAAACTCAAACCGTTGTTATCCAATTCGCGACGGATATATTCGTTAACCACCGACGAGTCGGCGCGCTCCTGAATGGGGCGGTTGCTTGAACGGCTCAAAATTTCGAGAATAACCTCATTGAGCAAACCTTTTTGATAAAGATATTGTCCTTTAAGCGATTCGTGCATCGACTTATAGTGGTCGTTCAAATCTCCGCGTTCCTGATTCAAGCCACTGATTGTGTTGAGGTCGCCCTTGATTGTCAAATCGGCCTCTACACCCGACGGAGTAGTGATTGAGTATCTGATACCGCCCAACGACTGCGACAACTGCGAAGACTCTATGCGGGCAGCATCTTCATCAAGAAAATACTTGGCTTCATCTTGTGCCAACAATGTTGAAACGCCATATAGACTGCGTTGAACATTCTCTACAAATTGGTCATCACGCATCTTCACCATGTTCTTCATATATGTGATTTGCACATACAGAAGGCCCATGAATGTGATAGCCATTATCAGCGTCAGAAACCAAATTGTTGATTTTTTCATTTTTATCTTTTTATTTTTATGAAACCGGCTCGTTGTTAACCGGTTAAGTTCAAAATATTAACAAACTATTAGGTTAATTGTTCACATTTTTCACTCTTGCCCTAATTACGTTTTAACATTTCGCGTCAAAATTAACAATTAAATGTGAAATATAAAATTTTCCGACACATTTTTTTCACGCCAAATAGCATTTAGGGTACGATTTAGGTCTTTTTGAACAATATACCTTTTAGACTCTATGTTTTAACAATGGTTTAATCTGATTTTTAACAATTCTGATTTATACGTGATTTTATTTGCGATAGGCAAAAAAATAGAGCCGGGCAAAAATGCCTGACTCTATGTAAACAATGTTTTCTCTATAACGTTAGCGTGTTATCTCGCTTGGCCCATCATAAGAGCCAAAATCAGATATGCGATAATGCCACAGCCGGCGCAAATTACTGCAATCACAAATATCGCTCTGAAAATCACGGGGTCAATGTCAAAGTATTCGCCGAGACCGCCACATACGCCTGCCAACTTCTTGTCGGTGGCTGATTTTGTTAATTTCTTTTTCATAAAATATTTATTGTTACACAAACTTAATCTAATCATCACACAAATCTAATCAAATCATCCCTCATACACAACAATTCTCCCCTATTTTTAATATTCTGCGCTTTTGACTCCCGATTTTGAATGTATTTTCGTAACTTTGTACATTATTAATAATAGAAAAACAATGATTGAATATATCAAAGGTGAACTTGCCGAGTTAACCCCCACTTATGCTGTCATTGACTGCTCGGGTGTCGGCTACCTTCTCAACATATCTCTACCTGCATTCACACGCCTTGAAGGCCAACGCAATGCAAAGTTATTGGTGCACGAAGCCATTCGCGAGGATGCTCATGTACTTTACGGATTTATCGATGAACAAGAGCGCTCATTGTTCCGACTTTTAATCGGCGTGTCGGGCGTAGGAGCAAATACAGCCCGAATGATTTTGTCGTCAATTGCCGCCCCCGAACTTGAATTGGTTATCGCGACAGGCGATGTTGCCAAACTCAAAAATGTCAAAGGTATCGGCACAAAAACGGCTCAACGCATAATTGTTGACCTTAAAGATAAAATAAAACCCCTAGGTGATGCGTTAATAGAACAACCGACTGTTGTTTCTGATGTCTTTGACGAGGCATTGGCAGCGATGGTAATGCTCGGTTTCCCCCGTCAACAGGTACACAAAGTGCTCAAAAAGCTCTTTGATGCCGACCCGACACTTAAAGTTGAAAATGCTATCAAAAAGGCACTTTCTATGATGTAAACCAATCAAGAGCAACCAATCAGCAACAAACCAAGTCGGCGCGTAAAAGCCTATAAATGAAGAAAACTTATAAGAAACTGAGAAATAAACTTGCAATAATCATCGGGAGTAGCATCATGTTACTTCTGATTTCTACTGCCATAGCCCATGCTCAGTATTATAAGTCGGAACTTCCTCCCCCTGCGCCATCAAACACCACTCCTCCGCCCTCTAACAGCAACGAGGTGGATATGAAATATGATGTCAAGCCGACTGTCCCCGACAACTATACCGACTTGATGTCGGAAGGCGGACCGATGGACCTCAAAACGCCATCAAACATCACTACATCAGCCGAATATGACATCGCTACGGGCTGTTATGTAATTCGCACCCGATTGGGCGACACCGACATTGCCACACCCTTTATGCTCTCGGCAAGCCAATACAACGATTGGCAAATGAGACAATCAATGCAAGAATACTACCGTGAGCGCAATGCCGAGTTGTTTGAAGCAAAGTCAAAAGAGCCTTTCAACATCTTTGACATTAACTTTGCTCTCGGACCTTTGGAAAAAGTATTCGGCCCCGGAGGTGTGCAACTCAAAACACAGGGTTCAGTACAAATTTCAATGGGCGTAAAGTCAAACAAAACCGACAACCCCGCCCTTCCGCTCAACTCTCGTCGCAAAACCTATTTTGACTTCGACCAAAAAATTCAAGCCACTATCGGTGCATCGGTCGGCGACAAGTTGAAATTTAACATGACATATAACACCGACGCGACTTTTGATTTTGATTCTAAAAACCTCAAACTGCAATTTGAAGGCAAAGAAGACGACATTATCAAAAACATTGAAGCCGGTAATGTGAGCATGACTACAGGGTCATCACTCATCAGGGGTAGCACGGCATTGTTTGGTGTGAAAACCCAACTACAATTTGGCAAACTCACCGCAACGGCCCTTGTTTCACAACAAAATTCTGAATCAAAAACAGTTAACACCAAAGGCGGTGTTCAAACCACCGACTTCACCATCAATAGTGACGAGTATGACCAAAACCGCCACTATTTCCTCGGTCATTTCTTCCGCGATAACTACGACCAATTTGCCTCTAAACTCCCCTATGTGTCTTCGGGCGTTAACATCACACGCATCGAAGTGTGGGTCACAAACAAAAGCGGCAATTATAACGAGTCACGCAACATCGTTGCATTCATGGACATGGCTGAAAGCCGCGTTCTTGCAAGTCCGTTTTGGACCACTAACGACGCATTGAGCAACCCTGCTAACGCATCAAACGACTTGCTAGACATCATTAAAAACGAATTTCCCACAGCGCGAAACATCAACACCGTGACACAGGCTCTTGCTCCTCTTGCTGCCTATGGCATTGAGGGTGGTAAAGACTATGAAAAGGTTGAAAGCGCACGATTGTTGTCAGCGTCGGAATATACACTTAACGAAACTCTCGGTTACATTTCAATCAAGACCGCACTCAATGCCGACGAGGTGTTGGGTGTTGCCTATGAATATACCTACCGCGGTCAAGTGTACCAAGTCGGCGAATTTTCAAGCGACATCACCACAACAGACAATTCGCTCTATGTAAAGATGTTGAAGAGCACAACCGTTGCACCCAAGTTGCCTATGTGGGACTTGATGATGAAGAACGTGTACTCTCTCGGCGCATACCAAATTCAGAAAAACAAGTTCAAGCTCAACATTAAATATCTGAGCGACACCACAGGTACGGCCATTAATTATCTGCCCGTCCCCGGTCTTAATAATCAGTCATTGCTCCAAGTAATGAACCTTGACCGCATCGACTCAAACGAGCAGTCAAACCCCGACGGATTCTTTGACTACATCGAAGGATATACCGTGTTGTCATCAAACGGCAAAATCATCTTCCCCGTTGTTGAACCGTTCGGTGAACATCTTGCCAAGAAAATCAACAACCCCGAGTTGGCCAAACAATATGTTTACCAAGAACTTTATGACTCAACCCTCGTCATAGCGCGTCAGTTTGCCGACAAAAACAAATTCATTCTCGAAGGGGAATATCAAGCATCATCAGGCTCGCAAATCCGCCTCAATGCAATGAATGTGCCACGAGGCTCGGTAGTCGTGACTGCTGGTGGCGTTGTCTTGACCGAAAACAGCGACTATACCGTCGATTATGCAATGGGTATTGTAACCATCACAAACCAAAGCATCATTGACTCGGGTCAAAACATCAGCGTATCGCTCGAAAACCAGTCAATGTTTAGCACCCAACGCAAAACTTTGCTCGGTCTTGACCTTAACTATCAGTTCAACAAAGACTTCAACATCGGTGCAACCATCATGCACTTCTCTGAAAAGGCGCTGACCGAAAAGGTTAACATTGGCGACGAGGTTATCAACAACTCAATGTGGGGTCTTAACATGGGTTATAAGACCAATTTTATGTGGCTCACAAACTTGCTGAACTACATCCCCACAGTTAACGCCACAGCACCATCATCGGTAAATATCACGGCCGAGTTTGCCCAACTTGTGCCCAATCAGCAGCGTTCGGGCTCAAACCAAGGCAGTTCGTATGTCGACGACTTTGAATCGACACAGACAGGCATTGACTTGCGCTCACCCTATTCATGGTTCCTTGCTCCAACTCCCTACGAAAACGGCTCACACCCACGCTTCCCCGAGGCATCATTGACCAACGATGTGGCATATGGCAAAAACCGCGCATTGCTTGCATGGTATTATATCGACCGCATGTTTACGCAGAAAAATTCAAGCCTCGCACCCGGTTACATCAAGAGCGACCTTGAACAGCTGTCAAACCCCTATGTTCGCGAGGTAACATCACAAGAAATTTTCCCTGGCCGTGAACTCAACTATGGCGAGTCATCTACTATTCAAACGCTTAACTTGTCATTCTACCCCACCGAGCGCGGTCCTTATAACCTTGATGCAACCGATATCGACGAAGAGGGCAACCTTTTGTATCCCGAGCGCCGTTGGGGCGGTATCATGCGCAAAATGGATAACACCAACTTTGAGCAGTCAAACATCGAGTATGTTCAATTCTGGCTCATGAACCCGTTCCTTGATGAAAATGTGCCCAACCACGAAGGTGGAGACCTTTACATCAACTTTGGCGAAATGAGCGAAGACATCCTCAAAGACGGTTTGAAGTCTTATGAAAACGGCCTTCCCATTGACGGTAACAACCAATATATGGACACCACTGTTTGGGGCCGTGTTTCACGACAAAACTCGCTTACATACGCATTTGACAACTCAACCGGTTCGCGCCGCATTCAAGATGTCGGCTTGGACGGATTGAGCAACGACGACGAGTACACATTTGGCTCATATCGCAACTATCTTGATAATTTGCGCGCCAAACTCTCTCCCTCGGCTATTGAAAGAATGCAAAACGACCAATTCTCGCCATTCAATGACCCTGCGGGCGACAAATACCACTTCTTCCGCGGATATGACTTTGACGAGCAACGCCTCTCAATTCTCGAACGCTACAAACACTATAACGGTGTTGAAGGCAACTCGCTCTCGCCCGATGACACAGACGAGCCTCTTTATCAATCGGCCCGTAGCGTTCCTGATGTTGAAGATATCAACCAAGACAACACTCTCAACGAATATGAGCGTTATTTCCAATATCGCATCTCTATTCGTCCTGAGGACCTTGTCGTTGGCCAAAACTTCATTACCGACAAACAGGTTTCGATTGTACCCACTCGCGACGGACAAAAAACCGAGGTTGAATGGTATCAGTTCAAAATTCCTTTGGCCGAATATGAAAAGGTTGTCGGCTCTATCAACGACTTCTCGACCATTCGCTTTGCGCGCATGTATATGACCGGATTTAAGCAAGTTACTCACTTGCGTTTTGCCACACTAGAACTTGTGCGTGGCGAATGGCGCACCTATGATTTCAATCTCAATAACCGCGGTGAAGCTCCCGCCGAAGGCCAACTCGATGTGTCGGTAGTCAACATTGAAGAAAATGCCGCCCGCGAGCCGGTTAACTATGTATTGCCTCCCGGCGTATCACGAATCGTAGACCCCGGCCAATCACAAATCACCCAACTCAACGAGCAATCAATGATGATGAAACTCGTTGGCCTACAAGCCGGCGATGCCCGCGGTGTTTATCGCAACACAACGCTCGACTTGCGCAACTACAAACGCATGCAAATGTGGGTCCACGCCGAAGACCTTATTGACGATGTTACAAACCTTCGCTCAGGTGAATTGTCGATATTCATTCGTTTGGGTTCTGATGTCAAGAACAACTACTATGAATATGAAATTCCTTTGACCCTTACCCCTCCGGGCAAATATAACACATATCTTGAATCAGACCGTTACATTGTGTGGCCCGAGAGCAACTTCCTCAACCTCGAATTGCAAAAACTCGTTGCGCTCAAAGAAGAACGCAATGCAGCAAAACGCATGGCCGACTCGTCGGTTGGCTTTGCCACATTATACACAAGCCGCGACCCCGACAACGAACAAAATCGCATGGCCGTGCTAGGTAATCCGAGCCTCAGCGACATTCGTGTAATCTTGATTGGTGTACGCAACAATTCAAACACAGTCAAAGACGGTACTGTTTGGATTAACGAATTGAAAGTAACCGACTTTGACAACAGCGGCGGTTGGGCCGCCAAAGCCAATGCCACACTCTCAATGTCGGATATCGCCACACTCAACTTCGGCTCACACATTGAGACTGCCGGATTTGGTGGCGTTGACCAATCGCTCAACGACCGTCGTCTCGACGATTATGAACGCTATAACTTTGCCGTTCAAGCCGACTTGGGCCGCTTCCTCCCTGAGAAAGCTAAACTCAAAGCACCCGTATATTATTCGGTTACAAAAGAGAAAACATCGCCCAAATACAATCCTCTCGACCAAGATGTATTGTTGAAAGATGCCCTCGACGATGCCACCGACAAACACGAGCGCGACTCAATCAGCAACTATGCCGTTGAACGCTCAACCGTGCAAAATTTCAGCATATCGGGACTCAAATTTGATGTTCAGAGCAAAAATCCCATGCCTTGGGACCCTGCAAACTTCTCATTGAACTTCTCGTTTAACAAGCAGCAAAACATGGACCCCACCACCGAGTATGAAAACACTAACGATTACCGTGGTAGTTTCCAATATGCCTACTCTCCCTATGTCAAAGGCTTGAAACCGTTTGGCTGGATAAAGAGCAACAACAAAAACGCCAAGTTCTTCAAAGAATGGGAACTTAATTATCTGCCAAACTCTATTACATTCCTCACCACAATGTCGCGCTACTACTATGAGCAACAGACACGCAGCGAGATAGATGTAATGTTCCAATTGCCCGTATCGGTTAGCAAAAACTTTTCATGGGACCGTCAGTTCTCACTCACATGGAATCTCACAAAGAGCCTTAACTTGTCGCTCAACACCAATACATCGGCACGCATTGAAGAGCCTATGGGCGCAGTCAACAAGCAACTGTTCCCCGACCAATACAAGTTATGGAAAGACACTGTGATGAACAGCATCACCAACTTTGGTACGCCATGGTCTTACAATCAGTCGTTCGTGGCATCATACAAAGCACCGTTCAACAAAATACCGTTCCTTGACTTCTTGACCGCATCGGCAAGTTACAACGCCACTTATAATTGGGAAAAAGGTGCGTTAATCGAAGGGGTTGACCTTGGCAACACTATCAAGAACCAATCATCATGGAACATCGACGGACGCCTCAACCTTGAAACACTTTACAACAAAGTGCCCTATCTTAAAGAGGTGAACAAGAAATTTGCAAGTGCCAAGCGTGGCACTCCAAACAAGAAACAGAAAGCCAAGAAATATGAGCGCACCTACAAACTCATGCCCGACACCACTATCACTATCAAGCACAATCTGCGCAACAAGAAGGTGAAAGTAGTAGCCAAAACCACCGATGGCAAACCGTTTGCAGTCAAGACCAAAACCGTCGACGCAAACACCATTACCGTGCTCACTCGCGGCGACCAAAACATCAAATTCATAATTACCGAAGACCTCACCGAAGACAAGAATATATGGAAAGAAATGGGTGACTACACTGCCCGATTTGCGATGTTGATTCGCAACGGCTCAGTGCGTTGGCGCAACACCCAAAACATGTCTTTGCCATTGTTCATGCCTCAAATCGGTGACGCATTTGGCCAAACAACAGGCTATGGCCCAATGTCGCCCGGTCTTGATTTCGCTTTCGGCTTTACCGACGAGTCATATATTGACCGTGCCAAAGAACGCGGTTGGCTCATTTGCGACGACACGCAGACCTCGCCAGCAATTTGGTCAAAGACCAACGAACTCAATGTCGAACTTAATATTGAGCCTTTCAAAGGCTTCAAGATTCAGGTAACATCAAACCGCACCGATAACCGCACTAACCAAATTCAGTTTATGTATGACAACTCGCCCATCAGCCGCAGCGGTAGTTATACAAAAACCCATGTTGCCATCGCTACAGCATTGCGCAGCAGCAGTGCCGACAATGGTTATAACAGCACTGCGTTTAACACATTCCTCAACAACATTCCGGTTGTTGCAAGCCGCCTCAACTCACAATATCGAGGCACAAGATATCCCGACAACGGCTTTATGGCAGGCCACCACCTTGCAGGTGCGCCCTACGACCCCGAAGTCGGCGGCATCAACACAGCAAGCAGTGATGTGCTTATCCCCGCATTTATCGCTGCATATACAGGCCAAGATGCATCATCAATCTATCTTGACCCGTTCCCCTCGTTTGCCCATGTGCTTCCCAACTGGCGCGTAACCTATGACGGTCTTGTAAACTTGGGAAAAATGAAAAAGATTTTCAAAACATTCTCGTTGAAACACGCCTACCAATGTACCTATTCTGTTGGTTCATATTCATCGTTCCTCAACTGGATATCGGCCGACGGCGACTTCGGTTTCACTCTCGATGAACTCACCGGACAACCCGTGCCGTCATCGCCCTACAACATTTCATCGGTGGCTATTACCGAGAAATTTGCGCCCCTTATCGGTGTAAACTTCACGCTCAAAAACGAACTTAACTTCAATGCCGAATATCGCGACAGCCGCACCCTCACTCTCAATTCAGGCGCAGGCCAACTCGTTGAAGCGGCCACAAAGGGCCTCACTATCGGTGCAGGATACAAGATTGTGGGCTTCAACTCGGTGCTCAAACTCAAAAAATCGCAAGGCATCAGCAACGACCTTACCATTAACGCCGACTTCTCATATCAAGAAAGTCAGGCATTGATTCGCCGCATTGAAGACAACTATGCACAAGCCACATCGGGTACACGCGGCATCACTATAAACATGACCGCAAGTTATGTGATGAGCAAACGAATGACTATCGCAGCATTCTTTGACCACCAAGTCAACACCCCACTCGTATCTACAAGTTCATACCCCACAAGCAACAGCAGTTACGGTATCACATTCAACCTCAACCTCGCAAGATAACGAAACAATTTGACAATACAGAAAAAGCCGATGGACTTCCATCGGCTTTTTGTTTTATAGTATGCTATATCACGCAAATAGTTGGCGGAAGGCTTCTTCAACTTTGGCTACTTCCACCACTTTGATTTTGAAGCGTGAGAGGTCAACGCCTTTGAGGTTGTTGCGTGGAATAATAATTGTTTCCATACCCAATTTTTCGGCCTCCATGATGCGTTGCTCTATGCGGGTAATGGGGCGTATCTCGCCCGATAGTCCCACTTCGCCCGACATACACACTCCGTGAGGAATGGCCATATCGACATTTGACGAGAGTATGGCACATATTACCGCCAAATCAAGTGCCGGGTCGTTGACTTTCAACCCTCCGGCGATGTTAAGAAATACATCTTTTTGCGCCAATTTGAAGCCGACGCGTTTTTCGAGCACTGCGAGCAACATGTTCATGCGCTTTGAGTCAAAGCCTGTCACCGAGCGCTGTGGCGTGCCGTATGCCGCTGTGCTGACCAATGCTTGTGCTTCAATCAAAAACGGGCGAATGCCTTCGAGGGTAACGCCGATTGCCACTCCCGACAACTCTTCTTCGCTATGCGACAACAACATCTCTGACGGATTTGACACTTCGCGCAATCCTCGCTGGCACATTTCGTAAATGCCCAGCTCTGATGTGCTGCCAAATCGGTTTTTTATCGAGCGTAATATGCGATACATATATTGTCGGTCGCCTTCAAACTGCAACACTGCATCAACGATGTGTTCAAGCACTTTTGGTCCGGCAATGCTGCCTTCTTTATTAATGTGACCGATGAGCAACACCGGCACTCCGCTTTCCTTGGCATATTTGAGCAACTGTGCCGAGCACTCGCGCACCTGACTCACACTACCTGCCGCCGACTCTATGGCATCGGTGGCAATGGTTTGAATCGAATCGACGATGAGCAACTGCGGCTCTATGGCCTCAATGTGTTCAAATATATTTTCAAGCGAGGTTTCACACACGATGTAACAATTATCGCTCTGACGGCCTATGCGGTCGGCGCGCATTTTGAGTTGCGTAGCACTCTCCTCGCCCGACACATATAATATGGTTTTTGACTTTATCGAAAGTATGTTTTGCAAAACGAGCGTAGATTTGCCGATGCCCGGCTCACCGCCAATCAGCACCAACGACCCTGCAACAAGCCCACCACCAAGCACACGGTTTAGTTCCTCGCTCGGCATGTGAATGCGCGGCTCGTTCATTGCCTGTATTTCCGACACTTTTTGCGGCACGCTCTTGGTTGAGCGAGTGGTGTTAGAGCCACGATTGGGCTTGGCACTCACCTTTTCCTCGACCATTGTTCCCCATTGTCCACATGAGGGGCAACGGCCTTCCCACTTTGGCGAATCGGCACCGCAAGAGGTGCAATACCACATTGTTTTTGTCTTTGCCATATATTTTTTGCTATTTTTTCAAACCAGCCTGACGGCGAAACTCGGCAATGGTTATTGCCGTTGCCATTCCCACATTCAACGACTCTGATGTCGGTCGCTCAGGGGGATATGACGGTATGAGCAATCGGTGGCTCACCATGGCCTTAACCTCGTCGCTCAATCCTTGTCCCTCATTGCCCATAACGACAAGACCTTGATTTTGCAACGGTGTTTCATAGATATTATCCCCGTCAAGCAAAGTGCCATAGACAGGCACATCGCGATGGCGGGCTATAAAGTCGGGCAAATCGACATAATGCACTTTTACACGCGATATTGCGCCCATTGTCGCCTGCACCACCTTGGGGTTATACACATCAACCGTGTCGCGGCTGCACACTATGTGAGAGATGCCAAACCAATCGGCCACACGCATTATTGTGCCCAAGTTGCCGGGGTCTTGCACTCGGTCGAGAGCGATAACCAACTGCTCGTTGACAACAGCCTCGTCAAGCACCGACTGCGGTATCTCATAAACGGCAATCACACTTGACGGTGTTGTGAGTTGCGACATTTGCTGAATATCGGCACGCTTTGCCTCAATGGGCTGTGCGCCATTGAGCGATGCGGCATTCTGCTCAATCCATTCGGCAGTTGCAAACAAGTATCGGCAACTGAAAAAAGGCCATGTGTCAACGACACACTTTGTGCCCTCGGCCACAAAGCAACCGTGTTCCTTGCGTCCCTTGGCTGTGCCAAGCGATGCGACCATTTTGCGTAGTTTATTTGTGAGTTCAGTCATATTTCTTATCGTCATGAAAGATTACTCTTTCTCAACTGACTTATTTATGAGCAAAGTTAATAAATATAGTCCACAAAATCAATTATACTTTGCAATTTGCAACAAGACAAAAAACGAGTCCGAGAGTTCTGAGGGGGTAAATATCGAATATCGTAGTTACAGCTTTTTATCTCAACCCCTCCGAGGCTTCGCCCCACCTCCCCTATTTTTTGCGTTGCAAAAAGCAGAGGAGGACTTGCTAACGCGCTATCCTTTTGAAACAAATATTCTGCAATTAACGCAACACACCCTCATATCACATTCGATATGAGGGTGTGCATATTTTTTAGCTTAGGAATAAAGTGAATGCCCTATTTAAGGCAAACTAAACGGAAACCAATGCCGTTGTTGCGGACGCCAGGGAAGTAGTAGCGGAGCGTAACACGACTGCCGCCAGCGTAGAAGTCCCAGCTACCGCCACGGCCCACACGGCTAGAGCCACTTGTAGGTCCGGTGGGATTGGAAGTTGCACTTGATGTGTAGTAACTGCTATTATACCAGTCACTGCACCATTCCCATACATTTCCGCTCATGTCATAAATACCCAATTCATTGGGTGCCTTGGTGCCTACTTGGTGGGTCGAAGATGATGAATTGCTTGAATACCACGCAACATCATCAATAGTATTACTGCCTGAGTATTTATATCCTTTGCTTTTATTACCTCCGCGTGCGGCATATTCCCACTCGGCCTCGGTAGGTAAACGGAAGGTCTTGCCTGTTATCTTATTCAAGCGTGGAATAAAGATATTTACTATATCCTCCCAACTCACATAATACGCCGGATAATAGTTGCCTACGCCATAACTTGACGAGGGATTTGTGCCCAACCAAACATCACTTGCATAAGCACTCATTGAAGTGCCGTCGGCCGCTTTCCCTGAATATTTCATAACATATTCCCACAACTGTTGTGTCACCTCATATTTACCGATATAATAGTCGCTCAAGGTTACAGAATGCACGGGCGATTCATCGTTCCATGCTTCCGAATCATAATTTGGTGCGCTTGCATCTGCCGATTGCGCGCCCATCAAAAATGAGCCGCCTTTGACAAACACCATCTCGTCTTTTTCAAGTGTGGTGAAGATATCGATATTATCATAAGTCATAATATCAATTGCGCTAAATTTTTCATCATTGCCATAACCGGCAAGAGTTGAAATAAAGCTATTCGCATTTGATTTTGCCGTGCTAAATTGGCTTCCCAACGAACTACTGCAGTCCAAAACCAGCATTATCAACGCACTTTTTCGACTAACTTCCATAGTCGTATTATTTTCCGGAGTAAATTCCGAATTTATCTGCCATTTGCCCGATGATGCCACATAACTCCATTGGTCTATATTACTTGAAGATATTGAAAGCGATGTCAAGCTCTTCACTCCCTCAAACTTAAATGTTACAAATATGCCATCTTGCTGACCTATTATAGTGGCTCCGCTACTGCAAGACAAACCATGGTAGGTAACATCGGTCAACGCTCGGTCGCTTAATCGGAATGTACCTTCAATATACATTGTCGAGTTTGCAGCGTTGCTTACATTATCAAATGTGAAACGTATTTTGGTCCCGTTGCTCTGACCGGGTATTGTCAAACCGACTGTACTTGTAAAACTTTCGTTATATACTTGATTTGCAATCTCTTGGAATTTCGCATTCACTTCAGATATGTTACTAGCTTCTACTGCGTTATTGTTCTTGCTCGCAAGATATTGCAAGTTTTTCTGAAACTGCGCAACATCGCTCACATCATTTCCTCGCAAGCCAATGGAATAGGCATTAATGGGGATATTTTGCACTTTCTCACTTTTGATACGGTTATTTAATGCCGTCAAATATGAATCGGTGTCATAATATTTTGACTGCATCATGAACGAGCCTTGGTCAAGACCGTCGGTAAATGTTACCAATGTCACATTTATCAAATCTTCGGGCACCTCGGCATTTTTAAGTGCATCAAGAGCATTTTCCACTCCGTAATATAACAATGTGCCGTTGCTTGAAGTCAAATTGTTTACAAATGAGGTGTATGCCGATTTTGTTGAAGACGACAACGAACCGATTTCTTTGCTATAAAGTTGAGAATTGAATCCCAAGACTCCCATGTATATGCCACTTGGCAATACAGCACCGCCAACTTTAAATTCGCTGATGTCGGCAAGGTTACCCACACGATGCCTGTTGCTTTTGTTGTACAAGTCCATGAAACTGCCATTAGCGGTTTCATCTATCAGCATACTATCTATTGAGGATAAAACATAAGATTTTTCTCTGCTACCGCCTTTGTATATATGCAAATACTGTTCTTGGGCCACGACCGGCAAAGACATGGCAAGTGTAAGGACAGATATGATTATGTGTTTTATTGTTTTCATTTTCTGATATGGTTAGCGTTTTACTACTTTTTGAATTTGCGAAGAAGATGATGTCATAGCCTTTACAACATACACACCTGCTGCATACTCGGCAAGCGAAACGAATGTTTCGTTAAACATTGGCGTAATATTGGTCATCAACCGACCATTTATTGAATAAATTTGTACGGCAACAAGTTCTTGTGATGATGATATTTCCACTTGATTTGCATCTGATTTATACAAAATAGTGATATCAGAATTGACAATACTCACCGATTCAACACCCGACTCTGAAGGTGTTACTTCAAAAACTCCTTTTTCAAAAATCGAATATGAGTATGTATCAACTTTTGAACTTTTAGGGTGTACCTCAACTGCGTCAGCTGTCTGTTTTCCAAATGTAATCTTGCGAATGTTGCTGATTGGATAGGATTTTGATTGACTTCCGGCTTTGATTGTGAGATACTTGGGGGTATCTGCAGCAACCGACAATGCCATCAAAAATGCGATAAGAGTAAATAATTTGCGCATAACTTTAACATTTTATCATTTATTTTTTAAACTACAAAATTATAGTATAAATAATTACCCCCCCATTTTTACTTTATTTAACATTTACATTACCACAATAGGTCCACAAATTTTTGATTTAAAATACAGCTTTCCCTCCTTTTACTTGTTTTTACATGAATTTTCATCATAAAATCAAAAGTGTTTTGTAACTTTGCAACTTAACAGTATAATAACAATTAAAGCGTAAATCATAATGCATCAATCTCAATCAACTAAACGAGACCTCAGTTTTTGGAAGTTGTGGAACCTGAGTTTCGGTTTCTTTGGCGTGCAAATCGCCTATGCTCTCCAAAGTGCTAACATCTCTCGCATCTTTGCCACATTGGGTGCCGACCCTCACAATTTGAGTTATTTCTGGATTTTGCCTCCCCTTATGGGTATCATCGTGCAACCCATCATCGGCTCAATGAGCGATAAGACATGGAACCGTTTTGGCCGTCGTTTGCCTTACCTCATTCTCGGTGCTGCAATCGCGGTTATCGTAATGTGCTTGTTGCCCAATGCCGGCAGTTTCGGTTTGGCAGTGAGCGGCGCAATGATATTTGGCTTCATTGCCCTTATGTTCCTTGACACATCAATCAACATGGCAATGCAACCTTTCAAAATGCTCGTTGGAGACATGGTTAACGAGAAACAAAAAGGTCTCGCCTACTCAATTCAAAGTTTCCTATGCAACGCTGGTAGCCTCGTGGGCTATCTCGCTCCCATCATCTTCACATGGCTCGGTATTCAGAACATCGCCCCCGAAGGCCAAGTACCCGATTCAGTTACATACGCTTTCTATGTAGGCGCTGCAATCTTGATTCTCTGCGTTGTTTACACATTCTGGAAGGTTAAAGAAATGCCTCCCCAAGAATATGCTGCATTCCACGGCTTTGCTGCCGACCAAAAAGAAGAAAAACAAGAGAAAAAAGAGTCTATGCTCACTCTCTTGGTTAAAGCCCCCAAAGTGTTCTGGACTGTGGGCCTCGTTCAATTCTTCTGCTGGTGTGCATTCATGTACATGTGGACATATACCAACGGCGCTATCGCCGACACTGTGTGGAACACTACCGATACAGCATCGGCCGCTTACCAAGAAGCAGGTAACTGGGTGGGTGTATTGTTCGCAATTCAAGCCGTAGGCTCTGTTCTTTGGGCAATGGTAATTCCTTTGTTGAAAAACAACAAAGTCGCCTACATCATCAGCCTTGTGCTCGGTGGTATCGGCTTTATATCTACAATGTTCATTACCGACCAATACATGTTGTTTGTCTCATACTTGCTCATAGGTTGTGCTTGGGCTGCAATGTTGGCATTGCCCTTCACTATCTTGACCAACTCTATTTCGGGCAAGAACATGGGCACATACCTCGGCTTGTTTAACGGCACAATCTGCTTGCCTCAAATCGTTGCGGCATCAGTCGGCGGCCTCTTGCTCAGCCTCGTTGGCGGCTCACAAGTGAACATGCTCGTTCTCGCCGGTGCATTGCTCCTCCTTGGCGCAGTTGCCGTGCTCTTCATCAAAGAAACATCTGCCGAAAAGAAATAATCATACACTTTAACTATACTTACAAACAACTGCCCTCGGCATCGGGGGCAGTTATTGTTTTATAGCCATAGTCCTAAATGGCTACTATATTATTAATAGGCTGTCATTATAACAGACAAGCCTACATTTGGTTTAATAAAAACTAAACGATATTTTTTCGCTTGCTGCACTTTGACCTGCTACTTGCACTTCTATAATAAAATAACAATCGGCACTACCGCTGATATGTAATTCGCTATAGGGCATAAACAATTCAAAGTCGGTATATATGGTATTATCATATCCCGATGTGAAATAGCCAGGACAACACACCTGTCCATCTACAGCCCTATAATTGCCATTATAATCTAATAGTTTGTTCCCATTAGAAAAAGAAAAGTAAGCATTACAATTGCCTTGAATACCTCTGACATTAAAAGTCTCAAATTCAACATGTATCTTCATGCCTTTCATAAGACCTTTGAATTTGTTGTGTTCTACCCACACTCTATTAACCTTTGCAACCATTGATGGTTGTGTTACGGTCATATATGTTTTAATATCGCTTTTATGGGGTGTGACTGTTATTGTCGCAGTTCGCGTGCTTCCGGTGGTATTTGGTTCAGTTTTAAGCAAAAATGCGGCTTCAGTGTGAAAACTGACATCAGCCCAATAAGCATCCGACGATACATCAAAATCCTCAAACACCGTTTCATCAATCATTTTGCCTGTTTTGGTCCTAACAGAATAGGCGATTTCATCTCCGCCCGCCCTCGAAGTAACACGATAATTAGAAGAATAACCTTCTATCTTCAACGGCAACTCCAAATCAGCTTCGCTGCGAAATGTTGAGAATATACCTTTTCGGTTCTTAAACGCTGACATCATTGATTCCATAACCGAGGCGTTTCTACTCCTATCGCTTGATGAGAGGTTATAACTCGGAGCATCTTGTGAATATCGCTTATCGGTGTAAATTGCCAACATCCCTTTACTGCCAAATAAAATTTCCTGACAATCATCACCCGAAGAAGACTTTAACTTCAACATACTATCAAAGAAGTTTGAACCAGACATGACGCTAAAAGTGTGGCGAAAATTTCCGTAATAAGCCGATTGGCCTTCAAAAACCACATCTAAATTATCATACACTGTTATTTTTCCCGTACCGGGCTTGCTTTCCGAATCTTTACGTTCCTCATTCCAAACTTTATCAAAATAAAACGTATAAGCAATCGACTGCGAATAAACAACAGCCATTACCAACATTGCCAAAATAGAAACAGTAATTCTTTTCATAATATTATATTTAATTTGTATTTCACAAAAATAATAAATTCAAACGATTAAATGCAATACAAGTAGTAACATTTTTATTTTTCGTTTAAATCAATGCAATTTCGGCCAAACATACTTATTGTTTGATAATTTCTCACAAATAAATTTGTTCAAAATTGGATATTTCGCTGAAATGCCTTAATTTTGTGGGAAAGAGACACGAGACATGAAAAAACTGCTACTAACTTTGCTTTTGACTATGTGCATCGCAACGGCTATGCACGCTAATCCCGTGTCAAAAAGCGAAGCTAATGCTCCAGAAGACACAGCAGAACTCGTTGTCGAATCGCCTATGGTTAAATCAACTTCCAACGGTGTAGTGTTTAGCGTCAGCGATGACAAGGCCTACCAATTTGGCGTATATTCAATCACAGGCCAATTAATCAAGTCGATTAAGGTTTTGCCCCATACATCAACCACCATCACTCTCCCCAAAGGTTATTACATTGTGAGATGTGAAAAATGGGCAAAACAGGTAGTTGTCAGATAAATATAATACCAATTTAATATCCCTTTAATTTTTAGATAATGAAAATTAATTTCAAAAACTTTTGCTCGGGCTCATTGTTGACCGGAGCATTGCTTTGTGGAGTTCAGACAGCATGTACCACTACAAGTATGGAATCACAATACGCTTCACTCCCTGCCTACAACGGCGAAGACCTCGAATTAACAGTTAATGACAACGGCACTCATTTCCGCCTTTGGTCGCCCCAAGCCGAAGCGGCTCGCGTGTATCTCTACAACACCGACAGCAACTCGGTTGCTACCGACTCTCTCGAAATGACTCGCGACGAAAATGGCACTTGGGTGGCATCGGCTCCCGGCCAACTCTACGGAATGTTCTACACTTTCCGCATCAACCACAATGGCAAATGGCTTGACGAGACTCCCGGTGTGTGGGCCAAAGCAGCCGGCACAAACGGCCGTCGTGCCGCTATCATCGACTTTGCTAAAACCAATCCCGAAGGTTGGAGCGAAGACCGTGGTCCCGTGGTAAACAATATCAACGATGTTATCATTTATGAAATGCACCACCGCGACTTCTCGGTTCACGCATCATCTGGCATCGAAAACAAGGGTAAATTCCTAGCGCTCACCGAGCAAGGCACTCGCTCTGTTCTCGGCGACAAAACAGGTATCGACCACCTCAAAGAATTGGGCATTACCCACATTCACATTCTCCCCTCTTATGACTACAACAGCGTTGACGAAACTCAACTCGCTTCTAACCAATACAACTGGGGTTATGACCCTTATAATTACAACACTCCCGAAGGTTCTTACTCAACAAATCCTGCCAACCCTGTTGCCCGCGTTGTTGAAATGAAGCAAATGGTTAAGGCTTTGCACGATGCCGGTATCGGTGTTATCATGGATGTTGTGTATAACCACACTGCCAACAACGACGATTCAAACTTCTCGTTAACTGCTCCGGGCTACTACTATCGCCACCGCGAAGACGGCAGTTACAGCGATGCATCGGGCTGCGGTAACGAAACGGCATCAGAACGCCAACAAATGCGCAACTACATCGTTAACTCGGTTAAGTATTGGGCGCAAGAATACCACATCGACGGTTTCCGTTTTGACCTCATGGCTATTCACGACACTGAAACCATGAACGAGGTTTCTGCCGAATTGAAAAAAATCAATCCCAGCATCTTTGTATATGGCGAAGGTTGGACAGCAGGCGATTCTCCCCTCCCTGTTGAACGCCGCGCGTTGAAAGAAAATGTATCAAAAATGCCCCAAGTGGCTGTGTTCAGCGACGACATTCGCGATGCTATCAAGGGCCATTATAGCAATGCAGCCGACTGCGGTTTTGCAACCGGCAAGCCCGGCAACGAAGAAACTGTAAAAATCGGTATCGTTGCATCTACTGCACACCCCCAAGTTGATTACAGCAAGGGTAACAACTCAAAATTTGCCTACGCTGCCGCTCCCACTCAAATCATCAACTATGTATCGTGTCACGACGACTTGACTCTCACCGACAAACTCCACAAGTCAATGACCGATGCTAACGAAGCCGACATGATGCGCGCTGCTCGCTTGGCACAAACTATCGTGTTCACTTCACAAGGCACTCCCTTCATGTTTGCCGGCGAAGAAATTTTCCGCGACAAGAAAGGTGTTCACAACTCATACAAATCGCCCGACTCAATCAATGCGATTGACTGGACTTTGAAACAAAAGAATGCCGAACAATTTGAATACTACCGTCAACTTATTGCATTACGCAAGGCTCACCCCGCATTCCGCATGACTACAACCGAACAAGTTGCCAAACACATCGTATTTGACAGCGTTGAAGGCGAAAACCTCATCTCTTACTCAATCGTTGACAATGCCAACGGCGATGCTTGGACAGAAATCAAACTCGTGTTCAACGGCTCGAAAGAAGCGCGCGAAGCCAATGTTGCCGAAGGCGAATGGACTATCATTGCACAGGACGGCAAACTCAATGCCGAAGGTATGGGTACAACCAATGGCGGCAAACTCGAAGTTGCCCCCTGCTCGGCTCTCATTCTTGCCCGAGTAAAATAATCTACACATTATTATAATAATAAAGGCGAGTCTCAAACGAGACTCGCCTTTATTTATTGCGCTTAATCGGAATTGTCGATTAGTAAGCAAACATGGGATATTCGGCCATGATTGAGTTAACTTTTTCTTTAACCGATGCGATGATTTTAGCATCTTCGGGGTTAGAGAGAACAGTGTCAATCATTTCAACGATTTCGCCCATGAGGTCTTCCTTAGCGCCACGAGTAGTGATAGCAGGAGTACCAAGACGGATACCTGATGTTTGGAAGGGTGAACGGCTGTCGAAGGGAACCATATTCTTGTTAGCAGTAATGTCGGCTTCAACGAGAACTTTTTCAGCAACCTTACCAGTCAATTCAGGGAACTTAGTGCGGAGGTCAACGAGCATACAGTGGTTGTCGGTACCGCCAGAGATAATCTTATAGCCTTTGTCAACAAGTGCTTGTGCCATAACAGCAGCGTTCTTCTTAACTTGTGCTTGATATTCTTTGTAAGAGGGTTGCAATGCTTCACCAAACGCAACAGCCTTAGCAGCGATTACATGTTCGAGCGGACCACCTTGAACGCCGGGGAATACAGCTGAGTCGAGCAATGACGACATCATGCGCACCACGCCTTTGGGAGTTGTTTTGCCCCAAGGATTTTCAAAGTCTTCGCCGAGCAAGATGATACCACCGCGAGGACCACGCAATGTTTTGTGAGTAGTTGAAGTAACGATGTGAGCGTGCTTAACGGGGTTGTCGAGCAAACCGGCAGCGATGAGACCTGCGGGGTGTGCCATGTCAACCATGAAGATAGCACCGATTTCATCGGCCAAACGACGCATGCGAGCATAGTCCCATTCGCGAGAATAAGCACTTGCACCACCAATAATCAATTTGGGGCGTTCGCGACGAGCCACTTCTTCCATTTGTTCGTAATCAACCAAACCTGTATCTTCTTTAACATTATATTCCAATGCTTGGAACATCAAACCAGAGAAGTTTACAGGGCTACCGTGTGACAAGTGACCACCGTGAGCAAGGTTGAGGCCGAGGAATTTGTCGCCGGGTTGCATACATGCCATGAAAACTGCCATGTTGGCTTGTGCACCAGAGTGGGGCTGAACATTAGCATAAGAAGCGCCGAAAATCTCTTTCAAACGGTCGATTGCGAGTTGTTCGGCTTCGTCAACCACTTGGCAACCGCCATAGTAACGGTGACCAGGGTAACCTTCGGCATACTTATTTGTCAAGCATGAGCCCATTGCTTGCATTACTTGTTCGCTCACAAAGTTTTCAGAAGCGATGAGTTCAATACCATGACGTTGGCGCTGATGTTCGCGCTCAATAATGTCAAAAATCTTGTTGTCTCTTTCCATAATTAATGTTTATATGATTTTATTTTTTCTTTTTCTTCTTTTGTACAGTCCAACCAAAACGACCTATCTTGTCGCCTTGCTTGTAATAAAAGCCGTGACTATAATTGAGCAATCGTGCGCTACCCAAGTCAAACGCCCCGCTCTCGGGGTCGAGATAGCGTTCGTCGGCAAGCACATTAACCACCTCGGCAAGGAACATGTGATGTGAACCAAGCGGGATAATCTCCTTGACCTTGCACTCAATGCTCAACGGAGCCTCTTCGACATAGGGGCAAGTCACTTGCTGACCAGCTACAGGAGTCAAGCCGGTTTCTTTCCACTTGTCAAAGTCGCGTCCCGATTTCACTCCACACCAATCGGTAGCGCGGGCCATATCCTCGGTGGTGAGATTTATCGTGAACTGCATCTCCTCTTTTATTATATCATAACTATATCGTTCGGGACGAATAGATATGTAACACATGGCAGGATTGGTACACACCGTTCCTGTCCATGCAACAGTAATCAAGTTATAACGCTCGGGCACACTTCCGCAACTCACCAACACGGCAGGCAACGGATAAATCATTGTTCCGGGCTTCCAACTCTGTTTCATCAACCGCGATTACTCGATTACAGCATCTTTGCTTTTCACCGAATGTCCGCAGTAGTGGCAACGGATTGTCACATCTGAACGGTCAATTACCTCAAAGCGGGTTTTCATCGGCTCGTTGTTAGTAATACACTTGGGATTGCTGCATTTAACAAGGCCAATGATTGTGTCGGGCAACACAACATCATGTTTTTCGACTACTTCAAAATCGCGAATCACATTAACCTTTGCTGTGGGCGCAATCAAAGCGATGCGGTTGAGAGTTGCTTCGGGGAAATTCACATCGGCAACTTTGATAATGCCTTTTGTGCCGAGTTTGCTGCTGCTCAAATTATTGCCGATAGTTACATGCGAGTGCAACTGCGCGATGCCGAGCAACTTGACAGCCTTAAACAACATTGACGAGGGAATGTGGTCGATAACTGTGCCGTTTTGCAACGCGGCCACTGCGAGTTCTTTCTTATTGCTCATAGTTTATTGCTGTCTATTATTTGTTAATTTCAATACCTAATGCCTTGCAAATAATTGCCTGACGCGCATACAGACCATTTTGGGCCTGTTGGAAATAATAAGCCTTGGGATTATCATCTACATCATAGTCTATCTCGTTGACACGGGGCAGCGGGTGCAAGATGCGAAGGTTGTCGCGCGAATTGTCGAGCATTGCATTGTGGAGTGTGTAGAGGTTTTTAACGCGTTCATACTCCATAATGTCGGTGAAACGCTCACGCTGCACGCGAGTCATATAAATAATGTCTGAAGAGTTAATCACATCGGCCGAGAAGTCGGTGTGTTCGGTATATTTGATGCCGTTCTTGTCACAAAAATCTTTGTACTCGGCGGGCATTTCAAGTTCTTTGCAAGCCACAAATCGGAATGTGGGGTTGAAATACTGCATAGCCATGAGCAATGAGTGTACTGTGCGACCATATTTGAGGTCACCCACCATTGTGATTGTGAGATTTTCAAGCGTGCCTTGTGTTTTGTAAATCGAGTAAAGGTCAAGCATTGTCTGCGTGGGGTGTTGATTGGCACCGTCGCCTGCATTGATTACAGGAGTGTCAGTCACCTCGCTTGCATATCGTGCCGCACCTTCAAGATAGTGACGCATAATGATGAGGTCAACATAGTTGCTCACCATTTTGATAGTATCTTTAAGAGTCTCACCTTTTGACGAACTTGTGGTGCTTGCATCAGAAAAACCGATCACACGACCGCCAAGACGGTTTACTGCGGTTTCAAAACTGAGGCGAGTGCGTGTTGACGGCTCAAAAAACAATGTAGCCACCACTTTGCCATCAAGAATCTTATGATTGGGATTTTCCTCGAAATATCGAGCCTGCTCAAGCAAGCCAAGTATCTCATCCTTAGAGATATCCGAGATTGAAACAAGACTATTGCTATTCATCGCTTGAAATGGTCTTTTATTAGTGAATTTTTATTTTACAAAGTTAATGCAAACAAAAACTCCAAGCAAATAATTTGGCGGTTTTTTCATGGCAAATAGCCCACAAAATGCCTTTCACATCAGCAAACCCGCCCGCTTGACAAAACGACTTTTGCCACACTCATCACCCCCATCGTTCAAATTTCTCGCATATATCAGCAATAACATATCCCATTTTCTTGCTAAATTTGCACTATGGATGCCAAATTGAAGAAAATTTTGTCAGATGTTGCCGAGGCAAACGAGCTGCTGCAACGCAATGAAACCGAAGATGCTGTGTTGTTATCGGGCGAGGCACTTGCATGCGCCTATGAGCAGTGGGCGCAACGCATCAACAACCACCTTGACTCATTGCAACAGGTCGATGTCATGGCCATAGCAGCCTCATGCCATTGCGGTTCGCTTGCAGCCATGGGCAATTTTCACGATGCATACGCCACCGCTGTGGGTGCTATCCTGCAAATATCAATCGATCCTAACCACAGCGATAACATCGACCAATCACTGTTGTCAATCTACACCACGGCCGCTTTTTCATTGCTCAACACCCTATCGGCATCAGCGCCCGAAAGCGACGATGCACGCATTCACATCGGACACATTTCGCGCTACTTGGCATCTATGCTTTATCACTACTACAACACTGTGGGCAAATCACATAGCGACTCGCCATATCTTGACAGCGCATACGAAGCGCTCTCAATTATGCGCCAATTCACAACCATCGAAACGCCCTCAATCGCCGTCCTTGACGAGCAAGTCAACCCGTCAATACCCCATGCGCTCATCGGCGATTTGGTGGGCCGCAGCCGCGCACTCGGCCTTTTGACCGATTAATGCGACATATATTGCCGCCAAATGTTGATTAATCGCAGTTATTTTTGTAACTTTGCAATAATGGAACAGCCAATCATCAACATAATTGTAGCAGCAGGTAGCGGTAGCCGTTTCGGAGCGTCGTTGCCCAAACAATTCTGTCTGCTTAATGACCGCCCCGTTCTCATGCACACCATTGAACACATGAGACAGGCCATGCCTCACTCTCGCATCATAGTGGTGTTAAGCGGCGATTTTGTTGACTATTGGGCCGAACTGTGCCAAAGCCTCAATTTCATATCTCCGGATATTGTCACCGGTGGCGACAGCCGTTGGAAATCGGTCAAAAACGCACTCGACGCAGTCGCAAGCGATGTCACGCCAGAGACCATCATTACCGTACATGACGGCGCACGCCCCATAGTTGACCCCATGATGGCAAGCCGCATTATCGATGCCGCCCGCCAACACTCGGGTGCAATTCCCGCCATCGCAGTTACCGACTCGCTCCGCATGATTGAAAACAACGGCAACTCACACCCCGTTGACCGCGCATTGTTCCGCGCCGTTCAAACCCCACAAGCATTTAACGGCCAGCAACTGCTAGAAGCCTATTCACTACCGTATCAAAGCGACTTCACCGATGATGCTTCGGTTATGACAGCAGCACATTTTGACGACATAGTCCTCGTTGAAGGCTCGCCGTCAAACATAAAGATAACACACCCCAGCGACATAGAAATCGCAAAAATCTATCTTAATCAACAGTGAACCGACTACGCAATACCGACATAAAATATCTCAAAGGGGTGGGCCCCAAACGAGCCGAATTGCTCAACAAGCAACTCGATATAAAGTCGTATTACGACATGCTCTACCACTTCCCCACCAACTATGTTGACCGTTCATCGGTCTATACCATCAGTTCGCTCAACGGCGACATGCCGGCCATTCAACTAAAAGGGCGTTTCGTGACTTTCAACACCCAAGGCGAAGGAGCAAAATCGCGCTTGGTTGCATTGTTCAGCGACGGCACAGGCACTATCGAGGTCGTATGGTTCAAGCGCATCAAGCAAATTCGCGAGGCCTACAACATCGGCAACGAATATGTGCTGTTTGGCAAACCCACCGTATTCAACGGGCGATGGAACATAGTGCACCCCGAAATTGACACCACCACATCGGCTGCCGCAATGCAAGGCCTTCGCGGCATATATCCGCTCACCGAAACGCTGCGCAACAAAGGCATAACATCACGCACTTTGTTCACATACATACAAGGCATACTCTCGGCAACGCCCAACATCGCCGAAACATTGCCGCAATCGCTCATCACACGACTAAACCTGATGCCTCTTCGCGAAGCATTGGTCAACATACACAACCCCAAGAACAACGAGCAACTGCAACGCGCCAAGTTCCGACTCAAATTTGAAGAGCTGTTTTACATCCAACTCAACATCTTGCGCTATTCGCGCCGTCGTGCATCAGCAACCGCAGGTTTTCGTTTTTCCCGCATCGGCCACTATTTCAACACCTTCTATTCGCAATGCCTGCCGTTCCAACTCACAGGAGCGCAAAAACGCGTGATAAAGGAAATCAGAGCCGACATGGGCTCAGGCCAACAAATGAACCGTCTGCTGCAAGGCGATGTGGGCAGCGGCAAAACACTTGTCGCACTCTTGTGCATGCTAATTGCGCTCGACAACGACACGCAAGCATGCCTAATGGCCCCCACTGAAATCCTTGCCACACAACACTACGAAACAATATCAAAACTTGTGGCGCCGATTGGCATCAATGTGAAACTGCTCACCGGCTCAACTCGCAAAAAAGAGCGCGATGCCATCCACTCGCAACTTGAAGATGGCTCGCTACATATACTCATCGGCACACATGCCGTAATCGAGGACAATGTGCAATTTCGCAACCTCGGATTTGTTGTCATTGACGAGCAGCACCGATTTGGCGTTGCACAACGCGCACGATTGTGGAAAAAGAACAGCATCGCACCCCATGTGCTCGTAATGACGGCCACCCCCATTCCACGCACATTGGCAATGACTTTATATGGCGATTTGAGTGTATCGGTTATTGACGAATTGCCTCCCGGCCGCAAGCCCATCGAAACATGGTTGAGATATGATAATCAGCGACTTGATGTATATAAGCATATAGGCAGAGAACTACAACAAGGCCGACAAGTTTACATCGTCTATCCGCTCATTCAAGAGAATGAAAAACTCGATTTGCGATGCCTTGAAGAAGGCTACGAACTCATTCGCGAAACATTCCCCATGTATAAAGTGGCTTATGTGCACGGCAAGATGAAACCGTCGGAAAAAGACTACCAAATGTCGATTTTTGCTTCGCACGAAGCACACATTCTTGTTGCGACAACGGTTATCGAAGTAGGCGTAAATGTGCCCAACGCCACCACAATGCTCATTGAAAACGCCGAGCGATTTGGACTTTCGCAACTCCACCAACTTCGCGGTCGAGTGGGCCGTGGCGGCGGACAAAGTTACTGCATACTCATGACCAAACACCAAATCGCATCAGAGACACGCCACCGACTCGAAATCATGACCTCCACCACCGACGGCTTTGTCATTGCCGAAGAAGACTTGAAAATGCGCGGTCCCGGCGACCTTGAAGGCACTATGCAGAGCGGCATCGCAATGGATTTGCACATCGCCAACCTTGCCACCGACGGACAAATCATTCAACTCGCGCGCAACAACGCCGACGACATTCTCGATGCCGACCCCGAACTCGCATCGGCCGAAAATGCCGTTCTACGCCAACAACTTACTTTACTGTTTGACAAGAAAATAGATTGGAGTCAAATTAGTTAAAAACGCAAAACATGTTGTAAAACATATTTCAAAGACACCACACTGATTGTCAATGACTTATATTTCGTTAAAACATCTACAAAAACTTAAATTAGCATTATTTATCTTATTGATATTTCGTTAATTGTCAAAAAAAGCGTAACTTTGACAATTAGTTAATATCGCAACCAATAATCAAACCTCAAAAAGTTATGGAGCAAACATTAGTCATCATCAAACCATCTGCTATCGAACGCGGCCTCGTGGGCGAGGTTATTAGTCGTTTCCAACGCAAAGGCTTGCTTATCGCCGGTATGAAAATGATGACTCTTGGCGAAGATATCTTGCGCGAGCATTATGCACATCTCGTTGACCGTCCTTTCTTCCCTTGGATTCTTGATTCAATGATGGCAACACCCGTCATCGTAATGTGTCTCAAAGGAAAAGATGCGGTTGATGTTGTGCGCACTATGACAGGTGCAACTAACGGTCGCAAAGCCGCTCCCGGAACTATCCGTGGCGATTTCAGCCTCAGTTCACAAGAAAATATCGTGCATGCATCTGACAGCATTGAAAGTGCAGAGGTGGAAATCAACCGTTTCTTCAAACCCGAAGAAATTTTCTTCTACCGCCCCGCCGACATCAAGTTCATTTACGCTCCCGACGAAATGTAAAACTCTAAAAAGCAAATTAACCCTATGCAATTATACAAGAAAATAACAGTTGCCGCAGCCATGCTCCTCACATCTTGGGGCATCGCATCGGCACAAAACTATAAATTGCCCGAGACTCACACGGCACAACACCGCGACCTCATCGCTGGCCAAGTGAACATCGGCAAACAAATCAAGGTTGAAGATACGGAGCAATTTCTTGAAAACTTGCTTGAAGAAGACATTGAGCCCGAAATCGACATTTATACCGAAGGTTGGGACAGCGGTCGCGTTAACCCCTTTGGTGATGTAATGCCCGGTCGCACCAACATCAATGTATCGGAATTCTCAATGCCCCACCCCGGCTATGTAACATCAAACTATGGTTATCGCCGTCGTTTCCGCCGCATGCACAAAGGCATTGACATCAAAGCCATCACAGGTGATACTGTTCGTGCAGCATTTACAGGCAAAATCCGCCTCACTAACTTTGAGCGTCGCGGATATGGCTACTATGTAATCATTCGCCACGAAAACGGTCTTGAAACCGTATATGGTCACTTGTCAAAATTCCTCGTAAAAGAAAATCAGATTGTCAAAGCCGGCGATCCCATTGCATTGGCAGGTAACACAGGCCGCAGTTTCGGCTCACACCTCCACTTTGAGACTCGCTATATGGGCGTTGCCATCAACCCCTCGGCAATATTTGACTTCCCCAACCAGACTACTCACTCTGATATTTATACATTTGACCCCAACACCTACAAACAGGCTCGCGACTACTCAGATGCTGCCAACCGTCAATACATGATGAAATATCGCGAGGAAAACAAAGAGAAATTTGCACAGGCTCAACGCACCGAACGCAAAAGCGGCTCATCAACCTATCGTGTGCGCAAAGGCGACAGTCTCAGCAAAATCGCAGTTAAAAACGGAGTGAGCGTAAAACAAATATGCCGCCTCAACGGCATCAAAACCACAAGCAAACTCCAAATCGGACAAGTTTTGCGTTTGCGCTAAAACTTTTCAAACCGACACATTTTCCGCTTCAAAAACAATCCTTCAAATAAACAGGTCGTCACAATCTCGTGGCGACCGTTTTTTGTTCACACCCGTTACCAATAATTACATTTTGCAAGATAAACCCACAAAAACCGACAATTATCAACAAAAATCAACATTTTTAGAGAAAAAGATTATTTATTCATCAAAAAACTTGAAAAATGTTAGGTAGATATTGGAATTAATTATAACTTTGCAACATAATCATTGAAAACTGACAATACAAACAATTTACACATATATTAAATAGAATTTGTCTTATGAAAGCAACAGAAGTTCTTGACAATTTGAAACGCAGATTCCCCAACGAGCCCGAATACCTTCAAGCCGTGGAGGAAGTATTGACAACTATTGAAGATGTTTACAACGAGCACCCCGAATTTGAACGATATAATCTCATTGAACGCCTTTGTATTCCCGACCGCATCTATTCATTCCGCGTGTCATGGGTAGACGACAAAGGTAATGTTCAAAACAACATGGGCTACCGCATTCAACACAACAACGCCATTGGCCCATACAAAGGCGGTATCCGCTTCCACTCTTCTGTTAACCAATCGATCTTGAAATTCCTCGCGTTTGAGCAGACTTTCAAAAACTCACTTACAACCCTCGCAATGGGTGGTGGTAAAGGTGGTTCTGACTTCTCTCCCCGCGGCAAGAGCGACATGGAAGTAATGAGATTCTGCCAAGCATTCATGACCGAATTGTGGCGCCACATCGGTCCCGACACCGACGTTCCCGCAGGTGATATCGGCGTTGGCGGTCGCGAAGTTGGCTACATGTATGGTATGTACAAAAAGATGACTCACGAGTTTACAGGCACATTCACCGGTAAAGGTCGCGAATTTGGCGGTTCACTCGTTCGCCCCGAAGCAACAGGTTATGGCAATGTTTACTTCTTGCTCAACATGCTTGCAACAAAAGGCATTGACATCAAAGGCAAGAAAGTGGCAATCTCTGGTTCGGGTAATGTGGCAACATACACTGCTAAAAAGCTCCTCAGCCTCGGTGCAAAAGTTGTATCAATGAGCGACTCTAACGGTTCAATCTATGTTCCCGAAGGTTTGACCGAAGAGCAACTCGAATATATCTTCACACTCAAAAACATCTACCGCGGTCGCATTCGCGAGTTTGCCGAAGAATATGACTGTCAATACTTTGACGGCGAACGTCCTTGGACACATGTTCAATGTGACATCGCTATGCCCTCGGCGACTCAAAACGAACTTGACGGCGACGATGCTCGCGCACTTCTCGCAAACGGCTGTTTCGCTGTATCAGAAGGTGCAAACATGCCCTCAACACCCGAAGCCATCAAAGAATTCCTCGCTGCCAAAATTCTTTACGCTCCCGGTAAAGCAGCAAACGCAGGTGGTGTATCAGTTTCTGGTCTTGAAATGGCTCAAAACTCACAAAAACTCTCATGGAACGCTGCCGAAGTTGACGCCAAACTTCAAGAAATCATGGCCGAAATTCACAAACAATGTGAAATCTATGGTAAAGAAGAAGACGGCTTTATCAACTATGTTAAAGGCGCTAATGTTGCAGGCTTCATGAAGGTTGCAAAAGCCATGATGGCACAAGGTATCGTATAATCGACTCCTACACATACAACGAAAGGCTCGCTACAACAGCGGGCCTTTTTTACATCTCATGCTTGATAAATCGGGCCGTTGGATAGACTAACCGACATTGGCAACGCTGAGCCGTATTGAGCCACAATATGCAACTTTTCGGCTTAATGGTCATTTTAGTTGGTAAAACCTTTATAAGTCGCTGATAATGATTAATTTTGGGTATTTCAAAAGTTATGAATAAAAAATCTGCTTTTTCTGTAGCTCAAAATCCATAATAAAATATGGTATTCAAAGA
>JAFZHD010000036.1 GCA_017555085.1 Muribaculaceae bacterium | reverse complement strand
GTCCGATAAAATGTGTACTTTTACCCATGGTTAAACTTGTTTGTCGCAAAACAAAAGTAACCAAAAAGGACTGATTCCCACAAATGGAACCAGTCCTAATTTTTATTCCCTAAAAAAAAGTTTTATCGGACAGCAATAATATAAATTGCCTTTCTTGTGGCGGTATATTCCTTTCATGGCTATTTCAGTCGTTTCAGTTTGTTGAGAGAGACGATAGTGAAGAGGGTTAGTGTGATGAGATATATTGCCGTCAGTGTGATGGTGATGGCGGGGCATGAAAACCTAATCAGAACGGTGTATGCGGCGAGTAGGAGCATTGTCAGCGTCTTGACTTTGATGATTATGTCGGCCATAATGCTGGCGGCTTGCTGACGGTTTTCTGTCGCAATTTTATAGGGCATGTTATACAAGTCGGGTTTGTCTTGCAGGAGTGTTATCAATGCGTAAACAAATGTCGAGATTATGGTAAGCACAAGGCTGCTCACGGCTTGCTCTGTGGCGCAGTCGCCAACAAAGGCCATTACCGTGAAAACAAGCATTGTCAAAATTGACAATATCGATAATAGTTCGCGTTTCATTTTTTGTCGTTTTTGCAAATATAGCAAATTTTCGGGTGTGACGAGGAGTTGTTGCGTTTAATTTGTGTGGTTGATGATTTTTGTAGTATTTTTGTGATATAATCATTAATCTCGTTTTGTTATGAATAAAATTATCAATATAAAATTGTTTGTGGCTGTGGCTGCATTGCTTGTGTCGTTTGCAGTCGATGCGATTACGGTGAAAAGAATTTCGCGCGGGGTGTTTAACGATATTGTAGCGGCGCAACCGACTTTATATATCATTGAGGGCGACTGCATGCTCTCGCGTGATGTGGCGCTTGCCGACGGCTCGGTGTTGAAATTTGAAGGCGGGCAGATAAACGGCAATGGCACAATTAAGGGTAACCGCATAATGATTGATGCGCCCCGATACCGCATTTTTGGCGATAATGTGAAGATTAACGGCATTGCCAACGGCGAGGTTTCGGCGCATTGGTGGGGTGCTGTGGGCGACGGTGTGGCCTATGACTGCGGAGCCATTAAGCGCGCTTTGCGCGATGCGGCATCGTCGTGGGTGGTACTCGACAATCTCAAATATCTGACCAACGAGACTATCGTGCTCGGCCGTGCGCAGAAGTTGCGTTGCGACGGCACATTGTCCTATCGTGGCTCGGGTGCTGCCATCGAACTGACCGATACCGATATTGAGGTGGATATTCGCGAGTTGCGACAGAATGCCGGCACGAGCTTTGAGCAGACAGCCGCGTTCAAGGCTAGCGGTGTGCTGTTCACGGGCAATGTGTATAATGCTAACATAAACATTGACCGCATATTGTATTTCAATCGCGCATTTGACTTGGCTCCCAAGCATAGCCGCCAATCGGCCGACCGTTTCTGCGGCATTCAGTATTGCAAAATATCGTGGCAGTTTGTCGCAGGCGAATATGGCATTTACATCGATATGGTGTCGGGAATGATTCTTGATAGTGTTGCCCGCCGAACATGGGTGAACGAAAACCAATTTAATGGCGGCCGTCTGTTGTGTCGCTATGGCATTTACTCAACACCTGTCGATGACCGTTATCGCGACCGCATCGGTGTCATCAACGGCAATGTGTTTAACTGCATCGGCTTTGAGGGCGAGGGCAAAGTGAAGTGCAAGGCCATCACGCTCCACAATGCATGGCACAACAATTTCACCAATATACGACTCAGCGAGGGATATGTGCCCATTGGCAACACTTGGATAGAGTTGACACAATGTGGCTATCTCACATTTGATTTCAAGAGCCAAATTCCCTATTCGGCCGTCAAAGCCACTCGATGCAACCACATTGAGATATGTGCCAATATCACCGACAATGGGTTGGGCTATTTGTCGGGCTATGACCGCATGTATATCCTCAACGAGAACGGCGCATACAATCCGCTCAACAACAATCCGCTCGATAAGAACAGCCAAAATGTCAAACTGCTCACTCGCGGCCCATCGGCAACATCGGAGGTGCGACACACCTATGTGGGCGCAACAGTGGCAGGCTCGCGTGGCGGAGTTGTCAAAACCGTCAATTTCAACGACTTGTTCTTTACCGGCACGGGCGATATGAAAGTGTTTAGCGACAAGAGTTTTATCACGGTCAACGACTATTCGACGCTCAACATATCGACCGACCATTCGCTTGTCAATGCCAATCTCGGACTTGAATTGGTGTGCAAAATATCGGCCGGCTCAAAGGTGGTAATCACAAATGCCAAGGGAAAGAAAATCACATTGACCGAAAACGGCGTGTATCAAATCAAGCCCGCAGGAGCGACATTTGAATTGCTCAAAATTGCCGAATCGGGCAGCCGCATAATCTCATTTCAATAACCCGACATACTAAAACGACAACAGCCCGGCACGATTGCTGGGCTGTGTTGTATTGTATTATGTGGGTGGTTATAACGATTACGCTTCTTTAAGAAACTCTATCTCGGCAAGTAGCGCACGGCTCACGCTTGCCGTCAACTGACAGTTGCGGGCGAGTTCGGCAGTAGCCATCGCTTCGGCTGCATCAATGCCGTTGGGCAAGAGGTTGAAGAGGAGTCGAATAGCGATGTAGCGTTGCATGTCGTTGTCGCTCTTACTCAATTCTTGTGCAAGTGACAGCGCGAATGGGCAGCGACGCAACAGTTTGTGACACAAAATATCGGCCACCTCGGCTGTTGGTGTGCTTGCGGTCCACGCAAGAGCCGTGTCAAGGCTGAATTGGTCAACAGGATAAATCATGGGGGCTAGCAACATACTCTCGCGAGTAGTGGTGTTTTCCCACAGTTTTTGTGCCAAATGTGCCGATATAGGGGTTGAGGCCGCAATCTCGGTGAGTTGTGGCAGATTAAGTCCGAAGATAATGCGGTAGGTAGCACCCTGACGACGCATCAATTCGCCAAGAGCGCCGTTTCTCAAAGCAAAGAAACGACGCTTGACTTGTTGTATTTCGTTATAATTATTTTCCATAATTTGCAAGGTAATCGATGGCTTGCTCTATTGAGAGAAGTTGCTGATTGCCTGTGGCCATTTCTTTGAGCATGAGTTTGTTTTCGGCAAGTTCGGTTTCGCCAACGATTGCCACGAATGGCACATTGAGAGCGTCGGCATATCCCATTTGCTTTTTCATCTTAGACGATTCGGGATAAACCTCGGCCGAGATGCCTGCTGCGCGCAACTGTTTAGCCATTTTGAGCGAAGCAGCTGCTTCGGCAGTGCCAAAGTTGGTGAACATTACTGTTGTAGCCGATGAAGTTTCGGCAGGGTAGAGGTCAAGAGTGTTGAGCACGTCATAGATGCGGTCGGCACCAAATGAGATACCTACGCCCGACACATTGTCAAGGCCAAACACGCCTGTGAGGTTATCGTAGCGACCACCGCCGGTAATGCTGCCGATTTGAACATCTTGTGCTTTAACCTCAATGATAGTGCCTGTGTAGTAGTTGAGACCGCGAGCCAACGACACATCAAGGTCGAGGCAAGCGCGCAAGCCGAGGGCTTCAACGCCGTTGATAACCTCGCGCAATTCGGCAACGCCGAGCATACCTGTTTCTGACGATGCAAGGACTTCTTGAAGTTTGTTGACGCGTTCTTCAATAGAGCCGTCGATAGCGAGGATGGGTTGGAGAGTGGCGATCGCTTCGTCGCTCAAACCGCGTTCACGCAACTCGGCATTAACATTATCAATGCCGATTTTGTCTATTTTGTCAATAGCGACAGTGATGTCAATGATTTTTTCGGGAGCGCCAATCAATTCGGCGATACCGGCAAGAATTTTGCGGTTGTTGAGTTTGATTGTGATGTTGATTTTCAAGCGGTTAAATACCTCGTCAATGAGTTGGATAAGTTCGATTTCGTTGATGAGCGAGTCAGAGCCGATGATGTCGGCGTCACACTGATAAAACTCGCGATAGCGGCCTTTTTGGGGACGGTCGGCACGCCACACGGGTTGAATTTGGAAACGCTTGAAGGGGAATTGAATCTCGTTGCGGTGTTGCACCACATAGCGAGCAAAGGGCACTGTGAGGTCATAGCGCAAACCCTTTTCGCAAAGTTGCGAAGTGAGTCTCACGCAGTCGCCTGCATCAATGAGATTGCGGTCGGCTTTCGCTAAAAAGTCACCAGAGTTAAGTATCTTGAAAAGCAATTTGTCACCCTCTTCGCCATATTTGCCCATGAGCGTAGAGAGGTTTTCCATTGCGGGAGTTTCGATTTGTTTGAAGCCGTAGAGACGGAACACATCACGAATAGTGTCGAAAATATAGTTGCGTTTCGCCATTTCGGCAGGGGAAAAGTCGCGTGTACCCTTTGGAATTGATGGTTTCTGTGCCATTTTGTGATATAGTGTATTTGTTTATTATTCGGTTGTTTAGTTTCGTCGCGAGTTGTAAATGAGAATGTAGTAGATGAGCGTTCCGAGCGAACTGATTGCCGCCACTACATAGGTATATGCCGCGCTTTTGAGGGCATCTTTGGCTTGGTCGTGAATCTGACCCGATGTGATGCCTGCTTTGTTGAGCCAAGCAAGCGCGCGACGCGAAGCATCAATCTCGACGGGCAGTGTCACAAAACTGAACAATGTGGTGGTGGCAAACAAAATGATGCCGATGAGCATAAGCGAGGGGAATATCTCAATAGTAGCGATGCCGGCGAGAAGTACCCAAGGCATAATGTTTGACGCAAAACTCACAATGGGAACGAGTTTTGAGCGTAGTTGCAAAAACGAGTAGGCAGTGGCGTGTTGTACTGCGTGACCACATTCGTGAGCTGCTACGGCCGCTGCTGCAACACTATTGCCATAATATATATCTTTACTTAAATTTACAGTGTGGTTAGCCGGGTTGTAGTGGTCGGTGAGATAGCCGTCAACCTGTGTAATCTGAACATTAGTCAATCCGTTTTGTGCCAGCATGCGCATAGCAACATCGCGACCTGTCATTCCGTTGGGCAAATGCACTTTGCTGTATCGCTGCATTTTGTTGCGCAGATTAATCTGAACAACATAACTGATGAGGGCGATTATACCAAAGATAATGTAAATCATAATCGGTTGAATTAAGAATTTATTTTATGCGATGATATAACAAATATTATGCCATAAGCGATGACAGTTTCTGCTCAAAGTCAGTATTCGACAAATTGATATCAAGATTGCCTCGATGAGCAAGTGAAATGTTACCTGTTTCTTCCGAAACGACGATTGCAACAGCATCGGTGGCTTGTGAAATGCCTAATGCCGAGCGGTGACGCAAACCGAGAGCTCGGGGAATGTCGGTGTCGTGGCTCACGGGGAGAATGCAACCGGCTGCTTTGATGCGGTTGTTAGAGATAATCATGGCACCGTCGTGAAGCGGCGAGTTCTTGAAAAATATGTTTTCGATGAGGCGAGTGTTGACAGCCGCGTCAATTATATCGCCTGTCTTTTCGTAGTTTTCGAGGGTTACGTTGCGTTCGAGCACAATAAGTGCGCCGGTCTTGGTCTTGGCCATGCTCATGCATGCATACACGATGGGCATAAGGCGTTGGTGGTCGTCGTTTGCTGCATCGGCCGACGACTTTTTGAGACTGAACAGTTTTTTGAACAAACCCCAACGGCGGTGTGAACCCAGCTCGACCAAAAAGCGTTTGATTTGGTCTTGAAACAAAATCACAAGAACGAGTAAGCCGATGTTCATGAACTTGTCGAGAATGGTTCCGGTGAGTCGCATTTCAAGAATTTCAGATGCCACTACCCACACAGCAATAAAGGCAAGCACGCCAAAGAAAATGTTGATAGTGCCCGATTCTTTCATCAAGCGATAGAGATAGTAGAGCAGTGATGCTACCAATACTATGTCGAGGGCGTCTTTTATGCCAAATGATTCCATTTATGTATGCTGTTATCTGGTTTAGTTGAATGTAAGTTCTAATAGTTTAATGGCTTGTCGTGCTTCTTCCACATCGTGAACACGCAGTATTGATGCTCCCGAGAGCAAGGCAAGGGTGTTGAGCGTAGTTGTTCCGTTAAGCGCTTGTTCGGGATAGATGTCGAGTGCGCGATAAATCATTGATTTGCGAGAGATGCCCACCAATAGCGGACAGCCCAACACTTTGAATGCTTCAAGGTTGCGCATCAACTCATAGTTTTGCTCTATGGTCTTGCCAAAGCCAAAGCCGGGGTCAACAATAACATCACTGACACCGAGCAACGACAATCGGTTGACCTTTTGAGACAAGTCTTTAATCACATCGGCAGTGATGTTGTCATATTGGGTGAGCGACGACATGGTTTGTGGAGTGCCGCGCATGTGCATCAATATATAAGGCACCTTGAGCGATGCAACCGTGTCAAACATGTTTTCGTCAAGATTGCCGCCAGCAATGTCGTTGACGATGTTTGCGCCCATGGCTATTGCTTCGCGGGCAACATCGGCACGGAAAGTGTCGACCGACACGATGATGTCGCTGTCAATGTCGCGAATCACTTGCAGCCCCATTACCAAACGGCTGATTTCTTCTTCAGACGTAACATCATCGGCTCCCGGACGCGACGAGTAGGCTCCGATATCAATCATGTCGGCACCGTGGGCAAGAAGCCTATGCACTTGGTCGCTGATTGATTTGCGGTCAAATGTGCGCGATTGGGCATAGAACGAGTCGGGAGTAATGTTCAGTATCCCCATGACTTGCGGGCGGGAAAACTCGTGCAGAGTCCCGCCGATGTTAAGTGAAAACGGGGTGAACATATCGGCTCTCATATTGTGATGTCGTTTGTGACTGCGAATTTAACCATAAATCTCCATTATCGCAAGAATAGACCTTGCAAAACGGGCGTGTTATATCAAATTGAGCGATGACAGGAACACCAAAAGGATACCGGTCGGCGCAATGAATTTCAAACTGAATATAATAGCCTTGTAGGTATATACTTTGAATGCGCCCTTGTTGGTGAGTTGCTGACGAATAATGTCGCGGTCGAGCAGCCAGCCTGCAAAGAACGAAATGAGCATGCCACCCAATGGCAACAGAATGTTTGATGACACATAATCAAAGAGCGAGAACACGGTGTGTCCGCAAATGGTGAAATCACCGAGAATGCCAAACGAAAGCGCACATATAGAGCCAAACACCATCGCAATGGCTGTGTTGACAATAGTCGCTTTTTTGCGGCTCATTTTTTTCTCTTCGGTAAAAAATGCGATTGTTACCTCGCTCATCGAGATTGTTGACGAGAGCGATGCTATAAACAGCAAGAAGAAAAACAGTGTTGACCACACCACGCTATAAGGCAGCTGATTGAAAATGTTGGGCAAAATTTCAAACACCAATGCAGGGCCTTGTGCGGGCGAAATGCCGAATGAGAACACTGCGGGGAAGATGATGATGCCGGCGAGAATAGCCACCGATGTGTCAAGCAATGCCGTGGTCGTGGCACTGCGAACGATGTGGGTGCGGTTGCTGAAATATGAGCCATAAGTGAGCATTGTGCCCAAACCGAGACTCAACGAGAAGAATGCTTGGCCCATTGCGCCGAGCAATACCTGGCTATCGAGTTTTGAGAAATCGGGCGAGAACAAGAATTTCAACCCGTCGGCAGCACCGGGCATAAACAGCGAGTTTACGCAGAATATCAATAGAATGACAAACAAAATGGGCATCATGATGTTTGACATCTTTTCGATACCTTTCTGCACACCGCGAATAACGATTAAGAAATTGACCGACAAGAATATGAGTGTCCACATCAGCGGTCGCCAATTGCTTGTGCTGAACGAGACAAACTGCTTGTCAAAGTCGCTCGGAGAGGCGAGGAGCAGTCCGCCTGTTACCGATTGATAGAGATATTCCATGGTCCACCCGGCAACCACCGAGTAGAAACTCAAAATCATCATAGAGGCAACTATGCCTATGTAGCCGACATGATGCCAATGGCCCGTGGGTTTTAACTGTCGGAACGCGCCAAAGATGTTGCTGCGGGTGTGACGGCCAATCATAAACTCGGCACACAAAATGGGTATGCCAAATATGAAAATGAAACACAGATAAGCGATGAGAAATGCACCGCCACCGTGAGTGCCTGCCTCATAGGGAAAACGCCAAATGTTGCCTAATCCGACAGCCGAACCGACAGTCGTGGCGATTACTCCGAGGCGAGTGGCAAATTGTGCTCTGTTATTGTTTTGTTGCATATATTGAAATCGATATTAATGTTGCGGTAATGGCTCGGCGAGTGGGTCGCGCGCAGTCCATGTCTTTTTGGTTGTTTTTGAGTTGGCTTTTTTGCGTTTGCTATTCTTTTTCTTGGGCTTTGACTTTGCCGACAGAGTGTCGTTTTCAATATCCGTAATGGTTGAGTCGGCTGTCGTGTTAACGGCGGGAGCGGCGTTTGGCTTGCGTGAGCATAGTGTCAATGTGGCAACTATGGCAATGATGATAACAAGCATTGCTATAATGCCTCGGCGCTCGCCGCTAGTCAGTCGGTTGTCAAGAACACCCATTAGAGAAACGAGTAAACGATAATGCCTGTGATGAGAACGGGAGCAATGTAACGAATGACGAATACGATAAAGCGGAATGTGGACGACTTAAACTCGCCATTGTTGGTCAACTCGTTTTTGAGGAATTTTTTTGGCGCAAACCATCCGACATAAACACAAAGCAATATAGAGCAAACGGGGAGCAGGATATTGGCAGTAGTGTAGTCGAGAAGGTCAAAGATTGTGAGTCCAAACACGGTGAAATCGCTCAACGAGCCGAGCGAGAGCGAGCACACTGTGCTAAACACCAACAACGGCAACAGCACCACAAGGCATGCCGCTTTGCGCGACAACTTGAAAAACTCTTGCATAAACGCGATTGAAACCTCAGCGATAGAGATTGTTGAGGTGACTGCGGCTAGTGTCAGCAGCAAGAAGAATAGCGTTGACCATAATTGCGGTGCGGGCAGTTGTGCAAACACTTGCGGCAAGGTGGCAAATACCAATGTCGGGCCGTTGAGTGTGGCATCTTGCAAGCCAAATGATGTCACGGCAGGGAAGATGATAACACCCATCATTACGGCCACAAATATCACGCTTGTTGATACCGAAACCGATGTCTTGATGAGTCGTGTGTCGCGAGGAAAATATGAGCCATAGGTAATCAGTACGCCCATACCCAGACTCAACGAGAAGAATGCTTGACCCAAGGCTCTGATAACCACCGACGGAGTGATGGCCGAGAAATCGGGATTCAAGAAAAATGCAAGACCTTCGTTGGCTTTGGGCAATGTGAGTGACACTACACAGAATCCGAGCAAGATGACAAAAAGCAACGGCATCATGATGTTAGACAATCGTTCGATGCCTTTCTGCACGCCAAACAGCAAGATGGCGATGTTAATGCCGATGATTATGAATGTGTGAATGAGCGGGTTGGTGTCGTGAGTGATGTATTGTTGCATCTTTGTGCCAAACATCGCGCTCTTGTCGGCTGCAGCATCAATGCCGGCATACAGATTGCCCGTGATTGATTCCCACATGTATTCAAAAGTCCACCCTGCAACCACCATGTAGTAGCACAAGATGAGATAAGATGTCAAAATGGCTAATGCTCCGCCCAACCACCACATCTTGCCGGGAGCAAGGTTGCGGAACGAGCCGACTGCATCGGAGCGTCCGGCACGGCCAAGCGAAAACTCGGCGAGCATCACGGGAATACCCAATAGGAAAACGCATGCAATGTAAACGATGAGGAATGCCGCACCGCCATTGGTCTGCACCTCTGAGGGGAATCGCCACACGCTTCCGAGGCCGACGGCCGAGCCTACTGTGGCAGCGATAAGTCCTATTTTTGTTTTGAATAGATTATTATTTGACATGTGATAATTGTTATTCAGTATTATGTTTGCAAATTTACAACAAATATGGCCATTTAGTGTCGCTTTTATTGTAATTTTGTATGGTTAAGTTGATTTTTGCAGAAATAATCGTTCAAAATGAAAAAATATCTAACAAAGATGCCGTCATATCTGCCAAGTGTGGCAATAACGCTGTTGCTGTTTTATCTAACGCTTGTGCCCGACCCACTACCTCGCATCGAGCAGCCCTTTCTGCATGTCGACAAATTGGTGCATGTGGCAATGATGCTCGTGGTGTATCTAATTTATGCATTTGACTATACACGACGAGAGCGACAACACTTGCTGTCGCTCCCGGTGGCGTTGTGGATATTGCTTATAACGGTGGCTTTGGGCGGTTTTATCGAGTTGGCGCAGGGAACCGATTTTATTAATCGCGGTTGCGATATTTGGGATTTCGTGGCCGACTCTGTTGGCTCTGCGTTAGCATTTGCCTTTGCCCGTCCGTTAATGCGTATTATTTTTTCTTAACTTCCTCTTCTTTTTCGCTCAACAACTCGTTGATTTTGGCTTTGAGGTCATCGCCATACACATTGCGTGCGATGATAGTGCCTTCGGGGTCGATAACGAGAATGCAGGGAATGCCGAGAATGCCATAGAGATTTGTCGGAATTTCTTGGCCGTTGATGATGCAATTCCAAGGAAGATTGTGCTGTTTGATGGCTTCGAGAGTGTCTTCGGGTTTATCCCAAACGGCTACGCCCAAAATATCAAGACCTTTGCCATTCCATTTTTTGTAAATATCTTTCAATGTGGCAGTTTCGCGAATGCAAGGACCACACCAGCTTGCCCAAAAGTCAACGATAGTGTAGTTGCCTTTTGCCACATAGTCGCTCAATTTGTAGGTAGTACCTTCGTGTGTGATTTCAAAGTCGGTGAATTTTTTGCCTACCGATGTATTGGCTTGTGCCGCAAATGCATCAATGAATTTAGCCACTCGTTTATATTCCTTCATAGAGGGGTTAGCTGCGAGAGCCGAGTCGAGTTGAGCAGCATCAAATTCGTATGCCTTGTTGATGAAGAGCAAGTAGCCTATAGCGTTACTTGCATTTTCGTTGTAAGTGTTTTCGGTAAGCGCATCATATTGAGTTTCAATAAGTGCTTTTTGGTCCATAGCGGCCTTTGTAGTGTCGTCTTTGAGCGCATAGAATGCTTTTCTCAAAGAGTCAGACTGTGCAACATAAGCCTCATAAACCTCATTGAGAGTAGTGCCGGCAGCAGTGCCGTCTTCGGCGATAGTCACATTGCCGGGTTCAAGGAAAAATTGGGCAAGGCGCTTGTTGCCGACTTGTAATCTCACGGCGCGACTTTGTGCAATTTCGCCTGCAAATGCGGCTTTGCCGTTAACAACGACTGCGCTGTCGAGTTTGTCGCCATTGTCATAGTCAACGATTGAAGCGGTGAGGCCTTCAAATTCGCCTTTAACTGTAGCATCAACTGTGTATTGGGTTGATGGGGTAGTGGTGCATGCGGCCAAAGAGAGTGCGGCCAATGCTGATAATGCAATTTTTTTCATTGATATGTAATTTGTTTTGTTGTTTCTTTGTGCAAAAATACACACAAAATTTGGCATTGAAGATAAATTAAACGCATAAACTTTTCTTCACATGAACAAAAAACACTATTTTTGCCTTTAAATACTAAATCATATTATTTAACGATATGGAAAGAAGTTTGATAAAATTATTTGAGGAATCAATCAAGAAGAATTGGGACCGCATGGCGTTGACCGATTTTAATGGTCAATCGTTCCAATATCGTGATGTTGCACGCAAGATTGCGAAGTTGCATGTTCTCTATGAACACACAGGCATCAAGCCCGGCGACAAAATCGCATTGTGCGGCCGCAACTCGTCACAATGGTCTATCGCATTTTTGTCGATTGTCACCTATGGAGCAGTCGCAGTGCCCATTCTTCACGAATTTAAGGCCGACAACATTCACCACCTCGTTAACCACAGCGAGGCTCGCATATTGTATGTAGACCAATCAATTTGGGAAAATCTTGACCCCGAGCAGATGACATACCTCGAAGGCGTATTGCAAATCAGTGATTACACATCATTGCATGCACGCAACGAAATGTTTGCCGATGCTCGCGCTCACTTGAACGAGTTTTATGGTCGCAAATATCCCGACCGCTTTGTTGCCGAAGATGTGAAATATCACGAAGACTCGTTTGACGAATTGGCGTTGATTAACTACACATCAGGCTCAACAGGAAACTCAAAAGGTGTAATGCTCACTTATGGCAACCTTTGGTCAAATGTGCGCTTTGCCTTGGATAACCTCCCTTATCTCTATCCTGGCGACGGTATGGTGTGTATGTTGCCCTTGGCTCATATGTATGGTCTTGCAATCGAGTTGCTTTTCCCGTTCAGCAAAGGTTGTCACATCAATTTCTTGACACGCGTTCCTTCTCCCCGTGTGATTATGGAAGCGTTTGCAACTGTCAAGCCCAAACTCATCATCTCAGTGCCTTTGATTCTTGAAAAAATCATTAAGACCAAGGTGTTCCCCTTGCTCGAAAAGCCTTTGATGAAACTTTTGATGTATGTGCCCTTTGTTGACGACCATTTGTTGGGCAAAATCAAAGACAAACTCCAAGAAACATTTGGTGGCAACCTCCGTCAGATTATCATCGGTGGTGCTGCTCTCAATAAAGAAGTTGAAGCATTCTTGCGTCGCATCGGTTTCCCCTATACCGTTGGTTATGGTATGACCGAATGTGCTCCGCTCATCGCATACGCTCCTTGGGATGAAGCCCGCGAAACTTCTTGTGGTCGCGTGGTTGAACGCATGGAGATTTATATAGAGTCGCCCGACCCAATCAATGTGCCCGGTGTGTTGTGGGTGCGTGGTGATAATGTGATGAAAGGATATTACAAAAATCCCACTGAAACAGAAAAAACTTTCCGTGACGGTTGGATGACCACAGGCGATATTTGCCAAATTGATGAAGATGGATTTGTATATATCCGTGGCCGCGACAAGAACATGATTCTCGGTCCTTCCGGTCAAAACATTTATCCCGAAGAAATCGAGCAAAAACTCAACAACATGCCCTATGTGTGTGAGTCAATTGTCGTGGATATCGACGAAAAACTAGTGGCACTTGTTTATCCCGATATTGAAAATGCAACATCACAAGGCATCTCAATGGCTGACCTTGAAAAGATGATGGAAGAAAACATCGCAAATCTTAACAAGGAATTGCCCGCATACTCTCAAATCAAACGCGTAAAAGTATATCACGAAGAATTTGAAAAGACTCCCAAACGCTCAATCAAACGCTATCTCTATCAGCAAGGTTAATCGTTGAGTCGTTTACATAAACACGGGGTTGCACCATAGTGCGGCCCCGTTGTTGTTTTATGGGTGTGCTCTGCATCACTTGTCTCAAGGTGGGACAAGATGGGACAGCGGGACAAGAGTCGTTTGGGAAAAGTTGGTCTATTGGTCAAAATAGTTGGTAAAATATATTCTAAAGAGCCAAATGGTCAAAATAGTTGGTACTTACAAATTGTAATATATAAAATATTATGAAAAACACACCTGGGGAGCGCCAAGCGGCAAGGGGGCGAGTAGCCC
>JAFZHD010000035.1 GCA_017555085.1 Muribaculaceae bacterium | reverse complement strand
GCCTCTTTGAATACCATATTTTATTATGGATTTTGAGCTACAGAAAAAGCAGATTTTTTATTCATAACTTTTGAAATACCCAAAATTAATCATTATCAGCGACTTATAAAGGTTTTACCAACTAAAATGACCATTAAGCCAGAAATCATTTCTGATGCTATTTCTGATGCCGAGTTTGAACCGATGATAAACATTGCCCACAATTATGCCGCAGAAGAAAATCATTTTGGCAAAAATGTGGTAGTGCATCGCAAAGGAGCGACATTGGCAACCAAAGGAATGATTGGCATTATTCCGGGTTCACAAGGAACGGCCTCTTATATAGTTGAGGGGTTGGGTAATCCTGATTCATTTTGCTCATGTTCGCATGGCGCGGGCCGAGTTCTCAGCCGAACAGCCGCCATCAAAACCCTTGACATGGCCAGCGAGGTCGAGCAACTCGAATCCAAAGGTATAATTCATGCCATTAGGTCACAAAACGATATGCAAGAAGCTACCGGAGCCTATAAGGATATAGATACCGTGATAGCCAATGAGTCTGACTTGATTAAGGTGAAAACAAAATTGTTGCCGATAGCAGTGATAAAAGGGTAGGCGTAAAGCGGTTTTATCCTTCTGTTTGTCCATTTTGCCATTTTGCTCGAAATCCGTATTTTGGGGGGACAAAAAAGAGGTTGCTGATTAGCAACCTCTTCGTGACTCCGACAGGATTCAAACCTGTAACCTTCTGATCCGTAGTCAGATGCTCTATTCAGTTGAGCTACGGAGCCATCGTAAAAATATGTATGAAAACAAATTTTAGTGACTCCGACAGGATTCAAACCTGTAACCTTCTGATCCGTAGTCAGATGCTCTATTCAGTTGAGCTACGGAGCCATTATTTCTTGTTTGCGAGTGCAAAGTTACACTAAATTTTTGGAATGGCAAAGCATTTTGGAAAATATTTTTTCTGAAAGATTTTTATCATGCTAAAAAATAGGGAATTAAGAGTTGCCAAATAGGAGTAATATTGCTAAATTTGCATAGTTTAATACCACATAATGCAAAATGCTGTTCAATTCGGTTGAATTTTTGATATTCCTGCCCATAGTATTCGTGCTATATTGGGCTTTGTCGCGACGGTTGAGGTTACAGAATGCCTTGGTCGTGGCGTCGAGTTACTTGTTCTATGGGTGGTGGGATGTCCGTTTTTTGACGCTAATCGCTTTTACCACAATTTGCAGTTATGTTAGCGGTTTGCTGATTGACCGATTTGACGGTTGTCGCGTCAAGCAAAAGTGGGTGAGTGGTATCAATATAGCCATCAATCTGGGTATATTGGGCACTTTCAAGTATTATGATTTTTTTGCCGGAAGCATGTCGCAGTTGCTTGCGTCGATTGGCATTGAGGCAGGATTTGTCACGCTCAACATCGTGTTGCCGGTGGGTATCAGTTTCTACACATTCCAGGCGTTGAGTTATAGCATTGATGTTTATCGCGGCAATATCAAGGCCACGCGCGATTTGCTTGCGTTCACCGCTTTTATCAGTTTCTTTCCCCAACTTGTGGCGGGGCCAATCGAGCGTGCCACTAATCTGTTGCCGCAGTTTTTGCGTGAGCGCCGTTTTGATTATGACAAGGCGGTTGACGGCATGCGCCAGATATTGTGGGGCTTGTTCAAGAAAATTGTGGTTGCCGATGGTTGTGCCGTTGCGGTCGATAAGGTGTTTGGCGATTATGGCGCATACGATAGCGCGACATTGGTGCTTGGCGCGGTGTTGTTTGCCATGCAGATTTATGGTGACTTCTCTGGTTATAGCGACATTGCTATCGGTACGGCGCGATTATTTGGCATCAACCTGATGCGCAACTTCCGTTTCCCGTATTTTTCGCGCGACATTGCCGAGTTTTGGCGCCGTTGGCACATATCGCTCAATACATGGTTTCGCGACTATGTATATATTCCGCTTGGCGGCAGCCGATGTGGCAAGGCCGTGGCTTTTCGCAACACGATGGTTATATTTTTGTTGAGCGGGCTGTGGCATGGCGCAAATTGGACATTCGTCGTTTGGGGCGCGTTTCACGCATTGCTCTTTTTGCCGTTATTGCTGATGGGCAGCAATCGCCGATATTTGGGTGAGGTGGCGCAAGGCCGTTGGTTGCCGAGTGTCAAAGAGGGCGTGTCGATGCTTGTGACCTTTGCCCTTGTGGTGGTGGGGTGGATAATTTTCCGAGCCGACACCATAGGTGATGCGTGGGGATATATATGTCGCATATTAACCTCTGGCGAATGGGCCGTGCCGGTGCATGGCAAGGGCGTGATAGTGTATGCCTTGCCGATGCTCGCTGTTGAATGGATGCAACGCACACGCGAACATGCTTTGCAACTCGATGCCGTTAAGAACCGATGGGTGCGCGGAGCAATATATTATGCGCTGATTATAGTCATTTTGTGGCAAGAGTCATCGTCGGTTCAGTTTATTTATTTCCAATTCTAACGGGTTATGGGTATTCGTCGATTTGTAATAAAAACACTCTTATTTGCCTCGCCGCTGTTTTTGCTGATAGCGGTGTATGGGGTGCTTGATGTGTTTAAGGTGTTGCGTTATCACGACCCTTACTATGTAAACGGCCGTCCGATGGGTGTTGTGCTCAATGCCGGACATGTGGCTACAATGATATTTGACCACAATCGCGAGGAGCAGAAATATGACTCGTTTATTTTTGGCAGTTCGCGCAGCCGCACTTATGAGGTGGCCGATTGGAAACAACACATCGGCGCCGAGGCGAGTTGCTTTCACTTTGATGGGAATGCCGAGCCGTTGTATGGCGTGTGGTGCAAGGTGAAATACATTGACCGTTGTGGCGTGAACATAAACAATGCATTATTTGTGGTTGACGGTTTGCTGTTGAGCGAGTTGACATCGCGAATAGGGCATTTATATCGCATTCCACCTATGGTTGAGGAAAACGGCAGTTATGTGACTTATCATTCGACATTCATAAAGTCGTTTTTGCACCCCGAGTTTTTGGTCGCCTATTTTGACTACCTCATCAGCGGTGAGGTAAAGCCATATATGACCACCGATTTTCTGCTCAGCGGTCAGTATCGCACCCATGAAATGCTGACAAACGAGGCCCGACACGAATATCGCGACAGTCTCATTGCGATTGACCGATATTATACGCCCGAAATAATGGCGCTGTTTGAAAACCGTCAGTGTCCCGACTCAGTTGCTCCTGTTGTTGTGGGCGAGGGTCAGCGGGCGATGTTGCAAGAAATAGCCGATGTGTTTAAGCGTCACAACACTTGCTATCGTGTTGTTGTGAGTCCGCTTTATGACCAAATAAAAATGAATCCCGAAGATGTCAAGGCGTTGGACGAGATATTCGGCGCCGAAAATGTGTTTGATTTCTCGGGCGTGAGTGAGTTTACAAGCGATTATCACAATTATTATGACGACTCGCACTATCGCCCCAATGTGGCTCGCGAGGTGCTGAACATTGCTTATGGTAAGAAACAAGAAACTATACAAGATAATGATGAATAAATTGAAACATAACATAAAAAGCATGGCGGTGGCATGTGTTGCCGCTGTTGCAATGGTATCGTGCTCGGGCGTTGATGACAGCCGATTTGTGATTTTGCACACCAACGATATGCACAGCCAAATGGACCCGTCGGCCGACGGCATAGGCGGAATTTTGCGCCATAAAGTTGTGGTTGACAGTGTGAAATCGCGTGTGGCAAATGTGTGTGTGGTAGATGCCGGCGATATGGTGCAAGGTACACTTTACTATCACATGTATAAAGGCAAGGTTGAGGCCATGATGATGAATCAGGTGGGCTATGACATTGCCATTATGGGCAACCATGAGTTTGACAACGGCATGAAATCGTTGCTCGAAAATCAGTATGCCTATCTTGATGCCGCAAAATTGGCTTCAAACTATGACCTATCGGCTACTGTACTCGACTCGCTGTTTGTGCCCTATGTCATCAAAGAGGCTGGCGACCGTCGCATTGCCTTCTTGGGTGTCGGACTCAACCCCAAGGGTATGATATCGGCCGGAAAAAGCCGTGGTGTGGTCTATCATGATGCCGTTTCGGTGGCCGATTCATTGGCGAGTGTTTTGAAAACGGAGCATAAAGCCGATGTTGTGGTGGTGTTGTCGCATCTCGGTTATGATGCCGGCAATAGCGGTTTGGCCGACGACTTGACACTTGCCGCCCGCTCGCGTAGCATTGATGTTATCATTGGCGGACACACCCACAAAACCATCAATCCGGCTAAAGCCGATGCGCCGCTTTATCGTGTGGCAAATCTTGATGGCGACAGCGTGCTTATAGCGCAAGCCGGCAGCCGCGGACAGTATGTGGGCGAAATATCTATCGACTTGAAAACGCTTGGCATTCAGTCTCGCTTAATCGAAATAAACAGCCGCCTAGATGATAGGGTTGATGCCCAAGCCGAGGCTGTGTTGGCTCCTTACCGACATACGGTTGATTCGTTGTTGGCGATACATGTCGTTGACTCTGAAATCGAGTTGCCACGCGACGGTCAGGCGCTAGTCAATATGATGAGCGATTTTATCAAGAGCAAAGGCGAGGAGTTGTGTGGCAAGTGCGTTGATGTGGCGTTGATGAATCGTGGCGGTATTCGTAACGATTTGCCCAAAGGTGCAATCTCAAAAGGGTTGTTGATGATGGCATTTCCGTTTGACAACTACATCACTGTGATGGAAATCAAAGGCACAGACTTGATAGCGGCTTTTGAAAAAATTGCGCAGCGTAACCACATTGGCATCAGCGCGATTGACTTTGACTGTGTTGACCCCAACAAAACATATCGCCTCGCAACTATCGACTATCTTGCCGAAGGTGGCGACTATCTTGACCCATTGACCCGTGGCAAGGTGATTGTTCGCAGTCAGCAACCGCTTGTTGACGACTTGGTGGAGTTTCTTTTGAAATTCAAAGCCGATGGCCGACGAGTAAATCCTGTAAACGAAAAGCGTAATTATCCGATCAAAAAATAATAACCAAATGAAAAAATATATCCTTTCTCTGTTGGCTGCCCTTGTCGCATCGTCGGCATGGAGTGCAACGCCCGCAATTTTGACAAAGTGTGATACCCAAGCGCGTGACCGTTGGGTTGACTCGGTGTTTAATACTATGACAAAGCGTCAGCGCATAGGACAGTTGTTTGTGCCTGTCGTGTATTTCGAGAGCAATAAGCAATATGAGCAATACTTGCAACGCCTTGTTCGCGACAATCATGTGGGTGGTCTGTTGTTTGGCCACGGCAAGGTTGAAAAATATGTGTCGGTAATCAACTATTCGCAGTCAATGGCCAAAGTGCCCTTGCTCATCACGCTTGACGGCGAGTGGGGCTTGTCGATGAGAATGAAAAATACACCTCGTTTCCCGCATAATATGGGCCTTGGCGCTATCGCTGACGAAAAATTACTGTATGACTATGGTCGCGAGGTGGCACGCGAATGTCGCGAAGCCGGTATTCATGTCAACTTTGCCCCCGTGCTTGATGTCAACTCTAATCCCGCCAACCCCGTTATCGGTTATCGCTCGTTTGGCGAAGACCCCCAACTTGTTGCGCGCCTTGCCAATGCCTATTCACAAGGTCTTGAAGACGGTGGCGTTCTCTCGGTGGGCAAGCATTTCCCTGGTCATGGCGATACATCAACCGACTCTCATAAAGAATTGCCAACGGTGACTCACGATGTGGCACGACTTGCTGCCACTGACTTGGTGCCGTTTCAAAGTTATATTGATGCCAGATTGTCAAGCATTATGGTGGGTCACTTGAATGTGCCTTCGCTTGACCCATCGGGAACACCTGCATCGCTCTCAAAGAAAATTACAACAGGACTTTTGCGCGAGAAAATGGGCTTTGAGGGGCTCATCTTTACCGATGCCCTTGATATGAAAGGTGCGAAAACAAGCGCCGAAAACAATTGTGTGCTTGCGTTTTTGGCAGGTGCAGATATGCTTTTGGCATCATCAGCCCCCGTCAACGATATTGCCGCATTTGAGAAGGCTATTAACCAAGGCCGCATCAGCATGAAAGATGTTGAGGATCGTTGCCGCAAGGTGTTGGCCTATAAATATGCGTTGCAGTTGCACAAAGAAAAACCTGCTGTGGGCAAAGGTATTGTTGAGCGCGTAAACTCAACCCAAGCCGAGTATGTTAACCGTCGATTGTCGGCTGCTATGATGACTGTGATTTACAACAAAAAATCATTGCTCCCCATTGCCAATCTTGACAAAACAAGCATTGCCGTTGTTAATATAGGCGCATCAAAGAATAATGAGTTTGCAACCATTTGCCGCAAATATGCCAATGTTGACACTTATTTCACCAATGGCGAAGCATTTACACCTGCGCGAGTGTCGCAAATCAAAGACCATGACATTGTGATTGTGGCCGTATATACCGACAAGGCGTGGGCGCGTGAAGTCGTGTCGCAGTTTGATGATGCGGCGGGATTTGTGCCCGTATTCTTTATGAACCCTTATAGAATGAATAAGTTTGTGTCATCATTGACCGATGCTCACACATTGGTGCTTGCCTATGATGATACGCCCTATGTTCGCGAATATGCGGCTCAAGCACTCTTTGGCGGTATTGCCGTTAATGGCAAATTGCCTGTAAACCTCAAACACATTGCACCCATGGGTACAGGTGTCGATTTGTCCAAGATTCGTTTGGGATATTCTTCGCCCGTAATGGCGGGTATGTCAAAGTTGCTTGAACACAAAGTTGACTCGTTGGCGCGTGTTGGCGTGGCAACCAAGGCGTTTCCCGGCTGTCAGGTGCTTGTTGCAAAAGACGGCAACATTGTGCTCGACAAATGTTATGGTACGCTTGACTTTGTGTCGGGTCAAAAGGTTACATTCGAGACAATCTATGACCTTGCCTCGGTGTCAAAAGCCACAGGTACATTGCCTGGCGTGATGCTTGCTTATGATCGCAATCTCTTTGACCTTGACGCGTTTGCATCAACATATATCCCCGGATTGCGCAACACTGATAAAGACAGCATCACTGTTCGCGAATTGTTGTATCACGAGTCGGGTATGCCCGCGTCGTTGAACATGTTTGACCTTATGATGGACTCAACCACATATACCGGCAAACTCATCAACCGCCGTCGCAACGATATCTACACAATCAAAATCGAGAATAATGCCTACGGTCACAAAGATGCGCAATTGCGCCGCGATATAACTTCGCCCACCAAAATTCGCGGTTTTGAAATCAAAGCGGCCGAGGACCTTTATGTGTCAAAAGCCACTTTCGACACTATTATGAGCTGCATTTATAACGCTAAGTTGCGCTCTTCAAAGGCGCTCAATTACAGTTGCCTCAATTTCTGCTTGCTGATGGATATGGAGCAACGAGTGACAGGAGTGAAACACGACCAATGGATGGAACAAAACTTTTATGCGCCATTGGGCAGTTATCACACAGGATATCGCCCGCTCAACCGTTGGTCAAAAAATAATATTGCTCCCACAGAGCAAGATAATTATTTGCGCCGACAGACTGTGCACGGATATGTTCATGACGAGACTGCAAATTTCTCGGGCGGTGTGCAAGGCAATGCCGGACTGTTTTCAAATGCCAACGACTTGGCAAAATTGTGCCAAATGTGGTTGAATGGCGGTGTATATGGTGGCCGTCGTTTCTTGTCGCAAGAAACAGTTGATTTGTTCACCAAGTCAAAAAGTCCCACATGCCGTCGTGGATTGGGATTTGACAAGCCTGATGTGAACGACCCCGACCGTTCGCCCACAACCGAACTTGCCACCGCAGCCACTTATGGCCACCTCGGCTTTACAGGAACTGTGTTTTGGGTTGACCCCGACAATCAGTTGATTTACATATTTTTGTGTAACCGCGTAAATCCCACTCGCAACAATAGCGCGTTTAGCAAACTCAACATTCGCCCCGCATTGTTTGAGGCTGTGTATGAGTCAATGAAATAGCGAGCAGTGATTAGGAACGCAAAAATGGGCAAAAGCAACGGATATATGCTCTAAAATTTGTAACTTTGCACTTTCAAATTAAAGGTTTTTTCAATAGGTATGCAGAAGATAAGAAACATTGCCATTATTGCTCACGTTGACCACGGTAAAACTACAATCGTGGACAAAATGTTGCTCGCAGGTAACCTTTTCCGCGAAAATCAAAACGCGGGTGAACTCATTCTCGACAACAACGACTTGGAACGCGAGCGTGGCATCACTATTCTCTCAAAAAATGTCTCTATCAATTATAAAGACTATAAAATCAACATTATAGATACCCCCGGACACGCCGACTTTGGTGGCGAGGTGGAGCGAGTGCTCAACATGGCCGACGGATGTTTGCTTTTGGTTGACGCTTTTGAAGGCCCCATGCCTCAAACTCGTTTTGTGCTTCAAAAAGCCATTCAAATGGGACTTAAACCGGTGGTTGTGGTTAACAAGGTTGACAAGCCCAACTGTCGCCCCGATGAGGTGCAAGAAATGGTGTTTGACCTCATGTTTAACCTCGATGCGACAGAAGAACAACTTGACTTCCCCACAATTTTCGGTTCGGCAAAACAGGGCTGGATGAGTACCGATTGGCGACAACCAAGCGAAAACATCCTTCCTTTGCTTGATGCTATCATTGAGCATATTCCCGAGCCAGAAGTGATTGAAGGCGATGCGCAGATGCTCATCACTTCGCTTGATTTCTCGGCTTATGTGGGTCGCATCGCAATCGGTCGCGTTCACCGAGGCGAGTTGCGCGAAGGCATGGATATCGCTCTTTGCAAGCGCGACGGTTCGACTGTAAAACAGCGCATCAAAGAATTGCATGTCTTTGAAGGTATGGGCCGCAAAAAGGTTGATAGCGTCAAGAGTGGCGATATTTGTGCATTGGTAGGTATCGAAGGCTTTGAAATCGGCGACACAGTTGCTTGTTTGGCCAATCCCGAGCCTCTTCCCCGTATCGCTATCGACGAGCCCACAATGTCAATGACATTCACAATCAACGATAGTCCTTTCTTTGGTCGCGACGGTAAATTTGTGACTTCACGCCACATCTCTGACCGCTTGACAAAAGAACTTGACCGCAACCTCGCGTTGAGAGTGACCAAGGCCGACCACGAAGATGTGTGGACCGTATTTGGCCGCGGTGTGCTTCACTTGTCGGTGTTGATTGAAACTATGCGCCGCGAAGGTTATGAATTGCAAGTGGGTCAGCCACAAGTTATTATTCGCGAAATTGACGGTGTGAAATGTGAGCCTGTCGAAATGCTCACAATCAATGTGACCGAAGAATATTCAAGCAAAATTATTGATATGGTAACTCGCCGCAAGGGCGAAATGCTTGCGATGAACGCACAAAACGACCGCGTTCACATGGAGTTTCAAATACCTTCGCGCGGTATTATCGGTTTGCGTAACAATGTGCTTACCGCATCGGCTGGCGAGGCTATTATGGCTCACCGTTTCCTTGAATATCAGCCTTGGAAGGGCGATATAGAGCGTCGCACAAACGGCTCGCTCATCGCAATGGAGTCCGGTACAGCATACGCCTATGCAATTGACAAGTTACAAGACCGTGGCCGCTTCTTCATCTTCCCCCAAGAAGAGGTGTATGCCGGTCAGGTTGTGGGCGAAAACGCCAAGGACAACGATATCGTGGTGAATGTTACCAAGTCAAAGAAATTGACAAATATGCGTGCATCAGGTGCCGATGACAAAGCCCGCATCATTCCTCCCATTGTGTTCAGTCTCGAAGAAGCGTTGGAATATATCAAGGAAGATGAATATGTTGAGGTGACACCCCACCACTTGCGCATTCGCAAGATTATCCTTGACGAAATCGAGCGTAAACGCGCCAACAAAGTGTAATGACTTTTCGTTAATAAACAATAAAACAAGCCGAGTAAATTAAACGATTTACTCGGCTTGTTGTCTTATGGATATACTAATCATTAAATTTAAGCAAACATGAAAACTTTATCAAGACTTGCAGCTGTGCTCGCAGTGGCTATCGTGGCAATTCTCCCTGCTCGTGCCGACCAATATGTAAATGCCAATATGCTTCCCGAAAACGCGAAAGCATTTATCCAAAAGAATTATGCATCGGAAGGTTATCGCACATGTGAACGCGATGATGACGGTCATTATGATGTTGAACTTCGCAATGGCGTTGACCTTGAATTTGACGCTGACGGCAAATTGCTCAAAATAGACGGAGGCACTCGCCGAGTGTCTAAATCGGTGCTCAAACAGATTCTTCCCGCTAAGGCTTATGCCGAACTTGAAGCACGCGATGTCCTTGGCAAGGTTGATGAAGTGGAATTTAACCGTTACAACATCAAGGTTGATTTGCGCGTGATGAGAAACGACGAAATCGTTTTTGACATCGACGGCAACCTCCAATACATTACTGATTAGAATATTCAGCGAGGTAGGCTTCGCAAGCGAGGCACAACTCGTCATACCATTCTTTACCAAAACGGCGTGTGAGTGGTTCTTTAAGGAACTGATATAATCTCACGCCGTTTTTGCGTCCTAACAATTCGGCGCATTTGCATATCTTCCAACGATGATAGTTTACGGCTGTGAAAGTTGAGTATTCTTTTAGACGAATGGGGTAGAGGTGGCACGAAATGGGTTTGTAAAAGTCTATTTTACCGGCACGATAGGTTTTTTCGATGGCACATTGGCACATTCCGCCCGGAGCGTAGCAGGTAAACACGCAGTTGCGGTTGTTAACGATTGATGTAACCAAGTCGCCCTCTTCGTCAATATATCCCACACCTTGCTCGTTGATTACCTCTTGGGCTTGGGGCAACAAATCGTCCCAAATCTCGGGCAAGATTTCTTTGATTTTTTCATACTCTTCTTTTGTGATGGGAGCGCCGGCATCGCCTTCGATGCAGCATTCGCCCAAACATGTGTCAAGGTCGCACAAGAAAAATTGCTCGGCAAGGTCGAGCGACACGAGTGTATCTTTAATTTGAAGCATAATTTCTTCCTCTGTTGTTTCTTTCATTAATAAATATGGTTATCGGAATTTAGCGTCCCGAGTGAATTATCGTTGCAGCCACAAGGCGGTCATAGCGTTCGCCGCTCTTGCGATGATATACTGTTACCACATATTGGTTAACGGTCTGATAAAAGTTGCCTTCGACTATTGATGTCAGACCTTGTTCGGAGCCGATAGGCAAAGCTACATATTGATAGTTGTAAGCCCCTTGTTTGAGTAATAGACTTATTTCGTAGGCTCCGGTGGCACGGTTGTAGTGCATGCGCGAGTCGGGGCCATATCGGCGGTGGGTGAAATCGCCCTCGATGAATATGTCGCTGTTAATCAGTTCGGGCATTTCGAGAGAGAAATGGGTTATCACATAGTCGGCTTCGATTTCGCTTGCCGACGAGTTGTATTCGCGCACCGTAAATCGGCCGAATTGTGTTTGGTCATATATGTAACTTGTATGATAACGGGGCTTGTCTGTGGCAAGAATCATGTGATAGTATGGGTCGGAGTATTCAATGCCGTCAACGCCCATGCCGGGATAGGTGGTCGATACTGTTTCCATGCGGCGATATTCGTTGCCACCGTCAAAAATCAGCGGCTTTTGATGCTCATAATATGCTTTGTTGCTCGCAACTCTCATCGGTGCTTTGATTGATGAAGCATTGTCATATCGGCCGTTTTGTGTGATGACAACATTGAGGTCTTGATACATGTTGAGCACTTTTTCGTTCATAGTGTTGACCTCAATTGACAGTTGCTGTTTTGAGCCGTTGTAGTCAACATCGGTGCGCGATGTGACATCAGCAGTCGCTTTCATAGTGTTTTCACATACCATAAATCGTGCTTGGAGCAGAGTGTTGTCGGGGTCAGATTCGTCAAATATCTTAACGAGATAGTTGCCAGATATGGTAAATCGCACCTCGTCGTTGGGTATGCTCAACGAGTAGTGAACATAGTGGGTCGTGGTGAGTTGCGAAAATTCATATTGGTCAATGTTGCCCAAGTTGAACCCGTCAACAAATTCGGGGTCAACGAGTCCCGACGGTTGCCATTGTGAGTCGCAGTGAACGAGCGAGTAGCGCAAATAGCGCGTGTCGTCGGCAATTTCATCAAACGAGATGTTGATGCGGTCGTCGGAGTTGAGTGAGATAATGGGCGGTGCATAGTCGTTGCCATCGACTTTTACTTCAAGAGTGTGAAAGTCGGGGTGAAAGATGCCGTTCATCGTGTCGGCTGCATTGGCAGCGAGTGCGGCGATGAGGGCAAAAGTGGTTGCTATGCGTTTGAGAATACTCATTATATAATTAACGCAATTTCTTGTCGATAATTGTGATGGCGTCAATAATCAGTTCGATGCAAGGTTTGCGGCCGGCTTTCAGCAATTCGCTGCACACGATTGAGCCGTTGATAGCGGTAAACTCGTTGCTGTAATCTTTCACTGCTTGATATGTAGCAGCTTTGTCGGCAGGCGAGGCATACTGTGTGAGCCCTAATGTCATAGCCATGCCCGAAACGGTGCCGCACACTTGGCGTTGTCCTCCCACTCCGCCACCCATTCCGGCCGATACCTTTGCTGCGGTGTTGGTGTCCAAGTCATAGATGTCGTCAAATGCCATTACGACACATTGGGCGCAGTTGTAACCGTCTTTGTGTAATTGTCGTGCGCGGGCTATGCGCTCGTCGAGAGTATATTTTACCATTCTATCGGGGTTTTGTCTTGTGATGTGAGATATTCGTTTGCTCTTGAAAAATGCTTGTTGCCAAAGAAGCCGCGATATGCGCTCAAAGGCGAGGGGTGGGGCGAGGTGAGCACCAAGTGGCGGTTGCGGTCAATGAATGCGCCTTTTTTGATGGCGTATGAGCCCCATAGCATAAACACCAAACCCTCGCGGTCTTGTGCAAGTCGCATAATCACCTCGTCGGTAAACTGTTCCCAGCCTTTACCTTGGTGTGAGGCCGCCTTGTGGGCTTCAACGGTGAGGGTTGCGTTGAGGAGCAGCACACCTTGGTTGGCCCAACGGCTCAAATCACCGTTCTCGGGCATAGGTTTGCCCAAGTCGTCGCGAATTTCCTTGAAGATGTTTACCAATGAAGGCGGCATAGCGATGCCGGGAGCAACCGAAAAGCACAAGCCGTTGGCTTGGCCCACATCGTGATAGGGGTCTTGGCCGAGAATTACCACCTTGACTTGGTCGAACGGGCATGCGTCAAACGCGGCAAATATCTTTGATGCTGGCGGGAAAACCTGTCGGCTGCTATATTGCTCACGCACAAAATCGGTGAGTCTGACAAAGTACTCCTTGTCCCATTCGGTGGCAAGTTGTTCTTTCCAAGATGCTTCTATTTTTACATTCATCGGCTGTTGGTTGATGTTTTGTTTATCACTTGCAAAACTACAAAAAAACCATTACTTTTGCACACGATTTGAGAAATAATCGCATGTTCCCGTAGTTCAATGGATAGAATATTGGATTCCGGTTCCAACGATTGGGGTTCGACTCCCCACGGGAATACTAAAGACGCTTATAAACAAAAAACAAACAGCCTCGCAAAAGCGGGGCTGTTTGTTTATATAGAATGGTGGAATTCTCTATTATTTCAAAGCTTCTTTTACAGCTTCGTTGGGTACCATTTCTTCTTTGAATACATAAGCGCCAGTCTTAGGAGATTTTTCCATTTTGATGACTTTGCTATAGGTACGACCTTCACCTTTTTGCAATGATGCTACGGTTTTCTTTGCCATATCTTAGTATTATTTAATTTCTTTGTGAACAGTTACTTTCTTAAGAATGGGGTTGTATTTCTTAAGTTCCAATCTCTCAGTGGTATTTTTTCTGTTTTTAGTAGTAATATAACGAGAAGTTCCGGGCATACCACTTGCCTTGTGTTCAGTACATTCGAGGATTACCTGAACGCGATTACCTTTAGCTTTCTTTGCCATCTTCTTAGAATCCTAAAATTTTAATATCCTTATCAGTTAAATAACCTTTTTCGGCAGCTTGCGTCATAGCAGCGTTAAGGCCGAGTTTGTTGATGGTGCGGAGACCTGCAGCAGAGATAGTGAGGCTAATCCACATTTCCTGCTCTACCCAGTAAAACTTCTTGTTGAAGAGGTTTACATTGAATTTACGCTTTGTGCGTCTTTTTGAGTGCGATACGTTGTTACCAACCATCGCTTTCTTGCCTGTAATTTGACAAATTTTTGACATGGCTGTTGTTATTTATCTTGTTATTATTAATTAACGAGTTGTTGCTTGATGGCCGCCATCTCAGTTCTCATATCATCGCTAAGTGCATCATTCAAAGCGACTTTACAGGATGAGCCACAAAACAGAGTGCAAAGTAACGAATTTTTCTGTAATTACGCAAATTTTTCGACCTTTAATCTCTGATTTTGTTGCATTTTCTTCACTTTTGGCTGTCAAGTCTTTTTAATTGTTCAATGAGCATAATGATAGCGGTGGTTGACGCGCGTTCGATTACACGGTTTCTGTCGCCTGGAAAGCGGTGGGTGTGGCTCACGATTCCGAGCGGACTTTTAACGGCAATGCACACTGTTCCGACCGGCTTGTCGGCTGTGCCGCCTGTTGGTCCGGCTATTCCCGATGTAACGATTGAACAGTCGGTGCCGATGCTTCGGCATGCGCCTTCGGCCATTTGTTCAACGGTGGGAATGCTCACGGCTCCGTATTGTTCAAGTGTCTCGTTTTTAACGCCTAACAGACGGTGTTTCACATCGTTGCTATATGCCACCACGCTGCCCATAAAGACCGCTGAACTGCCAGCTATGCTTGTGATGAGGTGGGCGATGTTGCCGCCGGTGCAACTCTCGGCAGTGGCGACGGTGAGTGAAAGTCGGTTGAGATGTTCAAGCAAAATTTCTTGTGGCTCGGCATCGCTCATGTGCAACACATTTTCACCGATGATTTCGGCCAATTGGGCAAAGTGGCGGTCAATATCTTGGGCGAGGAAATCTTTATCGCGATGCATTCCGTCAAGGCGCAAGCGAATGAGTCCGGGTTTGGGTAAATAAGCGAGGTGTAGATGCTCAGGCAAGGCGTTTTCCCATTGGTCGAGAGTCATGGCGAGAGCCGACTCGGTGAGGCCGGTCACGAGCATTGTGCGGTGTTCTATTGCGGAGTCGCTCGGGAAGCGTTCGAGCAGTTGCGGGAACACCTCTTCGCGGAACATTTGTCTTGTTTCAAAGGGAACTCCAGGCATTGATACTAATATCTTGCCGTCGCGCTCAAACCACATAATGGGTGCTGTGCCCACACGGTTTTGAATTACGCGGCACGATGACGGCACAATGGCTTGGCTTGCTGTCAGTTCGTTTAATTTGATGCCGCGGCGTTCCACCACATCTTTGACGTTTTGGAGAACGGCGGCGTCCTCAATCATCTCGCCGCCAAAGTATTGGCAAAGCGTATTCTTGGTGATGTCGTCTTTGGTAGGGCCGATGCCGCCGGTGGTGATAACGATGTTGCTCGACTCAAATGCGCGGTCAATGGCGCGAGTGATGTCCTCGGCCTTGTCGCTAACGACCTGCACATCGTTGAGGCGCCACCCTGCGGGCGCAATCGTGCGGGCAATATCGCCCGAGTTGGTGTCGATGACCTGCCCGATGAGCAACTCATCGCCTATGGCTATAACTGAAAGCATGGATATTTCTTTTTCGGATTTTATGTTTGTAAAAATGAACAAAACTCAAGAGGCTTGGCTGAGGCAATGTTGTCATATTAGAAATGAAGTCCCATAATGATTGGACGCATTGGTGTATAGGTTCGTGTAGGCTGAAACATCGCAGATGTTTACCCATAGGAAGCCCCATAATGAAGCATCGCGAAATTATGGGGTAAATGGACGGGCGTTGCGGATACCTCGAGGAGGTTTCATTATTGCGGGTTGTATTCATCAATCTCGTGCTCTGATAACAATTGCCGATGTTCTTCGTCAAAAGTTGCGGTGTTATGGTGCTCCTCTTGGTTCCGGATATATGAAATAACGCTGTCCTTGTCTTTCCACGAAACGCTAAATGCAGCATATTCTTTTTGCCAACCTTCAAATGATGGGAATTTGCTATTGTCCTTTGCCCACAAACTTGAACTTCGTTTTATGTCTCTCACAATTTCCATGACGCTAACCGATTGGTGCAACCCGACGAGCATGTGCAAATGATTGCCTATTCCGTTTATGCGATACAATCGGCAGTCGCGGTTTTTTATGATACCCCAAATGTATCGGTATAGGTCTTGTTTGTGCTCGGGAGTGATTGTCATCTTGCGGTTTTTGGTGTTGATGACAATATGCACAAGTTGTATTACATAGCTCATGGTGTCAGGCTGTGAAATGTCTTCGACATATATTCATTAATTAATCATATTGTTCCCCATAATTTCGCGATGCTTCATTATGGGGCTTCCTGTTGTATAACCGCTTTGCGGTAAATAAACAATTAGGTGTCTAATTCCATTTTGCAGTTTCGCGGTATATTAGCGACATGCCGGTCCGATTGCGTTGCTACTGCGCAGTGTTTTCTAATGCAACCTTTGTAGCATGGTTGTTAGATGCTGACGCGGGCGAAGGGGACTTCGTCAAGGTCGCAGAATTGTTTGTCGAGATATTTATAGTAACCGGCAATGGCAACCATGGCTGCGTTGTCGGTGGTGAATACGCGTTCGGGAATGAATGCTTTGATGCCGCGGCTTGCGCAGAAGTCGGCAACTGCTTGGCGAACGCCCGAATTAGCCGATACGCCACCGCCTATTGCCACCTGTTTCACGCCTGTGATGTCAACGGCTTTGCGCAGTTTGTCAAGGAGTATTTCGATGATGGTGCGTTGCAATGATGCGGCAATGTCGGCAATGTTTTTTTCAACGAAGTCGGGGTCGGTCTTTTTGGCATCGCGCAGTGTGTAGAGGAACGATGTTTTAAGTCCGCTGAAACTGTAATCGAGACCGGGGATATGGGGCTTTGAGAATTTGAAGCGAGTGGCATCGCCTTGTGCGGCAAGGCGGTCGATGTGCGGGCCGCCGGGATAGGGGAGTCCCATCACTTTGGCACACTTGTCAAATGCTTCGCCGGCGGCGTCGTCGATGGTTTGGCCGAGCACTTCCATTTCGTTGTAATTCTTGACGAGGATAATCTGTGAGTTGCCTCCCGAAATGAGCAAGCATAAGAACGGATATTCGGGCACTTCGTCATCGGCTTGTTGGCGAATGAAGTGTGACAACACATGTCCGTGCAAGTGGTTGACATCGACCAACGGAATGTTCAGGCCGAGCGAAAGTCCTTTGGCAAACGATGTGCCCACTAACAATGAACCCAACAATCCCGGTCCGCGGGTGAATGCGATGGCATCGATGTCGTTTTTGGTGATGCCGGCACGCTTGATGGCGGTGTCAACCACGGGGACGATGTTTTGCTGATGGGCGCGAGATGCGAGTTCGGGCACTACGCCGCCATATTCTTCGTGGACTTTTTGTCCGGCGATAACATTTGACATCAAAATGCCGTCTTTGATGATTGCTGCCGAGGTATCGTCGCACGACGATTCTATTCCGAGAATTGTGATGCTCATATATTATATGTGTATAGTGTCGTTATTTTGGTGCAAAGTTAATGTTTTTAATTCATATAACATATAATGTGTAAAAACTGAATGTGACGATTGTCCTAAAATAATGAGTATAAATGCTTTGTTAGGCCCGTGGCGACTGGTTGTTTGGGCGTTTTGGATGCGGTTATTTATGTTTGCCTAAATTTTGTCGATGACTGAAAATTATTATGATTTGTAAGGTCTGACTGTTGTGGGTGTATTTTATTGAAAATGAGAAGGATATGAAATAGGACGGTGGAAGTGTTAAAATGGCGAGAATAAATTTTATTATTAGTAATGATTTTTTTTGTAATAAAACTTGCGATTTGTTTAAAATTACCTAAATTTGCAACTGATAAACTATATTAAGGTTTAGACTATACTTTAAATTAAATACATTAAATCTATGCACGACCATGACACCAGCGGCTTCCCATAGGGCTAATGCCCGGAAGCGAAATCGCATAACATGTAATGCCGTTCTGGCGTTATCAATTCCCGTTGAAGGATTTATTCTATTAACATAAAACATTTAACCATTGTCATTTCTCAGTGACATAATTAGTAATCAAACACTATTTTATTTATGAGAAAACATCTGTTTCTAACCCTGTTGTTGGCTTGCGGTATGCCTATCACAGCGTACGCAAATCCTGAACCTCAGGCAAGCCAACAGACTGTAAGTACTATTACTGGTACAGTCGTTGACGAAAATGGTGACCCCGTTATCGGCGCCAGCGTATTTGAAAAAGGCAATGCTCGAAACGGTGCTGCTACCGACATTGACGGTAAGTTCAGCGTTAAAGTTAAGCCTGGTACTATGCTCAAAGTTAGTTTCATCGGCTACCACACAGCCGAAGCAACTGCTGCACAAGGCATGGTTTTCACTCTTACTCCTGTTGATGCTCTTCTCGACGAAGTTGTTATCGTAGGTTATGGTACTCAGAAAAAAGTTAACTTGACAGGTGCTGTGTCAACTATTGATGTAGAAAAAGTCATGGAAGGTCGTCCCCAAACCGACGTGATGAAAGCTCTTCAAGGTGCTGTTCCCGGTCTTACAATTACTAACTCAAACGGTGATATCAACGGTACACCCAAAGTAGAAATTCGTGGTGTAGGTTCTATCAACGCTACATTGAAACCTCTTTATGTTGTTGACGGTGTTCCCATGGACGACATGTCATTCCTCAACCCCGAAGATATTGAAGATATCTCAGTATTGAAAGATGCTGCTTCTTCTTCAATCTATGGTACTCGTGCGGCAGGTGGTGTAATCATGGTTAAGACTAAAACAGCTAAAGAATCTGACCGTGTTTCTATCAAATATTCAAACAACTTCTCTTGGAGCCAAGCTTCATACCTCCCCGAATATAGCTCAGTGCCCAATCAGCTCCGCGCACTTATCCAAGCTAATACTCGTGCCGGTCTCCCAAGTGAATTGTTTGGTATGTACCTCGACACTATGCTTCCCTATGCTGAAGCTTGGTATGAACAAAACGGTGGCAAAAAAGCTGGTTACCGCGAAATGCGCCCATTCGAAAGCTGGGACAATGTAGGTGACTACTATGTTGACCCCAATGGTACAGGCGCAATGTATTATGCAGACTGGGATGTTCAAAACATCATGTTCCAAACTGCTCCTGCACAATCACACAACGTGAGCGCTTCTGGTTCAACTGGCCGTGCTAACTACCACGTAGCATTTGGTTACAACGAAAAAGAAGGCCTCATGAAGGTTAATCCCGATAAATTGAAACGTTACAACATCAATGCTAACTTCAACGTTGCTTTGACTGACTGGTTGGACGCTGGTTTCCGTTTCAATTTCACAAACAAAGAATATGACATGCCTAATGTGGGCCGTAACACATATACATATATGTGGCGTTGGGGTTCTTATTTCGGTCCTTATGGCTATATGGTTGACGCTAATGGTAACAAAGTTGATGCTCGTAATGATATCGCTTATCGCAAACAAGCTGGTAATGACCACGACGTTACTACATTCACTCGCTTGAATGGTTACTTGAACGCCGAAATCATCAAAGGTTTGAACTTGCAAGCTGACTTCACTTATGACTTGACAAACCGCAACAACGAATATCACTATCTCCCCGTTTATTGCTGGCCTACTTGGGGTGGTAACATTTCTGCTCCTTCTTATGCAGTTTCTCAAAGCTCAACTTACCAAACTCAAACTAACACAAAGATTTCTCGTTGGACAACTAACGTATTCGCAACATACGAAAAATCATTCAACAAATCTCACAACTTGAAGGTTATGGCCGGTTTCACTGCTGACCAAGAACAAAATCGTTATTTCAATGCTAAACGCACTATCCTTAACGACAACAACCTTCCCGAATTGAACCTTGCTACAGGTACTCAAACTGTAACTTCAGAAGCTTCACACTGGGCAACTGCAGGTTTCTTCGGTCGTATCAACTATGACTACAAAGGTATCTACTTGTTGGAAGTAAACGGTCGCTATGACTCTTCTTCTAAATTCCCCTTGGATAAACAATGGGGCTTCTTCCCCTCAATGTCGGCTGGTTATCGCTTCTCAGAAGAAGCTTACTTCGAACCCATCCGTGACATTGTTAACAATGGTAAACTTCGTTTCTCTTGGGGTGAAGTAGGTAACGATAACATCGGTTCTTACTCATTTATCCCCACTATCAGCTCAATTCCAGCAGGTAGCATGTACTGGACAGACGGTAAGAACAAAATTGCTGGTGCTTACATGCCCGAATTGGTTTCTTCTGACCTCTCATGGGAACGCGTTCGCACACTTGACGTAGGTATCGACCTCGGTTTCTTGAACAACTCTCTTACAGTAGGTTTTGACTGGTTCCAACGTGATACTAAAGACATGATTGCTTATGGTGTAGCTCTTCCCGATGTTCTTGGTGCAACTGCTCCTTTGACAAATGCCGGTTCTCTTCGTTCACGTGGTTGGGAAGTTTCAGCTAACTACAACCAACGCATCGGTCAAGTAAACTTCTATGTAAACGCAATCGTTTCTGACTATACTACAAAAGTAACAGAATGGAATAACCCAACACGCATTCTCAGCGGTCACTATAGCGGTTCTAACTACGGTGACATCTGGGGCTTCGAAACAGATCGTTACTTCACTGAAGACGACTTCGCTGGTAAAGATGCTAATGGCAACTGGATTTACAAAGAGGGTGTAGCAGATCAAACAGGACTTCAAAATGGGACATTCGTATATGGCCCTGGTGACATTAAGTTTAAAGACCTCAAAGCTGACGGCGTAATCGACGGCGGTAAAGGTACTGCTGACGACCATGGTGACTTGAAAGTTATCGGTAACACTCAACCTCGTTATCAATACAGCTTCCACATTGGTGGTGACTGGAAAGGCTTTGACCTCGACCTCTATTTCCAAGGTGTTGGTAAACGTGAAATGTGGACAACTTCTGCATTCGTGATGCCTTTGATGCGTGGTGCTGACGGTACTTACGACCACATGGAATCATACAACAAGATGATTTTCGATGCTGACGGTAAAATCACTGGCTACGAAGTAAACCAAAACAATACATATCCTTGTATGTATCCTGGTAACGAAGGTGAAAGTAAAGTTCCTGGCTTAGACAAATATAGCGGTATAAACAACTTCTATCCTCAAACTCGTTATTTGGTTGATATGTCATATCTTCGCTTGAAGAATATCACATTTGGTTACACAGTTCCTCAAGTGTGGACTCGCAAAGCTTATATCGAAAAAGCTCGCGTTTACTTCAGCGCTGATAACATTGCTACTCCTTACCGTGGTAACAAAGGTCTTCCTCTTGACCCTGAAATGAATGCTGGTTCAGGTAACTCTTGGGGTCGTACAACTCCTATCGCGAAGACATTCTCTTGCGGTCTCCAAGTAACATTCTAATAACCTCTAAATTAGAAAGACAATGAAAAATCTATTTAAATATTGTGCAGTCGCATTGGCGGTTACTACCCTTGCGAGTTGCGATGACTTTATTGAAGACAACCGTTATCCGTTGGATGAACAAACAAACAGTCCTCAATATTGGAACAATGCTGCTAACGTAGAGAACCAATGTAATGCTTTCTACAATAACTATACTGGTTATGGTAATGGCACTGTTACAGGTTGGTTCTATTTCAAAACGTTGAGTGATGACCAAGCAGGTGGCTCTTTTGCAACATGGGCAAACACTGCAGTTCCTGCTAGCTCAGGCAACTGGAGCTCACCCTTCGAAGAAATTCGTCGTGCGAACTACATCATCACAAACATGCAAACTTCAACTCTTTCAGAAACTGAAAGAAAACACTATGAAGGTGTTGCTCGTTTGAATCGTGCTTGGCAATACTATCAATTGGTTCGCATGTATGGCGATGTTCCCTGGATTCCCGTAGTTGCTGACCCCGGTAAACCCGAAACTATTTATGGCGCACGCGATGACCGTGACTATGTGATGGACCAAGTTCTTGCTGACCTCAACTTTGCTTGTCTCAACATCAATGGCGGTTCAAAAATCACTTGGAGTAAAGATCTTGCTAACGCAATGAAAGCTGATATCTGCTTGTTTGAAGGTACTTATTGCAAATACCGCACAGTAGCAGAAAACGGTAAAGCTCCCAATGCAGAACGTGCAGCTGCTTTCTTGGAAGAATGTGTTGACGCTTGTGAAGCTGTAATGCCCAAATATTCACTTGGCGAAGACTATCAAGCTACTTACAACTCAACAGACCTTTCAGGCAACAAAGAAATCATTTTCTACAAGCCTTATCAAAACAACATTTTCTACCACTCTTTGGTTTCTTATACTTGTTCTTCTACTCAGATTAACGGTATGACAAAAGATGCATTTGATGCATATCTTTTTAAAGATGGTAAACCCAAAGCTCTTACTACATTAGATGCAAGTGATGTGGCTACAATTGAATATCCTGGTGTAGATGAGGAAGGCAAGCCAAAGAAAGCCGAAGCTTATGAAATTCAAAATCTGTTAGATGTGCGTGACGGTCGTTTGGCTAAAACTATTGACCCTGTGATATATTTTGAAGGTATGGGTTGGACACGTGCTGGCGCTATGGACATGACTTCTTCTACTGGTTATGGTGTTTGCAAATACGACAACGTTACATTACCTATTGATAACCGTGTAAATAATAACAAGGCTTACACTCAAGCTCCTTTGTTCTGGTTGGCAGTTATTTACTGTAACTTCGCTGAAGCAAAAGCTGAGCTCGGCACTATCACAGATACTGACCTCGATGCTTCAATCAACAAACTTTATGCTCGCGCTGGTCTTCCCGCTCTTAAAGCCGCTGTTGGTTTCTCTGACCCCGCTAATACTTGTGGCGTAAGCGACATTATTTGGGAAGTTCGTCGTTGCCGTCGTTGTGAATTGATGTTTGACAACTGGTTCCGTTATTGGGACTTGGTGCGTTGGCATCAATTAGACAAACTTGATACTCAGAAAAATTCAGACATCATTCTCGGTGCGAATATTTCTCAATATTTCGACTATGTTGAAAAATACAATGCAGATGCTAAAGCATATAATGAAAAAGTAGAAGAAGCAAAACGAATTTCATTAATCAGTGTGCCTGCAAACAATGGTACATATATGAATGCTTCTAAAGGTAAAACTCGTATCTACGAAGCTCGTCAATATCTCTATCCAATTCCTTCTGGTCAAATCACTTTGAACGAGAACTTGGAACAAAACGAACTTTGGAAATAATAACTATTCAACACTAATTGAATAAATCCCTAATAGGCGAGGCTCGGAATACCGGGCCTCGCTTTCGTTTTATAATAGGGAATTATATACTTGTTGGCACAATTATTGGTATAACAAGCTTATTATCAAATCCTCACCCCCTCCGAACTCGTGAGCTCGTTCTCGTCCCCCTATCCACTTCGTGGCAGAGGGACACTTGACAACATTATGGCCTAGGAAGCACTGGGGATGTGTGCTAGCAAGTCCTCCACTGCTTTTTGCGTAGCAAAAAATAGGGGAGGTGGGGCGAAGCCCCGGAGGGGTTTAGGATAAACTATGTGCCAACAAAGTTATAATTCCCTTACAATATCTTGCTGGCAGATGTTATTGTGTGGCTGCGTTGTATAGTTTAGGCTAAAATTGCTAACTTTGCAGGCTCAAATACTATATTATATATGTGGATATTGCTTGCGATAGCCTCGGCTGTGTGTCTCGGGGTATATGATATTTTCAAGAAACTGTCGTTAAACGGCAATAATGTGCTGACGGTGTTGTTTCTGAACACTCTGTTTGGCTCGTTACTCATGTCGCCGGTCATTATCGGTTTGCTTGCAGAGGGCAGTGTTGGCCTTGGTGACACAATCAAGGGACATGGCGCAATTATTGTCAAGTCACTCATCGTGCTGTCGTCGTGGTTGTTGGGCTATTTCGGGCTGAAACACATGCCGCTTACTATTGCGGGGCCCATTAATGCCACACGACCGGTTATGGTGCTGTTGGGTGCAATGCTCATATTTGGCGAGCGACTAAATGTATTGCAATGGTGCGGTGTATTGTTGGGTATGGCATCGCTCTATCTCATCAGTCGCATTGGCAGTAAAGAGGGCTTTTCGGTCAAGGGCAACAAATGGTTGCTGATGACCTTTGGAGCAATGATAATGGGGGCGGTTAGCGGACTTTATGACAAATATCTGCTCAAAATCTATGACCCGTTGCAAGTGCAGGCATGGTACTCGTTTTACCAACTTGTGATTATGGGCGCTACAATTGCGATAATAAAACGCACGGGCAAGGACCACACACCGTTTAAGTGGCGGTGGACAATCCCCGGAATCGCATTGTTTCTCACTATTGCCGATATTGCCTATTTCTATTCGTTGTCGTTAGACGGTTCAATGATTGCCGTTGTGTCAATGATTAGACGCGGCAGCATAATGGTGTCGTTTGTTTTTGGCGTGACAATTTTGCGAGAGAAGAATGTCAAACTCAAAATCATTGATTTGTCGATATTGTTGCTCGGTTTGATATTGCTTGTTCTCGGCAGTCAATAGGGTAGTAGTCAGGTTGGTATGGGGTGTTGATGCCCCAAGCGTTACAGCCGATTGATAACGAAATTGCAGTAAAAGCGAAATTTTTACGCTAAATATTTGTCAGTTCCAACAATTAGTGCTAACTTTGCACTCGCAAACGGCGGGATAGCTCAGTTGGTTAGAGCGTCGGATTCATAACCCGGAGGTCACGAGTTCAACTCTCGTTCCCGCTACAAGAAAAGCGATAAGATGAAAATCTTGTCGCTTTTTCTTTTTCTATCATGTCACTGTTGGCACTCGCTGCGCTCAACCACGGCTATTTTATCACACCCGACCTGATGATTTAATAGATGTCGGCGGCAAATGCACTTATTGCTTCAATTATTTCCACCTAAATAATGCGTCAACTAAAAAAATGACTAATTTTGTAAATCATATAATATCACAACATCATGTCAACAGGATTTTTAAGAGTCGCAGCAGTTACGCCCAAGGTGAATGTGGCCGATTGCAAGTTTAATGCCGAGCAGATTATCAACCAATGCAATAGTTTGTGTGAAGAAAAAGTGAGTGTAGCGGTTTTTCCGCGATTGTCGCTCACCGGTTGCACTTGTGGCGACCTGTTTCGCTCGCAGTCGTTGCAAAACGGCGTTAAAGATGCCATTTGCGCTATAGCAGAGGCTTCTGCCCAATGGGATATGCTTGTGTTTGTCGGTGCACCGTTGTGTGCCGACGGTCGATTGTATGACTGTGCTGTTGCCATATCGGGCGGATGTGTGTTGGGCGCTGTGCCTAAATGCGTAATAGCCCGCGACCAATACCGTTGGTGGACCTCGGGATATGATGTTGACACATTAATCACTTTTGGCGACTACGAATTTCAGTTGAGTTCGCGATTGCTGTTCAAAGTGGGTGATGCTGTGATTGCCGCAGAAGTTGGCGATGACTTGTTTGCGCCGATTGCGCCCTCGACCATTGCGGCCGTGGCGGGTGCCAATGTTGTGGTAAACTTGGCTGCCGAGGTGTGCAACGCAACTAATGGCGAGGATATTGATTGTCGCATAAAGGCAGCATCGGCTATCCAAAAATCGGCTATTGTGTATGCTTCGGCTGGATATGGCGAGTCATCGACCGATTATGTGTTCTCTGGCAAAAGACTCATTGCCGAGTGCGGACAGATTGTGGAAGAAGATTTTGACTCGGATGTTCGCGACATTGATTTGGACCTCATCGCCTATGAGCGTGGCGCGATGGCTTGTGATATGCCTCAAATCGAAACAGAATATCAAACAATATATTCGGGTGTAAATGTCGGAGATAATGCCGAACTTGCCCGCTTCATTCCGGTAAATCCTTATGTAGCCGATGGCTTGAAATCGGGAAATATATGCTATACCGCATTGAATATACAAACAGAGGGCCTTATGCGCCGACTTGAAGCCGCTCGTTGCCGTTCGTTGGTTATCGGTATCTCTGGCGGATTGGATTCAACTTTGGCACTTATAGTAGCCGTGCATGCTTTTGACCGATTGGGTTATGACCGCAAGGGAATTGTGGCTATTACTATGCCCGGGTTTGGCACAAGTAACCGCACTCATAGCAATGCTCTCGAACTGATGCAACGACTTGATGTGACCATTCGTGAAATACCCATTGCCGATGCAGTTAAACAGCATTTCGACGACATAAACCACGATATAAATGTGCACGATGTGACCTATGAGAACTCGCAAGCACGCGAGCGCACGCAGATACTTATGGATATTGCCAATCAAGTAAACGGTATGGTGCTCGGAACTGGCGATTTGTCGGAACTCGCGCTCGGTTGGGCTACATATAATGGCGACCACATGTCAATGTATGGCGTTAATGCCGGAGTGCCAAAAACGATGGTGCGCCTCATTACCGACTATGTCGCTAATATCGGTGAGCAGTTTGATGCCGAGATTGCAAGCATTCTTCGCGACATTATCGATACGCCTGTCAGTCCCGAGTTGATTCCGACTGATGACAATGGCGAAATCGCACAAAAGACCGAAGATTTGGTGGGCCCATACGAATTGCACGACTTTGTATTATATTATGTGTTGCGCTATGGCTTCTCGCCCCGTAAGATATTCTTGATGGCGCAAAATGCCTTTGAAGGCATATATGACCACGAGGTTATCAAGTATTGGATGAAAGTGTTTTTCCGTCGCTTCTTCACTCAGCAATTCAAACGCTCATGCATGCCCGATGGTCCGCAAGTGTTTGGTATAGGTTTGTCGCCCCGCGGAGCATGGGCAATGCCGTCAGATGCCACAGCTGCATTGTGGCTCGACGAGTGTGAGAGTCTGTAATAATTGAGATTTTATTCCCAACAGCGGGTTTTGTCGGCAATTTCTGGAATTGTTGACGAGCGATAGGTGGGTTCGTAGCCTTTGAGTTTCTGATTGCGATAATCGTCAAGCAGGCGAATGGCATATTTGCCCAATACCAATATCGCCGCGATGTTGCACAATGTCATCAAGCCCATTGTGATGTCGGCCAATGCCCACGCAAAATCAAGTTCAGACACTGCTCCTATCATTACCATTGCGCCCACTGCGATGCGGTAGGCGTAGATTACCCAACGCTTTTTGGTCATAAACTGAATGTTTGTCTCGCCATAATAGTAGTTGCCCACGATGCTTGTGAAGGCAAAGAAGAATATGGCGATTGTTACAAATGATGAGCCTATTGCCCCGATTTCGTGGTTGAGGGCGTCTTGTGTGAGTTGGATGCCGTTGTGTCCGTTGTCAAACACGCCGCTACACAAGATGATAAATGCAGTGCAGGTGCAGATAATGATTGTGTCGGTATAAACGGCAAGTGTCTGTATCAAGCCCTGTTTTACGGGGTGGCTGACAGATGCTGTTGCCGCCACATTGGGCGCAGAGCCTTCGCCGGCCTCGTTGCTAAACAGCCCGCGTTTTATGCCCATAATCAAGGCCATTCCCATTCCGCCGCCAACGGCCGATGAAAAGTCAAACGCGTCGGTAACGATGAGCGATAGCACATCGGGCAACGAGGTGATGTTGAGCGCGATTATGGTGACGGCGAGAATGATGTATGCTACAGCCATGACGGGGACCACAATTTCGCTAAATCGCGATATGCGCTGAATGCTGCCACACACGATTGCGAGTGACAATGCTGTGAGCACGATGCCCACAATCATGCGCGACCACCCAAACTGATTGAATGTGGCAAGAGCAATGGTATTGGACTGCACCGAGTTGTAGGCAAGGCCAAAGGTGACAGTGATGAGGACGGCAAAGAGTATTGCCCACCAATTTTGACCGATACCATATTTTATATAATAGGCTGGTCCGCCCATATATGACTTTTCACCTTTTACTTTATATAGTTGTGCGAGTGTCGATTCGATAAAAGCGTTGGCCGAGCCGAGAATGGCAATAACCCACATCCAAAACACCGCACCAGGACCGCCAATAGCGATTGCGGTTGCAACGCCGGCAAGATTGCCTGTACCCACACGACTCGCCAATGATACCATTAGGGCTTGGAATGAACTGATGGTTTTGTTTTTGCCCACTTTGGCATCACGATTGTCGTTGCTGCCTTTGCCAGAATTGAAGAGCAATCGCAGCATTTCACCAAGCATTGTAAACTGAACGCCTTTGGTGCGGATAGTGAAGTATAATGCTGAGAGAATGAGGAGCGCTATCAGCAAGTAACTCCACAAGTATTCATTGATGAGATTGATAATTTCCATATTAAAATGTTATTTGCCTACTGTGGGGGCAATGGGCTTGAGCAAATATTTGAGCGTGTCGGTGGTTATCGTGTCGCGCTCAATGCTGTTGGCATTCGCTTTGGTTACGGGCGTTTTTTGGTCGTTAGCGGCATTCGTGCCCGTGGGCGATTTGCGAGTGAACTTGAACATATTGTCAAAGTCGCGGCGATACACAATGCCTACGCCCTGTGTGGTCAACGCTGTCTTGACATAATAGTTTTGGTCGTTATATCGGTTGTAGGCTTTGAGGCGAATGTTGCCCGAGTTGGTGAGCAGATATTCAATGTCAAAGTCGCCGATGAATGTATTATTGTTGAGTGAATTGTCGCGATAACCGAAGTTGCCGTTAAAGAGCAGACGGTTGTTGAGCAATCGGCTTGAAAGGGCCAAGTCAACCTCTAAGTCGGAGAAGTCGCCTTTGTTGCTTCGGAAGTTTGGCGAAATGTTGAAATTGTCGTTAATCTCGCCGAGGATGCTCGATAACTGCGATGAAATGGTTGATGTGGCAACCGATAGCAACTCGCTGCCTTTGGTGGTTGATGCCATGTATTCGGGCGTGTAGAAGCGGTTGAGCGCAAGCAGATAGATGATTTGTCGGTTCATCATATCGTCGGTGCTCACAATACTTTTCACTTTGCGATACACATCTTGTGACAATGTGGGGAAGTCAATGTCAAACGCGATGTCGGGCTGCTGCATGTTGCCAGTGGCTTTAAGCACAGCACGAACAGGCACATTGGTGCGGTTGAGGTCTTTGTCTTGCAAGAACGACTCATCAAGGTCGCTCAAATTAGCATTGAGCGTGTAGTAGGCGGTCAAGTCAAGTATGGCGTTGAACGGGTCTTTCTTGAATGTGATGGCACTATTCTTCTCAATGGTAAATTCTTTGATGATGATGTCTTGCAGTGTGAAGTTGTAGCGGCCGTCTTCAAGGCGGTAAGTGCCGTTCATGATAAGTTCCTCGTTGCTTGAATCGTAGGTCAACTGCAATGAGCCGTTGCCGTGGGCTCTGATGCGGTCGCCGCCGGCGGGGTCCATGATAACGGTCACATCGGCTTGGGGAGTGGCGTTGACATGGATGTCAATGCGATATTCGGTTTCAATGATTTCCTGTTTTTTTCGTTCGGCAATGATGGCTTCGAGTTGCTTCACTTTGTCCATCGGGGTTTTGATGACGATTGGTTCCTCGGGCTCGTTGAGTCGGTTGCGGTCGCGGAATGTTACAAACGAGTATTCGCTTGCTTCTTGGCTGTCAAGAATCACAAATGTGAAATCGGAGTTGCGCTCGGTGGCCATGTCAACCGATATGCCCACAAATCCCGGACGGCCGGTGATTGAAGCACGGCCAGTGCCGAATATGCGGCCATACCATCGCTGGTTTCGTTGTCGGGTTTCGTCATAGCATAGCAAGTTGCGAACATCGTGAATGTCAAAGTCAAACTCTGCATCTCTGAAATACTTGTGGCGTAGGGAGCCGGTCAAGCGGCCTGAATTGCCAAAATCATCTTTCAGTTTCACATTGTTAAACTCGATGCGTCCCGGGCGAATGCGAACAGAGTCGTTGGCGGTATAATAGACATTGGTAAAGTCGATTTTGAGTCGCAAGTTTTCGGCGTAAAGGTCGCCTGTCATATCAACATTTTTGAATGTGCCATAAAGATGGGCTTTGCCCGATGCTGTACCTGTAATGTCTTTGGCAAATGTTGCCATAATGGGGCGGAGGAACTGTGCGTTGAGTTTGTTTGCATCAAATTTGACATCAAGAGCCTCGCGAATGGGGTAGATGATGGCTGTGACTTGTGAGTTGAGGCCGTTGGCTTGTGATATGTCGGCCACGATTTCCACACCTTGGGTGTCGGTGTTCCATTTGCTGACCAATATAGCATCGCCAAATACTGCACCGTTATAACTAAACCCTTTAACATCAAGTTTTGGGGTGTATAAAATGGGCTGCTTTGTGAAAAGGTTTGATGCATAGAATGTGCCGGTGGCATTGCCGCCAAAGGTTACATTGTTTATGGCCAATGTTTGGAATACATAGTCGAGGTTGACATTGTTGAGGTCGAGAAGCAGTTTATGCTCCATGTCGGGCGATGCTTCGCCGTTGATGGTGATGAACTGACCTTCGCGGCGAATGTCGATGCCGTCAACTTTGATGTAGTTGCCAATAACATTGATTTCGGCAGGGTTAACGGTCCACGCGGTGTCGTTAAACACAAGTTGGCTCTTTTTGATGTCAATGTCGGCCAGTAGGGTGTTGTCGTCGGCTTTGTCAAGTTGGGCCGATAGCAAAACATTGCCTTTGAACTCGCGAGCATTGTCAATTCTCCACGACAAATCGGTGTCAATGCCATTGTCTTTTCCCGACAAATCAAGGTTGACGGTAGTGTTGCCTTTTTTTGATGGCAATGTGATTGTGGCGTTGACATTGCAACGGTCGTCGGCATTGGCTATATCGACATTGAGAGCGGTGTTGCGAATGAGTTTGAACCCTTTTTGAAGATATGGAGCATCAACCGACAGAGCCATTGTGCGGTCGCTGTGGTTGAGATGGCCGTTGATGTATATGGGGTGAATGAGTTTGACGGGAGTTTTGAGAAAATCGGTCAAAGCGTTGTCGTCTTTGACTGTAAAATTGAAATCAAAGTCGTTATTTTTATGAACTTCGGCCTTTTTCTTTGCTTTTTTGCTCGGGGTTTGCTCTGCTTGCAGGTCAATAATGGGGAAAGAGTGTGCTAAAATCTCTTTGCATGAATTGGCGAGAGTGGCAACGCTATAACTGCCGTCAATGCGACCCTCGATAAGGTCAGAGTTAATGGCGATGTGTTGTGGCGATGTGGCATTATCAACCTCAATGTCAATGTGGTCAAGTTGTAGGTCAACCGCGTTGGGGTCTTTGCTGATGAAATTGAGACCGCTTACAGTAAATAATGCTGTGGCATCATCAAAAGTTTTGCCGCTATATTGCGCATCGATTGATGCCGACAATCGGTAACCGGGATATTTGTGCCACAAGTTGAGACTGTCAAGGGCGATGTCGTTGGCCTCTATTTGGATATCAAATGTCGGAATGCGATTTTCAATAACCGCCTCGCCCGCAACGGTGAGGTTGATGTTGGGGTCGGCAATGTTGAGCGAACCGTCATAGAAATTGTTGTCCATGCTCACATTGACCAAAATGTCGTTGTAGCGATAGCCCTTCAAGTCGGCATGGGTGATAGCGCCTTCAATGTTGCCTTTGCGGGAGTGTTTGCCTAAGGTTGCATCTATTTTAGTGTCAAAGCCCACTGCGCCTATATCGGTGCTGTTGATAATATTACCGACATTAATGTTGCGAGAGGCGATTTGTCCGTTGAGTTTGACGGGTGCCGAGGTGCTTGAACGGGCATAGCGTGCGTCAAGGTTAAGGTTGCCTTGTCCCGAGATGATGTCGCATTTTATCGCACCGCGCAATATGTCGCCTTTGCCTTTGCCGTTAACGGTGATGTTGCCGAGGTTTGAGATTGAAAGGGCGGTCTTGTCGCTTAGATGGGTAAATGATGAGACCAAATCGGCAATGTCGATGCCATATCCGGTGATGGCGAGTCGGTTGAGGTCATAGCAGAGGGAGTCGGTGTTGGTAATGTTGCCGATAAAGCCGTTAAGACCGATGTGGATATTGTTTTCGCTCGAATTGAGCTCAATGGTATTAATTGCCAATGAGTCGACTTTGCCCGATACATCGGCGGTTATTTGCAACTCGGCATCGCGACCGCGAAATTGTGGAACGAGTCCCGCCAAATCGTTGAGCGAAATATGGCTGCCTTGCTCGATGATTACATCAAACGGCATGGCCTTGATTTCTTTGGTAATCGTTTTCAGATTTTCATATTCAAAGCGTAGGTCGGCAAAGTTGAGTTCCGATTCGGGCATCTGAATGTGTAGGTTGGTAATTTCGCTATATGTCGGGTTGATGTCAAATTTACCGGTAAGATTTTTGACAGACAATCCCGACTGCTCTTCGACTGTAAAACGTTTTAGCTCAACCAAAAAATCATCGTTGGCCAACTGTGGCGCGTGGATGTCGGTGTTGAGGTTTTGAATTTTGATGTGATTGGGGTCAAGTTTGCCTTCGTTGTGTGGCAACGACAGTACATCGTAGGTCAATCGTGAGCGGCGAATGATGACACTATTGATTTTGAGGTTGAATAGAGTAGGGGGCTTTGTTTTGTCTTTGGGTTTCAACGCATCAATGATGTGCTGAATGTTGAGCGGCGATTTGGGATTGGCTTTGTTGATGCGGGCATCAAGACCAATCAACTCGGCATACTTGATTTTGAGGCCGAAAGGGTTAAGTTTGACCGAACTTAATTCGACACCTGCTCCAAGACGGCGAATGTAGGCGGCGGTATCTCCCTCGGCATCGCGAATAACGACATTGCGCAAGGTCACCTTGTCAAATGGTACAAACATAACCGAGCCAATTTCAACTTCAGTGTTGAGCGCTTTGGTCAATTCGGCAGATGCCACATCTCGCACCTTGTTTTGAACCACGGGTAATGATAGCGCAATATAAAGGCCCGATGTCACTAACAATATAATTGTCAGCGCAATCAGAAAAAAGTATTTTGCTATTTTAAGCCCGAGATTCATATACACAATTTTTCAAACTACAAATTTACGCATTATTACGCAAATACTCATTATTAAATAACATAAATAACGCAAAAACGGTTGTTGGCAAGTCATGATTTGGGTGTTGGCATATTTGAGAGTGTTGATAAATTTCTTGGCATAAAATTTGGCGAACCAGTGAGTTTTGTGTAATTTTATGCTACGGCAAGTAACTAACGCCCTCTAATGCACACGAACAAACGCTAACGCTCACAAATAGCGACATAAAATCCCACAAAAATAGATGAAAAAATCCCGAAAGTTAGACTCGACTTTCGGGATTTTTTATGCTTTAATCTCTTCAACAAAAATATCTTGCCAAGTTTGCAATGGAGTGCAACGAACTGCAATAACAGGGCGAAGAGAATGGTACTTTCTATTTAGACGGCATTGGTTGTCGGTGGCGAAAGTCGTTCACAACATTTTTTGCAAAAAAAATCACTAATTCTCAAACCTTCTTACAAACGCCCTTCTATACTTAATATGAATTCACTAAAAAACAATAACAAAATGGAAACGAAAGTTGTATCATTTGAGCAGATGCCGGAGCTCATTCAAAATCTGGTAGAGAGAATTGAAGCACTTGAAAAGACAGTTCGAGAGAAGCAGCAACCACAGCCGCTTGAAGGAGAATTGATGAGCGTGGAGGATGTTTGCAAGCTACTTGGCAAATCCAAATCTGCGGTGTACCGAACGGTGAGGTGTCACGACATTCCGTTTATCCGCCAGGGTAATAGGTTGTATTTCGATAGACCTACCATCAAGAAGTGGCTCGAGAAGAAACAAAATATCGAGTGCATCACCAATATGGAGGAGTTCGAAAAGTTTATGACACCCGACCCATGGCG
>JAFZHD010000034.1 GCA_017555085.1 Muribaculaceae bacterium | reverse complement strand
GGCTGTCCGATAAAATGTGTACTTTTACCCATGGTTAAACTTGTTTGTCGCAAAACAAAAGTAACCAAAAAGGACTGATTCCCACAAATGGAACCAGTCCTAATTTTTATTCCCTAAAAAAAAGTTTTATCGGACAGCAATCGTATTAAATTAAGATTAAGGTTTCGGTCTACCTCGCAGCGATGCGCGGTAGACTTTTTTTATGGGGTTGCGGTTGTGTGATGATGTCGGTTGATGAGGTGAGAGAGTGTGTAACTTTGCGGTGTGATTAAATCAAAATACTATGGAACTAAAAACTTTTATGATTATTCTTGCACTCGTCGTGGCGATGTATGCCGGGGTGCTGTTGGCCATTGCTGCCGACTTGTGGAGCGGATTGCGTAAGGCCCGTCGTGAGAACATTCCCCGCACATCTCGTGCGTTGCGCCGCACGGTTGACAAAATAGCGCGCTATTTCAACTGCCTTATGGCACTGACTATCATTGATGCTATGATTCTCACCGGTGTGGTCTATTTGCGTTATTCAATGGGTATTGACTTGTTGATGGTGCCTGTGTTTACCTTTGTGGGGGCTGTCGCGCTTGCATTTATCGAGGTGAAAAGTATCTATGAGAAGAGTCAGGAGAAGGGTGATTTGACCGATGCGGCCGATATTGCCCGACAGTTGCTAAAAAATCCCTCGCTTCACCAATTTTTGACCTACCTCCTTGACAAAAATGCCGAAAACAACGACCGAAAATGAAGTATTTCACTTTTGACGAACTGACTGCAAGTCACACGGCTCGCCGACTCGGCATTGATAACACTCCCGATGAGACGGCTGTCAACAATCTTTATTGCCTTGTGTCTCTTGTGCTTGACCCTGCGCGCGAGCGGTTTGGGCAGCCGATAAGGGTAAATAGCGGTTACAGGTGTGCTGCGCTCAATAGGGCAGTCGGCGGTGTGCGCAATTCGTTTCATTTGAGTGGTCGCGCGGCCGATATTACGGCTGGAAGTGTCGAGCAAAACCGTCGCTTGTTTGACATATTGGCCTCGTTGCCTCATTGTGAGTTGATTTGGGAGCGTGGTGGCGAGTGGATTCATGTTGCAGTATAGTTATATAATCATAAGAATTGTTTAATTATCATAAATTTGAGGTATTCAGAAGCAAAATAGTGTGTGATAAAACAATAGCGATTTGCACAGTGTTATAATTATGTGTATATTTGCAACTGATTAAGGTAGAGGGGGCTGAGGTTCCCTCTATTTTTTGCCACACGGCGGCCTTCACACGACAAAACGGTGTCATGAGAAGGTGCGCTATTGTCGTATCAAATTGTAAACAACTTTGAACTATGATAGATAAAGAATTGCTTAACAAAACTGTCGAAGAAGCGATAGCCAACACCGACTTGTTTATCGTCGACATCAAAGTCAACCCCAGCAACTCGATTGTTGTGGAGCTTGACAGCGAAACAGGTATTGACATCGACACATGTGCCGACATTACCCGCAAGATTGAAAGCGTATTTGACCGCGAAGTCGAAGACTATGAACTTGAGGTTGGTTCGGCCGGATTGACATCGCCCTTCAAGGTAAAGGGTCAGTATCTCAAAAACATTGGTAACGATGTAGAGGTGCTAACAGCCGACGGTCGCAAATTTCACGGTGTTCTCACAGCCGTTGGCGATGACGATTTTACCGTTGAGGTAGAGAAAAAGGTCAAAGAACCCGGAGCAAAACGCCCCACTATTGTGGCAGAACCCATCACGCTCAAAGTTAGCGAAACAAAATCAGTAAAATATTTAATAAACTTCAAATAAAAGAATTCCTATGGCAAAGAAAGAGGAAAAATCAAGCATGGTAGGCGAATTTGCCGAATTTCTTAAAGACAAGAACATCGACAAAAACACCATGACAAGCGTATTGGTTGAGTCATTCCAAAAAGTGCTCAGCACTATCTACGGTACTGAAAAGAACTTCCAAATCGTATTGAACCCCGACAAAGGTGATGTGGAAATCACACAAGAACTTGAAATCGTGGCTGACGGTGAAGTAGAAAACCCCACTACACAAATTTCGTTGAGCGAAGCACGTGCCGACAATGACCCCGATGCAGAAATTGGCGAAACTCACGCTCGCAACATCGTGTTTGCCGACTTTGGCCGTCGTGCAATCCTCAACTTGCGTCAAACACTCCAATCACGCATCCTCGAACTTCAAAACGAAGCCATTTACAGAAAATTCAACGACCTTAAAGGCGAAATTATTTCGGGTGAAGTTTACCAAACATGGGGTAAAGAAACCCTTCTCATTGATAACGACCGCGACAAAAACGAACTCATTCTTCCCCGCACAGAATCAATCCCCAGCGACCGTTTCCGCAAGGGCGAAACTGTGAGAGCTGTTGTTCTCAATGTTGAAAACAAAAACGGTAAACCCAAAATTTATGTGTCTCGCACAAGCGGTGAATTCCTCCGCCGATTGTTTGAAATTGAGGTGCCCGAAATCCACGATGGTCTCATCACTATCCATTCAGTGGCTCGCATCCCCGGCGAACGCGCTAAAATCGCAGTTGAAAGTTATGACGACCGCATTGACCCCGTAGGTGCATGTGTTGGTGTGAAAGGTTCACGCATCCATGGTATCGTGCGCGAGTTGCGTAACGAAAACATTGATGTTATCAGTTACACATCTGACCCCAAACTTTTCATTCAGCGTGCTTTGAGCCCCGCTCACATCAAGTCAATCTCTATCAACGAGGCTGAAAGAAAAGCAGAGGTTTATTTGAGACCCGAAGAAGTGTCAATGGCTATCGGTAAAGGCGGTTCAAATATCAAACTTGCGAGCATGCTCACAGGTTATGAAATCGATGTATTCCGTGATACCGAAGGTTATGTTGTTGAAGAAGATGTTGACCTCGACGCATTCAACGACGATATCGAAGAATGGATTATTGAAGCCCTCAAAGGCCTCGGATACCAAACAGCAAAAGCAGTTTTGCGTGCTCCTCGTGAATTCATCGTTGAAAAAGCCGACCTCGAAGAAGAAACTGTTGACGAAGTTCTCGAAATACTTCGACAAGAGTTTGAAAACGATTAAGAGAGCGACATCAATGCCACGCATGTGGCCCAATTATTAAACGAAAACCACAAAGCAATATATGCCGAGAATAAAATTAAGTAACGCTGCAACTAACCTTAATGTTGCACAATCAACAATCATTGAATTCCTTAACAAAAAAGGGATAACAATCGACAACAACCCCAATGCCCGCATTGAGGAAGAAGCCTATGCCCTTTTGGAAAAAGAATTCAGCAACGACAAAGAACAAAAGGCCAAGGCCGATTCTTTGCTCTCTGAACGCCAGAAAGAAAAGAAAGAAAAGAAGGCAGCCAAACCCGAAGAAATTAAACTTACTGCCGAAGCACAACAACCCAAAATCTTGGGTAAAATCGACCTTTCGACAGCAGGTAAACCCGCTCCCAAGAAAGAAGAGCCCAAGGTGGCTGCCAAACCCGTTGCAGAGGCTAAACCCGCAGTAAAACCCGAGGTTAAGCCCGAAGTTAAACCCGAGCCCGTGGTTGAGGAAAAGAAAGAAGACGAAGTTTTCACTCCCCAACGCCCTGCTGCCGGTCCTTCGCTCAACATTATCGGTAAAATCGATTTGAGCGCGATTAACCAACAGACTCGCCCTAAAAAGAAAACAAAAGAAGAAAAACGCAATGAGCGTCTCGCCAAAGGCGGTGCACAACAACCCGGTGCTACTGCCGGTCAACAAGGCGACCGCAAAAAGCGCAAACGCATTGGCGTGAAAGAAAAAGTTGACATTGAAAAGACCGTTCAGCAACAGCAAAACGGTGGCAACAACAATGCCGACAACCGCAACCGCGACAATCGTCGTGAAAAACCCGCCAAAGAGCAACGCCCCAAACGCCCCATCCACACCGAAGTTAACGAGGAAGATGTTCAGCGTCAGGTAAAAGAAACCCTCGCTCGTCTCACTCAAAAAGACAAAGGTCAGAAAAAGGGTGCTAAATGGCGTAAAGAAAAACGCGAAGCAAATGCCAACCGCGAACGCGAAGCATTTGAACTCGAACAGGCAGAAAGCCGCACACTCAAACTCACTGAGTTTGTAACTGCCAACGACTTGGCGATTATGATGGACGTGCCCATTAACAATGTAATCGCTACATGTATGAGCATCGGTGTGATGGTGTCAATCAATCAGCGTCTCGATGCCGAAACCATCAACATCGTAGCCGAAGAATTTGGCTATAAAACCGAGTATGTATCGGCCGAAGTGGTTGAGGCTATCTCACAAGAAGAAGACAGCGAAGAAGACCTCACAACTCGTCCTCCCATCGTAACTGTGATGGGTCACGTTGACCACGGTAAGACATCGTTGCTCGACTACATTCGTCAGGCAAATGTAATTGCCGGTGAAGCAGGTGGTATCACACAGCACATTGGTG
>JAFZHD010000033.1 GCA_017555085.1 Muribaculaceae bacterium | reverse complement strand
ATCAGTAATCAAAACGCGATTGTCAATGTTGGTGATTTCGGTTTTGAAAGTCAAGTTCGAGGTTGAATTGGTGTAGTTGAATATATCGGCAATTGCAATAGATGCATTGGGATTGTTTTCGGCAGATTCAATCTCGATTGAAATATCTGCGATTTCGGGGCGATAAATGCGGGGAGTGATGTATAATGTAGCTGTAGTCTTGGCCGATGCTCCATTTTTGTCGATACATTCCAAAGTGAAAACAAACTCGGTTTTAGTATCAACATCGCCAGTAAATTTCACTTTGGGGGTGATGTTGCCGTTAGTAGCGTAAGTTAAATCGAGCCAGTCATAATCTTCACGAATATACATTGTAATGTTGTCGGTGTCAGTGCCTTCTGCGTCGTTAAAGCATGTGGTTAATTTGGCTGCAGTGCAGCTTTTTACCGATGTTGCGCGTTCGTAGATAGCAGAAGTATAGCTATATGCTTTCTTGACTGTTGGAGCTTCGTTTTGAGAAGTAGCAGCCATCATGCTCATTGCCGAAGGAATCGCATTGAATGTCATCACTGGTTGAGCTAAGTCAGATGATTCAAACATAGCCATACCTTGTGAGTAGCCAACGTAGAAGCGTTCGCATGAGTCGCTAGTTTCGCCAACGGCTACAGTGGGGACCATCATTTCGTTGAAAATCATCATTGTTTCGTCGCCGAATGATTCGGTTTCAAGATTATAAGCGATAAAACCGCAACCGCGTGACACTATAATATTGTTGCCGGCAAGTGCTGAAACACTATGGGGAACAATTATATTGCCCTCGAAAGGTGCCGATACTACAGTGCTTGAGTTGTCCGATGGATTAAATACAGCCATTGAAGCGGCTTCGCCATTTACTTCACCGGTAGCAATATAAAGTTTGCCATTGTGGAGAAACATTCCCGATGCATTGTTGCCGCCGTCAATCTCTAAGTTGGTTTCGGTTAACGCCCATGTTGCAAGATTAATCTTGTTCATCATTGCGTTGTCATCTTTCGCGCACAAGATATATGCAACATCGCCGTCGAGAACTAATTGCTTGATTGTGCCGTTCAACTTAATTGATTTGAATGCTTCAAGATCGGTGCGGTAGAATACTTTGAGAGAGTCGCCGTCGCCAACAAGTACTTTATCTTTGTAGGTTGCAAGTTGATGCTTGTCTTCAGAAGTCAAAGTTGCGTTTGCAATAGTTTTGCCCCATTCAACATCATAGCGGGTGAGTGCAGTGCCTTGGGTGAGGTAGGCGTAAGCACCATCAGGAAGAATGCTCTCAGTTGGGAATTCTTTGGTAGTTGGCTCATTTGCAAGCTCTTCAACGTATGTTTTGCATTCAAATGTTTCGGCATCAATACCTTGGAGTTGAGCTAAGCCTATTTCGGTGCCATTTTCATCGGTGCCATTAATCATCAACATTTTTTTGCGAGTAGCCAAGTTGTAAGGACCGTATGTGATGGGCACTTCAATAGTTTTATGTTGACCATAGCAAGTTACCTCAAACACGAGAACATCGGTGAGATATTCGCCTTCGATAAATTGATAAAAAAGGTGGTTGTTGTAAAGTGAAACATTTGCCAACCCTTTTTTCGCAGTTACCTTGTCCATATACACAGTAGCTCCGTTGCCTGTTGAGAAAATGTCGCTGTTGAGCAATTCTCCAGTGGGGCTACTTGCTGCAATTTGTAAAGGTGTTGCGGTGATTTCTGGAATGTCAAGAACCGTAATAGTGATTTGATCGCTCAAAGTTGGATTAATACCAGATACAGCAGTAAGAATGGTTGAGCCGGGCTTCAAAGCGATGAAATTACCGTTGTCTATTGTACCCACTTCGGGGTTGCTATTCAACCAAGTATAATTGTCGTATATAAAGCGATTTGATTTTGTTTCGTTTACATTTTCAGTGTTTTCATCTTCACTTTCAACGTTGATGTAAACTCGTTCGCCAACTACACACGACAATGCTTCGCTATCAGATCCGGTATTTCCTTCAAGGCTGATGACTACAGCTGTAAGGTTGCACACCGATACCTCAAATGCTTCTTCAGGAATGCCGTCCATTGCCGAGAAGTGTACCCACACTGTTCCTTTTCCTTTAGCAGTAAGGAAACCTGTGTTATCGATTTCGGCAATTGCATCAGCGCCGTCGGTTATGAGACCCTCTTTGTCGAGAGATAGCCACCAACGTTGAGCAGCATCTTTTACAGGACGACCATTTTTGAATAAGAAACCTTCATATTGACATGTGTGTCCGAGTGGAACTTGCAATTGAGTGATGCCCACATAATTGTAATAATAATCTTGTGGCATATATTCGGGGTCGGGGAGTGTAATAGCACAATCCAATACTTCGGTTGACCATTCGCCAAGCCAACCTGCAATAACTTGTCCGGCGGTATATACTTTTACAAAATCAATTTTTTCAAGGTCGACATAGTTGCCGTCTTTGTCAACAGCCCAACTGATGTCCATACCATCACCTGCAGTTTCGCCAAGAGACGGACGGCCATAAGGATTTTGTGCGATACGTGCATCATCTTTCACAAATCCTTTATTGTCGCAATATCCAAATCCTGAATAAGAATAGAATTCGATATAACTTGGTGAACGCATATCAATGCAACCGCGAATATTGGTCATGCCAGTGAATGTTATAGAGTCGCGTGACACGCTTGGGTTATACCAACGCATCGATTCGTCGGGGTTATCTTGATTATAGAAATAATCGGGGTAGAATGTGTGTTTGTGGAAACTGTTTGTTACCACAGCTCCATATTCATATTTAGTTTCACCGTTTTCTTCCCATTTCATAGCCCAGGGTACGGTGTAACGGTCGTTGTAATGAGGGTTATAGTAGGTGAGTTCTACATTTCGTTTTGTAGTGCTTAACCAGTAGTCGCTACCAGCAAGTTCATACCATTCACCATCATCAGGAAGACCGTTTCCGTTCTTGTCTTCCATTACTTGCACTGCACCAGGTTCTGTCCACACGCCTTTTTCGGCTGCAACAAATGAGTTCCCCTCAACAGTGAAATCCACGCCATAGGGGTTTTGTGGGTTGTTGTAAATCGGTTGGTCAAATCCTAGTACTACATATCCGCCTAATGCTCCAAGGCTCAAACCTCTTTCTCTATTTTGAAAAAACTCGAGAGGATTGTCCCAAGCCACTTCGCTACGGAATTGACCTGCTGCGGGTTGGTATTCCAATATTTTTGTAGCATAGCAGTTGCGAGTAGCATAAGCGATAACTTTATTTGATGCCGCTTCGATGCTGTCAGATAAAGTAATGGTATATTTGATTGCATCTGAAACGATTTGCTGAGGAGTGCCGTTGAGGGTGTATTTAATAACCTTATATCCATTTTCTCCGTCAACTAATTCGGCAGAACCATGCTTTAATTCATCGGCATTGTCAAGAGTTAATGTGCATGCAGTTTTCTCGTCAGATTTATAGAATGCGGAATTGCCAATAACGTCATAAATTTGTGGCTCGGCTTGATCAGGTTCAATATATGACTTAATCATAGAAGTCTGCAATCCGGGCACTTTCACCACGAAGGTATTTGTGACAGTTTCGCCATTATAGGTAATAGAAACTGTGAATGTAGTTTCACCTTTAACACCGCCCAAACGAGTGAGTTGCATTCTCGTTTGATTCATGTGGGCGTTTATGGCAGCCAATTTGATGATTGAATTGTCGCCCGAAGATGTAGCGATTGTAATACCCTCCATTTGTGAGATGTCGGTTTTGGTAGTAATCTCATCGGGGTAGGTAAACAGTTGATAAAAATAGACATAGAAGCTCTTGTTTGCATCACTGCCAACTCCCTCATAGATATACTCTTTGGGAACAAATTGTGTTCCGGCTTGAACTGCAAATGTTGCCGCTAACAACAAAAACAGCATGATAAAACTAAACTTTTTCATGTTACAAAACGATTTTATAAGATTGGTTTGAAATTTTTACGATATATAGGTTGCCTTTGGCTAGACCGATGATTTGTTCGCCATTGTTAACAACAGTCGATTTAATGAGCGCGCCTTGAGCATTGTATACTTCAACCTGTTGAGGAGTGCCAATGCCTGTGGTCATGATATTGCCTGCAACTGCAAAAACATTTGCTCGCTTAATGTCGGTCATTTCAACCGAATTAACATCTGCAGTAACCGATACATTAATGCTCTTGGTTACCACTTTACCATTAGAGTTAAAAGCTATTTCAACCGCGGTGTTGCCTTTATTCAATGGAGTAAGCACTAAATCGCCTTTGGTGATTTCGGCTTTTACGATAGATTCGTTATGTATGTTGCTGATGCTTTTGATAATAGCTGCATTGTTAGAATCTTTGTCGCTAACTTTGTCGGCAAGAGTGACAGTTACAGAATTTTTATCGGCAATAGTGATATCTTCAAGGCCTTTGACAACAGGAGCTTCGTTGTCGGGGAAGATAAACATTGCAGGATACCAATAGCGTTTAATGGGAGTTTGATATTGAATCATTTCGCCATCGGGAGATATGATTGCATAAATCCATTCTTGTGTAGCTATGTTTTCGCCGACATAAAGTGCGGCATATATATTACCGTCTATGGGGTTGCATTGCAAAGCACCGCCATAAAAATACAATTCGTCAAAAGAACTGTCATATATTTCCTCGCAAGCACCTTCGGCATAGGCTTCGTCGGGGAATGTCAAATCAATGTTATCCCAATTGATGGCATCAATATCAAAACGATACAACACGCTGTTTCTAAACCAATTAATTTGCCCAAGGCTTGGGTCGGTATAAACAAAGTAAAGAGCATTTTCGGTATTACTTGCTGTTAAAGAGCCGGCAGTCCATGCATACCATGATTGTGGAACACCGCCCGTGTCTAAACGTACTTTTTTAGTTTCAAGGCTATACTGGTCAATGCACATAAGTTGTGAGCCGTTCCATGCGTTTCCGTTCCAACCATACGGATAATTAAGATTGCTTTCGCGGCCTTCCTCCTGATAGTTTACACCTACCCATATATTGCCGTCTTTGCTTTGCACCATGGTAGAGTAACAGCCTTCGATAATTTTTGTAATTTCGTCGGTTTGCGGATCGATGACGAGCACTCCCAAGTCTTGTTTAATGGCAAAGACATAATCTTGGGTGCGAAGCATTGTGCCGACCTGATTATGGTAAAGAGGCCCCTGACCGTCGGCATTGCTGATTTCATCGCCTGTAATAAGATTGTTTTCAGTTCCGAGAATGGGCTTTTCCGAATCCCAAACAAAGATTTTGCCTTGTTCGTCCCACTTGAACACATATATACCATTTGACGTGCCTACATAAAACTTTTTATTGTCAACAAAGCAAACGCCTCTGCCATCAGCGTCAGATTTACCGTTTTCGTTAACCGAAATAAGAGGGTGTATCTCGTCCCCGACGGGTTTGAGTGTTTTTTTATTCAAAATGGCTATGCGGCCCGAAAGCATATCTCCGCCTTCTCCCGGGTCTTTATCTTGTTTGGCCGATATCACGAGAAAATCACCGTAAAGTTGGCCATACTGCGAGGTACAGCCAAGAGAATACTGATAATTGTTGGCCATTTGCATGATGAGGTAGTCGATTGTACCTGCCTTTGGATTCCAAAAGTTGAGTGTACTGTTGTTGTGACCATACCAATCTTCGTTTAGCACGAATGCTCCGTCGGTATAGTTTTGGGCCATAGTTTGCATCGGGAACGATGCAATGAGCAAGCCGGTTAGGGCTGTAATAACTTTGTTTGTCATATTAAGGTTGAGTTATATTGTTTTTGAGTTAAGGGTTAGGCAGATAATTGAGCGAAATGTGCAAGTCTTCGGCACGGCAAATCTCGGTTGAGGTCTCGCCAAGCCAACCACACGACTGATTTACGCCGGTGTAAACTCTGATAAAATCAATGCCGTCAAGTTTTACGCTATTGCCGTTGTTGTCAACAGCCCAATCAATGTTAAAGCAACTTTTGTCATCAACCTCGTTGGGGTGGTTGTCGGCATACCCCCAATCATAGGTATACAGCACATAGTAACTTCCGACTCCGCTTTCGTCAACGGCATTAGGCGCCAATCGGCTGCCTGTAAAAGTCATTTCACTGTCGTCTAACCATTTGGGGAAATAGTCTTGGGTGTGATAAGAGTTTTTTTCGACATAGCCTGAGGTGTTGTCGTTGGCTTGCCATAGGATATATGACGAGTCGGTAATGGGCGTTTGAGGAATGGGGGTTGCGATGTGGTCGCTCGGGGTACGATAATATGTGATATTGTAATTGTGCAAAGTTTCGGGTTTGTAATACTCGCTACCCGCCAATTCATACCATTGGTCATCGGGCTTGCCGTTGCCGTTGGTGTCGATGACAACCATCACAATGCCTGGCTCGGCACTTCCGCCCGAGTCGGGGGCCGACGGGTTGGGGTTGGCTGCCGCATAAAATGAGTTGCCGAGAATTTTGAAATCCATTTGGCCGGGAACATTAACCACGCTATGGTCAAAGGCAAATGTCACATATCCGCCATAACCGCCCAGCGAAATCAATACATCGTTTTTGTCCGAAATGCATTCTTCCACTTTTTTGAGCATTGATTGCTCGGTGTCGCCTTTTTCATATTTAGGCAGCATATTGACAAATTGGCCGGGCGCGGGGCGGTATTCGTGTACCTTGGTGATGTAGCGGCTATATGCCACATCTTCTTGCCACACAACAATTTTTATTATGTGCTCAACGGGGTCGGTGTCGTCAATAATGTTGAGTTTAACGGTAAATGTTCCAGGGTCTTTTTTGATGAAAAAAAGGTCACGTTGAGTCGAGATTACCGAGTCGTTGCCATGGATGTCTTTCATTGACCATTGGTAGGCCTCGCCGGGATATTCGGGGTGAAGATGCAACATTTTCATTCGCTCAATTGCATACTCGCCATCGATGCCCAAACTGACCATCTCGATTTGTGGCTCGCACGATGTGAGTGCCGATGCCAACAATGTAATGCCTATAAGTGGGGTGATAATTTTCATAAGCGGTTTTTATTTGTATAGAAATACCATGTGGGCCGGAATATCTCCGGTTCTGACACTCCATTTTTTTACTCCTTCTCGTGTGTAACAGTGCAATGCTCCGCTCGAAACATAGTTTTTGGCATCGGTCACATAGATGTCGCCGGTGACAGGGTGAACATTGATGCCATAAGGAATTTCGATGTCTTTTTCAGTCCCGTCGGTAATGAAATGGTCTGAAATGAGTTGGCGTGTGCGCACATCAATAATGCCGTATGTAATGTTGTTGCACTCCTCTTGGTTGTTCCATTCCACGCTGTAAAAATATAGCGAATCGCCCTGAATGCACATTTCAGAGCATGGAATGTCGAGAGTGTCGGTAACTACCATTTTGCGCGAGAATCGGCTTTCTTTTTCGAGTACAAACATTTTGGAACGAACCGAGCCGTAGTTGCCACGTGATGTTACCCACAGTTTGCCATATTTATCGGCTCTGATGCGATGCAAGTTTATGCCCACGGGAATTTTTTCGACCTGTGTCATGCCATACATCTCCACTACCGAGACCGTGTAGTCATATTTGGGAACGCGGTAGCCCCCCGAATTGGCAACATAGATGTATTCACCCATGATTTCAAGTTCGTCGGGTTGGTAGCCGACGGTGCATTTGCCGGTAATGGCAAGTGAAGCAGTGTCAACGCGGTAAACAGCGCCAAGTTGGGCATCAGGGTCGATAGCAACAGGGCCTACATAGGCCGATACATAGGCATTGCCTTTGTCAAACTTGATGTAGCGGCAGTTGGGAATATCAATCTGTCCGATGCGCACTAATGTGTGTGCATCCATAACCTCAACTTTGTGTGAGCAGTTGATAACGGCATATATTTTACTGCCATAAATCTGAATGTCGTTGCCCACATCGCCCAATTCTTTGATGATTGTGGGGTTACGCTCGGCATACATGTTGCGAACATAGTAAGCGTTTTTGAAATCGACAAAATCAATAGATGCTTTATTGCTCCCCATGTTGCCCTCGTTGAGCACATATAGGCCGATGGGGTTGACTTTTGTGTTGCAGTCAAACGGCAGAAGGTCATATTCGGTGGGTACAACCAACTCGTCTTCACGGCATGCGGTAATGACGCCTATAATGCAACCTAACACAATGAATATCAATAGTTTTTTCATGAGGCGATGCGTTAAAGTTCGACAACTATGCCAAAACGGTAGTTGCGTTTGGGCATGGGATAGTTGATAATCACATCATAGTCTTGCGAGAAGATGTTGTTGACCTCGGCAGTGGCTTTGAGATTGACTTTGCCGATTTTGAAATCTTTCATAAGCGATATATCGCTTGTGTACCATGGCTGCGTGTGGTTATATCTGATGTTTTCTTGTTGGTTGTATCGCTCGCCGGTGTAGATGAAACTATAATTTAGATGCCATCCTTTCCAATCGAGCATCACGATAGCCGACCCGCTATGCCACGGAATGTAGGGAATTTGGTGGCGGTAGTAGTTGTCGGCAGGATTTGTGACATCGATAGCCTCTTGATAGGTATATTGCAGTTTAGTAGTGAGGTCAATTGTGTAGGGAAGGCCAAATGTTGTGCCTATTTGGGCATCAATACCCTTGATTTCCACTTTGCCGAGATTGAGCATGGTCCATCGGAATTGCTGACCTTTGGGATATGCGACAATCTTGTCGTCAATGTCGTTGTAGTAAACATCGGCACCTATTTTGAAAAATTTGAACCAATGATGGTTTCGCTCAATGTCATATAATATGCCCAAGTTATATTGGGTAGCGGTTTCGGGTTTGAGATAGGCGTTACCCATGTCGGTGTAATAAAGGTCGTTGAATGTGGGCATGCGATAACTTTGCTTGTAAAATGCGCGAGCCACAAAGTTGTGTCGGCTAAATGGTTTGTATGACAAAAACACACCAGGAGTGAACTTGATTTTGTCGGGTGCCGAATCGCGGTCGCGCTGTTCTTCGTTGACATAAGTCATTAGCCCCGATGCTTGCAACTTGAAGCAGTCGCCGAGTGATAAGGCGGTAGCTAGTGATAGCCAATGGGTGGTGCGGTCAACATTCATATATTCCGAGAGACCGTTCCATTGAAAGTCGTATGCGGCCGATAATTCCCAATTACGGAAAATACTATATTTGTTGGCCCATGATAGATATGCTTCTCGCTGCTTGTAGATGTTGTCGACATGAATGAGTTTGTCGTCGTTGTTGACATATCGGGTGTAGTCAAAGGCATATTTTGCGTTGACTTTTGTGCTGAGTTTGCTGTTGACGTCATATTCAAACATTCCTTGGGCAAACGAATTGCGGTCCCAAAGTCTCTCGCCGCGTCGCCACACATTATTGACGATTGCTCCGGGAATGCCGCGCTCCGAACTGTAATGATATAAATACACTTTCCACTTGCCGTTGGGAATAAAGCCGTGCAAACCGCCTTCAAGACGCATCGCATCAATGTCGCCGTTTTGTCGCACAGCAGTAGTGTCATAGGCCAACTCGCCCGACGGAGTTACACGACGATAGCGAAATTTGTATTTGCCCGAAGCATTCATCCATTCAGAATTGAAACTCAAACTTACCGTTGGGCTAACCTTGTAGTCAAATGTTATTGAAGGATTAAACACATCAAACGAACCGACTTTCAACCCAGCTCTCAAATGGCAGTTTTCGCCGTTCTTGAACTTGGGGTAGCGAGTGGTCAGATAGATTGACCCTGCCGAACCAAATTCGCGTGCCGATTGGAAAATCTCGCTTTTTTGACCGTTATAAAGCGATACGGCTTCAATGTTTTCGAGCGAGTATTTGCCCAAGTCCACTTGTCCGTTTTGGGCATTGCCAAGTTCAATACCGTTGTAGTAAACGCCCATGTGGTTTGTGCCCATTGAACGGATATTTACGGTTTTGATGCCGCCCACGCCACCGTAGTCTTTTAACTGTACGCCCGAGAAATAGCGCAAGGCATCGGCCACACTATGCGAGCGCAGCGCTTCAAGTTCTATGCCCTTGAGTGTTTGGGCAGGAATAACCTCTTTGTAAGATTGTGCTTTAACAACAACTTCGGGGAGCCGTTGAATAGAGTCAAGACGCGACTGTGACATGGCGCTGTGAGTAAATGCCATGCAAGCAATGAGTAATGCGAGATGATGGTTCTTTGCCTTTGCCATTGTTTCGTGTTATTAAGTAAAATAACTTAGAAAAATGGCAGAGGGGTCTACTGACTATAAGCCGGGGGTTCCTCGTGGAGTCAAAAAAGAAGACAGTACGCTATAATTGTCCTGACTTTCCAATGCTCATTCCTCGTAAGCTATTGAAATAATTATATCGTATGGCAGGTCTTCTGACTTGTTTCCATCAACGACTGCCTTCCCAAGATGCTCTTGTCTCAGTGGCTTTAAGAATGTCGCGATGCATTGTGAAACTCACAGCAGCGGGACTGTCCAGGATTTGCACCTGATTCCCTATTAAGCGGAGTGACCCCGAGCGGGTATCCGCACCAATACGCCGACAAAGGTATAATTTTTTTTTTGATACAAAATACTTATCGCTGATAAAAATTTCCCAAAAGCAGCCGACATGTACGCCAGCAAAGAATAGCCCATAAACGCAAACAAGGCGGCCCTGCTGTGGGTCGCCCTGTTTTATTTCAGTCTGTTACAGATTATTCTGCTGCTTCGGGGTCGAGGATAACAACGCGATAGTTACCCTGTGCCATGAGGCGTTTCATAAAGTCGGCAACATCGGCTTCGGTTACCGATTGCAATTCTTCAACTGCATTGGTGAATGCATCTACACCGTTCAACTGTGCTGATGCGATAGCCGACATCCAAGAGCCGTTCTTTTCGAGAGCCTCGATTTGCGATTTAACCATAAACTCTTTCACCTTGTTGAGTTCTTCGGTTGTGATATTTTGTGTCATATCATTAAATTCGCCTTCAATCATGCCGAGAACTTTGTCTTTCAATTCGGGCTTCATGGGGAATATTGACTGCATGACAACATTTTCGTTAGCGATGCGGCTCATGTAACCTTGTGCGCCAATTGAATAAACAGCACCCTCTTTTTCGCGAACTGTTGCCACGAGGCGTGCGCTGAGAATTTGACCTGCGATTGATGCCAATTTAGCATCTTTTGATGTGTAAGGCAAGTTGCCAAATGCGATGATTGCAGCCCATGTTTGGGGTGTTTCCATCTTGGTTGTGAATGTGTCGGTTTTCTTGCCGTCAGCCATAGCCAAGTCTTTGCGCAATTTCACGCTCTTAACCGCTTTTTTGGCGTTTGCGGGAAGTGTAGCGATGTATTGTTCAACGAGTGAACGGAATGTTTCGAGGTCAACATTACCCACGAATACAAATGTGTAGTCAGCAGCATTGGCAAGCATCTTGTGTGTCATGTCAAGAATTTGCTTGCGGTCGGCAGCCATGATTGTAGCCACATCGATAGCCTGTTGACGGGGGTTGCTGTGCAATGCTTTTGCCAAACTCTTTTGGAAGATGTATTGAGGATTAGCCTCTTGGTTGCGCAATGCGCCCGAATACATGTTTTGAATTGAAGTAAACTCGCTTTCAGTTACTTGAACATCGGTAAATGTCATGTAAATGAGTTCCATCAAAGTAGTGAGGTCTTTTGTAGTAGCCGAGCCGTTGAGCACGCGTGTATAGTCGTCAAATGAGGGCGATACCGAAGCTTGCTTACCTGCCATGTATTTTTGGAGGTCTGTGTAAGTGTAAGAGCCAAGACCATATTGACCAAGAACATAGGGCATAAAGCGGAGGCTTGCAGCCATCTTATCGTCAAATTGTGATGTACCACCCTTGGCAACAGCCTCAAAGCGAATTTCGTCGTCTTTGAATGTTGTGGGCTTAACAATCACTTTTGCACCGTTTGAGAGAGTCCATTCGGTTGCACCCCATTGAGCGTTTTGCTTTTCGGCAACAACAGCACCGGGAACAGGAAGATTAGCCACAAGAGGTTCGCTCTTCACATTGTCAACATAAGCGGCGATGTCTTCGGCTTCAACAGCCTTGACAACAGCATCGAGTTCGGCTTCGGTGGGGAAACTGTACTCTTCCTTATCGGGAGTCATCACAAGCATAACACGATTATCGGCAGTCACCAATTGGCTATATGCCATGTTGATGGCTTCAACAGGAATTTGATTTACAAGCATGCTCATGAGAGAGTATTCCCACTCAATGCCGGGCATAGGTTCGCCGTCAACAAAGTTGCGAACGAGTTCGTGCACATAAGAGCCGTTTTCGCGTTTGCCGCGTTCGTTGTAACTCTTTTCAAGGCGAGAAAGATATTCGCTACGAGCACGAGCATATTCGGTTGCAGTGAAGCCGCCGCGTTGTGCGCGCAACGCTTCGCGATAAACAGCTTCAAGCACAGGCTTGATGTCGGTGCCTTTGGCAAGACCCATGAAAGTCAACGCATCTTTTGTTTTGGTGATACCAAACATGCTGCCATAACCGGCACCAGCATAAGCAAACGGACTGTTGGGGTCAGTAGCCATTTCGTTGAAACGGGCATCGAGCATCGAGGTAATCATGTTCACAACATAGTCTTGGAGATAATACTCAACCGAGTTTTTCAACGAGTCGGGCATTGTTTCGGTTTTGAAGAAAAGTTGCATCACACATTGTGTTTGCTCCTTGTCTTTACCGATAGCATAGATAGTGCCTTGGTTGTCGGCAACAGGGAGATATTCGCGAGCGGGAACATCGGCAGGCATCTCGATGTGTGAGAACAATTCAACGATTTTGCTTTCGATGCGTTTTACATCAATGTCACCCACAACGATAATACCTTGTTGGTCGGGACGATACCATGATTTGTAGTAGTCGCGAAGCGCTGAATAGGGGAAATTATCAATCACCTCCATTGTACCGATGGGCAAACGGGTGCCATACTTGCTGTCGGGGAACATTACGGGCAAGAGATTTTCGAGAATGCGCATTTGGCCCTGCATTGAGCGACGCCATTCTTGGTGAATAACTTCGCGTTCTTTGTCAATCTCCTCATCTTCAAGCAACAAGTCGCATGCCCAGTCATGGAGAATCAACAAACATGAGTCTTGAACCGACTCGCGCTCAGTGGGAACATTTGAAATGTTATACACAGTTTCTTCCATTGAAGTGTAGGCATTGAGGTTTTGGCCAAACTTAACACCCACGCTTTCCAACCAACTTACAACTTGGTTGCCGGGGAAATTCTTTGTGCCGTTAAAGCACATGTGTTCAAGGAAGTGAGCAAGACCGCGTTGGTTTTCTTCTTCTTGCATAGAGCCGACTTTTTGTGCGATATAGAAATCGGCCTGTCCTTTGGGATATTCATTGTGGCGAATGTAATAGGTCAAGCCGTTGGGCAATGTGCCTATCACAACATTTTGGTCAACCGGCACGGGAGGCATTTGTTGAGCCTTCGCAACAACCGGAGCAATCATCATTGCCACCACGAGCAATGCTAATAAACGGAATGTTCTTTTCATTTGGTTTGTATTTTTGTGATTTCTATTTTTATATTAATGTGAAAAACGGTGCAAGTTATATAAAATCTGCCTTTTTAGATGCAATTTATCCCAAAAAGTTGCACGACGGGCCGTTTTTAAGCATTATTTAACTTAAACGACGCGGAAAACGGAAGATTATCGACAATGCAACCATCACAATCAGCGCCCAGGGGTAATAGAGATAGCCCCACGGCGCGGCAGGCGAAATGCCCGCAAGCGATGTCGCTAGCAGCGTTTGTGCGCCATAGGGAATGAGACACTGCGCGATGCACGAACAGGTGTCGAGCAGACTCGCCGCCTTGCGAGCATCAATGCCATAGCGCTCGGCAATGCTCTTTGACAACGAGCCGACAGCAATAATGGCCACGGTGTTGTTTGCCGTACACATATTCACGATTGCGACAAGAAATGCAATGCATGCCTGCGCTCCTTTCACGCCCGAAATGCGTGCTGTCAGACACTGCAAAATATAGTTGACACCACCGGCAGCCTTGATAATGCCGAGCATCCCGGCGGCAAGCATTGTGATTATAATCAGATTGCCCATCGAGTCAATGCCCGCGCCCATAAATCCGGCCAAATCGAGCATTCCATAGCCCGAAATCGCAGCCACAACCACCGATGCCAATATGCCCGACACAAGCACCACGGTCACATTCAGCCCCGTGATGGCAAGCACAATAATCAGCAGATAAGGCAAGATGAGCAACAGATTAACCGACTCGGTTATCTCGATAGGTGCCACATCCATTCCCATAAAGGCATACACGACAAGCGTGATGAGAGCCGCCGGCAACGCAATCCACAAATTGGCCTTGAACTTATCGCTCATGCTGCATCCTTGGGTGCGCGTTGCGGCAATAGTGGTGTCAGATATAAACGACAGATTATCACCAAAGAACGCACCGCCGAGCACCACAGCCACAAAGAACGGTACATTTCCGCCTGCCGTTTCGGCCAAATTCACAGCCAACGGTGTCAGCGCTACCACAGTGCCCACCGATGTGCCGATTGACAACGAGATAAAACACGCAGCAAAGAACATGCCCGGAATCAGCAACGACGGCGGCAGATATTTCAGCGTCAGGTTTACCGTGGCATCAATTGCACCGATACCCTTAGCCAACGAGGCAAACGCCCCCGCAAGCACAAATATCCACACCATATACACCACATTGCTGTTGCCGGCCTCTTTTGAGAAAATCTCAATGCGACGCGACAACGGCTGTCCGCGATATATAATCACGGCCCACACAGCAGCCACAAGCATAGCCACGGCAATGGGCATCTTATAAAAATCGCCAATCGCCAACGACACTACAAGATAAAACACAAGAAATAGCACTATCGGCGATATTGCCAACAGTCCGCGTCGGTGGCTTATATGATTCATTTCGGTCATAGTTTCAACATTGGTGTTACTGATACTTTTTCAACACCGCAAAAATACGAAATAATATACAAACAAAAAAAGAGCGTCATCTGATAACAGATAACGCTCTTTCTTCAATGAAAGTGTCCGAGATGAGATTCGAACTCACACAGCCGAACGGCCACTACCCCCTCAAAGTAGCGTGTCTACCAATTCCACCACCCGGACATTAATCAATCCATCACTGAGACAGAAATTTATTTGAGCGAAAAACGGGACTCGAACCCGCGACCCCAACCTTGGCAAGGTTGTGCTCTACCAACTGAGCTATTTTCGCATTAAAGCATCTCTGCGAGGTTGATTAAAATATTTCATTGTTCTCTTTGAGCGAAAAACGGGACTCGAACCCGCGACCCCAACCTTGGCAAGGTTGTGCTCTACCAACTGAGCTATTTTCGCAATTGCGATGCAAAGGTAGGCATTATTTTTAAACTACCAAAATTTTGAACAACTTTTTTTCTTGAAAAATTTTAGTCAAAACCCGTTTTCAGACTCTAATCTTTTAAGCATCAACTGCTAACCCACTGAAAAAAAATTTCAAAAAATTTTGATGTTTTTTTATTCAACAATAAATCGTATCTTTGTTTTTTGTAAAAATAATTATACCGACCATGAACGACAACGCGTCAAATAATCGCCGCATCGCCAAAAACGCCGTATTTTTGTACATGCGCATGCTCATTACAATAGTAGTGGGCCTATACACCTCGCGCGTTATTCTTGCCACATTGGGCGTCGACGACTATGGCATATATGGAGTCGTGGGCAGCATCATTGCCATGGCCGGCTTTCTTAACTCGTCGATGGCCGGCGCCACTTCGCGATTTATCACGGTCGAACTTGGCAGCGGCGACAAAGACCGCCTCAACCGCACATTCGCATCGGCGTTCACCATACACCTCGGCATCGCATTGGTCGTGGTGGTTCTTGCCGAAACAGTCGGTCTGTGGTTTCTCAACAACAAACTCGTCATCCCTGCCGACCGAATGACGGCCGCCCATTGGGTATACCAATTCTCGATACTCTCAACAGCAATCGGCATCACTCAAGTCCCCTACAACGCCTGCATCATAGCCCACGAGCGAATGGGCGTATATGCCTATGTCGAAATCATCAACTCTGTGTTGCGACTGCTCATCGTTTACCTGCTCGCGATAGGCAACTACGACAAACTCATATTATATGGCGCACTATCGGTAACTGTTAGCATCATAGTGCTGACAATCTATCGCATCTACTGCCACCGCCAATTCCCCGAATGCCGCACCACCCCCACCCTCGACAAAGAACTGCTAAAACCAATGCTAACTTTCTCGGGATGGAACCTATACAACCACATCTGCCAAACAACACATAATAACGGCCTAAACATTTTGCTTAATTTATTTGGTGGCGTTGTTGTAAATGCAGCGGCTTCAGTAACCACCACTGTAAGCAGCGCAATCAGCGGACTTTGCTCCAACACTTTTAATGCGATGAGACCTCAAATCATCAAAAGTTATGCACAAGGAGATATTGGCAAGATGCAATCCATTCATGATAAATCCGTGTCGTTCTCAATAATATTGTTAGGAGCTATTAGCATTCCTTTATTTTTTGAAATTGATTATGTGCTGTACTTATGGCTGGGCAACCCGCCAAAATTCACCGCGACATTTTGCCGCGTTGCATTAATCACCAATATTTTCTTCTTAGCCAAAAACATCATCAACACAATCATTCAAGCGACAGGCAATATCAAACTAATGAGCCTGATTTCAAGTTCTTTTTACATCATCTGCCTTCCTTTTGTTTATATAGCATTCAAACATAACTCACAACCTCAGTGGGCCTATTATCTACAACTAGCCTCGTTTATTCTTGCCACCGTAGCTTCTATTTCAATCGCAAAAAAACAAGTACCATCATTCTGCGCAACAAAAACAATAATTAGTTTTTGCTCAAGCATACTTGTCTTAGCCTTGGCCTCAATGGCGGTAGGAGTTATCCATATTTACCTTGACCAATCTTTCTTCCGATTAACCGCATGTTGCTTAATTTCCGTCATTGCGACAGCTACGGCCACATATTGGCTTATCATAAACAAGCAAGACCGAACAGCAGCGATTAACTTCTTAAAAAAACATCTCCCTCAAAAAGCCAATAACAGATGAATGTTTCGGTTTCAATAATAGTCCCCGTTTACAATGTTGAGCCATACCTCAAACAATGCCTTGACTCCGTTTACTCCCAACAAGGCCAAGCATTTGAGGTAATTCTCGTTGATGATGGCAGCACCGACAACTCAGGTAAAATCTGCGATCTATACGCCGAGACCCACAACAACACAACCGTTATTCATCAAGAAAACGGAGGGCTATCTGACGCCCGAAACGCAGGCATCAAAATAGCACAAGGAGAATACATTTATTTCCTTGACAGCGATGACTGGCTTGCGCCAAATGCAATTTCTTCGTTATTGGACTTCGCCATCGACAACAATTGCGACATAGTCCAAGGCGGGTTTTTCTATGCCTACAGCGACCGACGAACATACAACAACACAATAACAACGCCGCTCACCCTTTCCCGCGAGCAAGCCATGGAGGCTCTTATCAAAAATGACTTTCTCAAAAATTTTGCATGGGGCAAGCTATTCAAAGCGTCAATCATCAAAAAAGCGCCATTCAAAAAAGGAGTGTTTTTTGAAGATTCATACTGGAAGCATTTAGTCATCGACCAAGCCCCAACCTACGGCATTATTCCAACTCCATTTTATTATTATAGACAACGAAACGACTCCATTTCGGGCACATTAAGCCCCAAAATCATCGATCTACTAAAAGGGTATGAAGACCGCATTTTGTTCATTGGCAACAATTACCCCAACCTATTGGGCTTAATGGTCAAGCAATATTGGAATTTATGTTCCAACATGCTTCACACGGCAAAATCTAACCCAGAGAATCACAAAGAGATCCTTCAATATTGGGAAACCGCATCAAATCGTCACAAGCCGCTATTTGACAAATACATGAGCAATTCTCTCAGATACAAACTCATGTCACACTCATGCGCATATAGCATATTCAATATTTTCGACAGATTAATTAACCGATTTCGCAAACAACATTTCATTACAGTTCATTATGAAAACAGCCCAATACAATAACTTTGCCGAAGTCGTTAAATTGCTCGACCTCCACAAGGTTGAATATGTCGTCATGCGCAACTATTCCGGTTTAATGACCGAAGACCTATTCATCAATGGACATGCCGACATTGACATTCTCTGCGAATGCTCTACAAAATTTGCCGAAGTCGTCAACGCGACACAATGCCTTCCTAATGATTTCACCCACTACTACATATACATCAACAACAAAAAAGTAAGTTTAGACCTTCGACATGTCGGCGATGGGTATTACGATACCAAATGGCAGAAAAGCATACTTTGCTCCAAAGTAAAGCACCAGGACGGCTTCTACATCATGGACAAAGTCAATTTATTCTACACTTTGGCATACCACGCCACCATCCAAAAAAAGTCAATTAGCGCCGACTACCTAACTACTTTCCGACAATTGTCGGCAGACTTAAATATAGACCTACCTTCAAACGACTCAGCCACCGACTTAGTCATGATTCTCGAAAAATTCATGGTAAGCAACGGCTATCAATATACATACACACAGGACAAAACTGTAATTTTGAATCGCAAAAATATTATCACCAAAAGTCTCATAAAAAAAGACATTCGCCTCAAAGCCAGGCATTGGAAATTCGACACTTTTGTTCGAATTATTGAAATTTTGGTATCAATCAAACACTTTCTACGCATTTAATATGATTCTTGACAAATTACAACAACATACTATTGACATTTATAATTTGGCAAACAAATCCTACGAAGTCAAATCGGTAAATGCAAGAACGCTATTAACATCAGCGCGATTTGACTTATTTGCCAAGATTTATTACATTGTCAACAAAGAGAACAACAACACATCTGCAAAAGAAATTTATGCCGAGCACATACAGGCATTCAACCCCGATCTCAAAGAGCCCGGAAGAAACGACAAAAATGGCATCGAAGACTTTATCAATGCTTTTGACAATATCATCTACCAATTCTCTGCGACTGAATTCGACCCCGACAAATCTCTCATTCCCGTAGATTCAAATGGCGTCATTCTTGATGGAGCCCATAGAGTTGCAGCCCTGGCTTTTTTCAACAAAAATGCCACCATTGTCCAATTTAAAGACACAACAGCCAAGCGTGCTTTTAATTACGAGTATTTCAAACAACGCGGCTTAGGTTGGCATTGCCTCGATACAATCGCACACGAAATGGTTAAATGGCTTCCCAACATACATGTTGCCTGCATTTGGCCCAAAGTCGGAACAAAAGAAAACGTCCAAATCATAACTTCTCTCATCAGCCAAGACAACACTATCGGCTACATCAACCAATTGCGCCTGAATCTGTCATCGCTTGAGAAATTTGTCAAAGAAATATATCAGCAACAAGATTGGACACAAAATCCCATTGCGGTCAAAGACAAAACCATCAACTGCTACAAAGCCAACAAGCCCATTTCGTTTATTTGGTTTGAGCACAATGGCGATCTTGAACAATTAATCGCACTCAAAGAACTCATTCGCCAACATTTCAATATCGGCAAACACTCAATCCACATCACCGACAACAACTCTGAGGCTCAATTCATTTCTGAAGTGTTATTTGGCAACAACCACGTAATTCCAAATTCCACAAAACAATCTCTATCGAGCCAAATAGCCGAATTCACATACCAGCTCAAACATGTACATTGGCTTAATCTCAAAATCAAAATAGCATCCTTAATCCGAAAACGATCATGATAAAAAAAACTCTACATAAAATCTACCGCTATCTTTTCCCAATAAAGACCTCGGGAAAGAACAACACCCTAAAAATGGGCAAAGTGCATAAAAAAGGGTTACAAATAACTATCCGAGGTAACAATAATACAATCATAATTGGCGACAACTGCCGATTATGGGATTTAAACATTTATCTCGCAGGAGATAACAACACTCTAATTTTAGCTGACAGGGCGAGCTTTTTAGGGACAAGCTCTATCACTCAATTAGGCAATTCCACAGTTCAAATCGGAGAAAAGACAGGCATTAGAGGATGTAACATCATCTCAAAAGACGCCAATATCACCATTGGAGATAACTGCATGTTTAGCTACGGCATAACATTACGCAACAACGACATACACAAAATATTTGACATCACAACGCAAAGCATCTTAAACCATCCACGCGACATCAGAATCGCCAATCATGTGTGGATTGCCCCTAATGCAACCATCCTAAAAGGAGCAACCATCCATGACAATTCAATCATAGGAGCAAATGCTGTTGTCACAAAAGAATGCCCACAAAATTCTATTATGGCAGGCAATCCGGCAAAAATAGTGAAACAAAACATCAATTGGGATTTCTGACATTTTTGACATTCCAGCTCATATCCATAAATTTAACACACTCAGTTTCTTGGCGGTTTGAAAAAAATGTTGTAACTTTGCGCACGATTTCGTAATCTCTGACGGGAAAGTGTAATCCGTGTATATTGCGAGTAATGTTAACATTTTAAATCAATCAAACAAAATGGACTTAATTAAGATCGCCGAAGAAGCTTATGCTACTGGCAAACAGCACCCCGAATTCGGCCCTGGTGACACTATCACTATCGCTTATCGCATCAAAGAAGGTAACAAAGAGCGTATCCAACAATACCGCGGTGTTGTTATCCGTATCTCTGGCGAAGGCAACAAAAAACGTTTCACAGTGCGCAAGATGAGCGACAACATCGGTGTTGAACGCATCTTCCCCATCGAGTCACCCTTCATCGACTCTATCACTGTAAACAAGTATGGTAAAGTGCGTCGTGCTAAACTTTACTATCTCCGCGCCCTTACAGGCAAAAAAGCTCGTATCAAAGAGCGTCGCGTTGTCAACAAATAATAGTCGACAACATGTTAAGCCGAGAAATCGGCTCAGACAAAAATATAATAATCCGCTGCACCCGTGTAGCGGATTATTGTTTTTATCACCCAGACAGCCTCAAAATCGGCCACCTTCAAAATAAAATTTCACAGTTTTGAGAAATTTCTGCTTTTAATGGTTCATTTCTGCCATTAAAATCTTATTTTTGCAGTATAAAACAAAAACACTATTTATTCAGATTAATATGGGACTTTTTGACAAGCTTACGCTTAAAGCCAAGCAACAACGCCAACGCATTGTGCTCCCCGAAGGAACGGAGCCTCGTACACTCACCGCAGCCGACCGCATCATTGCCGATGGTATTGCCGACATCATTCTTGTTGGCGACCCCAATGACATACTTGCGATGGCCAAAGATCTCAATCTCGATAACATCAAACGTGCAACCATCGTCAACCCTGCAGACGAAACGGTAATTGACCGATATGCACCCATCTATTTTGACCTTCGCAAGAGCAAAGGCATAACCGAAGAGGAAGCTCGACTCACCACTGCCAACCCTCTCTATTTGGGTTGCCTTATGGTTAAAGCCGGCCACGCCGACGGTATGGTTGCAGGTGCAATGAACACCACCGGCAACGTGCTTCGTGCCGCATTCCAGGTTATCAAAACACAACCCGGCATCAATGTCGTTTCGGGTGCATTTGTTATGCTCCTCCCCGAAGGCTCTAAATATGGCACCGACGATTTGCTCGTATTTGCCGACTGTGCAGTTATCCCTGAGCCCACTGCTCCCGAATTGGCTCAAATCGCCGTTTCGGCTTCACAAACCGCCCGCGACATCGCAGGCATCGAGCCTCGCGTGGCAATCCTCAGTTTCTCAACCAAAGGCAGCGCACGCCACGAACGCGTTGACAAGGTTATCGAAGCGACTAAAATCGCTCACGAAATGGCTCCCGAGCTTATTCTTGACGGCGAGTTGCAAGCCGACGCCGCTATCGTTCCCGGTGTAGCAAGCAGCAAGGCCCCCAACAGCCCCCTCAGCGGACGAGCAAATGTGCTTGTGTTCCCCTCTCTCGAAGTGGGCAACATCTGCTACAAACTCGTTCAGCGCCTTGCAGGTGCACAGGCCGTTGGCCCCGTTCTCCAAGGTCTCGCAGCCCCCGTTAACGACCTTTCTCGCGGTTGCTTCCCCGAAGACATCTACAAGACTATCATCATCACTTGTAGCCAAGCAATCGGTCTCAAAAACAACAAACAATAATTTTAACACCCACTATAAACATGAAGATTCTCGTATTAAACTGCGGTAGCAGTTCGGTTAAATACAAACTCATCGACACAACCAACGACAACACTCTTGCCGAAGGTGGAGTAGAAAAAATCGGTCTCGAAGACGGCTTCCTCAAATTCAAACGCCAAGACGGCTCAAAAGAAATCGTTGACCTCGGTCTCACCGACCACAACGGCGCCATCTCGGCTATCCTTAACAATCTCACTGACGAGAAGGAAGGCTGCATCAAGAGTTACGAAGAAATTGACGCAGTGGGACACCGCGTGGTTCACGGCGGCGAAAAATTCAACAGCAGCGTGCTCATCAACGAAGATGTTATCGCCAAAGTAAAAGAATGCTACGGCATCGCGCCCCTTCACAACCCCGCCAACATGACTGGCATTGAGGCTATCACCGCCCTTATGCCCAATGTTCCCCAAGTAGGCGTATTTGACACAGCATTCCACCAAACAATGCCTGCCAAATCATACATGTATGCCCTCCCCTATAAATACTATGCCGAAGACGGTATTCGTCGCTATGGTTTCCACGGTACAAGCCACCGCTATGTTTCACAACGCGTGTGCCAATTCCTCGGCGTGGACATCGCCAAACAACGCATCATCACTTGCCACATCGGTAACGGTGGTTCTATCACAGCTATCGTAGGCGGCAAGAGCGTTGACACTTCAATGGGCCTCACTCCCACCGAAGGTCTCATGATGGGTACTCGCGTGGGCGACATCGACCCCGGTGCTCTTGTGTATCTCATGGAGAAACACAATCTCACAGCAGCCGACCTCCAACGCATCATCAACAAAGAAAGCGGCGTTGCAGGTGTTAGCGAAATTTCATCAGACATGCGCGAAATCGAAGCAGCCGACAAAGCCGGCGACGAACGCGCTGTACTCGCTCTCGGCATGTACGAACAACGCATCATCAAATACATCGGTGCTTATGCAGCCGAAATGGGTGGCGTTGACATCATCGTGTTTACAGGCGGTGTTGGCGAAAACCAAACAGGCGTTCGCGAAAATGTGTGTGCTCCCCTCGCATTTATGGGCGTTGAACTCAACAACGAACTCAATGCCAAGATTCGCGGCACTGAAACAGTTATCTCAACCGAGGCTTCAAAAGTAAAAGTTGTGGTTATCCCCACCGACGAAGAATTGATGATTGCCCGCGACACCGAGGCTATCGTTAACGGCCGTCAACCCGAATAATCAAACAAATAATTCAACGGTCGTCCCAACATAACGGACGGCCGTTTGTTTTTACATAAATCAGAAACCTATTTTCACTATGACCAAAATAAAAGCAGCAATAGTCGGATATGGCAACATTGGCCGTTTTGTGCTTGAATCGCTCCAAGAAGCGCCCGATTTTGAAATCGCAGGCGTTGTGCGCCGCAATGCCGACAACAAGCCCGCCGAACTCGCCGACTATGCAGTTGTTACCGACATCAACCAATTAGGCAAAATCGATGTCGCAATTCTTTGCACTCCCACCCGCGAAGTTGAAAAATATGCCGAAGTGCTGCTCGCCAACGGCATCAACACCGTTGACAGTTACGACATTCACTCGGGCATCGTGGGCTTGCGCTCTCGCCTTGAAGCCATTGCACAAGCCAACAACACCGTTGCCGTAATCTCGGCCGGTTGGGACCCGGGCAGCGACTCTGTTGTGAGAACACTCCTCCAAGCAGCCGCTCCCAAAGGATTGACCTACACCAACTTCGGCCCCGGCATGAGTATGGGCCACACTGTGTGTGTCAAGTCAAAAGAAGGCGTTAAAAATGCACTTTCAATGACAATTCCCCTCGGCACAGGCATTCATCGCCGCATGGTGTATGTCGAACTTGAAGACGGATACAGCCTCGACCAAGTAACCCGTGCCGTAAAAGAAGACCCCTACTTTGTCAACGACGAAACTCATGTCATGCAAGTGCAATCGGTTGACGATGTAAAAGACATGGGCCACGGCGTGAACATGGTGCGCAAAGGCGTGTCGGGCAAAACTCAAAATCAGCGTTTCGAGTTCAACATGAGCATCAACAACCCCGCACTCACAGCACAAATGCTCATCAGCGCGGCTCGCGCATCAATGCGTCAACGTCCCGGTGCTTATACTATGATTGAAATTCCCGTAATCGACCTCCTCCCCGGCAACCGCGACCAACTCATTGCCCACCTTGTATAAATAGGCATTACAAACAAACTTTACATAAAACTCACCCGCACATCGCGAGTGAGTTTTCTTTTTTTTCAACACATTTAATACCATGGTTAACAGTTTGCAATTTGTAGTCTGCATTAATTTTCGTAACTTTGCACTTTCTTTTGCAATACAACAACAATGCTTAACAATATAAGTGAAACGGTCACATCGATAGCCGACTTTGTGTGCGGCTATCCCCTATTCTTCTGGCTTATCGGCGGAGGACTTTTCCTATTCATATATTCAGGCGCGATACCCTTGCGCCGATTCAAATGGTCACTCAAAGCCTTACGCGCCAAAAACAATTCGGGCGAAGGCGAAATCAGTTCTTTCCAAGCGCTCATGAGCAGCATTTGCTCGACTGTGGGCATGGGCAACATTGCCGGTGTGGCTATCGCCATATCTATCGGCGGACCAGGTGCCATTTTCTGGATGTGGATTAGCGCATTGCTCGGCATGTCCACAAAATTCTTTGAAGGCACTCTCGCCATCATGTATAAGGGCAAGGATAAAAACGGCAACACCCACGGCGGCCCCATGTATATGCTCACCGAAGGTCTCGGCCGCAAGTTTAAGCCGTTGGCCGTGTTCTTTGCCGTGTTCGGTATGATTGGCACGCTTTGCTTTATGCAAGCCAACCAGCTGACTGAATCATTCATCACCGTTCTCGATGCGCCCGACACATTCAACTTCCGCCTCATCACAGGTTTGATCATGGGTGGCGTGGTATCAATTGTAGTGCTTGGCGGTATCAAGCGCATTTCTAAGATTGCCACCAAAGTAGTACCCGTAATGGTGGGCCTATATTTCTTGCTCGTGTTCATAATCATCATACTGAACCTCAACCTTTTGCCCAAGGTATTCCACCTCATCATCAGCGAGGCGTTTAACCTTCAAGCCGGATTTGGCGCATTGGCATTTATCGCGCTCACTGGTGCTCGCCGCGCAATGTATGTCAACGAAGCCGGTGTGGGTACAGCATCGCTCATGCACGGTGCATCACGCAACCCCAACCCCGTTCGCGAAGGTCTTGTGGCAATGATTGGCCCTGCCATCGACTCAGGTCTTGTGTGCACGCTCACCTCTATCCCCATTTTGATGGCAATGAGCATCAGCCCCATCGAAACCGAAGGCGTCAAAGGTCTTTATATCGCTCTCAACGCATTTGAGACAATGCTCCCCGGTTGGGGCGAATATGCATTGATGGTCATCGTGTTTATTTTTGCCTTTACCACCATGTTCTCATATTCATATTATGGCAACGAGTGTGCCAACTACCTCTTTGGCGAGAAAAACGGCAAGTATTACGACTACTTCTATTTGTTTATGATTGTAATTGCTTGCATCATTTCGCTTGACCTTCTTGTGAGCATCATGGACCTTGCATTTGCACTCATGACCATACCCACAATGTTTGCCATCTTGCGACTCAGTCCGCGAGTTCGCCGTGCAGCAAAAGAGTATTTCATAACACATAAATAACCCTAACAATAACCATAGCCATGTTCAACTACATCACCTGGACAGCCGACCCCATCCTCATCGACAGCTTCATCGACATTAGATGGTATTCACTCATGTTTCTTATCGGATTTCTTGTCGGTTACAAGATTGTAGAAAAAATGTTTCGCCGCGAAGGCGCATGCGAGTCTTGGTTGTCAACATTGCTGATGTATGTAGTGTTTGCCACTATTATAGGCGCACGATTGGGCCATGTGTTTTTCTATGAATGGGAGCAATACTCACAAAACCCCATCGACATTATCAAAGTGTGGGAAGGTGGCTTGGCAAGCCACGGCGGTGCAATAGGCATCTTGATCGCCGTGTTCCTTTTCTCACGATTCACCACCCACAAATCACCGTTGTGGACACTCGACCGCTTGGTCGTTCCCGTAGCCCTCGTCGGCGGTCTCATTCGCTTGGGCAACCTCTTCAACCACGAAATTTATGGTCACGCTACCGACTTGCCTTGGGTGTTCAGTTTCATCGAAAACATTCGTGCATGGCAAGCAGGCTACCCCGCTATATTCTCGGCACCATCTCACCCCACACAAATCTACGAAGCATTGTGCTACTTTGCACTTTTCGGATTATTGATGTGGATGTATTGGAAAAAAGATGCCGCCACACGTCCCGGACTCATCTTCGGCACATTCCTCATTGGCATATTTGTCACCCGATTCCTCATCGAGTTTGTCAAGAACAATCAGGTTGCATTTGAGGCCGACATGACACTCAACATGGGACAATGGCTCAGCATTCCGTTCATCATTGCCGGCATATTCTTCATAATCTACGCCGCAAAGCGCCCCAAAGTCCACATTGACTACCCCAACCGCTTCGCCGACGAGAAGAAATAATCAAAATCAGCATCTACAATGAAAAAGATAATCAACCCTTGGACCGAGTTGACCGAAGAAGGCTACAACTGTTTTGCATGTGCGCCACACAATCCGTGCGGACTTAAAATGGAGTTTTGGGAAGACGGCGACGATATCGTGTCGTTCTGGAATCCCGATGACAATTTCCAAGGTTGGGTTAAAACTCTTCATGGCGGCATTCAGGCAACTTTGCTTGACGAGGTTGGCGCATGGGTTATCTCGCGCAAACTCCAAACTGCGGCCATGACCACCAATTTCAACATTCGCTATCGCCGTCCCATGCCCACAGGCGACAATGTAACCATCGAGGCTCGCGCACACATCAGCGAAATCAAACGCACTTTCGCTATCATCAAAGCCACTTTGTCGGTTAAAGGACGCGTCTGCACCGAAGCCGAAATCACTTATTTCTGCTTCTCAAAAGAAAAAGCCGTTGAAGAATTCCACTTCCGCGGTTGCAAAGTCGAAGGCGAAGAATAATTCCCTGCACCTATTTTACCGTTCTCACTATCTTGTAGCCTATTCGCGCCACGAGAAGCGACATTATTGGGCTAATGTAATTGAAAACGCAGTAAGGCAGATAGGTGAATGTGGCTACACCGAGCACGGTCGATTGCGTAACGCCACATGAGTTCCACGGAATAAGCACCGAAGTAACCGAGATAGAGTCTTCAAGCGAACGACTCAACAATCGGCGTTCAAGACCGTTGTCTTCATACAATTTGTTGAACACATTGCCGCCAAGGATAATCGACAGATATTGGTCGCCCGTAAAAGAGTTGAACAACAAGCCGCTACCCACTGTCGCGCCCACTACCGAACGCGGCGAATGCAATCGGCGGGTAAAAGTGCGCGTAATAGAGGCTATCATTCCGCTGCCTATCATCACACCTCCAAACACCATGGCACACAGCACCAAATAGATAGTCGGCATCATGCCCTCAACGCCCCCTGTCGCAACAAGCGAGTCGAGCATATCATTACCGGTTTGGATAGATGTTTCGGTCAACATCACATCGAGCGAGGCGAATAGCCAACTGCCGCCGATTGCCGCTACCACTTGGGGCTGAAAAACAAACATCGCTACAAGCCCCATAAGCGTACTAACAACAAGAGTCACAAGCGTTTTAACTCGCAATATAATAAGCACACAAGTTGCCACCGGCACTATAAGAGTCCATGAAGTGAGGTTAAACGATGACTGCAAATGCACCAATATGTCGTGTGACTGCGCCGGTTCAACATCGCCATGCGCCAAACCGACCGCTAAGAACACCAACAATGCTATCAGCATTGACGGAATAGTTGTTATCATCAGATATTTAATGTGGGTAAACAGGTCAACGCCACATGTTGACGATGCAAGCACCGTGGTGTCAGACAGAGGCGAAACCTTATCGCCAAAATATGCACCCGAAATAATTGCGCCGGCAATCCAGCCCTCGCTATAACCCATCACCGAGCCGATGCCCATAAATGCCACGCCAATAGTGGCAATAGTGGTCCACGAACTGCCGCTCAACACCGATATGGCCGAGCAAACAGCGCATGCAAGGAACAAAAACAACGACGGACTAATCATGTCAAGCCCATAATATATTAATGTGGGCACGACGCCGCTCATCATCCATGTGGCGGCCACAGTGCCTATTAACGCCAAAATGGGAACGGCAGGCAAAATCTGCTCCGCGCTGCGCTTAACGCCTTGCCACAACACCGACCAACGGCATTTGTACCCTATCACGGCAATGGCAATAGTCAACACCGCTGCGCCCAGCAAGATATAGTGACTGACAGCCTGTGCCGCCTCAGCTCCACGAGTTATAATAATTATTATAATCATAGCCAACAGCACAGCAAGCGGAATCAACGACACCACAAACGACGGAGTTTTAGTCATACCCTCTACATTATTATATTTATTTTCTTTCATTATTTACCTCTGATTTATCAAGCAGGCAACATAAGCCGGCATCATTGACTGCGAAATTAGACAAAAAAATTGAGAAAAATGGCGATGCAACCATAATTAAGACACACATAAAGACATAAAAGAATGCAAATACTTGCATAACAAGAAAAAAAGCGTTATCTTTGCACCCGATTTTTAATCAAAAATGTTTAATCAATCAAAGTTTAACAAAATGAATCACTACGAAACCGTTTTCATTCTTACTCCCGTGTTATCTGACGCTCAGATGACGGAAGCGGTAGAAAAATTCACAAAAGTGCTCACCGACAAGGGTGCTACTATCGTGAATACCGAAAATTGGGGTCTCCGCAAACTCGCTTACCCCATCGACAAGAAGTCAACAGGATTCTACACACTCGTTGAGTTTGATGCAGAACCCCAAGTAATCAAAAAACTCGAAACTGCTTATCGCCGTGACGAACGCGTTCTCCGCTTCCTCACATTCCGTCTCGACAAGTATGCTGCTGAATACGCTGCAAAACGTCGTTCACTCAAAGCATCTAAGTCTAACGCACCTAAAGAAGAAGTAAAGGAGGACTAATTTATGGCACAAGCACAATCTGAAATCCGTTATCTCACTCCACTTTCAGTGGACGTTAAAAAGAAAAAATATTGTCGTTTCAAAAGAAGCGGTATCAAGTACATCGACTACAAAGATCCCGAATTCCTCAAGAAATTCCTCAACGAACAGGGTAAAATTCTTCCCCGTCGCATCACAGGTACTTCTTTGAAATTCCAACGTCGTGTTGCACAAGCTGTTAAGCGTGCTCGTCACTTGGCACTCCTTCCCTATGTAACTGACTTGATGAAATAATTTTAAAAGCACAGGAGGACAATAATATGAAAATTATACTTAAAGAAGACATCACTAACCTCGGTTACAAAGATGATGTAGTAGAAGTTAAAAACGGTTACGGCCGCAACTATCTCATCCCCCAAGGTAAAGCAGTTATCGCTACTCCCGCTGCTCTTAAAGTATTGGCTGAAAACTTGCGTCAACGCGCTCACAAGATTGCTAAAATCAAAGCTGACGCTGAAGCCGCTGCTGCTGCAGTAGAAAATGTAGCCCTCACTATTAGCGCTAAAACAAGTGCAAACGGTACTATCTTCGGTTCTGTTGGTGCTGCTGAAATCGCTAAGGCTCTCGAAGAACTCGGCCACAATGTTGACCGCAAAATCATCTTCGTTAAGGCTATCAAAGAAGTTGGTAAGTACACTGCTACTATCAAATTCCACAAAGAAGTTAGCGCTGAAATCGCTGTTGAAGTTGTTGCTGAATAATCAACTCTCATCATATTTCATTAAAAGCACTGCCCATCGGGCGGTGCTTTTTTTTATCTACCTGCCTCACGCCATAAATGCAAAAAATAATTAAAGCACACAGCCGTTTCGAAAAAAGTCTGTAACTTAGTTGTTTCTAAAGGAAACACAGTAAACGACCTCGATGGATACCATAGAAGCAGTTTTCAATTATCCGGTTTTTTATTGGCTATTGGTTGCCCTATACTTTTTCTCAATCATAAGCACCATAGCCGTTGTATTGTCAGAGAACCGCAACCCGGTTAAATCTTTGGCTTGGGTGACTATTCTCATCTTGCTCCCCATGGCAGGACTTGTCATATACATATTTTTCGGGCGCAGCATCAAAAACACCCGTATGATTTCGCGACGACAAAAACGCCGTCTGCTCAAAAACGAGGCTCACCGCAAAATAGACTATCCTAGCCTTGATGCGACACTCACGCCCGAAAGCGTGCAACAGATACGCCTCACCCACTCTCTTACCGGAGCTTCATTCTATCCCGGCAATAATGTTGAGATATTCACTAACGGCAAAGACAAGTTTGAGGCAATCATTGCCGACTTGTTGGCCGCCGAGAAATACATCCACTTACAGTATTACATCTTTGAAAACGATGTAATCGGCGAGCAAATAAAAGACATTCTCATCAAGAAATCAAAAAAAGGCATTAAGGTGAAGGTGATTTACGACCATGTAGGTTGCCTGAAAGTGCCTAACAGCTTCTTTAACGAGATGAAAAATGCCGGCATAGAGATATACCCGTTTTTCAAAGTCACATTCCCGCTATTTGCCACACGCATCAACTGGCGCAATCATCGCAAACTGTGCATCATCGACGGCTATGTCGGCTATATCGGCGGCATGAACATCGCCGACCGCTACATTTACGGCGGCAAATTCGCGAAATGGCGCGACACTCACTTGCGCATCACAGGCCCGGCAATCAGCGCACTGCAATACTCATTTGCAGTCGATTGGTCATTCATGGGCCGTCCGTTGGTCGAAGAAGACATCTATGACACAAGCAACAAAAACGCCGTTGGTGTGGGCATGCAAATGGCAACATGCGGACCGACAAGTCAATGGCCCAACCTCGCCTTCATTTTCCAGAAAGCGATTTCCAACGCCAAAAAGCGCATTTATATACAAACGCCCTACTTTCTGCCCACCGAAAATCTGTTGCGCACATTGCAAACAGCCGCGTTGGCCAAGGTTGATGTTCGCATTATGCTCCCTCGCCATTCCGACTCAAAAATCATGACCCACGCGTCATTCTCCTACATTGAGCAATGCATTCAGGCCGGCATCAAGTTTTATCTCTACAACAGCGGTATGCTGCACAGCAAAACCATCATTGTAGATGACGAGTTCAGCACCGTTGGGTCAACAAACTTTGACTTCCGCAGTTTTGAGCACAACTTTGAGGGCAACATGTTCATGTACTCACATGAGGTCAACACTCAATTGGCCGAGATTTTTGCCGAGGACCAAAAAGAGTGCACGCGCGTCAACATCACCCGCTGGCGCAAACGCCCGTTTATCGACAAAGCGCTCGAATCGGTGTTGCGACTATTGAGCCCAATACTCTAAAAGAGCAATAAAACTAAAAAATTGCAGTTGGCACGCAAAAAAAGTTGTCAACATTACATCGCAAACAAAAAAAATCACTACATTTGTAAAAATTTGGATTACTATGGCAGACGACTTGAAAGCACGACTTGACAGCATCAGCAACAAAGCAAAGTTGCTGACCGAATTATATGTCGCTTTGCGTCAAGAAAAACAAACTGCCGACAGCCGAATTGAGGAGTTGAACAACATTGTCAACAATCAACAAAAAGAAATTGAACGATTGACACAAGAAGTTGAATACCTCAAAATCGCGACAACTATCGTGCCCGACAGGAATCAAGTAGAAAACAGCCGAGCCATACTATCCAAATTAGTGCGGGAAATCGACAAATGCATCCTGGAATTAAAAGAATGATGCAATGAAAGATAAACGGAAAATAACAATAGAAATCGCCAACTTGCCCAAGATGTCGTTGTTTATTCCGGTTGACGAAGAGGAAACAAATCGTAAAGCCGAGAAAAAAATCAATGAACTATACAAAACTTGGAGCGAGAAATACAACGATAAAAAGCCCATCGAGATAATGGGTATGGTCGCTTTTCGCTTTGCTCAGTTATACCAATCATTGGCTGAGGAAGTGGGAGAAACCGATTTGATGCTTGAAGATTTTGAGAATAACCTCAACGAATTGTTGATGGCTATGCAAGGAATCAAAAAGAGCAATGAATAACAGCATGTTACAGAGGTAACACGGCCGTTTGTTCATATATTCCGGACCAACCATAGAGAGAAATTACTGCACTTTCAGTTGCCAAGAAATTGGCTACTGGTGGTGCTTTTTTTATTAATAACATTAAAAACATTTACATAACTATCAACACCATGACAGAAATTTTAATCTATGTCGCGATAGGACTTGTTGCGTTGACCATAGGTATCATCGGTACAATCGCAATCCAAAAGTCAGTGGCAAAAAGTCGCGCCAAAATAATCATCGAAGAAGCCAACCGCGAGGCAGAAACTATCAAGAAAAACAAAATTCTTGAAGCCCGCGAAGAAGAAATCAGAATCACAGCCGAAGCCGAAAAGCAGGCTAATGCCCGCATGGCAAAAGTGCAGTCAAACGAAGCACGCTTGAAACAACGCGAGTTGCAACTCAATCAGCAACAAAGCGAAAACCAACGCGCACGCAACGAAATTGACGCAACAAAAGCAAACCTCGAAAGCCAACTCGCTAATCTCGAAGTTCGCAAGGCCGAAGTTGAGAAACTCAAAAAGACAGCCCAAGAAAATCTCGAACACATCTCGGGCCTCTCATCAGAAGAAGCAAAAGAAAAACTCATTGAATCGTTGAAAGACGAGGCTAAAACGGCTGCCGCATCTTATATCAATGACATCATGGACGAAGCCAAGATGACTGCAAACAAAGAGGCTAAACGCATTGTTGTTCAATCAATTCAACGCGTTGCCACAGAAACAGCCATCGAAAACTCGGTAACTGTTTTCCACATCGATTCTGACGAAATCAAAGGCCGCATCATCGGTCGCGAAGGTCGCAACATCCGCGCCCTTGAAGCAGCAACAGGCATCGAAATCATCGTTGATGATACCCCCGAGGCTATTGTACTTTCAGGCTTTGACCCCGTTCGTCGCGAAATTGCCCGCCTTGCCCTTCACCAACTCGTTGCCGACGGTCGCATTCACCCCGCCCGCATCGAAGAAGTTGTGGCAAAAGTTAGAAAACAAATTGAAGAAGAAATCATTGAAACTGGTAAACGCACCGCTATCGACCTCGGTATACATGGTTTGCACCCCGACTTGATTCGCCTCGTCGGCAAAATGAAATACCGTTCTTCTTATGGTCAAAACCTTTTGCAACACGCTCGCGAAACTGCAAACCTCTGTGCTATCATGGCATCGGAACTTGGCCTCAACCCCAAGAAAGCCCGTCGCGCAGGTTTGCTCCACGATATAGGTAAAGTACCCGATGAAGACCCCGAATTGCCACACGCAATTTATGGTATGAAATTGGCCGAAAAATATAAAGAAAAGCCCGAAATCTGCAACGCTATCGGTGCTCACCACGATGAAATCGAGCAAACTACTTTGCTTGCTCCCATCGTTCAAGTGTGTGACGCCATTTCAGGTGCTCGTCCCGGTGCTCGCCGAGAAATCGTTGAAGCATACATCAAACGCCTCAACGACCTTGAACAACTCGCTATGTCTTATCCCGGCGTTATCAAAACCTATGCCATTCAAGCAGGTCGCGAATTGCGCGTAATCGTTGGCGCTGATAAGATTGACGATGTTGAAACCGAAAAACTCTCGGCTGAAATTGCTAAACGCATTCAAGACGAAATGACATATCCCGGTCAAGTTAAAATCACCGTTATTCGTGAAACTCGCTCTGTAAGTTTTGCTAAGTAAAAATCACACTGATGATTGACAACGAGTTAAATAACACCGAAGACCAAAATCAGGAACTTGGCATTGTCACCTCTCGCCCCACTTGCGGCGGCGACGGTCGCACTGCGCCCCGAGGCAAATTGCATTGCTACAATTGGCTCGAAGATATTCCTGGCGGCTTTGCCGACTTCGACATCATAGAGGTGCAGTTTAAGAATACCCGCAAGGGATTCTACCGCAACAGCACCAATCTGCCTCTCGAAACCGGCGATTTGGTAGTCGTTGAAGCGTCTCCCGGCCACGATGTCGGCACCGTTACGATGACCGGCAAATTGGTTATGCTTCAAATGAAGCGCGCCAATGTCAAGCCCGATGCCGAAATCAAACGCATCTACCGCAAAGCCAAACCTGCCGACATTGAAAAATTTGAGGAAGCCAAGGCTCGCGAAAACGACACAATGATTCAATCGCGTCAAATTGCTGAGAACCTCAAACTCAATATGAAAATTGGCGATGTCGAGTATCAAGGCGACGGCAATAAAGCCATATTCTATTACATTGCCGATGAGCGTGTCGATTTCCGCCAACTCATCAAAGTGCTTGCCGACACTTTCCATGTTCGCATTGAAATGAAACAAATCGGTGCGCGCCAAGAAGCCGGCCGCATTGGCGGTATCGGTCCCTGTGGCCGTCCATTGTGTTGTTCAAGTTGGATGACAAGTTTTGTATCGGTTGCCACAAGTGCGGCCCGTTACCAAGACATTTCGCTCAATCCGCAGAAACTTGCCGGCCAATGCGCCAAACTCAAATGCTGCCTCAACTTTGAGGTTGACGCCTATGTTGAAAGCGTCAAGCGTTTGCCCTCAAAAGAGATTCGCCTTGAAACTGCCGATGCTACATACTATCATTTCAAAACCGATATTTTCAAACGCGAAATGACTTATTCGACCGACAAGTCGGTTCCGGCCAACCTTGTCACTCTCGATGCCGAACGCGTGTTTGAAATCATTGCGATGAACAAAGCCGGCGAAAAGCCCTTGAAACTCCAACGCGACGGCGAAGAAAAAGAGGTTCATGTGAGCGAATTTGGCGATATTATCGGACAGGACGGTATCACACGCTTTGACAAGAAAAAGAAGAAAAAGCGCAAATCGAAAGACAAAGCCGACAACCCAAACCGCAACAACGAGGAACGCAACGAACCCAAAGGCGAAAACAAGCCCAAGGAACGCAACGAGCCTCGCAACAATAATGGCAATAACGGTAACAACGGCGGCAATAACGGCAACAACCGAAACCGCGACCGACGCAATCGCGACCGACAGCGTCAACCAAGGCCACACAAAGGCGAAAACAATAACAACACCGATAATGCGTAATACTTTATTATTCATACTCTTCACATTGTGCTTGGGAGCCTGCACTCCCGGGCACAATGATTATAGCGACTTCAAGAATATCGACCCCAAAGGATGGGCCTATGCCGATACTTTGAAATTCAAAGTCGACATTGACAGCGCATCGACTGGCAAACTGTCTCTTGCCCTTCGCCACGACAATAATTATGGTTACAGCAACTTGTGGCTTGAAGTTTCGCATCGCATCGACAGCACAACCGTTGACCGCGACACGCTAAACATCACATTGGCCGACATATATGGCCGTTGGAACGGCAAAGGCATTGGCACAAGTTTCCAATCTGAGACAATAGTCAACACCGACTACCGATTGACCGAAGGCGACTCTATTCAGGTGCGACACATCATGCGCGTCGACACACTTGAAGGCATATCTCAAATAGGTTTATTATTCCTATCAAACGAATTGCGCGATGAATAAATTTGACAGCATTATATTTGACATGGACGGCACTCTTTGGGACGCCGTCGACTCTTATTGCCGCATTTGGGATGTCACTTTTGAACAAATGGGCATATCGGCCGACAAAGTGGAACGACAAGTGTTGTTGGAATGCATGGGTCTGCCCATCGACGAGATTTTTCGCCGCATCGTAAACATTGATGTTGACGCCGAGCAGTATTTGCGACTCCTTGATGAGAACGAGAAGAAGATGATGCCCATGCTTGGCGGCATCCTTTACCCCGGAGTTGCCGACGGCATACCCCAATTAGCACAACGCTATCGCCTGTTTATGGTCAGCAACTGCGGCGCCGAAGGACTTACCAATTTCCTCGCCTACACAGGCCTCGCACCCTACTTTGAAGGAACGCTCTCCTACGGCGAAACTCTCTGCCCAAAAGCCGACAACATCAAATCGGTTGTCAATAAATATGCCTTGCAAAGCCCCGTTTATGTAGGCGACACACAAGGCGATTGCAACAGTGCCCACAAAGCCGGAGTGCCCATGATGTTTGCCTCTTATGGTTTTGGCACTTGCACCGATGCCGAATACTCGGCAAGCGATTTCAACAATTTAGTATCACATTTTTTATCAGAATAACAAGTCATGACTATTCACGCCCAACTGCCTGTTGATGTATTAAATGCCCGCATTGCCAAAATTCAGTCGTTGCTTGCCAACACACAAGCACAAGCAATGCTCGTCAGCACAAACGTCAATCTCTATTACACCTCGGGACGAGTGTTCAGCGGCTATGCCTACATTCCCGTTCAAGGTCAACCTCAATACTTTGTGCGCCGCCCCGTGGGCCTTACAGGCGACAATGTTCACTACATTGGCAAGCCCGAGCAGATAGCCGACATTCTCACTCAACTCGGCGTGGAATTGCCCGCCAACTTGGGCCTCGAACTCGACCTCGTTGCCGCATCAATGGCCGACCGCCTTTCGCGCGCCTTCGCCACTGCAACCATCAGCAACTGTTCAACAGTGTTGAGAGCAGCCCGCGCAGTGAAAGAAGAGTATGAACTTGACTTGTTGCGCCAATCGGGCATCAAACATGCCGAGTCATATAGCCACATCAAGTCGTTGTATCACGAAGGCATGAGTGACCTCACTTTGCAAATCGAGATTGAACGCATATCACGCCTTAACGGCTGCTTGGGCCAATTCCGCATCAGCGGCGACTCTATGGAAATTTTCATGGGCAACACCATTTGCGGCGATAATGCCGACAACCCCGCGCCCTACGATTTTGCCATGGGCGGCGCAGGTCTCAACCCCACTTTGCCCGTGGGTTGCGACGGAACCGAAATCAAGCCCGGCATGGCTATCATGGTTGATGTTAACGGTAACTACACAGGCTACATGACCGACATGACTCGTGTATTCTCTTGCGGACAATTGAGCGAACTTGCCGTTAAAGCTCACGAATGCTCACGCCGAATCGTGGCCGAGCTTGCCCAAATGGGCCGTCCGGGAGTTGAAGCCAAGACATTGTATGAACGCGCTGTTGCTATCGCCCAAGAAGAAGGACTTGACGCATATTTCATGGGACACAAGCAAAAGGCTGGTTTTGTCGGTCACGGCGTAGGCATTGAAATCAACGAACTTCCCGTTTTGGCACCACGCAGCCGCGACATTCTTGCCGTTGGCAACTCCATTGCCGTTGAGCCCAAATTTGTTATACCTGGCGTAGGCGCTGTTGGTGTCGAAAACACATATATCGTTACCGAAAACGGCATGGTTTCAATCACCAACGCACCCGAAGAAATAATCAGCTTAGACAACTAATCAGATGCACGAAATAGCAAAAAAAATCGACAATAAGATATTCCACACCGTTGGGCAAATCGCCGACCAATTAGGTCGCGAGTGCTATGCCGTTGGCGGATATGTTCGCGACTTGTTTCTTGACCGCAAGTCAAAGGACATTGACTTCGTAACCGTTGGCAGTGGCATTGAAATTGCCAAATCACTTGCATCGGCGTTGGGCAAAGGCGCATATTTGAGCGTGTTCCAAAATTTTGGCACAGCACAAGTGAAATATCGCAGCCTTGAACTCGAATTTGTGGGAGCTCGCCGCGAATCTTACCGTCGCGAAAGCCGCAAACCTATTGTCGAAGACGGCACTCTCGACGACGACATCTCTCGTCGCGATTTCACCATCAATGCAATGGCTATCAGTGTCAATGAATCGTCGTTTGGCCAACTTATCGACAAATTTGGCGGCATCGAGGACCTTGAACAAGGTCTCATTCGCACCCCGCTCGACCCCGACATCACTTTCAGCGACGACCCGTTGCGCATGATGCGTGCCATTCGCTTTGCCACACAACTCAATTTCACCATCGTACCCGAAACATTCGAGGCCATCACCCGCAATGCTTCACGCATCTCAATCATATCAAAAGAACGAGTGATGGACGAACTTATGAAAATAATGGCGTCGCCCAAACCCTCAATCGGTTGGGTGCTGCTCAACCGTTGCGGCTTGCTCAAACTCATCTTTCCCGAATTTGCCGCAATGCGTGGCGTTGAAGTCGTGAACGGTCGCGGACATAAAGACAACTTCTACCACACGCTTGAAGTGCTCGACAATGTAGCGCTCAAAAGTGATAATGTGTGGTTGAGATGGGCCGCTTTGCTCCACGACATCGCTAAACCCGCAACAAAGCGCTGGGACGACAACCTCGGTTGGACATTCCACAATCACAACTTTGTAGGTGCAAAAATGATACCGCGCATTTTCCGCAACATGAAATTCCCGCTCAACGAGAAAATGAAATATGTGCAGAAAATGGTCGAATTGCACATGCGCCCCATCGCATTGGTTGAAGAAGAAGTTACCGACTCGGCCGTACGCCGATTGCTCTTTGATGCTGGCGACGACATCGAAGACTTGATGACATTATGCGAAGCCGACATCACCTCAAAAAATCAAGAGAAAGTGCGCCGATTCCTCGACAACTTCTTGATTGTGCGACAAAAACTCATTGAGATTGAAGAAAAAGACCGTATTCGCAATTTCCAACCTCCCATCATGGGCGAAGAGATTATGGAATTGTTTGGCCTTGCGCCCTGCCGCGAAGTCGGCTTGATAAAAGAGTGCATCAAAAATGCAATTCTTGACGGCGAAATCCCCAACGAGCGCGAGCCAGCCTATGCCCTCATGCTCCAAAAAGCCGCTGAAATGGGCCTCTCCCCCGTGAAATAACCTACTATTATCATTTTATATGAAACAGATTATACTTATAATTCTTTGTTGCATTTGCTCACTTAATATTGCAGCAAATAATCTCATTACCGATTCTGGGATATATGCCGACCAAACCGAGTCAACCCATGAGAATTTTGATATTAAGGATTTTTTGTTTTCACAAACTGACACCCTATCTAATGCGCCTACTTTGATTAAGCATTATGCCGACAAGCATTGCATTATAGGATCATGGGGGGCTATAATTGAAATATACCCCATAGAATTAATTAACTTATACACTACTGAAATAAATTCATATATTGTTTTATCTATAAATAACAATATGTGTCTTTTGACTGGACATGATGCCGCATCTATTATCAAAGCATTAAAGCAAATGCAATCATATATAACCGATTGCCCGCAACAATATGAGGAAGGATTAACATTCAATTTCCCGGTAAACAAACAGATGTTATCTTTTAGTTTTTTACGCAAAAAAGGCAAAGATGATTGGAAAGGCTTGATTTCTCTTTCATCAGAAAAAGGAGTACAATATTGCTACTCAGCTAATATCGTAGAAAAATCGTCCCTATTAGTATTGCATCTAAATAGTTGTATTAATCAGATTGACGAAAGATTAAAAAAACCTCGTGATAGAAAATTCATTGCTCAATATGGCCAACAAAACGAGCCATCTGTCTTTTATTACGATTATGGCAATTCAACCCAACATATTGTAAATTACAATTTGAATCAAACCCTCAATGGTGAATACTCCAATATGCTTTATGAGCAAAAATATGACAAAAAATTATATCGCGACCTTTATAATATCGCAAAAAAATCAATATGGAGTCCTAATGCGACTGGTCGCTTTGGAGCGCTTGAGGCCTATATAAACAGAAACGGAGTAATCGTGCACTCTAAACTATATATTGACTCAAATCATTCTCAAAAAATCAGCAAACAAAACATTTACAAATACGGGCAGGAAAACGAAATGTGCAGGAGTATGATGATAGATTAATGGTGTGAGTGTGCTTGTATTCAGTTAGTTACATGTGTTTTTATGAACTATTGAGGATAAAACGAAATGTGCAAAATGCTTTAATTGGCTTTAATT
>JAFZHD010000032.1 GCA_017555085.1 Muribaculaceae bacterium | reverse complement strand
TGGGAGAGTAGGTAACCGCCCCTTTACCGAGCGCCCTGGTTCAAACGAGCCGGGGCGCTTTTGTTTTATCATAGTGATTGATAGTGGCTACGGTATCTTGTAACTATAGAATAGGCAGCTTGATGGTGATGATTATTGTTGCTTTGGCGTTAATTACCTGGTATTTAGGGGCGTATGGTGGATCTGTTGTGGCTTGTTGGTGGTTGTAGATGGGTGTTATAGATGACTGTTATAGGGCGGTTGATATATTCTATGGCGTTTTTTGTGATTTAACTAATAAAATTATTTACCTTTGTATCAGAATAATTAAAACACATTAAATATATATGAAACAGATAATAAATGCTCGCATTCTCACTCCCCAAGGTTGGATTGAAAATGGTTCGGTTTTAGTAGAAGGTAGCAAAATTGCTGCTGTAATGGATTGCTCTCACCCTGTTGCTGGTGCAGAAGTGATTGATGCAAAAGGTAATGTAGTCGCTCCTGGTGGTATTGAAATTCACGTTCATGGTGGTGGCGGTCGCGACTTCATGGAAGGTACAGAAGAGGCTTTCAAAGTTGCTGTTGATGCTCACTTGAAACATGGTACTACTTCAATTTTCCCCACTCTTTCTTCTTCAACTGTTCCCATGATTGAGGCTGCTGCTGAAGCATGTACTAAAATAATGAACGAAGACCCCAATACTCCTATTCTTGGTCTTCACCTCGAAGGTCACTACTTGAATTTGGCTATGGCCGGCGGTCAGTTGCCCGAAAATATCAAGAATCCTGACCCCGCTGAATATGAACCCATTATTAACAAGTGGCCATGCATCAAGCGTTGGGATGCTGCGCCTGAATTGCCTGGTGCAGTTGAATTTGGTAAATTCATCAATTCAAAAGGCGTATTGGCATCAGTAGCTCACACTCAGGCTGTTTATAAAGATGTTAAAGCAGGCTATGAAGCAGGTTTCACTCACGCTACTCACTTCTACAATGCTATGACTGGCGTTCACAAGAAACGTGAATTCAAATATGAAGGTACTATCGAAAGTATCTATTTGATGGACGATATGACTGTCGAATTGGTTGCTGACGGTATCCACGTTCCCCCTGCAATGTTGAAGATGGTTTACAAAATCAAGGGTGTAGAGCGCACATGTGCTATTACAGATGCTTTGGCAGTTGCTGCAAGTGATAGCCAAACCGCATTTGACCCCCGTGTAATCATTGAAGACGGTGTTTGCAAATTGTCAGACCGCTCGGCTCTGGCCGGTAGTATCGCGACAATGGACCGCTTGATTCGCACAATGGTTCACCAAGCCGAAATTCCTTTGTTTGACGCTTTGCGCATGATTTCTGAAACTCCTGCCAAGATTATGAAGGTGTATGACCGCAAAGGCTCTTTGGAAAAAGGCAAAGATGCCGACATGATTGTACTTGACAAAGACTTGAACCTCTGTGGCGTAATGTCAATGGGTAAAGTAGTTGAAGGTACTTGGACAGTATAATATACTCTGATATACTTAAAAAGCCCGGCAAACGCCGGGCTTTTGTTGCTTATAGGGCTATGAGTGGGGGCAGGAATGCATCTGGGATGTGTTCGAGTTGGTGGCCTTTTTCGGGCGTGCCGACGATAAGTATGATGTCAAATTGCGGCTCATGGGGGATATCGTGCATTTGTATGTAAACATTTGCTGCTCGGGCAAGGTAAATAATCTTTTTGCGATCAATTGATTCGAGCGGGTCAACATAATTGTCGCTGCGAGTTTTGACTTCGACAAAAACTATGCGGTTGCCTTTCATTGCGATAATGTCGATTTCCCAATGGTTGCATCGCCAATTTCGTTCGGTGATAGCATAACCTTCGGTAATGAGTTTTTCGCAGGCGAGATTTTCGCCCCATTGTCCAAGATTGTTGTGCTGAGCCATGATAGTTGTGATTTGTGTGCAAACTTACATAAAATATTTGAGGATTAGAAATTTAGGATATTTGCAGAGATGTTAAAAGGTGAGATTGTCGGTAAAAATTGCCGTTAAGTAATAGATTTTGAGAAATATGTATATATTTTTTTGTCAGTAAGTTGGTAAATTATATCTTTGTATAATTAATTTAACTAAACTTATACCATTAATTCATACCATGCGAAAAATTACATTAACGCTGCTATTATGTGTGTCGTTATTTGCGTTTGCGACTGAGACAATGATTGTCCGACAGAAAACCGGAGACACTGCTTATGGTATTTCAACCATTAGCCATATCACTTTCCCTACCGATGGTAGCGGGGTAGTTCTTAATTTTAGCGATGGCACTTCAAAGACTTTCTCTCGTGCCCAATTCGTTTCTTTGCGTTTTAATAGCGACCTGTCTGGTGTTGATTTTGTAGATTCAAACGACAATCAGGCTATATTGTATAACAATTCGACATCAGAAATCATTATTCTTGGTGAAGAATGTGCAATAGAGGTATATGCTACTAATGGTGCGCTCGTTGCCGAAGGTAACGGCACTGTGCTGAATGTATCGCAATTATCGGCCGGAACTTATGTAGTTAAAGCCGCAGGTTTAACTTCTAAAATTGTTAAGCGATGAAAAAAATAGTACTTTCAGCATTGGCTGCAATGTCGTTGTTCTCACTTGCATGGGCAGCCGAAACTATGTGGATTCAGCGAGCCGATAACATCACCATGGGTCTTCCTTTGGAACTTGCCGATAGTGTTTCATTGTCAAATGATGGCAATTCGGTAATTTTTCAAGCAAAAAATGCTGTATCTCAGGCTCTCACAAATTCTAATATCGTAAAAGTTACGATGGGCGACGACCAGAATGTCGTGTCGGTAAAATATAGCGGAACAGATGCAACTATTGTCAATCCGTTTGCTTTTGAAGGCGTTTCGGTTGAGAAAAATGGCGGTGATGTTATCATTCGCTCAACATCAAGCGAAGAGTTGACATATGATTTGTCAGGCTCAACAACATCGGGTTCGTTTAAAATCTATTCTGATAAGAAATTTGTCTTGAATCTTGATAATGTGTCAATTACTAACAATGACGGAGCTGCGATTAATATCCAATCGGGTAAAAAATGTACAGTAAACCTCGTTGGTACATCTTCACTCACTGATGCGTCGTCTTATGCAACTGTAAGCGGCGAAGACCAAAAAGGCTGTTTTTTCAGTGAAGGTCAGTTGGTGTTTACTGGCACAGGAACATTGAATGTTACAGCAAATTACAAGCATGGTGTTTGTAGCGACGACTATATAGACATTCAATCGGGTTCGGTTAAGATTCTCAAAGCAGCCAATGACGGTATTCGTGCTAACGACTATTTCTTGATGACCGGTGGCTCATTGACTACAACATCAACAACCGGCGATGGTATTGATGCCGATGAAGGTTATATCAAGATTGACGGCGGTAGCATCAATGTGTCAATCTCGGTTGCTGATACAAAGGCTATTAAGTGTGACAGTATTATCGAGGTTAACGGCGGTAGCGTGACATTGACAGTACCTGCTGCACAAGGCAAAGGCTTTAAGACCAAGCAGACCATGACAGTTAATGGTGGTACAATTACAGCAAATATGACTGGTGATGTGGCAATCGTGTCAAACGACCCCTCATATTGTACTGCATTCAAAACCGATGCCGACTTTGTGATGAACGACGGTGTTGTTACTGTAACTCATACAGGTGCTGGCGGTAAAGGTATTTCGGCTGACGGTAATGTGAAACTTGCAGGTGGTACGCTCTCTATTAATGTATCTGGCGCAAATGGTACTTATACGAATCTCTCGGGTGTAACCGATAACTACTCTTCAACATGTGTATCGGCCGACGGTGCAATCAATGTTACTGGTGGCAATATCACACTCGGCGTAAAAGCAAATTCTGCCAAAGGCTTCAAATCAGACGGCAACACAACAATTTCGGGCGGAACAATCAATGGTACATTGACTGGTAGTTCGGTTGTTGTAAATTATGACCCCTCACACTGTACATTGATTAAATGTGATGGCAACTATACACAAAACGGCGGTACAATCACGGCAACTCACTCAGGTGTAGGTGGTAAGGGTATCTCGGTTGACGGTGTTGCAACATTCAATGCCGGTAATGTCTCTATCACAACAACTGGTAGTGCAGCCACTTATACAGCTTCAAGCGGCACAGACACTTATAGCCCCATTTGTATCTCGGTTGACGGTAACCTCAATCTCTTGGGTGGTACATTCAATGTCAAAGCGACTGGTGCCGGTGGCAAATGTATCAAGAGCGACCAACAAATCATTATGGGTACTGTTGACGGTGTATCTCCCGATGTAACAGTGACAACTCCCACAACATCGGGCGGTATGGCACAAGTGTGGAACTACTCTGAAAAATCGGGCAGTTCGGCTTCTTGGATGACAACAGGCGCACAAGTTGTGAACGATATCGCATTGAAAGACGGTAAACTTTATGTAGTTCGTCGCAATGGTTCAAACTCTGACAACAACATTCAAATTGTAAATGCTTATACCGGCGCACATGTCGGCTCTTTGAATACATCATCATGCACAACAGGTACTCATTATTTGAGCGCAGTTGAACGCTTGGGTAATTCGATTGTCGCATGTAACTTGACCAACTCGTCATCAACCAACTTTGTTATTTACAAATGGGATAGCGATGCTGCTAACCCCACAGTTATGCTCAGCGCAGCACCTCCTTGTGCACGCATTGGCGATGTTATGTCGGTGAGTGGCGACATGAATAGCGGTCGCATTTGGTTTGTATATGACAACATTGTTTATTACTACACAGTGAGCAATGGTGCTATCACATCAACAACTCCAAGCAAAATCACTTTGACCCAAAACGGTAGCGCATACTCTATTGCTGCAAGTGTTGCATATTCAAATGTGACAGTTGAGAGCGACGGCTCATTCTGGGTGTCAAGTTCTTTGGCCAACTATGCTCCAACACATTTCAGTTCAACAGGTGCTTATATCGAAGAATTGCCCTCTGGCATAGTGAACAACCAAGGGACTGATATGAAAATCTTTACTTATGACGGTGTTAAATATGCTGCTGCGGCAACATATCTCAATACATCAAATACGGCTATTGCTGATGGTGCGTTCACATTGATTAATATGTCAACAATGTCGGCAACTGGTACATATCCCGCATCGGGCCTCGGTGGCACTCGCAACACAAGTTTCCGTACATCTATCTGTGCAGAAACAACAACCGACGGCTATTATGTGTGGATGAACGTTCCTTTCCAGGGTGCTGCATGCTATAAGTATTCGGTAGCAAAAGAAGAGGAAGGCGGCGATACAGGCAACAAAGAAGAAGAGCCCACAACTCCTAACACAATTGCTCCTCTTGTGGTAACAGCAGAAACAACTGGAGCTCAATTTGGTAGCAGTTCGTCAAGTGGCGGTGGCCCTGGTGGTCGTCCTGGTCAACCTGGCAGTTCTACATCATCAAGTTCATCAACAAGCCCCAAAGTAATCAAGGCGATGAGCGCAATGACAATCAATAGCGGTAGTTTCACCATTAAGTCATCATCAGAAGGTGGTGAAGGTCTTGAATCAAAAACCACAATGACAATTAATGGCGGTAACTTCTACTTTAATACTTACGATGACTGTATCAATGCTAAATCGGCACTCTATATCAAAGGCGGTAACTTGCGTTGCGTGGCAACTGGCAACGATGCAATTGACTCAAACGGCTCAATGCAAATTTCAGGTGGTTTGATTTTGGCTAATGGTACTCGTGAACCCGAAGAAGGTCTTGATGTTGATAACGCAAGTCAGTTGTCAATCACTGGCGGTACAATCATCAATCAAAAGGGCAATATGCTTAACATCACAACAACACAAGCCAAAGTGCCAACAATCAAATACTCGTCATCAATTTCGGCTGGTACATTGATTACAATTACCGACTCGTCTGGCAACCACCTCTTGTCGTTCAAGTCTCCCCAAGCAATGAGCCAAGGTTGCTACATCACTTTGCCTCAATTTAAGTCGGGTAGTTCTTACAAACTTTACACAGGTGGCTCGGTGAGCGGTGGCACAGTGTTTAACGAAGTAACCGTTGGTGGTTCGTTCTCGGGCGGTTCGCAAGTTAAATCGTTCACAATCTCATCAAACTTGACTTCGCTTTAATCGATTCAAATAAATAGATGGCAAGGGCTTCGCATATCAGCGAGGCCCTTGTTGTTTGTTGTGCGTGGTAAGTATTTGTAAATAAGTAGTGTGATGTGCTATTATAGAGTGTGTCTATGGGTGTATAGATAAATTCGCTTGGCGAAAATTTCGCGAGATAGTGAAGTGTGATTTATATTTGCATCACAAACAGAATAACATAAACAATAACCCTAAATAAATTGGAATATGAAAAGATTGATAACAGTGTTTAGTGCATTTATAGGCTTGGCTATGATGGCATCGTGTGAAGATTGGGCAGGTGTAAATCGATTGAGCGATTTGACCTCGTTGCCAAAAGTGTCGCAAGAATTCATTGCAAAGCATTTTGGCTCAAATGTAAAGGTTAGAGAATTTGAGCGTGATGCAGAAGACAATACCTATAGTGTAGAATTGCGCAATGGATATGAGTTTGAATTTGATGTTCAAGGCGCATTGGTAGAAGTGAGCGCTCCAGACCGCAAAGATATAGCAGTAGATATTGTGACCGACATTCTTCCCGCAAATGCTGTGAATTATCTTGATGAAGAAGATAACCTTGATGATGTCGACGATATAAAAGTGCTGCGAACCGGCGAGTATTGTGTATCGGTTGAAAAAGCGCTGACAGATGTAAACTATTGGTTTGACAAAGACGGCAACCTGACTCAAAAGTTAAGAGATTAGTAGATATAATTTGATGCAACAAAAAAACGCGCAACTTTGACGGTTGCGCGTTTGCTATTTAAGGGAAGATGTTTTTTTAGAAGAGGTAAGCAGCAGTGATTGTCCAATAGTTGTTTTTGATGTTGCTGTCAAAGTTTTGGCCATCCATGTTGACATATTTTGCATATTCAGTGATGCCGAAACCGTAACTTGCGCCGATTTGAACATGGTTCATGATTTCTACACCGATACCGAGGTTCCAGTCAACATTGAATTTTTGGTTTACGATTTTTCCGTTATTTGCAAATACATCGTTTACGCTACTTGTAAGGAACGAGAAACTTGGACCTGTGAAAACATAAGGTGCAACAAAGTTGCCTACAACGGGCAAACCGATTTTCCATTTCAAGTTAAGGGGAATATCGATATAGTCATTATTTGTGTTGAAGTTGCCTTCTTTGAAATTGATTTCAGAAGAGCGGTGAACATACATCACAGAAGCGTCGATGCCGAGGTTGAACACTGGGAGCATGAATTCGACCATGAGACCGCCAGTGAAGCCAGCGCGGTTGCTTGCGTCAAGATTGCTATACAATTCATCAAGATTGTCGCTCAATTTGATATCGTTGAGAGCCATACCGGCTTTCACGCCAAATTTCACTTGTGCGTTTGCACTAACACCAACAGCAAAAATCAAGGCGATGGCGATAAAAATGCGTTTAAGATTTTTCATAAAAATGAGTTTTGGTAATGTTTGTTATTTATAATTTGCAAAGTTAGAACACTCAAACAAAAATTACAAATATAATTATGAAAAGTTCGCTCCTAAATTACTATCTTTGCAAATTATGACACAAGAAGGAAAAGAAAATCAGATTGACGGAAAATTGGCGTTGCAAGAAAAGGTAATTGCGATGCTCAAAACCGTATATGACCCCGAGATGCCTGTCGACATCTATGAGTTGGGTTTGATATATAAAATAGACATTGACGATGAGTTGAATCTCAAAATTGATATGACCATGACTGCTCCGTCGTGTCCTATGGCCGACTTTATTCTCGATGATGCCCGCATGAAACTCGAAAGTATTGACGAGTTGAAAAGTGTGGATATTCAAATCGTGTTTGAGCCCGAATGGACCAAAGACATGATGAGCGAAGAGGCCAAACTTGAACTTGGATTTTTATAGAATTATGACTCGCACTGCCACATATTTCATATCAGACTTGCACTTGGGGGCTGCCTATCTAGAAAACCCTGTTGACCATGAGCGCAGGGTAGTGAGATGGTTGCATTCAATCAAAGATACAGCACGCGAGATTTACTTGTTGGGCGATGTGCTTGATTATTGGTATGAATATCGCAATGTGGTGCCGCGAGGATTTACGCGCTTTTTGGGAACATTGGCATTGTTGGCCGACTCTGGTGTGAAAATCACGTGGCTAATAGGCAACCATGATATATGGATATTTGACTATCTGCCCAACGAAATCGGTTGTGAGGTAATTGACGGCAGTTGCATCAGAGAAATATCTGGCAAACGATTTTATATGGAGCATGGCGATGCTGTGGGCAAATTAAAGACATCATTCAAACTGATGCGCTCTGCTTTCCGTAATCGCATTTGCCAGAAACTGTTTGCAGCCATCCATCCCCGTTGGACAGTGCCTTTTGCCAACAGTTGGTCGTCGCATAGTCGCAAAGCCGGCGGTTATCAGCCGCATTTTAAAGGCGAGGATAAAGAGCCTTTCATTGAGTTTGCCCGTAGTTATAATCTGGCGTCCGATGATAAAGTGGACTTCTTTATATTTGGGCACCGTCACATAATGCTCGATTATAAGATAGAAGAAGAGGCGCGTGTGCTTGTGTTGGGCGATTGGGTCAATCACTTCTCTTATGCTGTGTTTGACGGCGAAAAATTGAGTCTCGAACAGTGGGAAGAGTGAAATTAAATTTTATTAACCAAAAAGGCTGTTAATAGATATTGAATCAATCAATATGGTTAATGCGCTGATTTGTAAAGGTATTACTTAATTTATGCATGTATTCAAATTGCAGTCAGTGTAAAAAACCGTGTTTTATAACATAAAAAAATGTTTGTGTAATAAGATAAAAAGCCCGAAATTTGCATCACAAACCTAAAACAATCTTTTTTACCTTAGAAATTGTACCTATTGGAAACCCATAGAAGGGAGCGTTGAGATGACGCTCCTTTTTATATTATATAAGGTTGTCAAATTTGAAAGACTTACAGTAGGAAGTAATCTGATTTGAATTGTGCCGTGATGCTATAAGCTATTCTGGGCGAAGAGTGGCAATGTTCTGTTCTTTATCTTATTCGCAGCACAAACCGCCAAACAAAAAGATGCAGATGCCGTGCATTTATCCCTGTCATTATTGTATGTGTCGGCAGGGTGGACAAAAAGTAGGATGAAACCTTTGTAATGCACTGAAATACATATCTTTGTAAAGAAATTCATTGATATGGTAAAAAAAATGCTTTTTTTGTGGCTCAAATAAGGTCGTTAAAAACGGCATGAGAAGCCGA
>JAFZHD010000031.1 GCA_017555085.1 Muribaculaceae bacterium | reverse complement strand
TCGTGGCAGAGGGACACTTGACAACACAACGACCCCGGAAACACTAGGTTTGTGCACCAGCAAGTCCTCCACTGCTTTTTGCGGAGAAATTTCGGAGCAAAAAATAGGGGAGGTGGGGCAAAGCCCCGGAGGGGTTAAGGATAAACTATGTGCCAACAAGTATATACTAGCATAAAAGATTGCGACAGCGCGGCTCATTGGGTCGCGCTGTTTTTTTAGTGGATATTGAAAAACGTCTGAAAAATCGTGAAATTGGGAGGAAATGCGAGGTTTAACGAATGTTAACCTTAAAAAATGGGCAGATAGATTGTATTTGCCTATTTTTGTGTGATTTTCCAATAAAATGCCTTAATTGGGCTGATTAAACGATTTTTACAGATATGGATAAAGTTTTCAGATATATATTGGCGATTGCGCTTATCGGCGTGCTGTGGTCGTGTGATGATGACTTGAGCGGCGTCATTGGCGAAAGCACAGTGACATTGAATATTAATGCGACAATAAGTCCGACCGATACAATTAGTCGCGCGGTCTATTCCGAGTCGGATGAGGTTTCAAATGTCAACCGCTTTTGCTTGCTAGTGTATAGTGGCACAGATGCCAACGCAACACTTTATCAAGCCTATGACATAACACAGTTTCCGGTCACTAAGGAAATGGTGCTTTCTGTCGGTACTACCTATCAGGGTGTGTTGTTGGGAAATGTATCGTTGTCTAATCTTGGGAATTCAGCGGTAGTCGGTACTTCAACATTGGCCGATTTGGCAGTGCCTGCATTTACTATTGACCGCCAATACAATAAGCCTAAAAGCAGCGAAATCACAAACTTTACATGGAGCGGTAGTCTTCAGTTCAATGTCAGTCAAAACCAGTTGAGTTTTGTGCTCAACCCTAATGTGGCAAAGGTGACAGCCAAAATAACCAACTCGTCAAGCAATAACGAGTCCACAATCACAAGTGTCAGAGTGAAAAATGTGCCCAATAAGGTGCGCTTTGCACAAAACGCTTTGAATGAGACATCGGTGATTGACGCCGCTGCGGTTGATGGCGTTGAGTATGTTAAATATGACAACGAAGAACTCAAACTGGCCAAAGGCGCAAGCACTACAATTAGTTGGTATGTGCCACAAAATGCCCAAGGAGTAGTGTCAACATCGGGTAATCGTGCCGATATTGCGCCGGCAAATGCAACTTACATTGAAATTGATGGTACGCGCACTAATGGCGTAACTGCGTCATATAAAATATATCCTGGTACAGATATTGGTGGTGCAACTGCTTACAATAATCTCAAAGATTTTAATTTGTGGGCCGACCACCGTTATAATGTTAATGTAACTATTAATAACGACGGTATTTATTATTCTCTAGATTCCAAAGTGACAACCGATTACCCAGGACAAACAACCAAGGTGAAGTGCGAGCCGCATACAAATTGCTGGTTTATCCACCCCCGCATTCAAAAAATCAATGGAGTTACAGTATGGGAACTGCCAATCGACCGCGTAAACGACTACTGGAAAACAGTCAAAAATGATGCGACTCGCTCAATTGATGCAAATTCGGAGTGGACTGTTGAGGTGATTTGGCAAGACCAAAATGCACGCGTTATTCATTTTTGCGATGAATATGGCAACTATACCAATAACGGGTCAAACAACACTTACAATGGTAAGGGGTTGAACCCGATGTATATAACGCTTGATAACACAACTCTTAACTCGTCATATAAAAACGCGTCGCGAAATCCCAAAACAGATATATATGGAAATATATTGATAGGTTTGAAAAAGAATGGCGTGTCGGGGTATTTGTGGAGTTGGCACTTGTGGGTGACAGATTATTGTCCCGATTATGCCCCGGCAAATACTACTTATATGACATTGTATCACAATAATGCTTCGGGAACCGATGTCGATTATCAAGGAGCAAAGATGTGGTCGACGTCAAATAAGAGATATGAATATGTTTATGACGGTCGTGTGGAACATTATTATCACTATGGTTCGGGTACATGGACTACCCCTTCTAGGGCTATTTGGACTAATGAAGGCGGTATTTATAAAAATAAATGGATAATGGACCGCAATCTTGGGGCGCAGGCTCCGTATAATGGTTTGGCGGAAAGCCCGGTAGAGGGTTTCGGATTGTTTTATCAATATGGCCGCAAAGATCCGTTCCCATTCCATGGCGCTGACCTGATAAATACCTCTACGGGAATGGAATCTTATCCTTTGTATAATATAACTGGTGCAACGAGAGCAAATTGGACAGGAGGCAAGTCAGGACGCGTTAGTGTGGCACAAACTATTCAGGACCCAACGGTATGCTATTCTTATAATAGTAGTAGCGCGGGAACAAATAATTCATGGTCGTCTGAGGCAAATACAAATCCATGGTATAGTCCAACAGCTAAGGATAGCAAGGGCGCTAATTTTTCATCATCAGGACGAAAGACCTTGTTTGACCCATGCCCTCCCGGTTGGTGTATTCCTCAACTCAACGCATTTGATTTTATGTTCACAAATAACTCGTATTATAATGATAATACTGATAAAACATTGTCAAAGGTTTATGCTTATTTCGGTAGTAGCAACTCTACGCCAAGTGGAAAAGTCCGTCATTATGTGAGGACTTCGGTAAGAACCACGGGCGATGGTGCATATATGAAAATATCATTCCCTATTCAAGGTTTTATTTCTCCTTCATCAGCAAAATTGCATTTGCCTTCTGATGATGTTGGTGACGACTATCGTGGCTATTTTTGGACGGTAAATGCCGCAAACGCAACAAGTGCCCCGGGTATAGGTTTCGGTTTTGCTTCTGGCGCTTACACAAATTTGGCGAATATTAAAAGTAATGGTATCGGACGATATTTCACTAATTATTGGGTTGGTGAAGATGTTAGTATAGTTTATGATGGTAATTGGGGTATTGATGGTAAAGCAATATATCAAACATCCTTTTCTCCGTCGCGCGGACACAACATTCGATGCATTCAAGAACCTAACTGATAACATAGCAAGGCTGCCCGGTGGGTGGCCTTGTCTTTTGATGGCTTAGGATGCGTGTGGTGGGGTATTTTGGCAGAGTTTTTGTGGTGTAGGTAATTTGTTGTATCTTTGTGACAATGAAAAATATGGTTAGATATATCATGGCGTTTGTCGCTTGTGTGCTGTCGGCTATTGGGGCTGTTGCCCAAGTGTCGGCGGCGAGTGACTCGGTGCCCCGTGTGAGTCTTGTGACTTGCCATGCGGGTAGCGTGATGTATGAACTGTGTGGCCACACTGCTATTCGTGTGCAAGTGGGCAATGAAGATTTGGCGGTGAATTATGGGCTGTTTGAGTTTCAAACCGAGAATTTTGCCATCAAATTTCTCAAAGGCGAGACCGACTATCGTGTTGGCGCTTATCCGTTTAACTATTTTCTGCGCAACTATGCCCGCGAGGACCGCCGTGTGGTGGAGCAGGAGTTGAACCTTACTCCCGAGCAGGCGTGGCGACTTGTCGATTTGCTTGTTATCAACATGCGCCCCGAAAATTGCGTGTATCGCTATAACTATGTGAAAAACAATTGTGCCACCAAGCCTGTTGAAGTTATCGAGATGGCTGTTGGCGATAGCATAAAATTCAGTCAGCCCGATATTGAGGGCGCTGATAAGTGGACATTCCGTCGTGAGATGCGCCATTTTCACAAAAACTATGATTGGTATCAACTAGGTATTGACTTTGCCCTTGGCGAAGGCATTGACTATGTGTTGCCGGTGAGGGAAAAAATGTTTGCGCCAGAGTCGCTCGAAAGCATGATGCGCGGTGCAACGGTTACCGACTCGTTGGGCAATGCCATACCTATTGTGAAAGCCGAGCAAGTGTTGCACGAGGGTAGTCCCGCGCAGTTGCCTCCCACGCCGTGGTGGTGCAGCCCTATGGCGGTGTTCTCGCTGCTGTTGGTGGTGTCGGTTGCATTATCGGTGCGCGATGTGCGCCGTCGCCGTGTCACTCGTTGGTTTGATGCTACGGTGTTCGCTTTTGTGGCGATTGCCGGAATGATAATCGCGTTTTTGGTGTTTGTGTCAACCCACGAAGCCACCTCGCCCAACTGGAATTTGGCGTGGCTCAATCCGCTGGCACTTGTTGTGCCGATATTTGTGTGGTTAAAAAAATGCAAGAAAATTGTATTGTGCTATCATTTTGTTAACTTTGCAGTGATAATTTTATTGATGTTGTGCTGGCCGTTTATCGGTCAGGTAGCCAATGTGGCATTTTTGCCGTTGGCATTGAGCCTTTTGGCACGCTCGGCATCATATTTATATATTAACCAATGTCAAGAAAAGAAAGTCGCATAGCCCCCCGCATTCTTTTTGCTCTCCTCGCCTCTATGGTGTCGATGAGCATTGTGGCCCAAGAGCCTGCCAAGCGTCCGACGCTTGTTGTGGGTATCATGGTTGACGGCTTGCGCGAAGATTATCTTGAACTGCTCAAAGGCTACTTTGGTAACGACGGATTTAACCGCTTGATGAACCAAGGTGTGATGCTTGAAAATGTTGACTATGGTCCTGGCAGTGACTATGCCTCGGCCACAGCAATGATATATACCGGCACATCGGCATCGGTCAACGGAATAGCCTCGGCCACTGCCTATGATATCGAAAAGAAAACAAGTTATCCGATTGTTCTTGACCCTTCAAAAATAGGTAATTATACCGATGAGACCTATTCGCCTGCCGCATTGCTCGTTTCGACATTGTCGGACGAAATTCGCATTGATGCCGGTGGTACAGGATATGTTTATAGCGTTGCTCCCGATGCCACGCAATCAATTTTGATGTCGGGCCACGCAGGTAATAGCGCGTTTTGGATTAATGATGTTACCGGAAAATGGGCCACTACCACCTACTACAAAGATGTGCCCGCCACAATTCAGACTCGCAACTATCGCCAACCCTTGTCAAACCGATTGGATACATTGGTGTGGACGCCATCGATGTCGCTCGACCGTTATCCCGATTTGCCCGAATATAAGCGCCACTATGCGTTTTCTCATCGCTTTATGGCCAAGGATAAGAACCGTTATCGCGCCTATAAGCAGTCGGCTCCGGTTAATACCGAGGTGACAAGCATTGCATCAGAATATCTCAAAACCCTTTCGCTCGGTCAGCGCGATGTTATGGATATGCTCAATATCGGCTACACTCTCGTGCCTTATACCTATGGCAAAGAGACCGATAACCGATTGGAGTTGATGGACTCATATATCAAACTCGACCGTCAGTTGGCACAACTATTCTCGGCCATCGACCGCACGGCGGGTATGAATAACACGCTCATATTCCTTGCGGGCACTCCTGTGCCTGTGTCGGGGAAACGCGATGAAGAGCAGTGGGGCATTCCTACGGGCGAGTTCTCGTCGCGTCGCGCCATTTCGTTGCTCAATGTCTATCTGATGGCAAAACACGGCAACGGCGAGTGGGTGAGCGGATTTCATGACAATCAGTTTTATCTCAACCACAAACTCATCAAAGAGCATGCCCTTGATGTCAAGGACTTGCGTGCCGATGCGGCCGACTTTGTGGCTCGCATGAGCGGCGTGAGCAGCGTGGTTACAATCGACGATGTGTGCAGCGGCGATGCCGACAACAGCCACGCATTGCGCCGAAATATCAACCTTAACACAGCCGGCGATTTGCTTGTTAATGTAAATCCCGGATGGGAGATCGTCGACGAGGTCAAAGGAGAAACCAAACGCACCGTATCGCGCACCGCAGCGACATCGGCGCCCGTGTTTATATTGGCCCCCGGAATTGCGCCACAACGCATTGGCCGTGAGATAGATGCAAGTCTCATCGCGCCTACTGTGGCACGATTGCTGCGAATTCGCTCTCCCAATGCGTCATCAAACAAGCCGCTACGCTTATAGCATATTGTCGGTTAGGACGCATATATTTTTATATCTCAACGATTTAAACTATCTTTGCAGTCGCTAAGCCACATGTGCTTGGCGATTTATTGTTTATAACCCCTTTTGTAATAACATAAAATCATTATATAATGTCACTTATCTCATTTATTAGCAAGTTATTTGGTAACAAGTCGCAACGCGACCTCAAAGAACTTATGCCCATTGTTGAGAAGATTAACGCACTCGGCCCCAAAGTGAAGGAGATGTCAAACGACCAACTTCGCGATGCGATTGCCCAAGTGCGTCAAGCCCTTGCCAACAGCACCCAAGCCGACCAATCGGCTATTGACGAATTAAAAGCCAAAATCGAGACACTCCCGTTTGACCAACGCCAACCCCTTTGGGACGAAATTGACAAGCGCGAGAAAAACATTCTTGAAACACTTGACAAAGAACTTGATAAAAATCTCCCCGTGGTATATGCCATCGTTCGCGAGACTGCCGCTCGTTTTGCAGCAAGCGAAACTGTTGAGGTTACTGCCACACAAATGGACCGTGACCTTGCGGCACAAGGTCGCGACTTCGTTTCAATCGAGGGCGATAAAGCCATTTACACCAACCATTGGCTTGCCGGTGGCAACGAGGTTAAATGGGACATGATTCACTATGATGTGCAGTTGATTGGTGGTACAGTTCTCCACCAAGGTAAGATTGCCGAAATGGCTACCGGTGAAGGTAAGACTCTTGTGGCTACATTGCCCGTATTCTTGCGTTCATTGACCGGCCGTGGTGTCCATGTGGTTACTGTCAACGACTACCTTTCAAAACGCGACTCTGAATGGATGGGTCCGTTGTATATGTTCCACGGTTCGACTGTTGACTGCATCGACAAGCATCAGCCCAACACTCCCGAACGCCGTGCGGCTTACAACTGCGATATCACATTCGGTACAAACAACGAGTTCGGTTTTGACTATTTGCGCGACAACATGGCTATGTCGCCACTCGACATGGTGCAACGCAAACACTATTATGCGATTGTCGATGAGGTTGACTCGGTGTTGATTGACGACGCGCGTACCCCCTTGATTATTTCTGGTCCTGTGCCCAAAGGCGATGACCAACTCTTTAACGAATATAAAGGCAATGTTGAACGCGTAGTTCAGGCTCAACGCCGCTTGGTAACTCAAATTTTGAGCGAAGCCAAGACTAAAATCGAGTCAGAAGACAAGAATGTTCGCAAAGAAGGTGCAATACTCTTGTTCCGTGCGTTCAAAGGTCTTCCCAAAAATGGTGCGCTTATCAAGTATTTGAGCCAAGAAGGTATCAAGCCCTTGTTGCTCGACACCGAAGCATATTTCTTGCAAGACAACGGTCGCGAAATGCCCCAAGTAACCGATTCGCTTTACTTTGTAATCGATGAGAAAAACCGCAGCGTTGAACTTACCGACAAAGGTCTTGACGAATTGACAGGCAAAATCAACGACCCCCAATTCTTTGTGCTCCCCGACATCGCTGCACAACTTTCGGAAGCCGAAGTTATTGCCGATGTTGCCGAACGCCAGCAACGCAAAGACGAGTTGATGCAAAACTATGCTGTGAAAGCCGAACGCGTGCACACAGTGACACAATTGCTCAAAGCATATACACTCTTTGAAAAAGATGTTGAATATGTAATCGACGACAACAAAATCAAGATTGTGGACGAGCAAACAGGCCGTATCATGGAAGGCCGCCGTTATAGTGACGGTTTGCACCAAGCAATCGAAGCCAAAGAAGGTGTTAAGGTAGAAGCCGCTACACAAACATTTGCCACTATCACATTGCAGAACTATTTCCGCATGTATCACAAGTTGGCAGGTATGACCGGTACGGCCGAAACCGAAGCAGGTGAGTTGTGGGATATCTACAAACTCGATGTTGTGACCATTCCCACCAACCGTCCCATCGCACGCTTTGACCTCAACGACCGTGTTTACAAGACTAAGAAAGAAAAATATGCTGCAGTAATCGAGGAAATCGAGCGATTGCGCAATGCCGGCCGCCCTGTGCTCGTTGGTACAACATCGGTCGAAATCTCTGAATTGTTGAAGCGTATGCTCGACATGCGACGCATTCCCTGTCAGGTGCTCAACGCCAAGTTGCACCAAAAAGAGGCCGAAATCGTTGCTCTCGCAGGTCGTGCAGGTACAGTGACCATTGCTACCAACATGGCAGGTCGTGGTACCGACATCAAACTTACTCCCGAAGTTAAAGAAGCCGGCGGTTTGGCAATTATCGGTACCGAGCGCCACGAGTCTCGTCGCGTTGACCGTCAGTTGCGTGGTCGTTCAGGCCGTCAAGGTGACCCCGGTTCATCAGTATTCTATGTGTCATTCGAAGACCAATTAATGCGCCTTTTTGCCACTGACCGCGTAATGAAAGTGCTTGACACTCTCGGTTTGAAAGAAGGCGAAATGATTGAGTCAAAAATGGTTACCCGCGCTATTGAAAACGCTCAAAAACGCGTTGAAGAAAACCACTTCGGTGTGCGCAAACGCTTGCTCGACTATGATGATGTGATGAACAAGCAGCGTACATATATCTACTCACGCCGTAACCACGCATTGCTCGGCGAGCGTGTGGGTATCGATATCGCAAACATGCTTTATGATACAATCGAGAACATTGTCAACACTTATGACTCGCCCAACGATTATGGCGACCTCTCGCTCGAATTGTTCAGAGTGCTTACTCTCGAAGTGCCCTTCACCGAAGACGAATATCGCAACATGGCAAAGGCCGATGTGCTTGACAAAATTCATTCTGCTGCTGTTGAGGCATTTGACCGTCGCGGCCAACGCATCATTGAGGTGGCAATGCCCGTGGTTAAACAATGGGTTGAAGAGCGCGAAGCCAAAGGCAAGATTCTCGTTCCCATCACCGACGGCAAACGCTTGTTTAACATTCCCGTTGACATCATCGAGGCTTACAACACCGAGTGCCGCTCAATCGTGAAAGAATGGCACAAAGCAATTTTGCTCGTGACTATCGACGAATTGTGGAAAGAACACTTGCGCGAACTTGACCAATTGCGTCAATCGGTACAAAATGCGTCATACGAACAAAAAGACCCGTTGGTAATCTATAAAGTTGAATCGTTCCACATGTTTGAGGCTATGCTCAACACGTTGAATGTGAAAACATTGTCAACATTGATGCGCGGACAGATTTATGTTCAGCAACGCCCCGCCGAAAGTGCACAGTCAGAAGAACAGCCCAAGCAACCTCAACAGCCCCAAGTGCGTGAGGCAATGCCCGAGCGTCCCACCGACTATTCACGCTATCGCGCCACAAAAGATGAAAATCTTCCCGGCGAAGCAGCACAGCGTCAGGCCGCAAGCGCACAACAAGGTCCCCGTCAACCCAATCAACCTATGGTTGCCGGTCCCAAGATTGGTCGCAACGACCCATGTCCCTGTGGTAGCGGCAAAAAATACAAAGCCTGCCACGGCAAAGGATTGTAATCAATAGAAAACTCTTGAAAAAAAGCGACCACAGTTCCGTTAGGACTGTGGTCGCTTTTTTTGATGGGAGAGGTAGCGGTAATTGGCTAATAGTGGTGTTTTCATACTATTGCGGCATGAAAAAAGCCCCGAGGTCGGGGCTTTGATATTGAGTCGGGGGAATGATTGTTGAGGCGAGTTTCGGTTGCTTTATGGCAGCAACATGCTTTGCTATTGCTTATGCGTTCATTGCTCGCACTCTAAAATTCCTTTTAGAAAATTATTCCCACTCGATTGTTGCAGAGGGCTTTGGTGACATGTCGTAGCACACGCGGTTCACATTGGGCACTTCGTTGAGAATGCGGTCTGTGATTTTTTTGAGAATTGCCCAGTCGATTTCTTCGATAGTCGCTGTCATTGCATCAATAGTGTTAACGGCGCGAATGATAACGGGGTAGTCATAAGAACGAGCGTTGTTGCGTACACCTACTGACTTGAAGTCGGGAACTACTGTGAAGTATTGCCAAACTGTTTTGTCAAGACCTGCGATAGCAAATTCTTCGCGGAGGATAGCGTCAGATTCGCGCACTGCTTCAAGGCGTTCGCGAGTGATAGCACCGAGGCAACGAACACCCAAGCCGGGGCCGGGGAATGGCTGACGGTAAACCATTTCGTGGGGGAGGCCGAGTTCAACGCCGCAAGCGCGAACTTCGTCTTTGAACAATTGTTTCAAAGGCTCAACGAGTTCAAATTGCATATCTTCGGGGAGACCGCCCACATTGTGGTGTGATTTAACCATCTTGGCTGTTTTTGTACCGCTTTCAACGATGTCGGGGTAGATTGTGCCTTGACCGAGGAATTCGATGCCTTCGAGTTTGCGTGCTTCTTCTTCAAATACGCGGATGAATTCGCCACCGATGATTTTGCGTTTTTCTTCGGGGTCTTCCACGCCTTCGAGTTTGCCGAGGAAACGTTCGGTTGCATCAACATAGATGAGGTTAGCGCAAAGTTGGTTGCGGAATACTTCCACAACATTTTCAGACTCGCCTTTGCGCATGAGACCGTGGTTAACATGCACACACACGAGGTTGTCGCCAATGGCTTTGAGCAACAATGCTGCTACTACCGATGAGTCAACGCCACCAGAGAGTGCGAGCAACACTTTGCGGTCGCCTACTTGACGGCGAACCAACTCGATTTGGTCGTTAACAAAGTTGGTCATGTTCCAGTTTGCTTCGGCCTTGCAAGTGTCAAATACAAATGATTTAACTGCTTCTTTTATAGCCTCGAAATCGTCGTTAAACTGTGCCAATTTCACTTCGCAGAGTGCTTTGTCGTGGCCGGCAGCCATAACGGGAATGCCTGCTGCGTAGATATCGGGGTTAACATCAATAGCAACGCCGTCAATTACATTGTTGGGGCCGCCGTTGATGATGATACCTTTCACATTGGGAATGGCTTTGAGTTCTTCAACTGTGATGTCGTGGGGGTAGATTTCGCTGTAAACACCGAGGTCGCGGATTGCGCGGGCGAGAACGGTGTTTTCGTGACTACCCAAGTCTAAAATTACAATCATATCCTGTTTCATCGGGACTATAAATTATTGGTTGTTTTATGAATTATTTTTGTTCGTTATTATAAAAAATGCATAGCGTTGTTATACGCTATGCATTTTATGCTGTCAAGTTGTTGTTATTGAGAATGTTGCCGCATACGCCTATGCTCAATATGCCGTTGATGTATCGGCACATTTGGTCAAATGATTTATTTTGAGAGACAACAGATGTCGGCATAACTTTATATTTAGATGTGCAAAGTTATGAAACAATTGAAAAATGACAAAGAAAATGGGCGAATTTCCTATCTATTTTTTGCGATTAAATTAATTGTTGCTATCTTTGAATGACCTAAAACAATGATACGGAAATGAACTTTCGACTAAAAGCATATATATTAGGACTTATGTTGGCAGCGGGTGTGGCTTCTATGGCTGCGCAGTCGCTTGAAGACGCCAAGGAGTTGTATCGCGATGGCGAGTATGCCCAAGCGTTGCCCATTTTTGAAAAACTGTTGGCTAAAAAGCCCAAAGATGCCACTTTAAGTCATTGGACCGGTGTGTGTTTGATGAAAGCCGGCCGATATGACGAGGCCATTCCTTTGCTCAAATTTGGCCATAGCCGCAAGGTTATAGAGTCGCCGCGCTATTTGGCCGAAATCGCGTTTTACCAATATCGCGCCGATGATGCTGCCGACTATCTCGATGCCTATGAAGAGGCTCTTGCCAAAAACAAGCGTCAGATGCCCGATGAGGTAGGCGAATTGCAACGCCGTGTGACCAAGATGCGCGCGATGCTCGACCGTGTTGAGCGCATACAAATTATTGACAGCATTGCAGTTGATGCCCACGCGTTTTTTGAAGCCTATCGCATGACTGCTGAGAGCGGTTCGCTCAATTCGGCCGATGTGCTGCCCAATGGTGTAAATGCCGTTGAGGGCGCTGTGGTGTATATGCCTGAAAGCAAAACATCTATGATATGGGCTGCTCCCGACCAAAACGGCAAGAGCGCGCTTGTGGCATCAAGTGTGTTGAGCGACGGAAAATGGGAACATCCTCGCTTTCTCGGCGAAATTCTCAACGAGGGTGGCGATGCCAACTATCCGTTTATGCTCAGCGACGGTATCACTCTTTATTTTGCCAACAACGGCGAAAACTCTCTCGGCGGTTATGATATTTTTATCTCTCGCCACGATGAAAACGAGTTTTTCCAACCCCAAAACATAGGCATGCCCTATAACTCGCTTTACGACGATTACATGCTCGCCATTGACGAGATGACCGGAGTGGGTTGGTGGGCCACCGACCGCAACCGCCTTGACGGCAAGGTGACAATCTACAAGTTCATTCCCAATGATATGCGCGAAAACTATTCAGTTGATGAGCCTCGTTTGCGACAGTTGGCAATGGTGAGCAATTATCGCGACACATGGGTCGAAGGTGCAGATTATAGCGATATTTTGCAAGCCGTTGAGGAGATTGGTGTCGAAAGTCAAGCCGTTGAGCGTGACTTTGAGTTTGCGATGCCCGACGGACAAATCTATATCCAATATGCCGACTTTGTCAGCGATGAAGCCCGCAACGCAATGAAAGAGTATGTGGCCGCTCTCAAAGACCACGAAACCACACGCACTGCACTCGACCAACTGCGCCGCCGTTATGCACAAGGCGCTACTGAGTTGAGCGACATGATAATGCGCATGGAAGAGAAATTGCGTGACGACCGTGAACTGTTGCGCAGTTTGTCAAACGATGTGGTGAGACTTGAACAGAACAATTAACCTAAAAATTAATAACTATGGAAATTGAATTTTCAGTGGTAGTCATCGCGTTTGTCGCGATAGTTATCTTGATGGTGTTTTTCTATTATGCACCAGTATTTTTGTGGTTCTCGGCACGCGTGTCGGGCGTGAGAATCTCGTTGGTTCAAATGGTGCTTATGCGCATTCGCAAAGTGCCCACAACCACTATTGTGCGCGCAATGATTGAGGCTCACAAGGCAGGTTTGCAAGATGTAAACCGCGACGACCTTGAAGCCCACTATCTTGCCGGTGGTAATGTTGAAAAAGTGGTACATGCACTTGTGTCGGCAGCCAAGGCTAATATCGAACTCGGTTTCAAAATGGCAACAGCAATTGACCTCGCAGGCCGCGATGTGTTTCAGGCTGTGCAGATGTCGGTAAACCCTAAAGTGATAGATACTCCCCCAGTTACGGCTGTGGCAAAAGACGGTATTCAACTCATTGCCAAGGCCCGTGTGACAGTTCGTGCCAACATTCGCCAACTTGTTGGTGGTGCAGGCGAAGACACCGTTCTTGCCCGTGTAGGCGAGGGTATCGTGTCGTCAATCGGTTCGTCAGTCAGCCACAAAGAAGTTCTTGAAAATCCCGATTCTATCTCGAAACTTGTGCTTCGCAAAGGTCTTGACTCGGGTACTGCGTTTGAAATCTTGTCAATTGACATTGCCGACATCGATATAGGTAAAAACATCGGCGCGACATTGCAAATCGACCAGGCACAAGCCGATAAAAACATCGCCCAAGCCAAGGCCGAAGAACGCCGTGCAATGGCAATCGCCCTCGAACAGGAAATGAAAGCAAAAGCACAAGAAGCACGCGCCCGCGTGATTGAGGCCGAAGCCGAATTGCCCTTGGCTATGGCCGAAGCATTCCGCAGCGGCAACCTCGGAATTATGGACTATTACAAACTTAAAAATATAGAAGCCGACACCACTATGCGCGAGACTATCGCTCGCCCGGGTGCTACGACTGCTCCCAAGAAATAAACCGTTATGACAGCGTTTCTGATTGCGTTGGCGACACTTGTCGTCGGCTATTTTGCTTACGGCTTGCTTGTCGAAAAAATCTTTGGCATTGATTCAAAGCGCGATGTGCCTGCCAATTACATGCGCGACAATGTCGATTATATGCCTATGCCCACATGGAAGGTCTTTCTCATTCAGTTCTTGAACATCGCTGGCCTTGGTCCCATTTTCGGTGCGATAATGGGTGTGATGTTCGGCCCGGCGGCGTTTATCTGGATTGTGGTAGGAACTATATTTGCGGGTGCGGTACACGACTTTATTGCCGGCGCAGTGTCAATCAGGGCGCGTGGCGCTTCGTTGCCCGAAATTGTCGGTAACGAACTCGGATTGAGCGTAAAACAAGTGATGCGCGTGTTCTCGCTTGTGCTCATGGTGCTTGTGGGTGCAGTGTTTGTGAGTCAGCCGGCCGACTTGATTGCCGCAATGACTCCCGAATCGCTCGACCGCGTGTTTTGGGTGGTAGTGATATTCGTTTATTATATGCTTGCCACCGTGTTGCCCATCGACAAACTCATAGGCAACCTCTATCCCTTGTTTGGCTTTGCCTTGCTGTTTATGGCCGTTGGCATCTTGGCGGTGCTCATCTTTGGTGACTATTCGCTCAATATTGACTTCACCCAAGGATTGCAAAGCCATCACCCCAAAGCTATGCCCGTGTTCCCTATGATGTTTGTGTCAATCGCTTGCGGCGCAATATCGGGATTCCATGCCACACAATCGCCCATGATGGCCCGCTGTCTGAAAAACGAAAAACTTGCCCGCCCCGTGTTTTATGGCGCAATGGTGGCCGAGGGCATCGTGGCATTGATATGGGCTGCTGCTGCCATCGCATTTACCGGCGGATATGAGCAACTTGCAACCTACATGGCCGAGCACAACAACAGCGCGGCAGCGTTGGTAAAAGATGTGTCGGTATCGTGGTTGGGCGCGCTTGGCGGAGTGCTTGCATTGCTCGGCGTGATTGCCGCCCCCATTACCTCGGGCGACACAGCATTGCGCAGCGCACGACTCATTGCGGCCGACTTCTTGCACATCGACCAATCAAAGATTGTGAAACGACTGCTCGTGTCAATCCCCATCTTTGTGGCCACATTCTTTATAATGCTCATTGATTTCAGCGTGTTGTGGCGTTATTTTGCATGGTGTAACCAGACGCTTGCCGTGTTCACATTGTGGGCGATAACAGTGTATCTTGCCCGCCACAAAAAGGCATATATCATAACACTCGTTCCGGCTATTTTTATGACCGCTGTGAGCGTGTCCTACATATTGTTTGCCCCCAACCCCGAAGGCTTTGGCCTCAATTATAATGTCGCAGTGGGTTGCGGCGGAGCAGTGGCGGTGTTGCTCACCGTGGTTGTATTGACCTACATTCGACGCATCAACAACGGCAAACTTAAACGCACATTTGATTATTGATGGACCTGCTGAAAGAAATAGGGGATAGCCGATTGTATAATCTGCACTCACACACACAGTTTTGTGACGGGCGTGCCGATATGGAGCAGTTTGCCGCCGCAGCGGTGGCCCAAGGCTTTACCCACTATGGCTTTTCGCCTCATGCACCTGTGCCCATAGCCTCGCCGTGCAATATGTCGGCCGACGATGTTACGGCCTATCTCGGAGAGTGTGAACGGCTGAAGCGCATCTATGGCGACAAGATTTGCTTGTATGCGGCCATGGAAATTGACTATTTGAGCGACGAGTGGGGCCCGTCACACCAGTTCTTTCAGTCATTGCCGCTTGACTATCGCATAGGCTCGGTGCATTTTATTCCGTCGGAACACGGAATGATAGATGTTGACGGCCGCCCCGAAGATTTTGCTGTAAAGATGCGGGAGCATTTTCATAAAGACTTGCGCCATGTCGTAACCACATTTTACCGTCAGACATGGGCCATGCTCGATGCTGGTGGCTTTGACATAGTAGGCCATTTTGACAAAATAGGGTTTAACGCGAGCAAGTATCAGCCCGGAGTGGAGCAAGAACCGTGGTATCGTCAACTTGTGGCCGACACTATCGACCTCATTGCCCAAAAAGGCGTGATAGCCGAAATAAATACCAAAGCATGGGACGCACATCAGCGCTTGTTCCCGAGTCTCCAATGGCAACCAATGCTACGCCAACGACACATACCCGTCGTGGTCAACAGCGATGCCCACTTTCCCCAACTCATCAACGCCGGCCGCGACCATGCCTTCGCATTGCTGCAACAGCAATAACCCGATTTTCCACGCATAAATAAGCCTTTGTGTTTGGTCGCTAAGTCATAAGAACAAAAGGACAAATAAATTGCGTTTTTATAAATGTGCCCCTGCTATGATAGGGAACCACGAAGTGTTCCCGTGCGAGCGAGCAATGTATGACAATCTGTCAATGCACGGTTGCGAGACTCTACGTAACCTGTCACGGAGTGACTGAGGGGTCAGATTAAACTGAGTTTGATTTTCACCCCCTCCCGGCTCTGCCGTACTCCCCCTATCCACTGCATTTCACTCCGTTTTATTTGTGGCAGAGGGAGAATTTGTCCGCGATATATTCTGACACCGAGCATCAGCAAGTGTCCCCTGTAAAGTCTCAACTAATATCAGGCGGGTATAAGTATTTTCTACACTTTGGCAGTTTCCATCCTTACGATTTATACCAAAATGAGACAATGACTGTTACATGGCCCGATGGTACGGTTGATTGCATAACCTTTACATATAATCGTGACAAATCAATCGAACAGTCAACAATTAATGGGGGAGAGAGCGAATATTTCAGTTATTTCTTCCTTAAAAAAAGATGTCAAGGCATGGAATTTAGGGTTTTTACCATGGTGTAAATATGTGTCTTTGTCTATCTTTCACAAAAAAAACACGCGCGAGGTAACATGCTAATATACACAGAGTTATTTTACCCCCCCCGTTTGTGAAAATGTGTTAAGAAAAAAGTGAACTAAAAAATTTTGAAATAATAAAAACAATCTATATTTTTGCGGAAAATCAAGTTAATAACCTAAATCGCAACGCTTATGAAAAAGATTTTTACTCTCTTAGTTTTGATGTGCAGCCTTGGGGTTATGGCACAAGAATATACCCCGCTTGTTCGCGAGGGTGTGAAGTGGGAGTGTGTGTCGGAACAGATTGGATGGGGCGACGAAAAAAAAGTGTCCTATAAAATTTACTTTGATGGCGATTCGGTAAAGGATGATATAAGATACAAGAAGTGTTATATTGAAACCGAGTCATCAAAAAAGATCGTGGCATTAATGCGTGAAGATATCAATAACAAAAAAGTCTATATTCGTTATGGCTCTTTTCCGACTGAAATAAGATATAACACGCCTATTATCGACGGACTTGATGGTGTTGATGCCGATGCTGAATATTTGCTGTATGATTTTAGTGAAATCGGCAACTCTGATGTCATTAAAATGGCGTCAAACACATCGGGAGGTTATTTGGCCGGAGCTCAAATAGTCAAAAGTACAATGCTTGTAGGCGATAAGATATCTAATCGTTCACAAGTGTTTGATTCAAATAAGAAGGCATTATATTCAATCGTAGAAGGAGTCGGCTTTATTCCCGAATTTAGCACCTCTGTATCTATCGGCGTTGAGCAGAACCTTTATGAAGGCACTATGCTTGATTTCTTATTTTATGACTCAGACACCGATGGCTGGACCAATTTTTCATATTTCAATCGTCTTGTTGCCGATGACGGAGCAGTACTTTATGAATCGCCCAACACCTACACCCCGCTCGTTCGCGAGGGCGTGAAATGGAATTGCAAAATGGTTGAGGATATTGATTGGGGTACCAAACCTGATAAAATAACCAATTATTATATTGAATTTAAGGGAGATACGATTATAGGTGACAACACTTATAAAAAATGTTATTATGTATTTGAAGATAACCGCTCTTTAAATACTGTTCCTTATGCGTTTTTGCGAGAAGATATTGTAGCAAAACAGGTTTTTGTGATATATACTTCGGCTTATAATGGCTATGTTACGAGTGGGGGAGCGTACGAAAAAGACATAGAAGAATTGTTGTATGATTTTAATGATATAACTAATAAAAATCAGCGTTGGGCAAGAGAATTTCAAGAACTTAAAACCACCACAATTAATGCTGCAAATGAAAAATATGTTGTACATACACTATACAGGTGGCAAGGTGACGTGCCTTGCATGTATATAGCAGAGGGTATCGGTAGTGTTTATAACATTAAGTCTCCCAGCGAATTACTTCACCCATATCAAGACATGGCGACATGTGATTGTAATACCTTAATTGAATTTGTGTCATTTGAGAATGAAAAGGGTGAAATTGTATTTGATGCCAATACATTAGGGCTTGAAGAAATAAAAATCGCTCCTCAAATTAATGTTTATTACGATGGTCGCTGCATAACAGTTAATGCCGAATCTGTTGAAAGTATAGAGATTTTTGATTTGCAAGGTCGTACAGTCTCAAATGTTTCTCGCAGTGTTGTTGTCGATTGTGGCAATATCGCAAGCGGAATCTATATAGTCAAAGTGGTAACCGATAGAGGTGTTATCTCACAAAAAGTAGAAATTTAAAGATTTATTCCTAATACAACAAAGGTCGTGGCCTGTGTCACGGCCTTTGCTGCTATAACTGCGGGCTGGCGTGTTATGACAGCATCAATGCATGAGCGAGGTGCGTAGAGTGGGGAATATGCTCTTTTATTGTTGAAAACACGCATTTATTCAATAATTATTCGTACCTTTGCACCCTATTTTTTAAGATTGTTTAGGAAAATTAAAATTTTATCCAATTTAATTGAATAAGGTATGAATTTATCAGGTACAATTGATTTCCGACCTAAATTAATTTCAGCCCTTCGCAATTATTCAATGAGCCGCCTTAAAGACGACCTGATTGCAGGGATTGTGGTCGGCATCGTGGCATTGCCCCTTGCTATCGCGTTTGGTATCGCTTCGGGAGTTACTCCCTCTATTGGTCTCATTACAGCCATCATTGGTGGTTTCTTGGTATCGGCATTGGGCGGTAACAGTGTTCAGATTGGCGGTCCTACCGGGGCGTTTATTGTGATTGTTTACAACATTATCGCAGTATTTGGCTTGCAAGGCCTTGCTATTGCCACTTTTATGGCAGGTTTGATATTGGTGGTAATGGGACTGTTTCACTTGGGAACAGTTATCAAGTTTATTCCCTATCCCATTGTGGTGGGCTTTACTGCGGGTATCGCCCTAACCATTTTCTCAACACAGATTAATGATTTCTTCGGACTCGGATTGACAAATGTGCCAAGCGAGTTCTTGCCCAAGTGGGGCGTGTATTTCCAAAACTTCGGCAACATCAGCCTCTCGACTCTCGCTGTGGGCATTGTGTCGCTGTTGATTATTGTGGGCACTCCCTATATATCAAAGAAATTGCCCGGCGCTCTCATCGCTATTATTGTGATGACTGTGGCTGTGTATTTCTTGCACATGTTGTTCCCCGGCTTTGAGGTGGAAACTATCGGCGACCGTTTCTCAAATATGAGCAATGAAATTCCCGAACCTCATGGCTTTGAATTGTCAATGGCTACTATCAACCAATTGATGCCCTCGGCATTTACTATCGCGGTGTTGTGTGCTATCGAATCGTTGCTCTCGGCTACTGTGGCCGATGGTGTGACAGGCTCGCGCACAAATAGCAATACCGAACTTATCGGCCAAGGTGTTGCCAACATCGTAGTGCCTTTCTTTGGCGGTATTCCAGTGACCGGTGCTATTGCCCGCACAATGACTAATATCACTAATGGCGGTCGCACTCCCGTTGCTGGTATCGTTCACACTATCGTGTTGTTGCTCATCTTCTTGTTCTTGATGCCTCTGATTAACTATGTGCCCATGTCATGCTTGGCAGCGGTGCTCATCGTTGTTGCTTATAACATGAGCGGTTGGCGCACAATTATCGGTATTTTCAAAGCGCCCAAGAGCGATATCTCGGTGTTGTTGGTGACATTTTTCTTGACTGTAATCTTTGACCTCACAATCGCGATTGAAATCGGCTTGCTCCTTGCCGTTGTATTGTTCTTGCGCCGTGTGATGGAAAATACCCAAATCAAGGTTTATGGCGAGCAACTTGATGTGGCCGAAGGTACTGAGGCAACTACTCACGAAGTGCTTGATGTTGAGCCCGGTGTTGAAGTGTATGAAATTGACGGTCCGTTCTTCTTTGGCGTTGCAACCAAGTTTGACGAAATGATGCGTCAGTCAATGGCTAAACGTTCAAAAGTGCGTATCATTCGCATGCGCAAAGTGCCTTTTATTGACTCAACTGGTTTGCACAACCTTGAAACTCTCATCAAATCGTCACAAAATGTCGGCATTCATGTAGTGTTGTCGGGCGTGCAAGACAAAGTGCGCGAAACTCTCTGCCATGCCAACATCGACAAACTCATTGGCGAAGACCACATTTGTGAGCATATCACAAAAGCGGTGGAAATGGCTAACGCTATTGTGAGAAATGCCGCTGAAAGCGAATAGTTTAATAATTATTCGCATGTCGGCTGTTTTGACGACAAAAAAAGGAAAAATAACGCAAAAATATGCCACGAAACATATTTTTTAGTAAATTTTATTTGCTATTAGATAAAAATGTATTAACTTTGTGGCGTTTTTGAAGCTAAAAAATATTGTTTTATAATTTAATCAATTTGAAGATGAAAAAGTTAGTTTTATTACTTGCTGTAACTTTCAGCGTATCTTTGTTCTCTTGCGGTGGTGCTGCTTCAACTGAAGCTGCTGCTGATTCAGTTGCTGTTGACACAGTTGTTGCTGTTGACTCTTGCTGCGCTGACTCTTGCGCTGCTGACACTTGCGCTGCTGACACAGTAGTTGCTGAATAATATTCGGGAACAAGCAAATGAAGGATTTAGCTGTCCACTAGGTGGATAGCTTTTCTTTTTTTTTATAGGGTGCAAGTTACAATCGGCTTTGCCACCCGTTCTTTGGCGGTAAATACGGTGAATGCCATAATTAGATTTGAGGCTTAATGGTCATTTTAGTTGGTAAAACCTTTATAAGTCGCTGATAATGATTAATTTTGGGTATTTCAAAAGTTATGAATAAAAAATCTGCTTTTTCTGTAGCTCAAAATCCATAATAAAATATGGTATTCAAAGAGGC
>JAFZHD010000030.1 GCA_017555085.1 Muribaculaceae bacterium | reverse complement strand
TCTTTGAATACCATATTTTATTATGGATTTTGAGCTACAGAAAAAGCAGATTTTTTATTCATAACTTTTGAAATACCCAAAATTAATCATTATCAGCGACTTATAAAGGTTTTACCAACTAAAATGACCATTAAGCCGAAAGCAAAGTTATATGATTTATATACGAAAAAAGGCGATGGTCGGGTGACTATCGCCTTTTGGTATTTAGGAGGGATGGGGATTAGCGGGGGAGTACATTGACGCGAAGGGCGTTGTAGGCGCGTTCGGCTTTGGCGCGGGCTTCTTCAACGGTGTCGGCTGTGGCGAGGATTACTCCCATGCGACGGTGGCCTTTGACTTCGGGTTTGCCAAAGATGCGCATTTGCACACCGGGTTCGGCAAGCACTTGTTCAAGGTTGTCCATCTCGATTTTGTCGGTGTCGCCTTCAACCACTACTGCGCGTGATGCCGACGGGCCGTAGAATTGAATTGAGGGCACGGGGAGACCGAGAAGGGCGCGTGCGTGGAGGGCAAACTCGCTGAGGTCTTGTGATATCATGGTCACCATGCCTGTGTCGTGGGGACGGGGTGACACTTCGCTGAAAATAACGGTGTCGCCTTTAATGAAGAGTTCTACACCAAAGATGCCATAGCCGCCGAGCGCGTCGGTCACTTTCTTGGCAATTTCTTGTGCCGAGGTGAGGGCTGCTGTGGTCATGGGTTGGGGTTGCCATGAGTAGCGGTAGTCGCCGTCAACCTGTATGTGGCCGATGGGTTGGCAATAGGTTGTACCTGATGTTGAGCGAACGGTGAGGAGTGTGATTTCGTAGTCAAAGTTGACAAAACCTTCAACGATTACACGACCTGCACCTGCACGACCGCCTTCTTGGGCTATGCGCCATGAGTTTTCGATATCTTGGGGTGTCTTGATAACGCTTTGTCCGTGGCCCGATGATGACATGATGGGCTTGACAACGCAGGGAATGCCGATTTCTTCAACTGCTTGGGCAAATTCTTCGTAGGTTGATGCAAATCGGTAGGGCGATGTTGTTACGCCTAGTTCTTCGGCTGCGAGGCGGCGAATGCCTTCGCGGTTCATTGTGAGCCAAGCGGCGTTGGCTGTGGGGGTTACATTGTAGCCTTGTGCTTCGAGTTCTTTGAGCACGGGGGTTGCAATGGCTTCAACTTCGGGAATGATGTGGTCGGGGCGTTCTTGCTCAATGACTTCGCGCAATTTGTCACCGTCGAGCATGCTGAATACATGTGAACGGTGAGCAATCTGCATTGCGGGTGCATTGGGGTATTTGTCACAGGCTACCACTTCGACGCCATAGCGTTGAAGTTCGATTGCTACTTCTTTGCCAAGTTCGCCACTGCCCAAGAGAAGGGCTTTGCGGCCTACGGGGGTCATTACTGAACCTATTTTTGCCATATTGGGAAATGTTTTAGATGGTTTTATGTTGTTTTGATTTAATTTACTGTACTTGCATGTCGCTGTTGAGGCGTTGGCGAACGATTTCATACATCATTACGCCGGCTGCTACCGACACATTGAGTGATGAGATGTTGCCAAACATGGGCAATGACACGATGGTGTCGCAAAGGCGCAATGCCTCGGGCGAGATGCCTGTGTCTTCGGCTCCCATGACGAGTGCGACAGGTGTGGTGAGGTCGGCTTGGGTGTATGAGATTGAGGCTTTTTCTGATGCTGCCACAATTTGATAACCGTTGTCTTTGAGCAAGCGCAATGCCGAGGGTATGTTGCGATGGCGACACACGGGGAGGTGGTGGAGCGCGCCAGCCGAGGTCTTGATGGCGTCGGCGTTGACTGTGACGCTGCCTCGCTCGGGAATGACGATGGCGTTGGCTCCGATACACTCGGCTGTGCGGGCAATGGCGCCAAAGTTGCGCACATCGGTGATGCCGTCAAGCACGATGACGATGGGCAAGATGCCGTCTTCATAGAGTTGGGGCACGATGTTGTCGAGGTTGTGGTAGGTGACGGCGGCAAGTTGTGCCACTACGCCTTGGTGGTTTTTGCGCGTGATGCGGTCGATGCGCTGCACGGGCACTCGTTGGTTGACGATGTGGTGGGTGCGTATGAGGTCAAAAAGCTCGTTGGCAAGGTCGCCTTGGAGGTCTTTTTTGATGAGTATGCGGTCAATTTGCTTGCCTGCTTCGATGGCTTCGATAACGGCTCTGATGCCGAAGATGTATTCGTTGCGTTCCATTGTTGTGACTATTGTATGTTAAGTAGTGAGCGGGCGTTGGCGATGGCTGCGGGGTCAACGGCGCTGCCGCTGAGCATTACGGCTATCTCGTCGATTCGCTGCTCGGTGGTGAGGTGACAAATGTTGGTGGTAGTTGATGTCTCGTTGTCTTGTTTGTAGACTTTGAAGTGTGTTGTGCCCAAGGCTGCCACTTGGGGCAGGTGGGTGATGGCTATCACTTGCAGCGACTGTGCAATTTGGCTCATCATGTTGCCCATGCGGTGGGCTATGTCGCCCGATACGCCGGTGTCGATTTCGTCAAAGATGATTGACGGCAGTTGCATGTGGGCGGCGATGATTGACTTGATGGTGAGCATAAGTCGCGATATTTCGCCTCCCGATGCTGTTGACTGCACGGGCATGGGCTGCTGGTTTTTGTTGAAGGCAAAGAGAAATTGTATGGTGTCGATGCCTGTGGGGGTGAGTTGCGTTGTGGGTGTGAACTGTATGTCACATTGCAGGTTTTTCATGCCGAGGGGCGAGGCAAGGGCGATGAGTTGTTGTGAGAACTCGTCGGCTTGCTTGCGGCGTCGGCTTGATATTTCGCGTGCAACTTCAAGGGCTTGTTTTTGTGTCTGTCGCGCTTGCGTTTCGAGTTGTTGCAACAGTTCTTGTGAGTTATCAAGGGCGTTGAGTTGCGAGGCAAGTAGGTTGCGCAGGTCGATTAGTTGCTCGACGGTGTCGACATGGTGTCGGCGTTGAAGTGAGTAAATGAGGTCGAGGCGTTCTTCTATTTGTTGCAGTTGCGCGGGGTCGGCGCTCAATCGGTTGTCGAGCGATTGCAGTTCGTCGGCAATGTCGCGAATTTCGATTTGTGCTGTCTCCAATCGCTCGGCAAGTTGGGTTGCCTGTGGCAAGGAGTCGACGCTATTGTTGATACTGTCGATGGCTTGGTCGAGCAGGTCAACGGTGTTGCTGTCGCTCTGCGAGAGTGCTTGTAGGGCAGTGTAGAGCGATTGCTTGATTTGTGTCATGTTGGTGAGCAATTCGCGTTGTTGTTCAAGTTCTTCTTGCTCGCCGGCTACGGGGTTGAGTTGGTCGAGTTGTTGAAGTTGAAAGCGAATAAACTCTTGGTCGTCGGCGCTGCGTTGCACATCAAGGCGCGCTTGTTTGAGTTGCTGCACTGCTGCGACATATTGTCTGTAGAGTTGACTGTATTGCTGCAATAGTGGCGCGTTGGCAGCGAGGCTGTCGATGATGTGTAGTTGATAGTCGGGCGCGGCGAGGAGTAGGTTTTGATGCTGTGAGTGTATGTCGACAAGTTGCATCGCTACCGATTGTAACTGTGCAAGCGTTACGGGGGTGTCGTTGACAAATGCACGCGAGCGACCGTTGGGCGATATCTCGCGGCGAAGTATGCATTGCTCGTGCCACTCGATGTCGTTGTCTTGGCAAAACTGCGCTATGGCGGGGTATTTGTCAACGGCAAATGTGGCTTCGATTACCGATTTGGCTTCGGCATTGCGCACAACTTTGGTGTCGGCACGGCCGCCGAGTATGAGCGACAGTGCGCCGAGAATGATTGATTTACCGGCACCGGTCTCGCCTGTGATGATGTTGAATCCGTTGTTGAAACGAATGTCAATGGTGTCAATGAGGGCGTAGTTTGATATGTGTAGGGTTTCAATCATTGCTTATTTGATTTGTCCTTTTTTGATTTTGTCGAGGCGGTCGGTCTCAGTGGGGTAAACGGCATAGAGCAGTTCATACACTTTTTCGCGCTCGGTCGATGACGCTTTGGAATAGACATTGACAAGTTCGTCAAGTTTTGCGTCTTTGAACATTGACAATGCTACCGACATGGGGGCTACATCATAGATTTTTTTGATGTAGTCGATGGTCGATGTGATGGCTGCACGGCCTTTGTCGGGGCTGAGGAACATTTCGTCAAGGCCTGTTCGGTGATATTTGTAGAGCAAGTCGCGAATTACCGAGGTCTTGGGGTCGATGTAGGCGCTGAGCACCGAACTGCGGTTTTTGTTGTCTTCAAATGCTTTCCATCCGCTCTCGCCCGACGATTGTGCCATCTGCACTACGTTCTCGGCTCGCTCATAGAATTGTTGTCCGCCTTTGGGCGAGAAGGTGTCAAAGTCGATTGCGAGTATGAGGTAGGCATAAAAGTTGAGTATGGCTGTGAGGTTGCTCTCCATTGAGTTTTCAGAGAATATCAACGGCTCGTTTTCTTGGTAGGTAAACTCGACTTTTGTGTCTTTGAAGTTTATGAGCGTGGTGTTGTAGGTGCTGTTGTAAACCGGTCGGGTTGACTGTACTTGTAGGTCGCCTACAATGGTGTTGTCGTCGTGCTCTTTGACTGTAAAAAACAGTTTGCACTCAATTTTCTCGTTGGCAGCGATTTGTGCCTGAGAAAATTTTGTGGTGTTCATATAGTCGTTGATGGCGCCTTGGAGAGTGGTGAATACCGACTTGTTGGTGCCTTGCACTTGGTCGGAGTTAATCTCGACGGTGCAGTTTAACTCTTGTGCGGCTATTGAAAGGCTGCACAAGGTTAATAGGGCGACTATGATGTGGCGAATTGCGTGCATATCAAATTATTGAGTCAATAATGTCTTTTGCTACCTCGGCTTTGGGTTTGAGTCCATATTGCTTGTTGCTGCCGTCGGCAAAGAAGATGGTGATTTTGTTGGTGTCGGTGCCAAAGCATGCGTCTTTGTCGCGGAGCGAGTTGAGAACGATTGCGTCAAGGTTTTTCTTGGCGAGTTTGGCTTGGGCGTTGGCTTCTTCGTCGTTGGTTTCAAGTGCAAAGCCGATGAGTTTTTGTCTGGGCGTTTTCATTTGGCCCAAGTCGGCAGCGATGTCGGGGTTTTTAACGAGTGTGATGGTGGGAATTTCATCTTTTTCTCGTTTGATTTTTGCGTCAAATTGCTGTGCCGGGGCATAGTCGGCTACGGCGGCACACATGATAGCAATGTCCATAGCGGGGAATAGTTGGGTGCAATGCTGATGCATTTCTCGGGCCGATTCGATGCCGATTACTTTAATTGACTCATGTTGTGCTTTGATTGACACGGGGCCGCTGACGATTGTGACATTGGCACCGCGGCGTGCGGCTTCTTCGGCAATGGCATAGCCCATTTTGCCCGACGAGTAGTTGCCGATAAAGCGAACAGGGTCAATTTTTTCGTATGTTGGTCCGGCTGTGATGAGCACATTTTTGCCAGCCAAGTCTTGTGCCGATGCAAAGAATTGTTCGAGATGTGCGACAATCGATTCGGGCTCGGCCATGCGGCCTTTGCCAACGAGGTGACTCGCAAGTTCGCCCGATGTGGGCTCAATGATGTGATTGCCATAAGAACGCAACAGGTCGATGTTGCGTGTGGTGGTTGGGTGGGCAAACATGTCAAGGTCCATGGCGGGTGCTACAAACACGGGCGCTTTGGCCGATAGATATGTGGTGATGAGCATGTTGTCGGCAACGCCGTTAGCCATCTTGGCGATTGTTGAGGCTGTTGCAGGTGCGATAACCATTGCGTCGGCCCAAAGTCCGAGGTCAACATGGCTGTTCCATTGGCCTGTGTTGGCTGTGAAAAACTCGCTAACAACAGGCTTGCCACTCAATGCCGAGAGTGTTACGGGAGTTATGAACTCTTTGCCGGCAGGAGTGATTACGACCTGAACTTCAGCGCCTGCTTTGATGAGCAGGCGAAGAAGATAGACCGATTTGTAGGCAGCAATGCCGCCTGATATACCAAGTATAATATGTTTGCCTTGGAGCATTATTTTGAACGCAGTTTTATGTTTGTAAATACATCTTTTGTGTTTTGGGGGAAGTCGCCTTGCATAATCCAACCGTAGTAGCCGGGATCTTGTGCAAGCACTTCGCTAACCAATCGGCCTTTGTATTTGCCAAAGTTGATGATTTCTTGCTTTTGGTCGTTGTAGATTACGCGGCCGGCAAGGTCAACATTGCGGTTTTGGCAAGAAAAGTCGGCCAATGCTTCCATGTCGTTGGGCAGATCTTCGTAGCGGTCGAGTTGTGCTTTGAGAACCTCGTATGTTGCGCGTGTGTCGGCGCTTGCCGAATGGGCTTCGGTTAGGTCTTTGTTGCAGTAGAATTTGTAGGCTGCTACAAGGTTGCGCTGCTCTTTTTTGTGGAAGATTGTCTGCACATCAATGAAGCGGGGCTTTGTGAAATCAAATTTCACTCCTGCACGCTGAAACTCTTGGTCGAGCATGGGAATGTCAAAGCGGGTAGAGTTGAAGCCCGCAATGTCACATCCTTCAAATGATTTGGCCAATTCTTTGGCAACCATTTTGAATGTGCGGCAGTTGGCAACATCTTCATTGGTGATGTGGTGAACGGCAGTGGACTCGGCAGGAATGGGCATCTCGGGATTGAAGCGGAGAGTGCGTTCAATCTCTTCACCGTTGGGCATGATTTTGATGATTGATATCTCAATGATGCGGTCTTGGGTGATGTTCAAACCTGTCGTTTCGAGGTCGAAAAATATGATTGGTTTTTTGAGTTTCAGTTCCATGTTGTTAGAATTCTGTTACTGTCATTGGCATCAAAAGCATCAAAAGTTCGCTGTTTTCGTCGTTCTCTGTGGGGAGGAAGAGACCGGGACGGCTGGGGTCAGAAAGTTTGATGATGATGTCGCTTGAAGAAACAGTATTGAAGATTTCAATGAGGTAGGGTGCGCTGAAACCGATAATCATTTCGTTGCCTGTAAAGTCGCAAGGAACCGATTCCCAAGCCGATGTTTGATAATTGTTGTCTTGTGCTTTGAGAATTACTTTGTCGGGAGTGATGCGGAATTTAACGAGGCCGTGACCGGGATCAACAAATACACCTACGCGGCGAACAGCGTTGAGGAACGACTGACGGTCGATTGTCAAAGTGTAGGGGTTGCCTGTGGGGATTACGCGGTTATAGTCGGGGAAGTTACCTTTGATGAAGCGGCAAGAGAAAGTGAAAGAGGAACTTTCGAATGTTGCGCTTTTGGGTTCAATAGTAACTTTTACTTCTTGTTCTTTTGCAAACACATTTTTGATAACGGTTGCGGGCTTGATGGGGAAGATGCAAGAACCTTCAACGCCGGGAGCCGACATTTCGTTGCGATATTTAACGAGTTTGCGAGTGTCGGTAGCCACGAAAGTGATAGCATCGGGTTTGATGTCCCAAAGGATACCCATCATTTGAGGGCGAAGGTCGTCGTTGCCTACAGCAAACAAAGTGTTGTCGATACCTTTGATGATTTGCTCTGTGGGGCAAGTGAATTGGATGTTGTCAACTTCTTCTTCGTCGTTTTTCTCAACGGGATATTCGTTGCCGGGGAATGCGATGAGGTTGTAGTTACCGCTGGGATATGTGATTTCAACGGCCATAGTGCTTTCGTTGATGTCGAAAGTGATGCCTTGGTCGGGCATTTCTTTGAGAAGGTCGACGAGGCGACGAGCGTCGATACAGAAACTGCCGCTGCCTTCTGCTCCCATTACGGGAATGCGGGCAGTGAGACGGTTTTCAATGTCTGATGCTGTGATGGTCAAAGTGTCGCCATCGAGAACGAAAAGAAAGTTGTTGAGAATAGCAAGAGTGTTTTTAGAGTTGATAACCTTGCTCACTGACGATACATAACTGTATAGCGTCTTACTTGGAACGTTGAATTTCATATAGATGTATTTTATGTTTATTTATTCGTTATTTGTGTATCAGTATGGGTGAATTTACCGCATGCTAATCAATCTACAAATATAGTGATAATTTCTGTAATTTGCCGCAAGAGCCAATTAATTTTCATAAACATGCGCTATAATAGCAAAAGAGGTTATGCCATATTCGGCATAACCTCTTTTGGAGTAGGGTGAGATAGAGGGGTTTATTCTATCGATGGATAATCTTATTTTACATAGATTTTAGAAACTTTGCTGCCTTGTACCTTGATGTAGATACCTGTTGTGGGATATGCTACTTTCACACCTTGGAGGTTGTAGTATTCAACAGGAGCATTGAAGTTTTGGTTGATTTCCAAGTCTTCAACCGAACTTACTTGGGGCTTAACAGCGAAGCACAATTTTTCGGCAACTGTACCGGGTACGAAGTGGTAAATGTAAACAGAGTAGTCGTTGTTGGGAACAGCGATGATGCTACCCATTGCAGCACCGATACCTGTTTTTTGACCGGTTGTCCATGTTGCAACTGCATTACCTTCTTCATCAAAGATTGCGAATGCAGAACCGCGAGTATTGGTTGTGCCATCTGTTGTAACAGGCATGATGAAGTATGATTTGTCATAAAGTTTGAACCAATCAAAACCTTCAACAGAGGCATTGGTAGTTGTGCAATTGCCTGCTGCGTTAGTAAATGTCCATGCGCTGTACATTGCAGTGTTGTCGCTGTTCCATGCATATACGCTGCTAGGTGCAGTGCGAACGCGGAGGTAGAATGAGTTAGACAAGTCTCCTTCGTCATCCAAGAGAGCGTCAAATTCGGCAGTTGTTGCAAGTGCAGGTTGACAGATTGTTGATGTTGAGAGAGTCAAATCGGGGTTAGCCGACATTTGAGTGTACTCGGGGTCGATAGCACCGTTCTTGATTTTAGCGATGAGAACGCCTGATGCACCGCTGCTTGCTAACAATACATATGCACCTTCATCAGAAAGCATGTTACCGCGAATGCGACCTGTTTGGTCGGTGCGGAGTGCTGTAAAGCCTGACAATGTTGAGAAATCAATCTTATAAGTCGATTTGAGGTCGGCTGAAATAAGAGTGAAGTTTGCACCTGATGTAGCAGCAGAGAAGTTAGTGTTAACGAGAATGTTGCCAGCATCGTCACATGCAATCAAAGTACCGATAGTTTTGCCGTAGTGCTCAGTGAGAACTGTTTCGGGGTTGTAGTATGTAGTAGAACCGGTAGCATTGATTTCAAGAATCTTGTTGGTTGACTTGTCGTTAACGAGGAGTTTATCGTTAGAAACGGCTGCGAAACGAATGTCGCCACCAGCAGCAGTGCCGGGAACACTTGTAGTGTTTTGCCAGATTTTAGTGAGACCTTCGGCAATAGCGCTTTCGGCAACACCTGTAACGCTGACAGTCTTGGTAGCGGCGCCGGCAGATGTCAAAGTGATTGTTGCAGTGTATGTGCCTAATGCAGAGGGGTTGAATGTCACATTGATTTCGCCACCTTCGGCAGGAAGAGTGGTTTTGTCAATAGAGAATGCTGAGTTGCCAGAAAGAGCCACTTTGATGTTTTCTGTGAGCATTTGAGCGCTTACAGAGATTTTTGCAGAGTTAGCAACTTTTTCTTGTGTGCTGATTTTCAATTCAGCGGGAACAGAAATAGTGGGAACTTTTTCGTAAGAGTATGTGGGTACTGTACCGTGTTTATAGTATGCGATACCTTGGTTGTGAACGAGAATCCACATTTCAACACCAGAATTGCCGTTTACAGCAACCTCGATGTCAGATGACATTGAAGTGTTGCGTGTTGACCCAAGACCAGCAGAGGGATATTCACCTACTTTGTCGGCTTCGGCCCAACCATTTGTACCGTCAAGGAGAACAGCGCGACCTTTGCGGAGGCGTTCAGTAGATGTTGCGTTGTATTCATAAGAAGTAGCAAGAGCATAACTTGTGCCTTTGAATGAGAACGCTTTGAAAGTGTTACCAGCACATTCTTCGTTGAGTGATTCTGACTTGATTGACGCCATAACCAAACCTTCAGAGTCGAAGAGTGTGGGGTAGTAGTTCTGACCTACGCACCAGAATTTGCCATTGGCTTCGGGTATTACACGGGGTGAAAGACCGAATTGAACGCCAACCGAACCGTCTTCTGTAACTTTGAGTACGCTGGGTGTTGCAGATGCTTTGCTGTTAGAGATAGCATATGTTACAACTTTTGTATCGGTGTCGGCTTTACCTTCTGCAAAATAAAGTGTACCGCTTGTGAGGTCACCGCTGATGTTGAATGTGTCACCAAGACGAACAGTGCCGCCGATGTTTGTAGTATTCAACAATACCCAAGGAGTTGCATCGTCGTTGTCCCAAACATATACTTTAAGGTCGTTTTCGCCTTCGGCTGTTGTAGCAAGGTTAGTAGCGATGATTTTGCCGTTAAGGTAGTTAACGTCCATCACTTTGAGCGTACCGCCAGATACACCGCTCATATTAAGTTCGCCAAGTTGTTCACCTGTTTGAGCCTTGATGATGAGAATTTTGCCGTCGGCAGCATTTACAACATACAATTTGCCATCGCCAAATGCCATGTTGCGGATTTTGCCTTTGTCGCTTGTCCATGATTGGTTTTTAGCAGATGTTTCAGAGAAGTTCCAACCTTCGGTGAATGTCAAAGGAGGATTCTTTGCGGAACCACTAACTACGACAGTCTTTTTGTGGCTGCCGCTTGTGAGGGTAATTGTAGTAGAGTGAGAACCAGCAGAAGCAGGCTTGTATGTGATAGTGAGTGAACCACCAGCTTTGGCGATAGAGGTTGTGTTGATAGCAAATTCTGTTGTGTTGCTTGATGCAACTGTGATAGCATCGGTTAAGCCAGAGCCGGAAACAGTGATTGTTTTGTTAGCAGTAGATTCGGCATTGATTTCGCCAAAATCAACCGATGAAGGAGATACTGAGATGCCGGTGTTGGTTCCTTCTTCAAGGTCGAAATTGAGTTTGTGTTGAGAACCTTTGCCAGTGGCGCCAACGGTAATAGTTTTAGATACTGTCTTGTAGCCAGACTTTTCAACAGTGATTTCATAAGTAGCACCTTCTACACAGTCATAGAATGTGTAGAAACCGTTGTTGAATTGGTCGGTAGTGTAAGTTTTTGTGCCGCCAGTTGCCACGTTGCGAAGTGTAACAGTTGCACCGTTGATGGCCAAGAAACGGTCGCGTTCGCGGGTTTTGTAGCTTGTGTAACCGCAAGATTTTGAAGTGTCGCGAATGTCACCAACGATGATGGGATAGAGGTTGATGTCAAGACCGGGAGACTCAACATAAGCGCGCATCAACTGCCATGCGAGGAAGTAGTTGTAACCTTCGCTACAAAGGCGGAATGCTTCGGGACGATAGTCGTGGAACCATGATTCAGCCAGGTAGCCGGGGGCTGTGTTGGTGTTGAGTACACCGAGTGAAGAACCGCTATAAAATTGACGGTCGGTCATACCGCGGGGTGTAGAGTATGTTACGCTTGTCAATTTCACATAGTCGTGCCAATTAGCAGCAGCTTTGGTCATGGCCAAAGAAGTACTGCTATATGCGTTGTAGTTTGATTTAGAAATAGAACGACACATTACAATCATGTAGTTGGCGCTCGCATTACCAGCATTGGTGTGGAGCGACATGAAGTAGCCACCATAAGAGCTTGCTGCGGCAGAGATTGTAGAAAGAGTCAAGTCACCGTCTTGAGTGTTTGATGAACGCGAAAGCTTGATGTTTGAGTTTACGCGTTTTTCCCAGAAGTATTTTACACCGAGAGCACGGTAAGTGTTACCCGATGATTCCCAGAAACAGTTGCTGTTGTTGTAACCATTTGAGCCAACAGGGAGTTTCACACCGTTAACTGTGGGCATGGCTGTTTGACGGTCGTTAGATGTGTAACCGCCGTGGCCGGGGTTAACATAAAGTTTTGTCTTTGATGCTGCCGAAACTGTGATAGCGGCAGTGAAGAGTAATATGATTAATAAACTAAACTTTTTCATGATTATTTTTCTTGGATTGTCATGATATAGATGTGTCCATCGGTAGTGTGGAATGCGATTTTGCTACCGTCTTCTGATACAGAAGGGAACATTTTGATTTCGTCAGAGGGAGTAGTTAATTGTTGCAATTGAGTGCCATCGATTTTAGCGATAACGATGTCGCTCTTTGTGTAGTGGTAACCGTCATCGGCATCAACCATACCAACAACATGAGTGTCGTTGCGCCATTTGGGGCTGCGCATGCAACCTACTTTAACAACGCCAGAACCGTCGAGGTTGCAAACATAAGCATTGTCAGAGCAGCCGAAGAGTATTTTGTCGCGGCTGGGAGACAATGATGTCCAAATGTATTGAGGGTCCCAATCGCCAAATTGACCTGCGAGGGGGTCGAGAACGGTGCGTTTGCCGTTTTTGTAAACAACGATTTTGAGGTCTTCTTCGGTAACGAGAATGTTGTTAATGCGACGAACGGGGCTGAGAGCACCAGAAATAACAGTCTTAACCGCTTTTCCGTCGGCAGCATAACTGGCTTCGCCGTTGTAGAGCGATATTTGATTTACATGCTCAATGTTTTCGGCGATGGTTGTGAGTGCCTTTGATGCAACATCGAGTTTGTAGATAGTTTGAGTGAGGTTTACTTTATCCATAGAACGGGTAAGGATAGACTTGCCATCTTCGCTAACTACGGCATAGTAGCCAGCGCCTTCCATAGATGTTAACTCAGTGTAGGTACCATTGGCAACATTAACGATGCCCAAGCCGTCATAATTCTCTTCCGATACCAAGAGGTTTCCGTCTGGCATGAATCGAGGGTGAAACGCTTGTGTTTTGGTGCCTGTTTTAACTTTTTGAATGTCAATGACTTCAAATTGCTGTGCATTGGCGCATATAGACGCAATGACAGCCATTGATAAAAGGGCTTTTCTCATGATTTATAATATTAGGTAAAAATTCTAAGCTGCAAAGATAATCAAAATATGTTAATGGTGACACTAATGGTAATAAAATTATCGGTCGCGAGCTTGATTTTTTTACAAATTAAAAGCAAGGCGGTGAATTTACTGCCTTGCTGTGGTGTGTGTAATGCGTATATAAATATGTGTGCTATCTGTAATCTTTGAGTATTACGCGCAATCGTTGTCGGGCAAAGAATATGCGGCTTTTGACGGTGCCGAGTGGGAGGCCGAGTTCTTCGGCAATCTCGTTGTATTTGTAGCCAGCAACATGCATAGAGAACGGTATGCGGTATTCATCGCTGAAAGAGTTGATGGCTTCGTTGATATCGTTGACGGCCACGAGCCCGTCGGGCGTTTCAAGGCCTGAATCCTGTGGAAGATTGAGGTGGTAGAGGTCTTCGGTTTGGTCGATGATTGTTGATTCGCGAGTGTCTTTACGATAGTTGTTGATGAAGATGTTGCGCATAATGGTGAATACCCATCCTTTAAAATTTACATTGTCGACATATTTGTCTTCATTGTCGAGCGCGCGAAGTGTAGTGTCTTGTAACAGGTCTTGTGCATCGTCTCTGTTAGAAGTCAAGATGTAGGCAAAATTGAGAAGATTGCCTTGAAGGCCAATCAATTTCTCTTGGAAATTTTTTGAACTCATAGTTGTTTAGTTCTTTGGTTGAAAATAAGTAAATAATCACGCTGCAAATATATGAATTAATTTAATATCAAAACAAATTTGCAGTAAAAATTATTATTTCTTCAAAATAATTACATAAACGCTTATAAAATGCAGAAATACAGTGGAGTAAGTGTATGTATAGGTGTTGCAAGGGTATTACAAAAGGTATAACATTTTTGTAACAATGCGATTTTTGACTGAAATTTGGCGAAAAAATGAATTTTACACCGTGATTTTCCCGAAAATTAGATTATGGGTGTAGTGATGGTTTTCGGCTAGGTTGGGTGGGTCGTGATTGTAGGTTTTGGCTGTATGGGGGCTGTCGTTTGAGTATATATTGCGCCGATGGCTTGTTGTGTTATTGAAAAAAGTTTGTATCTTTGCAGATTATATTATTAATAATGTGTAAAAAAAATGGCACAATCAGAAAAACAGCAGTTGTTAGATAAACGATATTTGCGTATGGCTCGAATTTGGGCCGAAAATTCATATTGCCAACGCCGTCAAGTTGGGGCGATATTGGTAAAAGACCAAATGATAATTTCAGATGGTTTTAACGGCACACCCTCAGGCTTTGAGAATGTGTGTGAAGATGAAGCTGGCGTAACAAAACCATATGTTCTTCATGCTGAGGCAAATGCTATATCAAAAGTGGCGCGAAGCAATAACAGTAGCGACGGTTCTACATTATATGTGACAGCATCGCCATGTATGGAATGTGCCAAACTCATAATCCAATCAGGCATTTCGCGTGTTGTATTTAATGAGTTGTATCGCATCACCGACGGCATAGACTTGTTGAAGCGAGCTGGGGTTGAATGCGTGCACATTGCTGAAACAGAATAATACTTTTACACACAATAAAACAGAATGAATAAATTGAAATCGTCAATATGGCTGCCACTTATCGTAGCGGTCGTATTTGTTGCCGGTTTGTGGATTGGTAGTGCATTGTCTTCTGATAAGGGTACTATCAGTTCGGTTAAAAAACTTGGCGATATTATCGGGCTCATAAACGAAGAATATGTCGAGCCGGTAAATGTGGATAGTTTGGTAGAGGCTACTATTCCTCAACTGTTAGAAAAACTTGACCCGCATTCAACATACATTCCCGCAAGCGACTTAAAGGCTGTGAATGATGAACTTGAAGGCTCGTTCTATGGCATTGGCATCACTTTCATGATGATGAACGATACCATTACCATTCTTGAAGTGATATCGGGCGGACCGTCTGAAAAAGTTGGTATAATGGCGGGCGACCGCATTATTTCGGCCAATGACTCTATCTTGTCGGGTAAAGGTTTGACTAACGAGAAAGTGATATCAAAACTTCGTGGCGAAAAAGATACGAAAGTGAAAATTGGCATCAAGCGCAACAGCTCAAAAGATTTGTTGTATTATGATGTGATTAGAGGCGAAATACCCATCACTTCAATTGATGCGTCATATATCATAGAGCCTGGTATCGGCTACATTAAAGTGAATAAATTTGGCCGCACAACATATAGTGAATATCTTACCAATCTTGCGCAATTAAGTAGTGAAGGTGCTGAGAAATTTATAATTGACCTTCGAGGTAATGGCGGCGGATATTTGGATATGGCTATATTGATGGCAAATGAGTTGCTCCCTGCCGGTAAATTGATTGTGTTTACAAAAGGAAGAAGCAAACACGACACTATGGCAACGCATAGCGATGGCATCGGCTCGTTCCAGAAGAATGAGGTTGTGGTGTTGATTGACGAGTATTCGGCAAGTGCGAGTGAAATTCTAGCAGGTGCAATTCAAGACAACGACCGAGGATTGATTGTGGGCCGTCGTTCATTTGGTAAAGGCCTCGTTCAGCGCCAGACACAGTTGCCCGACAGCAGCGGTATTCGTCTCACTGTGTCGCGATATTACACTCCTTCGGGCCGTTGCATTCAAAAGAAATACACTCCTGGCAATGCCAACTCATACAGTCACGAAATTGTAGACCGATTTAATCATGGAGAGGCATTCAGTGTTGACAGCATCAAATTGGATAAGAACCTCGAATACACAACTGCAAATGGCCGTAAGGTGTATGGTGGCGGCGGCATTATGCCCGATGTGTTTGTGCCTAACGACACCACAGGCGTTACGTCATATTATATAAATGTGGTTAATGCTGGTTTGCTCCAAAAATTTGCCTTTGATTATTGCGACCGCAATCGTGAAGAATTAAATGAGTGTGAAGATACTGACCAGTTGCTTGACAAACTGCCTTCTGACGAAATGTTGCTTCAAGAGTTTGTGAGATTTGCTGTTAAAAAAGGCGTTCCCGCTCGTTGGAAATACATCAATGCTTCATGTCAGTTGATTGTAAATCAACTTAAAGCGTTGATTGCTCGCGATATATTGGGCAGTCAGTCGTTCTATCACATTTACAACTTGCAAGACAAGTGTGTGCAAACTGCCATAGAGCAATTAAACCAAGGAAATGCAAGTTTCCCGATTTTGCCTACTGAATAATGACAAAGCAAGAAATCAGACGATTGATGAGGCAATTAAAGTCCGCTCTATGTGACGAGCAGAAAGATGGTTTGTCGCAAGAGGTCTTTGCTAAAATCGAAGATTGCGAAGCGTTTAAGAGTGCCCGCAATGTGATGCTTTATCATTCGTTGCCCGATGAATTGCCTACTCATAATGTCGTGGTAAGATGGGCTTTGTGCAAGAATGTGTATTTGCCCCGATGCAACGGTGACGAATTAGATGTGGTGAAATTTGAACCACAGTCAATGCAGTTGGGTTCATTTCGCATCATAGAGCCGCAAGGCGAACCGGTAGATAAGAATTTGATGGACTTGATAATTGTTCCAGCTGTGGCTTTTGACGACAAAGGTGGCCGAGTAGGTCGTGGAAAAGGCTATTATGACCGATTGTTGACAGGTTGCCGAGCGACTAAAATGGTTGTAGGATACCCTTTTCAGTTAATAGATGATGTTCCGGCCGAGGAGCATGATATAAAAATGAATTATATTGTAACACCCGATAAATTTATTGTGATAAAATAAAATGGCGTTGGTCAATATACATAGCAAACTCTGTGATGTGCTTAACGCATCGCCCGAAATCATACCGCTGTTAAACCGATTGGGAATATCTCTCGGTACGGGCGATAAAGATGTTGAAAACATCTGTCAAGAGCATAATATAGACGCCGATTTCTTGTTGGCGATTATAAATACGTTTATCAACGACGAATACTTTCCTGAAAGCGTGTTGAAAAAGTTTTGTGCCTCAACAATAGTTTCTTATTTGCGCCAAACTTATGCTTTTTATGAGCATTATCAGTTGGCAAATATCGAGCGTCATTTCAGCGCTTTGATAAGTCGTAGCGGCGAGAATAATAACCTCGGGCTTATGAAGCGATTTTTTGACGAGTTAAAGCAAGATATTGTGGAGCGTATCGCGGCCGATAGCCGAGAGTGGTTTCCGTGTATAGAGGCAATAGAGCGAGGCGAAAGAGTGCTTCATCGTTGTGCTCCCAATGAAGAAACATCAATCCACGACAAGATTAATGACCTTAAAAACATGTTCATTATACACTTGTCGGGAAGTTATGACCAAAACTTGTGTTATGCGGTGATAACAGCCATAATAACTCTTGAAAAGGATATAAGGCAGAATGACCGCATTCGCAATCGTATTTTGTTGCCGCTTTATAAATCAATGGCTTAAATGAATTGACAATGATGCAAGTTGAGGCATATGTCATTATGGACGACTCTATTAGAGCGATTGCGTTAAAGTATTTACTGAACGAATACTTTGGCGTAAAGGCCGTTGTTGCGTCTCGCTTGGAGTCTGAATTAATTGCCGATAAGTCGGCATCAATAATATATGTCGTATCGCCTGATGTTGTGGTGTTTAATCACGATTTTTTTGTGACAAAACGTCAGCGTACCATTGTTGTCGCAGCAACGCCCAATGATGATTCTATGGCGATAACACCCGATATGGATGAAGAGGCGATTGTCAATGTGCTAAACCGTGCCATAGAGTCGTTATGTAATGAAGAAAACAAAACACAGCAGGCTTCGCTCACACAACGCGAAATAGATGTGTTGCGACTTATCGCATTGGGTCACATAAATAAAGAAATTGCTGATATGTTGTCAATTAGTTTCAACACAGTGCTTACGCATCGCAAAAACATATCGGCCAAATTGGGCATCAAAAGTGCTTCGGGACTTGGCTTTTATGCAATTATGAACGGCTATATATCGGAAGAGGATATAAGAAGCCTGAAAACTGAATAATATAACACAATGATATCAATACAAAATCTTTCGGTAGAATTTAGCGCAAAAAGTCTTTTTGATAACATTAATTATGTCATCAACAAGAAAGACCGCATAGCTCTTGTCGGTAAAAACGGAGCGGGCAAATCTACCATGTTGAAAATTATTGCAGGTTTGCAGAAACCGACATCGGGCAGTGTTGCTGTGCCGTCTGATGTTACTATTGGATATTTGCCACAGCAGATGGTGTTGAGCGATAGTTTGACGGTTATTGAGGAGGTGCGTAAGGCGTTTTCGCACATCGACACACTGCATGAGCAAATAAACGAAATAAACGAACAGTTGCAGCAACGTGACGATTATGAAAGCGAGGGATACCATGCTTTGATTGACCGCTTGACAGTGCTTACAGAGCGATTGGCAATCGAAAGCAGCGAAAACTGTGAGGCCGAAATGGAAAAAACGTTAATCGGTCTCGGTTTTAACCGTAGCGATTTCAACCGTCCTACAGCCGAATTCAGTGGCGGATGGCGTATGCGCATCGAGTTGGCTAAACTACTCTTGACTCGTCCCGATGTGTTGTTGCTCGACGAACCTACCAACCACTTGGATATTGAGTCTATTCAGTGGATAGAAAGCTTTTTGACAACAAAGGCCGGGGCAGTGGTGCTTGTGTCGCACGACCGTGCATTTATTGATAATGTTACCAATCGCACAATCGAAATTTCGCTTGGTAAAATCTATGACTATTCGGTCAATTATTCAAAATATGTAGTGTTGCGACAAGAACGCCTTGAACAGCAAATGCGTGCATACCAAAACCAGCAAAAACAAATTCAAGATACTGAAGATTTTATTGAGCGATTCCGATATAAGGCAACCAAGTCGGTGCAGGTGCAGAGCCGCATCAAGCAGTTGGCCAAGATTGAGCGCATCGAGGTTGATGAGGTTGACACCTCACATTTGAATTTGCGATTTCCGCCCGCACCCCGTTCGGGTGATTATCCCGTAATAGCCGATAATGTAGGTAAGCGTTATGGCGACCATCAAGTGTTTGACAACGCAACATTTACCATCAAGCGCGGCGAGAAGGTGGCTTTTGTAGGCAAGAACGGTGAGGGTAAATCAACACTCGTTAAGTGTATTATGAACGAGATTGATTTTACCGGAATGCTCAAAATCGGACACAATGTCAAAATTGGTTATTTTGCACAAAATCAGGCGCAGTTGCTCGTTGGTGAAATCACTGTCTTTGATACTATAGACCGTGTAGCAGTCGGTGATATTCGCACAAAGATTCGTGATATTTTGGGCGCGTTTATGTTTGGCGGAGAAGCATCAGACAAGAAAGTAAAGGTATTGTCAGGTGGTGAGAAAACACGTTTGGCAATGATTCGCCTTTTGTTGGAACCTGTCAATCTGCTCATTCTTGACGAACCTACCAACCACTTGGATATGAAGACCAAAGATATTCTCAAACAGGCTATTAAGGACTTTAACGGAACTGTGATTGTAGTGTCGCACGACCGTGAGTTCCTTGACGGATTGGTCGAAAAGGTATATGAATTTGGCGGTGGCAAGGTGCGCGAATGCTTGGGCGGTATTTACGAATTTCTTGAAAAGAAGAAAATCGACTCTCTTGCTCAACTTGAACTGTCAAAGTCGCCCGAAACACCACGTGTTGCGCCCGAGTCCAAGAAGGAGCAAGTGGCAGAATCGGCTCAATCAAAGCCAAAGTTGTCCTATGCCGAACAGCGAGAGCGCGAAAAAGCTGTTAAGCGAGCCGAAAAGAAAGTTGCAGAGTCCGAAGCCGAAATTGCACGCATAGAGGGCGAATTAGCCGAGATTGAGGCCAAAATCGCAGCGGGCGAAGTTGACGGTGATATTTTTACCCGCCATGCCGATACCAATAAGAAACTCGAAAACGCTATGAGTTTGTGGGAACTCGCGTCAATGGAATATGAAGAAATAAAAAACAGATAACAATAATAATTAATTAACAAGGCAAAATGAAAAAGATTACTTATGCAGTTTTGTCACTCGCTTTTGCTTCTACTTTAACAATGTGTGAGACAAACTCCCCCAAGGGTATCGACCGCGCCAATTTGAACGATTCGATTGCCCCTCAAAATGATTTTTATGAGTATGCCTGTGGCGGTTGGATGAAAAACAATCCGCTTAAAGCCGAATACTCTCGTTTCGGAACATTTGACCAATTAGCCGAAAACACTCGCGAGCAGGTAAAAGCGCTCGTAACCGGTCTTGATGCGGCTAATGCAGCCAAAGGTTCGGTAGCACAACAGATTGCCGATTTGTATGCGCTCGGCATGGATAGCGTGGCTCTTAACGCCCAAGGCGCAGAGCCGATCAAGAAAGACCTCGCGGCAATCAATGCGGCTACTCGTGAAGAGGTAATTGACTTGATGGCTACAATGGTTGGTGTTGGTGCTTTTTTTGGCACAGGTGTTGATGCCGATATGATGAATTCAGAGATGAATACAATGTATTGGCAACAAGGTGGCCTCGGATTGGGCGATCGTGACTACTATCTTGAAGATAGCGAAAACACTGTTGCTATTCGCGATGCTTACAAAACATTTATTAAAACAGTTACCGGTCTTGTCGGTTATGATGAAGCCGCTCAACAACGCGTGGTTGACAATGTGATGGCTATTGAAACACAACTTGCAAAGGCTGCTATGTCGCGCGAAGAACTCCGTGACCCTGTTGCAAGTTACAATCCTATGACCATCACTCAAATGGCAATAGATTATCCCAATGTTGATTTACGTCGCTATTTTGCAAAACAAGGCATCGACTCTATTGAAACTGTGATTATCGGTCAGCCCAAATCTCTTGCTGCTGTAAACGAAATCATGGGCAAAGCCGATATGCAAGCTCTTCACGACTATATCACTGTCGGTTACATCACATCGGCTGCAAACTATTTGAGCGATGATTTCATTAACGCCAAATTTGAACTTTCAAAAGCTATTTCGGGCGTTCAGCAGTTGCAACCCCGTTGGAAACGCGCATTGGCAATTCCTAATGGCATGCTTGGTGAAGCGGTTGGTCAACTTTATGTGGAAAAACACTTCCCCCAATCGTCAAAAGACAAGATGCTTCGTTTGGTTGAAAACCTCACAGAGGCACTCGGTCAGCACATTGATGCTCTTCCTTGGATGAGTGACTCAACAAAGGCACAAGCACACGAAAAACTCGCTACATTTACAGTAAAAATCGGTTTTCCCGACAAATGGCGCGACTATTCAGGCCTTGATGTAGACCCCTCTAAATCGTATTGGGAAAATGTGCAGGCTGCAATTCAGTTTAATGCCGACTACTCGCTTGCCGACTATGGCAAACCTGTTGACAAAACTCGTTGGTATATGCCTCCCCAAACTGTAAATGCTTATTACAGTCCGTTGAGCAATGAAATCTGTTTCCCCGCAGGTATATTGCAAGCACCATTCTTTGATCCCGAAGCCGACGATGCTCTCAACTATGGTGCAATCGGGGTGGTTATCGGTCACGAAATGACTCACGGTTTTGACGACCAAGGCCGTCAGTTTGACAAAGACGGTAACTTGCGTAATTGGTGGGCCGAAGAAGATGCAGTTGCATTTAACGCTCTAGCTGATGTGCTTGTCGCTCAATTTGATAGCGTGGTTGTTCTTGGCGATACTCATGCAAATGGTCGCTTTACTCTTGGCGAAAACATTGCCGACCAAGGTGGTTTGCGTGTAGCCTATACAGCATATCAAAACTCGCTTAAAGAAACTCCCGTAGGAGACATTGACGGATTTACACCTGCTCAACGTTTCTACTTGGCTTATGCTAATGTTTGGGCTGCCAATATCCGCGATGAAGAAATTCTTTCACGTACAAAAACCGACCCCCACTCATTGGGCCGTTGGCGTGTAAACGCAACATTGCGTAACATCGAAGAGTTTATGCAAGCATTTGGCGTAAAAGAAGGAGATGCAATGTATCGTCCCGTTGAAGAACGAGTAATTATTTGGTAATACATATCAAATTGTCAATAACAAAGCGAGTGGTCTCGATTGAGGCCACTCGCTTTTGTCTATATGAAAGACGTGTAAATTACCTTAATTGTGAGTCATAATCTATACTTTTTAAGGTGTATCGATGTGAAATCGAATCATATTCATTGTTTAAGAAATCCTTTTTGGGGTTATATGACGTGCATTTGATTTCGGCTAAACCCATTAATAAATGAGAAATGTTTTTTGATGTTATAGGGGTGTCATATCTTGTGATAATGTTGTTGTATATGTTGGGATTTTGGGCCTTGAAATCATTAGAAACCCAAATGAAAAATGGGATTTGGACTTGATGGTTTAAAGCCTCTTTGTCTCCGTTATAGTCTCCGTGTCCCATATAATCTCGGACCTCATAAATCTCTTCGCCATGATCGGGGAAATATACAATGCAACTGTTTAAGTTTTGGAATTTATTTATTAAGGTATTTAGTACATAGTCGTTATATAATGTTGCATTGTCGTAGTGTGCTATTATCTCTCGTTGTGATTCAGACCATCTGTTTGTGTCATAATCGGATGATGAGAATTGAGTGAATGAATTTGGGTAACGATTTTTATAGATATAGTGTTGTCCTTGTAAGTGTAAAATGTACAAAGCGGGACCATTGATTGGCTGAATGGAGTCAACTAATACCTCGTCTAACACATAATTGAAGTCTTTACGTGTGGTAAACATTAAATCAGACAGAGATTTATCGGTCAAAAAATTAGAGGATTTTCCTAATAAATATTGATTTTCGTAGATGTGTGTATTATAGCCTGCTTTTTTGAATATGCAGGGAAATAGTGGTGAAGAAGCAAATTCGTTTGTCGAAAAAACTGATTTTAATGTAGCATGGGTTGCATTATATGGGGTTATAGCATTGTTGAAAACATGCAATTCCCCATTGTTTTTTAATTTGTTGAGCAACGGATTGGTCGGTAGGTTGTAGCCATAAATTGATGAATGGAATTTGCTGTGAGATTCGCCTATCACTAAAACGATAATTCGATCATCTTTGGCAGTGGTTGAAGCAGATATGTTTTCACAAACGTTGCGTAAGTGAATTATATCATTGAACCTATTTTGATATAATAGTGCACTATGGGCATATCTGAATGCTGACGCATATTGAGGAACGCCTAAACCGGTACCGTAAACTTTTCGGTTGTAAATAGTATATCCGCATAACAACAAAGAAGAATAGCACAATATGATATAGGTGTTAAAAATAAAGTTTCTTTTAATTCTTAAGATGAGTTTAGGCAAATAATAAGCAACAAGATTGAGTATAGCTGTTATAAATATAATGAATGCAATGTTGCCAATGCTGAGGTATGTTGTAGCGAAATTAGATGCTTCGATTGGATTTGTATCGGCAATTATATTAATAATATCTTCCCCAAATATCAAATTAAATTCTTTTAGCAAGAAAATGTCAGTAATGATTAATGAGTTGATTGAAATTAATAAAATGGTTTGAATGATTATTTGCAGCCATCGTATATGGGTGAAATGTATAATCGCTGTAGATGCAAATGCGATAATTGCAGCCAATAGTGTAAAACACAAATATACAAATGGGCCATTAAAATACGTTAAAGCCAAACTGTTTGCAACTAAATTTAGGACGAATAATTGTGTGTATATAGGCTTTGAGACTATTTCAAGGCAATATTTGTATGTTTTGTTATAAGTTTTCGAAATCATACTGTTAAATTGTGTTATTGATGACGCAAATTTAGTGAAAATAAATGGTGATACAAAAATGTACCACCATTTAGTGAATAAAGGAAAAGTTTTGTCAATTACATGTTAGTCGTTGTTTTTGGGGAGTTGCTTGGATGCTTTGGCTCCGAGGTCGCGCATTTTTTCGGCTTGTGAGATGAGGTTGCCACGTCCATCCGAAAGCTTGTTCATCGCAGAGTTGTATGAGTCAAGAGATTGGTTGAGCGATTTTTTGATTTTCATCATGTCTTCAACAAACCCTACAAGTTTGTCATACATTCGTCCGCCGGCATTGGCTATGTCAAGTGCATTTTGGGTTTGGCGGTCGTGACTCCACAACTGTGCCACAAGTCGCAAGGCCGAAATGAGTTGGGTGGGAGAGACAATGAGAACTCGTTGGTCATAGGCAGTTTGCCACAAGTCTCGGTCAAGTTGCATGGCTGTAATATAGGCGGCTTCGTTGGGTATAAACATCATCACGAAGTCAGTTTTGCCGTCGTCGATGTAATCTTGATATCTTTTAGTTTTCAGTTCGGCAATATGCTTTTTCACAGATGCGAGGTGTTGTTGAGCATATTCGTTTTGCTTATCGGGGTCTTCGCTGTTGATATAGTTGACATAGGCGTTCAACGATACTTTTGAGTCAATGACGATGTGGCGGCCGTTGGGGTAGTTGACCACGATGTCGGGGCGCAGCATATTGCCCGATTCGTTGCGGAGAACGCGTCCGGTTTCGTCGGTGGTTTGTTGAACGGTGTATTCGTGTCCTTCTTGCAACCCCGATTTTTTAAGGATACCTTCAAGTATCATTTCGCCCCAATCACCCTGTACTTTTGAGTTGCCTTTGAGGGCTGATGTGAGGTCTTTGGCTTCTTTGCCGATAGATTGGTTTAGCGATATGAGTTCCTTAATGCGCTCTTCAAGCGAAAAGCGTTGGCGGGCCTCTTCGGTATATGTATCGGTTACGGCTTTGCGAAATTGCTCAATGTTTTCGCGTAGGGGAGTGAGAATTTCGGCGAGTCGGGTTTCGTTTTCCTCTTTGAATGTGCGCGAATTGGCTGTGAGTATTTCGTTTGCGAGATTTTTGAAACGAAGTTCCGACTCTTGTGCCAAACGTTGTTTTTCTTGCTCTACAAAGCGCAGGTTTTCGTTGAGACGGCTTGTCTCGATGTCACTTTGTTGAAGCTTGGAACGTAGTTGCTGAATTTCGGCGTTGGCAGTTGCGAGTTGGCGAGATGTCTCGTCGGCGCGAGTGACCGATGCTGCGTTGTCGATTGATAAAGATGTGATGCGCGATTTGGCCGAGATGATGTTGCGAACCAATATCGCAATGATGATAAAGCATGCTAAAACGACAATAGATAAGATTGTGGTGCTCATAGTTATATTAAAATGTGGAATGAGAGTTGATATTTGATTTTAGTTATGTAAAGATAGCGAAAATATCTGATTAAATCAAATATTTTTTGTAATTTTGGCATCCTAATGAAAACATGCACTAAATAATAATTTTAATGAAAAAAGGATATAAAGGTTTATTGGCGATATTGTCAGTATCGCTGTTGCTTTTTTTTGTGGCATCGTATTTTGATACGATAAATATATTGGGCATGGAGTTGAAATCATCGGGAATGTATGATCGGTTGACTCATGTGCCTGATAAGGTCGTGGAAGAAGATACTATTGTCCCTGAATTCACTTTCCCGCAGCCTTTGGATACTGCCTCAAAGCACATTTTGTTTATCGGTGACTCTATGCTTGAAGGTTTGTCGCCCCGATTGGCCGCATACGCCAAACAAAACGGTCATAAGATGCACACAGTAATTTGGTATAGCTCGCGCACCGATGTGTGGGGCGGATGTGATACCTTGACTCATTTTATCAAAAAATATAATCCCGATTACATATTCATCTGCTTGGGTGCTAACGAACTGTTCTATAAGAATGTGATTGAGCGACACGGTAAATATGTGGATAGAATGTTGAAACAAATGGGCAATATCCCATATGTGTGGATTGGCCCTCCCAACTGGAAACCCGATACCGGTATCAATGAATTGATTCAGTCAAAAGTACCCGAAGGTTGTTTCTTCGTGTCAAATGGAATGCATTTTGACCGCGCAAAAGATGGCGCACATCCCACACGCAGTTCAGCTATACTGTGGATGGATAGTGTGGCTCGTTGGATGCCTCAAAACAGCAGGTTCCCTATTAAGATGAATTTGCCCACAGTAAGCACGGCTCGTCCTATCAGAACCGAAGTGTTGCAACCTCAAAAGTAAAGTAAGAAGGGTATGTTACAAGACATTCTAAGAAATATAGGGGAGTTGTTGTCTTATGACCCCAAAGCGCCCATGATATTTTCAAGTGGCTTGTTCTGGCTACTGTTTATCATATTCCTTCCCATATATGCTGCACTTAAAAAGCGTTTTTGGCAAATGCTTGTGTTTGTGGTAGCATTCAGTTTGTACTTCTATTATAAGTCAAGCGGAATGTTCTTCTTGCTGTTGGTGGGAACATCGTTGCTCGATTGGACTTTGTCGAGAGTGATGGTGAAGCTCCAATCACAATTACATCGCAAACTATGTGTGACTGCGTCGATTGTGGCCTCGTTGAGCATTTTGGGCTATTTCAAATATGCCAATTTCTTTGGTGCGAATTGGAGTGCAATCACGGGCGGAAATTTCCAACCTATGGATATTATTTTGCCTGTTGGTATATCGTTCTACACATTCCAATCTATCAGTTATATTGTAGATGTATATAAAGGCCGTGTAGAGCCAACGCGCACATGGCTCGAATATATGTTTTTTTTGTCGTTTTTCCCTGCATTGGTTGCTGGCCCGATTGTTCGTGCCGATTACTTTTTGCCGCAAATCAGACAAAATCAAGAGCCTAAACGCAAAGAAATTTATATGGGCTTTTGGCTTATATTAATAGGTATCGTGAAAAAAGCACTCGTTGCCGATTATATTTCGCAGTATAACGACCTCATTTTCCAAAGTCCGACGGGTTACACCGGTGTTGAAACTCTAATGGGTGTGATTGGCTACACAATGCAGATTTATTGTGACTTCTCGGGTTACTCTGACATGGCTATAGGTATTGCTATGATAATGGGTTTCAAACTTTGTGCAAACTTTGATTTTCCCTATAAGTCAAAGAACTTGACCGAGTTTTGGCGTCGTTGGCACATCTCGTTGTCGTCATGGTTGCGCGACTATGTTTACATTCCTTTGGGAGGTAACCGCAAAGGGGTGGCACGAACATATCTTAATAACTTCTTGACAATGCTTATCGGCGGTTTGTGGCATGGTGCTGCGTGGAAGTTTGTTTTCTGGGGAGCAATGCATGGTGCCGGATTGGCGGTGCATAAGGCAACAAAGCCATGCCTTGATAAGATTCCCAACACATTTCCAGTAAAGGCCGTTTCATGGACGGTAACAATGATGTTTGTGTCGTTTTTGTGGGTGTTTTTCCGCGCAGAAAACTGGACCGACTCATGGCTTATTGTGAAAAATATCTTTACCAACTTTAATGCAGCATATTTTGTGCAGTTTGTTGAGGTGAGGTCGACATGGTGCTTGATGATGTTGTTCATCATTTTGACACATACCATGCCTCGTCGTTGGTTTGACAAAATGGGCGAAATCTTTGTTAAAACCCGCCTGTGGGTTAAGTTTGTAATATTTGTGATAGTTGTGCAGCTGGTTATCGAGTTTATGAGTGCCGATGTGGCTCCGTTTATCTATTTCCAATTTTAGAATTTATAAACAAAATAATATGAACGCTTGCCGTGATAGTGGCAGGCGTTTTTTTGATGTTACATATTTGGCCGTTTTTTAGATTGTTTTGCTAATTCAGTGATTGATAGTCCCGATGCGGTGATATTGCATAGTAGGTAATTTTTTGTCAAAATGTTGCAATAAAAGGGTAAAACAGGCTTTGTAATCCCAGTCATTATAATTAACTTTGTAGTCAGAAACCGCAATAATGGAAAAGAATACAATAATTTCAGGATTGAAAATTCATTATACTGTGCAAGGAGAGGGCTCGCCCATAATTCTTATGCACGGTTGGGGCTGTAATGCTACCACTCTTGCAAGTGTAGAGGAGGTTGCGGCAGAGACTCATAAGGTGTATAATGTCGATTTTCCCGGTTTTGGCGAATCGCAAGAGCCGTCAGAGGTGTGGGGTGTTGAAATGTACACGCAGATGATTGAGCAGTTGGTTAAAGACGAGCAAATTGAAAATCCTGTATTGTTGGGCCATTCATTTGGTGGCAGAGTGGGTATATTGTATGCTTCGCGCAACAAGGTGGCTAAACTGATTCTTGTTGATGCCGCGGGTGTTAAACCTCGCCGTAAATTGAAATACTACTTGAAGGTGTATTCATTTAAGTTGGCAAAAAAACTGTTGCCATTGATATTGGGAAAAGAAGGTGCGCAAAAGCGAATTGATGCTATGCGAGCCAAACGAGGTTCAAGTGACTATAATAATGCTTCGCCTATGATGCGCAGCATTTTGAGTAAGGTTGTGAATGAAGATTTGAAACATTGTATGCCTCAAATCAAGGCTCCGACATTGCTCGTTTGGGGTGAAAATGACACTGCAACACCATTGTCTGACGCCAAAATAATGGAACGCCTTATTCCAAATGCCGGCTTGGTGTCGTTCCCTGGTTGCGGTCATTATAGTTTTTTGGATAATCCGCTGCAATTTGCCGCAGTGCTTAGAAGTTTCTTAAAAAGTTGATTATGAGCATTTTGTCTGGTATAATGTTTGTTACTGCATTGCTCGCTTTCATGCATTTGTTTTATGAATATAAGCGTGCTTTGATGATGTTGCAACAAAATTCATATCGCAATGAGCGCTACATGCGTTGGTTGCGTGCAAGTGGTGACACCACATCGTTTATTCGCATTTTTGCAATGATGGTGATGTTTGTGTCATTGATATCGGTTATTCCGGCCAAATTGTCGGTATATCTCATATTGTTGCTTTCGGCCATCGGTTTTGGCAAATTGTTCACTGCCAAATATAAGAAGCCGCTTGTGTTTACAAAACGCGTGTGGCGCATATTCTCGGTAATGCTTGGTCTGACTGTACTGGGGTTGGGCGCATTGGGATGGTATGCAAGCCGAGTGTCGTTTGAACACATGCTGTTTGTTGAGTCAGTTGGAATGCTTGTGTTGTATGTTGGCTCACATGTCGTGGTGCTTGCAGCCAATACATTGCTCGCGCCTGTCGAAAAAGCAATTAACAAGAAATTCTATAACGAAGCGGCATACATATTGTCGCAAATGCCTGGACTTAAAATTGTCGGTATTACAGGCAGTTATGGCAAAACAAGCACAAAGCATTATTTACACCGTATTTTGAGCGAAAAATATGATGTGTTGATGACCCCCGGCAGTTATAACACAACTCTTGGCGTGATACGCACAATTCGTGAATATCTCAAACCATACAATCAAGTGTTTATCGTAGAGATGGGTGCAAAGCAAAAGGGAGATATCAAGGAAATTTGCGATTTGGTGCATCCGTCAATGGGTATTGTGACCGCTGTTGGCGAACAACATTTGGAGTCGTTCAAGTCTATTGAAAATGTGCAAAGTACAAAGTTTGAGCTTATTGATGCTTTGCCTGCCAACGGATTGGCAGTTGTTAATGACGACTTTGAATATGTAGCCAACCGTGAAGTTGAAAATGTTGAATGTCAGCGTTATGCGGTAAATGCAACCAAAAACGCATCATATACAGCCAAAGATATTGTCTATGATGAAACAGGCACATCGTTTACCGTTGTCGGCAATGGTCGTGAATTGGCATTGCACACCCGATTGGTTGGAGAGTGCAATATCTCTAACCTTATTGCGGCTGTGATTATCGCATTGCGCCTTGAAGTTCCCGAAGAAAAAATTCGCTATGCGGTAGAGAAAATAGAGCAGGTAGAACATCGCCTCAACTTAAAACGCACAGCAGGCGGCGTAACGATTATTGATGATGCGTTTAACTCAAATCCAACCGGCTCGCACATGGCAATGGATGTTCTCGCGAGATTTAACCGTGGTCAACGCATTGTGATAACTCCCGGTATGATTGAACTTGGCGAAAAACAATATGAACTCAACGAGTCGCTCGGTCGCAAGATAGCACAATGTGCCGATGTTGCCATTATCGTAGGCGAATACAACCGCGAGGCCTTGGTGGCAGGTGTGGTTGAAGGCGGAATGGCAAGAGAGCAAATCAAGCCTGTGGCATCATTTAATGAGGCTCAACAAGTGCTTTCTACAATAGTGAAAGCGGGTGATACCGTGTTGTATGAAAACGATTTGCCCGACACATTCAAGTAATCAGAACAAACTAAAACAACAAGATATAATGAAAACCAACATTGGAGTCTTCTTTGGAGGACGCTCTACCGAACATGAGATTTCGGTGATTTCGGCATCGCAAGCAATGCATGCCATCAACCGTGACAAGTATGATGTAACACCTATATATATCACAAAGCAAGGCCGTTGGTACACAGGTCAGGCTTTGTTTGAGGTGGCAAATTATCGCGATATCAATGCCATGCTCAAACAGTGTGTTGAGGTTTATATGAAACCCATTTTTGACGATTATAACCTCTATAAAGCAAAGAAACCTTTGTTTGGTTCTGATGTTTTGACACGCCTTGATGTTGTGATTCCCGTGCTCCATGGCTCAAATGGTGAAGACGGCATTTTTGAAGGTGTGTTGGAGTCAACAGGTATTCCTTTTGCGGGATGTAACACTCTTTCGTCGGCAAACGGTATGGACAAAATCACAATGAAGATGATTCTTCAAGCATGTGATGTTCCCGTTGTTGATTATGTGTGGTTTACCGACAAGCAATGGTTCTCACAACGCAATGACTTGATTACTCGCATTGAAGATAAATTGGGCTATCCTGTGATTGTAAAACCCGCCAACCTCGGTTCAAGTGTGGGTATTGGTCGCGCTGTTGACCGTGCGCAGTTGATAGAAAAGGTGAACGAAGCCGAAAAGTATTCGACTCGCATCATTGTAGAACATATGGTTGAACAGTTGCAAGAGATCAACTGCTCGGTTCTTGGCGATTGTGACGAGTATCAACCTTCGGTGTGTGAAGAACCCATCAAGAGTGGCGAAATCCTCTCTTATGAAGATAAGTATATGGGTGGCACAAAAGGGGCAAAAGGTATGCAAGCCGCTCAAAAGCGCATCCCTGCCGAATTGCCCGATGAAGAAACAAAGCGCATTCAGTACCTCGCATGCGAGACATTCCGCGTGTTGTCGTGTCATGGAGTGAGTCGTGTAGATGTCATTATTGACCGTGAAACTCGCAATATATATGTGAATGAAATCAACACCATTCCCGGCTCATTGTCATTCTATTTGTGGGAAGCAACAGGTATTCCATTTGATGAATTGATGGACCGTTTGGTGCAACTCGCTCTCAAACGCAAGCGCGAAAGCGGATTGAAAACAGTCTCTTATGACCAAAACATTTTCTCTCTTGGCGGTGGCGGCATCAAAGGCGCTAAAGGCGGAAAATTGAAATAGGATATTGGGAAATTTTAACAGAAGTGGAGGCTGATTGTCTGATGGGACATATCAGTCTCCATTTTGTTGTTAAAAAAGGTCTTGCAAGAGCCGAAAAGTGAGCCTGAATGCTTTAATTAACTTGTTTAATTCTTGCCTTTTCGGTCAAATTGCACTACCTTTGCAGAAAATTTTGTATAATAGTATCATTGCGCAATGAAAAAGAAATTTAATGAATATAATAAGTTCAATCTTTCGGACATTAATAAGGAAGTATTGGACCGTTGGAACCAGGAAAAACTCTTTGAGCAAAGTATGAAAGTGCGTGAGGGTAATCCCTCATTCGTATTTTACGAAGGTCCGCCTTCGGCAAACGGTATGCCTGGTATCCACCACGTAATGGCTCGTACAATCAAAGATATCTTCTGCCGTTACAAAACTATGAAGGGCTTCCATGTTAAGCGTAAAGCTGGATGGGACACTCACGGTTTGCCCGTTGAACTTGGCGTTGAAAAGGCGTTGGGTATCACAAAAGAAGATATCGGTAAAAAAATCTCTGTTGACGAGTATAATGCTTCTTGTCGTCGTGAGGTTATGAAATACACTCGCGAGTGGGAGACATTGACCAACTCAATGGGTTATTGGGTGGATATGGATAACCCCTATATCACATACGATAATCGCTACATCGAATCAGTTTGGTGGTTGTTGCGTCAACTCTATGACAAAGGCTATCTCTATAAAGGTTATACAATTCAACCTTATTCGCCCGGTGCTGGTACAGGTTTGAGTACACACGAGTTGAACCAACCCGGTTGTTATCGTGATGTTAAAGATACTACTGTGACTGCGTTGTTTGAAATGACCAATCCTCGCGAAGAAATGAAGCAATGGGGACGTCCCTGCTTTGTTGCGTGGACAACTACACCTTGGACCTTGCCTTCAAACACAGCGTTGTGTGTAGGCCCCAAGATTGAGTATGTGTGCGTTCAAACATACAATCCTTATAACGCTGAAAAAATTTCGGTAGTGATGGCCAAGGACTTGGTTAAGTCTTACTTCAAGGCCGAAGGCGCTGAACTCCCCATGGAAGAATACAACCAAGGAGACAAAGTGGTGCCTTATCGCATCGTTGCCGAGTATGTAGGTTCTGACCTCGTAGGCATGGGCTACAAGCAGTTGATGCCTTGGGTGAAACCTCTCGAAAAAGTAGATGACAATGCGGCTGCATTTGTAAAAGAATATGCTGCTGCAAATGCCGATAAATGTTTTGCTGTGGGTAACGACAAGTTTGTTGAACTCTCAGAAAAAGCATTCCGCGTAATCCCCGGTGATTATGTAACTACCGAAGACGGTACAGGTATCGTTCACATTGCTCCCACATTTGGTGCTGATGACGCCAAGGTTGCAAAAGCCGCTGGTATCCCTTCTTTGTTTATGATTAACAAGAAAGGTGAAACTCGTCCTATGGTTGACCTCACTGGTAAATACTACACTGTTGACGAGTGTGCCGATGAGTTTGTTGCTGCATGTGTAAATGTTGAAGCATATTCAAATCACGCTGGCGACTATGTGAAAAATGCTTATGCTCCCGAGTTTAACCCCGGCGGCAAATATGATGAGGCTGCAGCAATGAAGGCCGAAGACTTGAATGTTATTATCTGTATGGAAATGAAGCAAGAGGGTAGCGCATTCAAAATCGAAAAGCATGTTCACAACTATCCTCACTGCTGGCGTACAGATAAACCTGTACTTTATTATCCTCTCGACAGTTGGTTTGTTCGCACAACTGCTGCTCGTGAGCGCATGATGGAACTTAACGAAACTATCAAATGGAAACCTCAATCAACAGGTACTGGCCGTTTTGGCAAGTGGCTCGAAAACCTCCAAGATTGGAACTTGTCTCGTAGCCGCTATTGGGGAACTCCTCTTCCCATTTGGCGCACAGAAGACGGCAAGGAAGAATTGTGTATTGATAGTGTAGAATTATTATATAATGAAATCGAAAAGGCTGTTGCTGCCGGTGTGATGACTGCCAACCCCTATAAGGAACGCGGTTTCGTGCCTGGTGATTACAGCGCGGCTAACTATGATAAGATTGACTTGCACCGTCCTTATGTTGACGATATCGTTCTCGTATCGGCATCGGGCAAGCCTATGCGTCGCGAACTAGACTTGATTGATGTGTGGTTTGACTCTGGCTCAATGCCTTATGCGCAATTACACTATCCTTTTGAAAACAAGGAGGGTCTTGATTCGGGCGAACTCTATCCTGCTGACTTTATCGCAGAGGGTGTTGACCAAACTCGTGGTTGGTTCTTCACATTGCATGCGATTGCTACAATGGTGTTTGACTCAGTGTCATACAAAGCCGTTATTTCAAACGGTTTGGTGCTTGATAAAGACGGTAACAAGATGTCAAAACGTTTGGGCAATGCCGTTAATCCTTTTGAAGCAATCGAAAAATATGGCTCTGACCCCTTGCGTTGGTACATGATTGCCAACTCTTCACCTTGGGATAACTTGAAGTTTGACCCTGCAGGTGTTCAAGAGGCAAGCCGCAAATTGTTTGCAACTCTTTATAATACATATTCATTCTTTGCATTGTATGCAAATGTTGACGGTTTTGACAACAGCCAACCTCAAATCCCTGTTGAAAAGCGTCCCGAAATTGACCGTTGGGTAATTTCGTTGCTTAACACTCTTATCAAAGAAGTTGACAGCGCATTTGCTGATTATGAACCCACAAAAGCGGCTCGTGCAATCAATGACTTTGTGAATGATAATTTGAGTAACTGGTATGTTCGCCTTAACCGCAAGCGTTTCTGGGGTGGTGAGATGAACGAGGACAAACTCTCGGCATATCAAACTCTTTACACTTGCCTTGAAACTGTGGTAATGCTCATGGCACCTGTGTCACCATTTATCGCTGACAAGTTGTATATGGACTTGACATCTGTTGCCCGTGGCGAAGAAACATCAGTACACTTGGCATTGTTCCCCGAAGTTGATGAATCGGCAATCGACAAAGTGCTCGAACAACGCATGAAGATTGCCCAAGACATCACATCAATGGTATTGGCATTGCGTCGCAAGGTTAACATCAAGGTGCGTCAACCATTGTCAACTTTGATGATTCCTGTTGTTGATGATGAACAGCGTCAAGCAGTTGAAGCAATGAGCGAATTGATCCTCAACGAGGTGAATGTTAAGAACTTCAAGTTTGTTGGTAACGAAGAAGGCGTGTTGGTTAAACGCGTTAAACCCGATTTCAAGAAACTCGGCCCGAAGTTTGGTAAGTCAATGAAGACTGTTGCCGCTGCAATCACATCAATGAGCCAAGCCGAAATTGCTTCTCTTGAAAAGAACGGCTCGGTAGTGCTAGATGTTGAAGGCGTTGCATCAACAATCGAGTTGTGTGATGTTGAAGTGATTTCAGAAGATATCCCCGGCTGGCTCGTTGCTAACGAGGGTAACTTGACAATCGCTCTTGATGTTACAATCACCGAAGAATTGAAACAAGAAGGCATTGCCCGTGAAATCGTGAACCGCATTCAAAACATTCGCAAAGGTCGCGATTATGACATCACAGACAAAATCAATGTTGTTTTTGCTGCAAATGCCGAAACCGACAATGCGGTAAAAGCGTTTAACGATTATATCTCACGCCAAGTGCTTGCAGCTTCTTTGACAATTGCCGATGCAGTGACAGAAGAAGTTGAAACTCTTGACCTTGACGGTGTAAAAGTTGATGTGTCAATTACATTGAATAAATAACCATGAAATAATAATAGAAAATGAGTGAAAATTTAAGATATAGCGATGAGGAGTTGCAAGAATTCAAAGAATTGATTCTTCAAAAACTCGAAAAAGCCCAAGCCGACTATGATTTGCTCAAATCAAGCATCATGGCTGACGGTAACGACATCAGCGATACTGCACCTACATTCAAAGTGCTTGAAGAGGGTGCAAGTACGCTTGGCAAGGAAGAAGCTGGTCAACTCGCACAACGCCAAATGAAATTTATTCAACACTTGAAAAATGCGTTGATTCGCATTGAGAATAAAACCTATGGAGTGTGTCGTGTGACAGGAAAGCTCATCCCGAAAGAGCGACTTCGCGCAGTGCCTCACGCTACATTGAGTATTGACGCAAAAATAAACCAATAGCCTCACGATGAGACTTACAAAAGGAAAGTTATCCCTGATAATTATATTGGGGATACTCTTTTTAGACCAATTACTGAAAATCTGGGTAAAAACAAATTTTTACCTCGGAGAATGTGTGCATATTACCGATTGGTTCAAACTCTATTTTATTGAGAATAACGGTATGGCATTTGGAATGGAGGTCGGAAGCAAATTGTTTTTGACCGTGTTTCGCATAGTTGCCGTTGCCGCTCTCATATATTATATATGCCGCATTAAGTCAAAACCATATATCAAGAAAGGATATGTGGCTTGTTGGTCATTGGTAGCTGCCGGTGCGGCGGGTAATATTCTCGATTGCTTGTTCTATGGTGTGATATTTAATAATCCCATTCCGCCCGAAGTTGCAACATTTATGCCCGATGGTGGCGGTTATGCACCGTTGCTCTATGGCCGTGTGGTCGATATGTTCTATTTCCCGCTGTTTAGTTTCTATTGGCCTGATTGGGTGCCATTTATAGGTGGAGACTACTTCCTTTTCTTCCAACCTATTTTTAACCTTGCCGATGCTGCTATCACTGTGGGTATGCTGTCACTTATTTTGTTCTATTCAAAAAGTTTGACAACAACTCATAAGTCAAAAGTAGTAGATTCGTCAAGCAACGAGTAATATATGCGCAAGATTTTAGGCATATTAATCGTATTTATGGTGTTGTTTGCTGCATGCAATTCAACTCCCGACCATGTTCTCTCGCACGAAAAAATGGCTCGGTTGTTGGCTGATGTGCACATTGGCGAAAGTTTGATAGACGCCAATCGCAATGAGTATAAAAGCGATTCGTTGAAAAAGGAACTCAAACAATCGATTTTACATAAACACAATGTAACGGCCCAACTGCTTGATACATCATTTGAGTGGTATGGTCATAATGTCGAGGATTACATTGAGGTTTATGATAGAGTGATAGAAATTCTTGAAGACCGACAGGCTAATGTCAAGGTTGAAGATGGTGCTCAACTTGCTGTTGCAGGCGACTCGGCCGATGCTTGGTCGGGCGTGAGATATCGCCAATTAGGCAAAGATATGGTAAACAATTATGTGTCGTTTACTATTGACCGTGATGAGAACTGGGAAAAAGGGGATGTGTATGAATGGCGCATGAAACGCATTAGCGGAAATTCGCCTTTGTTGTGGACTCTCGCAGTTGATTATGCCGATGGTTCTTCGGAATATGTAAATGCCTCAAAGCCCAAAGAAGGCTGGCAGGAATTGGTGCTTTATACCGATTCATCAAAAACAGCATCAAGGGTTTATGGTGTGGCTCATATTAACTTGACCGATAAAGAGCGAGTTTATATTGATAGTATTTCGTTGGTAAGGTCTCGATTTAGCGAGGATAAATATCTGCGTCGTTACAATCAGCGAAAGTTTAGATACGGTCGAAAGAAAGATGCAAAAAAATAGGAGAGTGCTGGCTCACTATGTGGTGTGCAATGGCCGTGTATATACCAACTCAATACTTGGATTAGACTCAGATGGAGGATATCAAGTGGAACCGTTTATGCATGAAATGGCCTCTACCGAATTTGTGTCGGGTGTTGTTGCTGTGTGTGATGCCGGTATAGATATGGCCCTGGTCAAAAGCGAATTTTGCACTCGCAGTTCAATGTCCGAATTTGCTCAATGGTTAGTCCCATATAGTGATGGCGCAAGCGAGCAAAAATTGGTTGTGAAATTTCACAGTGACGGCACTATCTCTTGAATTTTAGATAGAAAAATAAACGACAAACGCTGCCCTATTTGGTAGCGTTTGTCGTTTCAGTATGAGGGTTGTGATTAAATTTGTCCGATGATTTCGTTGATGTCTTTGATGCCGTGGCGTTCGCAGTATTCGTTCATGTAGTCAACGATTTTAACTGTAACGGTTGGGTCGATGAAGTTTGCAGTGCCCACCTCAATAGCCGTAGCACCTGCGAGCATAAATTCGATAGCATCGCGGCCGTTCATAATGCCACCCAAGCCGATTACGGGGATGTTGACAGCCTTTGCTACTTGCCACACCATTCTCACTGCAACTGGGCGAACTGCTGCGCCTGACAGACCGCCTGTGATTGTTGAGAGATAAGGTTTGCGGCGTTCAACATCGATAGCCATGCCGAGCAATGTGTTAATCAACGATACAGAGTCGGCTCCTTCGGCTTCAACAGCGCGTGCGATTTCTGTAATGTCTGTAACATTGGGCGAGAGTTTGACAATCAATGTTTTTGGGAATGCTTCTCTAACCGCTTTTGTAACTTGTGCAGCACCGGCAGCATTTGTTCCAAAAGCCATACCGCCTTGTTTTACATTGGGGCATGAAATGTTTACCTCAATAGCATTGATTTTATCAAGGGGAGCGAGTTTTTCGCACACAGCAACATAATCGTCAATGCTTGCGCCCGAAACATTAACCACAATTTGAGAATCAACATCTTTGATGCGTGGGTAAATTTGGTCAATAAAGTAATCAACGCCTTTGTTTTGTAAGCCCACCGCATTGAGCATGCCCGAAGGCGTTTCGACCATTCGGGGGTAAGGGTTGCCTTCGCGATGGTTGATAGTAGTTCCTTTAACGATAAAGCCGCCAAGACGATTCAAATCGATGAAATCGCTAAATTCCTCGCCATAACCAAATGTTCCTGATGCTGTCAAAACTGGGTTTTTGAGGGCGAGTTTGCCTATGTTTACATTTAAGTTTACCATGTCAATTGATTGATGTTAAATACAGGACCTTCTGTGCATACACACACATTACCTTTCACAGTGTTTTCAACGCAGCACAAGCATGCACCAACGCCGCAAGCCATCATGTTTTCAAGAGAAACCTCACAATCGGCATTGATTTCTTTGGCAACTTTTGCCACTGCCTTCATCATGGGGGCAGGTCCGCAGCAGTAAATTAAATCGACATCGTTTTTGAGGACGCTATTGGTGGTGACGAGCCCTTTTTCGCCCATAGATCCATCTTCGGTGGAGATGTGAACCTCGCCGATGGATTTGAGTTGTTCCAGTTCTAATAGGTCACTTGCAGAGCGTGCGCCAATTAAGAATTGGGGCGCAAAACCGTTTTCTTTGAGAACTTGTCCGAGATAAAGCATGGGGGCGATGCCAACACCGCCACCGGCAAGGAGCAATTTGGCTTCTTTGTTATTGGGAATAGTGAAGCCGTTACCCAATGGAAGTATAATATTTAATGTGTCGCCGGCTTTCATGTCGATAAGGCGAGATGTGCCGTCACCGGCTTTGCGCACCAATAGCCAAAGTTGGTTGTTGGCATAATCGACAAAGTTGATAGAGATAGGGCGGCGCAAGAATGTGGTCTTTGAGCCATCGATGGCAATCTGAACAAATTGCCCAGGTTTCATTTTGGGCAATTTTTCGCCTGATTTGGGTGATAAAATCAACAACGAATAGATGGCGTGAATGTGCCTGTTTTCGTTGATGACGAAATCAATTATATGCTTTTTCATTTTGCAGTTATTGTGATTCGTTATGTATAATGCAAAATTACACAAATCTACAAATAACGCCAACGATATTGCAGATAATTTATGATGTTGCGGTAAATTATGGCTCTATGAGTTCGGTCAAATCAAGATTGATTGGCCGTGCATGACGGTCTTGAATTATTTTGCGGCTGACGGAGTAAGAAGGTCGCACGAATCGTCATCGTAAACTACGATAATATTGACGATGTTTTTAGAGAACCCGGAATTTGATGAAATTCGAGTGCGAGGAGCATTTTGTTCACGTTTCAAGGCCGAAACGAGGGTCATTAATTGAGATTGCTCTTGATTTCTTGCTGATGCTTCGCTTGTGAAATTTTCTGATGGAGTTTCGTTGATATCGTTGGCGAATTCCAATCTAGGCATAATGTCTTCTGTAACAGTGTTGTCTGCTCCATTGAACTCGATTTTTTGTTGAGTTTGATCCTCTGAGATTTCGATATTTGATTTGATCATCATATCTCCTTCGCCAAACATGAGCCATGAGATGTTAAGGTCGGGATAAGTGTTGTGTATGCGGCTTACCACATCGCTGCTGATTTTTTTGTTGCGGCCATTCAGCATTTGTGACACGCTAGGGCGGGGTATTTCGCAAGAATCTGCGAACTGTGAACTTGTAATACCCTTCAATTTTAGGTATTGGTTGATTCGAGAAACGATACTCATGTGTTTAGTTTTAAAAATTTACCGATATGCAAATGTAATTACAAAAAATGAATTATGCAAATTTTAGAAATGAAATAAATTAAATTCAGGAATTTGCGTATCGGTAGAGTGGGGGGATCTGTATTTCAAAAAGAGAAATATAATATCAAGTAAAGCGATATGGTTTGAGTGTAAAATATTGAGTTTGTGCTAGTTGTGTGTATGATATGGTGTGTATCCGGCATTTGGAGTGATAAAAAGCAAATATCTTAAAGTGTAAATAGCAAAATATAATATAAATCGCTGGGTTTTAGTGTTTTACATGAAATGTTAATGAAGATAAATGGTTAGAATTTGCTTTTGAAGCGGTTTTGAATAGGGAATTTGCGTTGTGAACCGCGCTTTTTGGAGTCGATTTTAATATATGCAAAAGTGAAGGAGATTGATTGCGATACCACATTTGCAAAACGAAACAAAGGCAATCTCAAATCATGTTATGGTAAAATGTCTACGCTGTTTGCGAAATCGAACAGTCATCGGTGGTCGAAATCTGTTGATTTTGAAATTTTCGGTTTTTTGCGTTGAGTCGTACGATTATGTTCAAATTTTTCCAGCATATTGACTCAAAATTATGGTAAAATGCCAATAAATAATTGAATATCAGCATCATGCCATAAAATAAAGCCCTGATTTAGTTGCGAGCAGATAATTTTGTAATACTATTATTAGGCTTAACCATAGTTTCTTATTAGACTAACTTAAATAGTAAATCCCCACTGATATTGCGTATTCATACCTTTAACCTATACCTATTTGTTTTATAGACTTATTCGTATTTCTCAATGATCTCTTTTAGTGTTAAGTGTTTTTATTTTATTCGTCGCAGGTGTCTAATAAACCGGAATATAAGTTTAGATTTGCCTTCGATGTGTTAATTTTCACCTTCGTGCATGCTATAACTATTTCAATCGTGGTGTCGAGTATATATTATTACTTATATGTGCGAAAAATACGTTCCTCAACTCATATAATATACTATATATCAGCTGATAAATAATATACTTAACATAACGTGCATTATGATGAATGTGGTTTTTAATTTGTGTGCTGGGGCGATTTGTTGGTTTAGGCCAAATAAGTTGTTGTTTGATGTCGTTTGTCTAAGATATTGTGGTTGGCTTAGATTCAGTGCAATTGATTGTGATGTTGTTTATTTTATTTCAAACTAAATCAAAGTGCCTTCTTGTGCTGCAAGCGGTGACGGGACTCTCGTATTGGATTGTACAATTGCCAAGATGTCATCGAAATTGTGATATGAAATGTGTTTGTGTCTTTATATATAACTGTTTATTGTGCGCCTATAAGCTTGACACTCTCACTTTTAAGTGCTTAAATTGTGATTTTGCAATTTATTTTGTATCTTTGCGTAAATAAATATATCTAATGAAAAAGTGGTTTTCAGGCATATCAATTATTGTGATGTTGATGGTTGTATTCAGTTCAATCATCCAATTTCATCATCACGATGATAAGGGCAATATAGTATTTGCCATAACTGCTTTGTGTAGTCAAGAGTCTCATCATCAGGAAGATAGCGCTTGTTGTCATTGTGAGCACAAATGCCATGACAATCAATGTGATTCAAGTGACAAATGTTCGGCTCATTTGGGTGATTATCAGGCTACTAAACAAACCGATTTCTCTGTTGATGAATATCCGACATTATTGTTACATGCTATATTGAGCGAATCAATACAGTCGGTTGATTTCTTTGCATCATTATTGCAAATCGTTGAATTAAAAGAATATACATCGTCGACCGACGGGGTGTATTCAATGGCGGCGTTGCGTGCACCGCCGGTGTGTTAATACCTCTCTCCCACTTTATCTACTCGTTTCGTGTCAGAAACGATATTCTCTTTTGTAACATAATATTTTCGTAAAATGAACAAGATATTTCGAATAGTTGCATCTATTGCAACCGCATTATTGTATTTTACAAGTTGTGCTCCTTCGGCGCAAGATGATGGTTTGGGGCTTCATCACCACCATCATGGCTCATCAGAAGCCTCTGATGAAATTGTGTTGACACCTGCTGACGCACAGCGTTTTGGTGTCTATTCTCAAATGGTTAAACCCCAAGAATTCAATGAGGTTATAAAGGTGTCGGGGCAAATCGTATCAGCCCCAAGTGACCAAAGTGTGGTATCGGCGCCTTCGGCGGGTATTATTACATTTGTCAAAGGTCTTGTGACTGGTCAAAAGGTAACTGCTGGGCATGTAATTGGTAATGTTTCGGCTAAAAATATGGCCGGGGGCGACCAAATTGAGGCTAATCGCATTGCTTATGAGGCTGCAAAACTTGAATATGAGCGAGTTGAGCCTTTGTATAAAGAAGGCATTGTGTCGGCCAAGGAATACAACGAGGTTAAAAAGGCCTATGAAGCCGCACAAGCAGCCTATAATGGCAACAAATCGGGTAGTAAGGCTACTGCGGTATCATCGGGAGTAATCACGCAGTTGCTCGTAAATAATGGTGAATATGTGGCAATGGGCCAACCTATCGCAGTAATCTCTGGGAATGAGACATTGACATTGCGAGCCGATTTGCCCGAGAAATACTATAATTTTTTGCCGACTATATCGACTGCCAATTTCCGTGCGGCATATACCGATGAAGTTATCAGTCTTAACGACTTGAACGGCCGCAAGATATCATCGTCAAGTCTTGCTACAACAGTTCAACCCGGATATATACCCGTTTATTTCTCGTTTAATAACAACGGCTCGGTTGTCCCCGGTGCATTTGTAGAAGTATATCTCATTGGCGCCACTCGTCAGAATTGCATTGTGTTGCCAATGGATGCTATCACAGAGCAACAGGGCAAATTTTATGTGTATGTTAAACTCGACGAAGAGTGTTACGAAAAGCGAATGGTCAAATTGGGCCGCTCAAATGGCAATGAGGTTGAGATACTCTCGGGACTTACTCGCAGAGATGAAGTGGTGTCGCGAGGCGCTATAATCGTGAAATTGGCCGAAGCGAGTGGTGCTGTACCCGAAGGACACAGCCATAACCATTAATTGAAAAGGAGGCTCTTATGCTAAATAAGATAATACATTTCTCACTTAACAACAGGGTCATAGTATTGATATTATCGGTCTTGTTGACTGCTGCTGGATTGTTTGTGCTGACCCGCACTGAAGTGGATATATTTCCTGATTTGAATGCTCCTACGGTTGTAGTTATGACCGAGGCTCCCGGTTATGCTCCCGAAGAGGTGGAACAGTTGGTGACATTCCCCATTGAAACATCGGTAAATGGAGCAACTGATGTTCGTCGTGTGCGCTCATCATCGGCAACAGGATTCTCGATTGTGTGGGTGGAATTTGATTGGGGTACCGATGTTTATCGTGCCCGTCAGATTGTTACCGAGCGATTGATGAATTTGAGCGAAACTCTTCCTCAAGGTGTCAACTCTCCCACCCTCGGCCCGCAATCGTCTATCCTTGGCGAAATTTTGATTGTCGGCCTTACCTCTGAAACCACTTCAATGAGCGAGTTGCGTTCTTATGCCGACCGTGTTATTCGTCCGCGATTGCTATCTATCGGCGGCGTGTCGCAAGTATCGGTAATTGGCGGCGACATAAAAGAATATCAAATTCAGATTTCGCCTGAACGCATGCGTCATTTTAATATCACTTTGGACGAAGTGATGAGCAGTGTCGCGTTGCTGAATAATAATGCTTCGGGTGGTGTACTATATGAGTATGGAAACGAGTATATCATAAAAGGAGACATTAACACTACATCAACCGAGGAGATTGCCCAATCTGTTGTCAGAAGCGATGAAAATGGCATTGTGTTAATTGATGATATTGCAAATGTTCAGATTGGGAATAAATTGCCTCGACTCGGTGTGGCATCAGAGAAAACCAAACCTGCGGTGCTGTTGACCGTTACAAAACAACCGGCAGTCGGAACTATTGCTTTGACTGAAAGATTAGAGGCCGATTTGGCTGATATTGCAAAGAATTTGCCGTCAGATGTGAATATCTCTACCGACATATTCAAGCAAAGCGACTTTATCGACAATTCAATATCAAACTTGCAGCGTTCGTTGATTGAAGGTGCTATATTTGTCATTATAGTGTTGTTTTTTTTCTTGATGAATGTTCGCACCACTCTTATATCGCTTGTAGCATTGCCATTGTCAATAATCATCGCGGTGTTTATATTGCATTTCATGGGCATGACCATTAACACGATGAGTCTTGGTGGTATTGCCATTGCAATCGGTTCGCTTGTTGATGATGCGATTGTCGATGTTGAAAACGTATATAAACGCTTGCGTGATAATAAAAACAAGCCTGCCGGCAAACGAGTTTCGACTTTGGCAGTTGTTTTCGAGGCATCAAAAGAAGTAAGAACGCCTATCTTGAACTCTACATTGATTATTGTAGCGAGTTTCTTGCCGTTGTTCTTTTTGAGCGGTATAGAAGGCCGTATGCTCATTCCGTTGGGCATATCGTTTATAGTAGCATTGGTGGCTTCAACTGTGGTAGCGCTCACTGTTACCCCTGTGCTATGTTCTTATTTGTTAGATGACAGTAAGACCGAAGGCAAGGAAAAAGAGGCATGGGCTGCGCGCAAACTGAAAAATGTTTATTCAAAGGCTTTGCAATGGGGTTTTGCTCATCAGAAGATGGTGTTGGGTTTTGTCGGTGGATTATTCTTATCGGCAATCGCACTATTCTTTACCCTTGGTCGCAGTTTCTTGCCCGCGTTTAACGAAGGCTCTTTTACGATTAATGTAACGGCATTGCCCGGAATATCACTTGAAGAGAGTGATAAAATAGGTCGTGAGGCAGAAAAACTGATTCTATCTATCCCGGAGGTAAAGACTGTTGCACGCAAAACCGGTCGTGCTGAGTTGGCCGAGCACTCGTTTGGTGTCAACTCGTCGGAAATAGAAGCTCCATATGAACTAACCAATCGCACTCGTGGCGAGGTGGTTAGAGAACTTCGCTCTAAACTTGGAACATTGCCAGGTGTTACAGTTGAGATCGGTCAACCTATCTCCCACCGTATTGATGCTATGTTGTCGGGCGCGAAAACTCAAATTGCGATTAAGATATTCGGTGATGATTTGAACCGATTATATACCTTTGCCAATAAGGTTAAAACATCGATAAATGGTATTGAGGGTGTTGTGGATATAAATGTTGAGCAACAAGTCGAGCGCCCGCAGTTGAACATCAAGCCTCGTCGTGAAATGCTTGCACGATATGGCATTACCGTCAACGAGTTTGCCCGATTTATAAATGTCACACTTGCCGGAGAAGTTGTGTCGCAAGTTTATGAAAAGGGTCTCCCCTATGATTTGACTGTTCGCCTTGATGACGAGCATCGCAATTCGATGGAGAAAATCTCTAATCTGATGATTGATAGTAATGTAGGTAAAATTCCGTTGAGTTATGTGGCCGAAATTCGTTCTACAACAGGACCAAGCACTATAAATCGCGAGAATGTCAATCGTCGCATCGTAATTTCGGCAAATGTTCAAGACCGAGATTTGAGAGGTGCGGTAAATGATATTAGAGAGAAAATAGAAAGTGAAATCACTCTCCCCGACAACTACTATATTACTTATGGCGGACAATTTGAGAGCGAGGCCGAAGCTTCACGCACTTTGGCTCTCACTTCAATTGGTGCGTTTATATTGATATTCATGCTGTTGTTTCAAGAATTCCGCAATATGCGTCAGTCTTTAATAATATTGCTTAACATGCCGTTGGCAATGATTGGCGGTATTTTTATTCTGAAATTCACATCAGGCGAAATGAATATCCCTGCAATTATCGGATTTATATCGCTGTTGGGTATCACTACTCGCAACGGTATGCTGTTGATGACGCGATATAATAATTTGAAGGCAGAAGGTGTGTCATTAAAAGAACGTATATTTATAGGTTCGGCCGACCGCTTGAATCCTATTGTTATGACCGCATTAACATCGGCATTGGCTTTGATTCCTATCGCGATGAGCGGCAGAGAACCAGGCAACGAAATACAGTCGCCGCTTGCTATTGTTATTTTGGGTGGTTTGTTGTCATCTACAGTGCTTAATATGTTTGTTGTGCCCATTCTTTATTATTTAACTACAAAAAGAGAAGAGAAATGAACCGACTGATAATTTTAATGACTGCAATAGGTATCGCAATGATTGGCAAGGCTCAATCGTTTGATGAGGTGTTATATTCCATTGCGAGCAATAATGCCGAATTAAAAGCGCAAATAGAGGCGAATGAATCGGTTGTGCAAACGGCAAAAAGCGAAAATGTGTTGGCGGCTCCCGAATTGGGCTACGAACATAATTGGAGCAATCGAGGTCTCGGCACAAAGTGGGGATTTTCGGTTACGCAGAGTTTTGATTGGCCCGGCATTTATGGTAAGCGAGGAAAAGCCATTGATGCAACCAAATCGGCAATTGATTTTCTCAATAAAAGTAACCAAGTGGATAAATTGCTTCAAATCAAATTGGCGATAATTGACATTGTCAATATAAATGAGCAAATCAAATTGTGGCAACAGTTGGAGCAAAACATGTTGCAGTTGCGCGACAAGTATCAGACAGCCTATCAAAATGGTGAGGTGTCGATACTAGATGTCAACAAGATTAAGATTCAATGTGTATCGGTGTCTCGCCAATTATCTCAGTTAGACATTCAGCGACAAGTGTTACATTCTTCGCTTGTAGCAATGAATGGCGGCAATGAATGTGCCGAATTGGTAGCAAAGTTGATCGCATATCCTGCCGATGAATTGAAGGGCGAAGAGGAGTATGTAAATCGCTTGAATGACTTTGACCCCGAAATACAGTATGAGCAATTTATGGCAACAAGAGAAGTGTATTCGGCACAAGCCGCTCGCATGAACCGTTATCCCGGTTTGTCGTTGGGTTATAAATTTACCAATGAGCTGGGCGATGTGTTTAATGGATTTACAATTGGCATATCGTTGCCATTCTTTTCTCAAAAGAGCAAGATAAAGGCTTCACAAGCCGCGGCCAATGCTCGTGAACATCAACTGCATCAGTTGAGAGTAGAGAAACTTGCTACGATTTATGCCCAACGCCACAAAGCGATAAGTCTTAAACGGGAAATAGAAGAATATAAACCGATATTTGAGCAATCTGACAACTTGGATTTGCTGAAAAAATCGTTAGATGCGGGGCAAATATCATTGATAGAGTATTTGCAAGAGGTCAATTTCTTTATGTCGGCCCGACAAGATTATATGGAAGTAATTTATCAGTATCATTTGACACTTGCTTCGTTAAACAAGTATTGGTTGGTAAACTGATAATGATGAATAAAGCGCGGTCTGAAAAGGTCGCGCTTTTAGTTTGTCACAAACATGAACATTTCTGTGCGTGGGTTGTTTTATGTCTAGACGAAACAACAAGCAATAATATCATGACAACTTACACACAGCCACATCTACCCTATTCAACCGATGCGTTGGAGCCGGTTATAGGAGTGTCGACCATTGAATATCACTATGGTAAACACACAAGAGCCTATATCGACAATCTCAACAATCTCATCAAAGATACCGAATTTGAGAATATGGATATAGAGGATGTGATTAAGCACAGCCAAGGTGCTTTGTTTAATAACGCGTCGCAAGCATGGAATCACATTTTCTATTTCTTCTCTTTTGCACCCGATTGTGGAGGCAAACCTGAGGGCGAACTTGCTGATGCTATAAACCGTGACTTTGGTTCGTTTGAGGAATTCAAGAAGTTATTTGAGGAGACGGGAGTACGTTTGTTTGGCTCTGGCTGGGTGTGGTTGTCTTGTGATGATTATGGCCGATTGCACATAACAAGTGGCTCAAATGCGGCAAACCCGCTGACACAAGGATTAACACCGTTGTTGTGTTTTGACCTGTGGGAACATGCCTATTATCTCGACTATCAAAATCGACGCGCAGAGCATTTGCATCGCTTGTGGGATATTATTGATTGGAGCATAATCGGTGAAAGATATGATGGATAACACTACTCATTAGGATATAATCTGCTTAATGCGAAAGCCACGGAAGCGACGAGAGTCGAATCCGGGGCTTGTTGTATAAACATTTATTGCTGTCCGATAAAATTAAAATTTAGCTATAAGATTTTGTGTACATCATTCCCAACGTGAACTATATATATTCCTTTAGGGAATTGTATTATGTAACTTGGAGAATATACATATCCACATTGAACCGTTTTACCATCAATCGCATAAACAGAATAAGATACCGGCAATTCAATATCGTTCAAAATATCGATATTTAAATTACCATTAGCCCAATATACTTTAGATTGATTTGGAATATCGATTTTTACTCCATATATACCAGCTTCAGGGAATTCATCCGTCTCGATAAAGTTTTTAAAATAACTCCATCCTTGCGCATTTAGATATAAATCGGCTGAACCTACGGGAACATAAACGGGTATATCAGTAGATGTAAGTCCCCCAAAAGAATAAATTCCGGAGTTATCCGGATCCTCATCGCAAAATGGAGGAATTGGTGATTTTGAATAAATCTTCATGAGATTTTTCCAATATCTACAACTCCCTCCTCCTATATATTGTATTGATTCAGGAAAAACTATAGAATCCGGATTACAATAATGAAAAGCGGTATGACCAATTGTTTTTAGCCCTTCAGGAAACTTTATATTTTTTAAGGCAAAACACCATTGAAAAGCACAATCATCGATGATTTCAACTGTTTCCGGTATATTTACTTTTTCAAGAACATTGCAATATGAAACAAAGTTGGCTGGTATTCTTTTAATACCTTCAGGCAAACGAAGTTCCTTTAAGCTATCACACAAACTGAATGCAAATCCTTCTAATTCCAAACATGTATTTGGCAATATGGCTTTTTTTAATTCTCCGGAGCCATGAAATGCTGCATTTTCGATACATTCCAATCCTGCAGGAAAAGCAACCTCTTCCATGCGCGTATTATAGAACGCACATTGTTTTATTACACGAAGTGTCGTTGGCAATACTAATTTTTTGAAGTTTTGACAATTAACAAAGCATTGAGTTGGTATTTCTATTACTCCTTCTGGAATAATAAGTGGATCAACATTTAACCAATGGCAATTTGCAAAACTATATATATTAAGTTTACGCAAAGATTCTGGCAAATTTATTTTTTCTAATTGCATATAATTGAATGCCGATTTGCCTATTTCAACAATATTATCAGGAAGTATTATTTTTTTTATTCCCAAATATATTGTTTGGTCAACTTCCCAGTATTGCTTATTTACATCAGATAATGCATAATCAGGAATTTTATTATGTTCTACTTGTGCATTCTCTAAATTAATAACACTAAGATTGCCGTAAAAAGCACATTCCCACATCGTCCTGAAATCTTGTGCGTTTATTGGCCCAGTTACGCTCAAGGAGTCTATTTTGTCCCAATTGTCACCTAAAACAGTTTTTAATTGACCATATTCCGAGACGTTTGCACTGTAACTGATTGCCTGTGCATTAGAAAAATGGCACAAAAAAATAAATCCTGATAATAGTAATACTTTTGTTTTCAGTTCACTTATTGAGATATATTTATATACAATGGGCATTGTATATTGTGCAAATGTCGGAATAAATCTCGAAAACTCCAAATATTTATACAATTAATCTTGTATAAAACTATAGATTCTACTACCTTTGCAGTATCTAAACATTAATCTATATGAGCGAAGAAAAGAAAAGACGACCAAGAAGAACTAAGGCTAATCTGATTGAATGTATAAATAATGCGACAGAGGAGCTAATTAGAAAAGATGGGTTTTCGAAAATATTGGTGACCGACATCATAAAACGAGCAAAAATAGAGCCGGTTGTGTTTTATAACAGATACAACAACTTGGAAACATTTTTGAGTGAGTTTGTGAAGAATTATGACTATTGGTTTAGTGATGTTCTGAAAAATTTAAAGCACCCAATAATGAGCAAAGAAGGTATGACCGAAATCTTCCAGCAATTATTATTGGAATTGAACAAAGATTCTATTATGTTAGAGTTGCTTCGATGGGAGGTCGCAAATGGGAATAGCACTACAACGAGAACGGCGATGCTGAGAGAAATTCACATTATGCCTTTGGTGAAAGATTTTGAGGAGAGATTTCATGATAAAGATATTGCCGCGTTAACAGCTTTGATAATCGGAGGTTTATATTATTTATCGCTTCATAAAGATAGAAGCTCTTTTAGTGGAATAGATATTAATACCGAGAATGGGATGTCTCGAATTCAAAAGGCTGTTGAATATTTTACCGATAAAATATATGAAGATAATAAATTAGAGGAAGAAAGAAAATTGATGGCAGTTCGCCTTAAGGAAGAAGGTGTGAGTGATGAGGTAATACTGAAATGTATATGGGGAAAATAATATAGAATTGGCTTTATAATGACAAAAATAAAAACAAATATATTGAAAATAATAGTTTTAGGGCCTATGATGTTGATCCTGATGGGTTGTGTTGAAACAGAAAGAACATTTTTTACTGAGACAGAATTATTGGATATAACAGATGCATCTATAGAAGAAGTTAATATCTTTTCATGTCAGAAAAAAGAGAATTATTACATGTGCTCATTTGTAACAACGCAAATCAGGAAAGAACAGAAAATAGATACTATAAAAACATATTGTAGAGGGCATGAGATGGTTATCCACATATCTTTGGATAAAGATCTATTTCCAATGCCACATGATCAGATTTCAAAAGTGATTTTCAGAATTTATCAAGTTCCAAAAGGGAAATATAACATAAGAATTTTTGTGGAAAATGTAGAACATAATGTCAATCCCAATCGATATGTATTTTAATAAATACAGTTAGATAAAAATAAATCAAACCCCGGAAGCGACGAGAGTCGAAGTCGGGGTTTGTTGTGTTGATGTTGCGATTGATTAGTTATGACGGAATAAGGTGTTGGTAGTGGTAAATAGTAAAGGGCTACGGCCGTTGCGCATAGGGCGAGTTTAGCCCAATTCTTTTTTTTGCAGTTTACCACACACAATGATGAACCAAATAATAAAGGCGAAACATTGTCAATTGTTTCGCCTTTTGTCTATCTTATTGGTAGGATGGTTTTATTTTGCGTATATGCTTTGAGGTAATTTGCGGCAATTATATTGTGAAGCCATAATTTCACCATAAGCACCTGCCGAACGCAATGCAATCAAATCGCCTCTGCTTGTTGTCGGAAGTATTTCGGCCTCACCAAATCGGTCGGAAGACTCACAGATAGGACCTACAACATCATATTTATGTGTTTTAGTCGAATTACTTGTGAGATTTTCAATTTTGTGATGTGCTTGATACAATGCAGGTCTAATCAATTCGGTAAAACCGGCATCAACGATGGCAAATTTTTTGGCAACACCTTCTTTTACATAGAGTACTTTGGTGATGAGCGAACCACATTGACCAACTATTGAGCGTCCGAGTTCAAAGTGGAGTTGTTGTCCGGGACGCAATTTCAAGTGTTGCTCAAAAGTGCTGAAATATGCTTTGAAATCGGGAATGGGGTTCTCATCGGGGTTATTGTAGTCAATGCCGAGTCCACCGCCAACATTGATTGATGAGAATTTGATTCCTTGCGATTCATATTTGTCTTGTAATTCGTTTACGCGTTGACACAAGCGTTCAAAGGGATGAATCTCTGTGATTTGACTGCCGATGTGGAAATGTAGGCCAAGCAATTCAATGTTGGGTGATACCATGCAGCGTTCAATCACACTGTCAAGCATATCAAGGCTGATACCAAATTTGTTTTCGGCCAATCCTGTTGTGATATAATGGTGAGTGTGGGCATCAACATTGGGGTTGACACGCAATGCAACGCGTGCAGTTTTGCCTTTAATCTGCGCAATCTCTTGAATTACATCAAGTTCGGCTGCCGATTCTACATTAAAGCAAGAAATGTTGTTATCAAGACCGAGTTCGATTTCCCAATCGCTCTTCCCTACTCCAGCAAACACAATTTTGTCGGCAGCAAAACCTGCATTGAGGGCAGCTTCAACCTCTCCACCGCTCACGCAGTCAACACCAAATCCGTTCTCTTTGATGACTTTGAGAATTTCGGGATTGGCATTAGCCTTGATGGCATAATGAACATGAATGTGGGGTTGAGAAACGCTCTGTTTAATTTCTGTGAGAGTTGCTTGAAGCAAGTTGAGGTCATAGAAATAAAACGGAGTTCGCGTTTGGGCAAATATGTCTAAGGGGAATTGAGTCATATATAGGTGACTGATTATTTATTCTTAAACAATTTGTCGCTCAACAAGTTCAATGCTGTTACTTTATCTTCTTTGCGCACAAGGAACGAGATGTTGTAGTTGCTACCACCATAAGAAATCATGCGAACAGGGATATCTTTGAGTGCATCAAGTGCTTTTGCTTCAAATCCGCGGTTTTGCCATTCGAGGTCACCAACAACACAGATAATAACCATGTCGTTGTCAACTGTAACAGTACCAAATTTCTTCAAATCGTCAAGAATTGGAGTCAAGTTGCGCACATCGTCGATTGTAACTGACACACCAACTTCTGATGTGGCAATCATGTCGATTGGAGTTTGGTATGTTTCAAAGATTTCAAACACTTTGCGCAAGAAACCATAAGCCAAAAGCATGCGGCCTGATTTGATTTTGATTGCAGTGATATTGTCTTTGGCAGCAACTGCTTTGATTTGGCAAGATGCGGGAGTATTATAGATTAATGTTCCGGGTGCGTCGGGTTGCATAGTGTTGAGCAAACGCACGGGGATATTGTTTAATTTAGCGGGAAGTACACATGTGGGGTGAAGAATTTTTGCACCGAAATAAGCAAGTTCGGCTGCTTCTTCAAAGTGGAGTTCGCTGACGGGTTCAGTACCTTCAACAAAACGGGGGTCATTGTTGTGCATACCGTCAATATCAGTCCAGATTTCTACTTCTTCGGCATTGATTGCGCATCCGATGAGTGATGCAGTGTAGTCGCTACCTCCTCGTTGAAGGTTGTCAACTTCACCATATGCATTGCGGCAAATATAACCTTGTGTGATATAAATGTCGGCATCGGGGTCTTTGTCGAGAAGAGCCGAAAGTTTTTGTTTGATATATTGAGTATCGGGTTCTGCATTTTTGTCGGTGCGCATGAAGTCAAGTGCGGGCAACAATACAGAGCTGATTCCGTTTTCTTGCAAATAGAGGTTCATCATTGCTGTTGACATTAATTCGCCTTGTGCGAGAATTTCTTTTTCTTCAAACATGGTGAAGATGTCTTTTGTGAATGAACGCATATAGTTAAAGCATGCTTTTACCTCTTTTTGCGCTTTTTCTTTGTATTCGTCAGAAGCATACAATTCGTTGATTGTTTTATTGTATTTTGCTTCAAGTGTATTAATCGTTTCTTTGGCACCGTCGGTGTTCTTCTTATACAGATAATCAGAGATTTCCACCAAAGTGTTTGTTGTTCCCGACATTGCTGAGAGAACAATGATGTTTTTACCGCGTGATGTAATGAGACTTGCAACATCTTTAATTCTCTGTGCAGAGCCAACAGATGTGCCACCAAACTTTAATACTTTCATTTTCTGTTTATATAATAAATTGATTGATAGACTTGTTTAATTGAATATTGAGTGCAAAATTACAAAAAATAGAGCAGAATTTTGGCATGCCTACTCTAAAAATTGAGTTGCTATGCTTCTATAATGTGTTTATCCTCACATTTGATGATGCGACCGGGGTATTTTTCGACAAAATTGAGGTTGTGAGTAGCCATAATTACGGCAGTACCCTCTTGTGCAATTCGATGAAGTTGTTTCACAATTTGCTCGCCTGTGTCGGGGTCAAGATTACCTGTTGGCTCATCGGCCAATATCAGTTTCGGACTATTGAGCAATGCGCGGGCAATTACGATGCGTTGCTGCTCGCCACCCGAAAGTTCATGGGGCATTTTATATGACTTGTTTGCCATGCCCATTTCTTTGAGAACTTTCTCAATGCGCTCGTCAATTTCTGTCTCGTTTTTCCAACCGGTGGCTTCAAGAACAAATCTTAAATTGTCATATACGCTACGGTCGGTGAGTAATTGGAAATCTTGAAACACAATGCCGATTTCTCTACGCAGAAACGGAATTTGTTTGCGTTTGATGTCGATGAGGTTATAATCAAGTGCCGATGCTTCACCTTCGGTGATAGGTATTTCGGCATACATTGATTTGAGCAGACTGCTCTTGCCGCTGCCCACTTTGCCCAATAGATACACGAATTCGCCTTCGTGTAGTTCAAAACTGACTTTTTTGAGAACAATCAGTTCTTTGCGCAAAATTTCTACATCCTTATACTTGACTATGCTCATCAGAAAATAGCGTTGGGTTATTATTCTTTGTGGCGTTTAACGAGTTCTTCGGCCAAATCTTCGATACGATAACCTTTTGATGTGAGAAGAACGATGAGGTGATAAATCATGTCAGACGCTTCATAAATCAAGCGGTCGTCAGTGCCGTTTGTCGCTTCAATGACTGTTTCAACAGCCTCTTCTCCAACTTTTTGGGCCATTCGGTTGATTCCTGATTTGAATAATGATGTTGTGTAAGAGCCTTCGGGCATTTCATCATAACGGCGTTTGATAAAGTCTTGAAGGTATCTGAAAAATTCTACACCCCACTCATTGGCAGTTTGGAAACATGTGTCGCTACCAGTGTGGCATACAGGACCAACAGGCACAACCTTGATGAGAAGTGTGTCGTGGTCGCAGTCTTCTTCAATAGAAACTACATTCAAGAAATTTCCGCTTTCTTCGCCTTTGGTCCAAAGACGGTTCTTTGTGCGGCTGAAAAAAGTGACTTTGCCAAGTTCTACGGTTTTGTTGTAGGCCTCTTCGTTCATAAATCCGAGCATAAGCACATTTTTTGTGCGAGCATCTTGGATTATCGCTGGAACAAGTCCGTTCATTTTAGAGAAATCGAGATTCATATACTGTGTAGTTTTATAATCTGACATTAATACCGTTGTTGTTAAGATAGTCCTTTAATTTATCGATAGGTATCTCGTTGAAGTGGAAAATGCTTGCTGCCAATGCGGCATCGGCTTTGCCTTGGGTGAACACATCATAAAAATGTGAGTAGTCGCCTGCACCACCCGATGCAATGATGGGGATGGAAAGTTTGTCGCTTAACATGGCGAGTGCTTCGCAAGCAAAACCGGTTTTGACGCCGTCGTGGTCCATGCTTGTAAACAAAATCTCTCCTGCACCACGCTCTTGTGCTTCGTATGCCCAATCAATTAATCGGCGACTTGTAGGAATGCGTCCGCCATTGATGTAGCATATCCATTCTCCGTTATCAAAACGGGCATCGATTGCAGTTACGCACACCTGATTGCCAAAATTGCGGGCAATGCCATCAATAAGGTCGGGATTGCGCAATGCTGCTGAATTGATTGAAATTTTGTCGGCTCCGGCGCTCAATAATCGGTCAACATCGGTAACATCGTTGATGCCGCCACCTACTGTAAACGGAATGCTAATGTTTTGAGCAATGCGTTTAACCAAGTCAACAAATGTTTTGCGGCCTTCGTGAGAGGCTGTGATATCCAAAAACACCAATTCGTCGGCTCCGTCGCGACTGTATTTTTGACCAAGTTCGACAGGGTCGCCCGCGTTGCGAAAGTTCACAAAGTTAACGCCTTTGACGGTTGTGCCGTCTTTGACGTCAAGGCAAGGTATGATTCTCTTTGCAAGCATATTATTGGCGTTTTAAGTTGTGATTTTCTAATTCTTTGATTGATATTCGATTTTCGTATATCGCTTTGCCGACGATTACAGCGGGAACTCCGTTGGCGTCAAGCGCTTCGATATCGGACATCTTTGACACTCCCCCACTTGCAATTATATAAATGTTTTCGATTTCGGCCATAATCTGGTTGTAGAGTTCGGTAGACGGGCCGCTGAGCATGCCGTCAACATTTATATCGGTTGAAATGACTTGGGTTATGCCCTTTTTTTGATAGTCTTTGATAAATGGAATGATATCTAATTCGCTGTCGCTGAGCCAACCCGAAGTAGATATCTTGCCGTTACGGACATCGGCACCTAAAATGATCTTCTCGCCGCCGAATTTTTCAATCCAAGAGGTGAAAAGTTCAGGCGATTTAACAGCGATACTGCCTCCTGTAACCATTGAAGCGCCACTTTCAAACGCAATGTGCAAATCTTCATCGCTTTTGATGCCGCCACCAAAGTCGATAATCAATTTTGTTGCAGAGGCTATTGATTCAATGGTCTTGTAGTTGACAATATGTTGCGATTTTGCTCCGTCAAGGTCAACAAGGTGCAAGCGCTTGCAACCAGCATCTTCCATCATTTTGGCGATGTCAAGCGGGTTGTCGGCATAGGTTTTTTGTTGTGAGTAGTCTCCCTTGGTGAGTCTCACGCATTTACCGTTGATAATATCTATGGCGGGGATTATTTCAATCATAATTCAAGAAAACTTTTCAATATGGTTTCGCCTATATCCCCACTTTTCTCGGGGTGAAATTGCGTTGCATAAAAATTGTCTTTGTGCAAAGCGGCACTGAACGGATGTATATAGTCGGTTGTAGCAATAGTGTGCTCATTAACGGGCACATAATAACTGTGGACATAATATACATATTTGCCGTCAAGTGATTGTGGTATGAATTGATTGGGCTTGACGCTGATTGTGTTCCATCCCATGTGGGGGATTTTGTCAGTGTCGTTATTGCCGATAAATCGTTTTACTTGTGCGTCAAAAATGCCGATGCAATCAGCATTGCCCTCTTCTGAGTGAGAACAGAGTAATTGCTGTCCGATGCAGATGCCAAGCACGGGTTGTGTCAGATTCTTGATGAGTGTGTCAAGGCCGTTTTCGCGTAGGTATTGCATTGCCGAACTGGCCTCTCCCACTCCGGGAAAAATCACTTTGTCGGCTTGCATAATGATGTCTTTGTTATCGGTGATAACAGCATTGGCACCTATGCGTTGTAACGCACATTCTACCGAGAATATGTTGCCGGCGTTGTATTTTATAACAGCAATACTCATTGTTACAGATAATTAACTGAATACGACGGTCTTGTTGCGATATGAAAGAATCTTGCGTTGGATGTGCTTTTCAACAGCACGAGACAACACGATTTTTTCAAGGTCGCGACCTTTTTTCACTAAGTCATCGATAGTGTCTTTGTGAGTGATGCGAACGATGTCTTGTTCAATAATTGGTCCGGCATCAAGGTCGGTTGTAACATAGTGACTTGTCGCACCGATAAGTTTTACACCGCGTTCGTGGGCTGCATGGTAAGGTTTTGCACCTACAAATGCAGGAAGGAACGAGTGGTGGATATTGATAATCTTGTTGGGATAGCGATTGATGAAATCTTCTGAAAGCACTTGCATGTATCGTGCTAATACGATGAAATCGATGTCATATTTTTTGAGGATTTCAAATTCGAGCTTTTCCATTTCGGCTTTATTGTCGCGAGTAACAGGAATGTGCTCGTAGGGGATGTTAAATTGCTCTGCCGCAATTTTCATATCGGGGTGATTGCTGATAATTACGGGGATTTCAACATCCCATTCGCCTGCAATGTAGCGTGCAAGCATGTCATAAAGACAGTGAGACATCTTTGACACAAAGATAGCCATGCGTTGTTTGCGGCGAGTGAATGATATGCCATAGGTCATGTTGTAACGACCGGCATACAAAGTGTCGAAGTAGTCAGCAATTTTTTCTTCGGGGATAATGAAATTGCTCAAATCCCACTCTACTCTCATATAAAACACACCATTTTCGCGGTCAACATATTGTGCCAAATAAAGGATGTTACCGCCGTTGGTATTGATAAATTCTGTGATAACAGCAATGATACCCGGTTGATCAGGGCAGTGCATCAAAAGTATTGCTGTGTTTTGTCTTTGTTCTTCCACAATCAAATTTTTTAATTTAGACTGCAAAGATACAAAATATGAATAGTTTTAGCAACTAAAATGTGACAAAATGTGTGTTTTGTGACTAATTTACTTTCAATTTGGTGTGCAAATGGGTGTCGTTCTATGAAAAATGCATCTACAAATGCTTGTCAGTTTAACAAACAATGATGTAGATGCATTAAATTTGTGTGATAATATCCTTTAATTACCCATTTCCGAGATGAATTTGATTCGTACAAGGCGAATTTCCTCTTCGGTATATTCGCTGCCAAGTTCGTTAATCGCGTCTTCAAGGCTGTCACTTTCGCTTTCTCTGAAATATTCGAAGATATCTTCTTGGTGGTCTTCGTCCATTATCTCGTCAATGAAATAATGAATGTTAATTTTTGTGCCTGAATATACGATGGCTTCAATATGGTCTAGTAACTCGTTGAAATCAAGGCCTTTTGAGTTTGCTAAATCGTCTAATGCTATTTTGCGGTCAATGGCTTGAATGATTGAAATTTTGAGTTTGCTTTTGTTTGCCACACTTCTCACACGAAGGTCTTCGGGGCGTTCAATCTCGTTTTCTTCAACATGCGTTTTGATGACTTTCAAGAATTCTTCGCCATATCTTTTGGCCTTGCCTGCCCCTACTCCGGTGATGTTTTGCAACTCGTCCATGGTAATGGGGTATGTTGTTGCCATCGCTTCCAATGATGGGTCTTGGAAGATTACATAAGGGGGCAATTCCAATTTGCGGGCAATTTTCTTGCGCAAATCTTTGAGGATAGAGAATAGCACGGTGTCGGCGGCGCAAGCGGCTCCGCTTTTCACTTCAACGCTTTCTTCATCATCGTTAAACTCGGCATCTTCAACAAATTTGAATGATACAGGTTTTTTGAAGAATTGGTGTCCTTTTTCGGTGACTTTGATTAGACCGTAGTTTTCAATGTCGCGGTCAAGATAGCCGGCGATAATTGCTTGACGGATAATTGCACCGATGCGGCGCTCGTTTTCGTTGCTCATGCAACCAAACAGTTCCAACTCGTCGTGTCTATAAGATTTGACAGTGTTGGTGTGCTTGCCGAGCAATACATCAATAATTTGGTCGGCTTTGAACTTTTCTTTGAGTACGGTAACAGTCTCGATGACTGTGCATAAGTCGTCTTTTGCTTCCACTTGTTTCTTGGGGTTGAGACAGTTGTCGCAGTTCCCGCAATTGCTGATGTGGTATTCCTCGCCAAAGTAATAAAGAAGAGATTTGCGTCGGCATACCGATGACTCAGCATAGGATGCTGTTTCAAGCAAAAGCTGTTTGCCGATTTCTTGTTCCGAAATTGGCTTGCCTTGCATAAACTTCTCTAACTTAACGAGGTCTTTGTTTGCATAGAATGTGATGCATTGGCCTTCGCCGCCATCACGGCCTGCTCGACCGGTTTCTTGGTAGTATCCTTCAAGAGATTTGGGAATGTCGTAGTGGATTACAAATCTCACGTCAGGTTTGTCAATACCCATGCCAAATGCGATTGTGGCAACGATTACATCAACTTTTTCTAACAAGAATGCATCTTGGTTTTCAGAGCGGGTTGTGCTATCCATACCCGCGTGATATGCTAATGCTTTAATGCCGTTGATTTGTAGCATTTCGGCAAGTTCTTCCACTTTTTTGCGGCTCAAACAATAAATGATACCCGATTTGCCTTCGTTGTTCTTGATATATTTGATAATATCTTTGTCTATATTGTTGGTCTTTTGTCTGACCTCATAATAAAGATTTTCGCGGTTGAATGATGATTTGAAGACTTGTGCATTTTGCATCCCGAGGTTCTTTTGTATGTCGTGCTGAACCTTTGGTGTTGCGGTTGCGGTCAATGCAATAACGGGTCTTGAACCTATTTCATTGATAATAGGACGAATTCGTCTGTACTCGGGTCGGAAGTCGTGACCCCATTCCGAAATACAGTGGGCTTCGTCAACTGCGTAGAATGAAATGGGAACTGTGCGCAAAAAATCAATATTCTCTTCTTTTGTCAACGACTCGGGGGCAACATATAGCAATTTGGTTTTGCCTGAAATGATATCGGTTTTAACTTGGTCAATTGCAGTTTTGTTTAATGATGAATTAAGGAAGTGTGCAATGCAGTCATTTTCGCTGAAATGCCTCATGGCATCTACCTGATTTTTCATCAATGCAATCAACGGGGAGATGATAATTGCCGTGCCCTCCATGAGAAGTGCGGGTAATTGATAGCACAAAGACTTTCCGCCACCTGTTGGCATTAGCACAAAGGTGTCTTTACCCTCTAACAGGCTGGTCATGATGGCCTCTTGGTTGCCTTTGAAGGTGTCAAAACCGAAATGCTTTTTCAGTTCTTCAATTAGTGCTGTCTTGCTTACCATAGACTATGGAATTTGTGAGTGAATAATTGATTCTTTGTTATGTCAAATTGTGAATAATAGGTTTTTAATTGTTTTGTTGTGCGATTGTTTCAAAGTTTGCGTCAATAAGTTTCTTCAACGCATAGTCTTTATCAACCGTAAATGTTTTGATTTTGCTTGAAGGAACTTCATACATTGCATCGATCATAATTGTTTCGACAATAGAACGCAATCCGCGAGCGCCAAGTTTGTGCTCAATAGCCTTATCAACGATTAGGTCAAGAGCATCGTCGGTAAAGGAGAGTTCAACATTGTCCATTGCAAACAGTTTTTGGTATTGTTTGATGATGGCGTTGTTTGGCTCGGTCAGAATGCGACGAAGGTCGTCTCTTTCCAATGGGTTGAGGTGAGTGAGAATAGGTAAACGACCGATGATTTCGGGTATGAGTCCAAATGATTTCAAGTCTTGTGGCGAAACATATTTAAGGAAATTGTCGCGTTGAATGTTTTGACGGCTGCCGCTACTTGAATATCCCACAACATGAGTGTTGAGGCGTTGAGCGATTTTGCGTTCGATTCCGTCAAAAGCGCCACCACAAATAAATAAGATGTTTTTGGTGTTAACTTGAATCATTTTTTGTTCGGGGTGTTTGCGTCCACCTTGTGGCGGAACATTTACAATAGAGCCTTCAAGAAGTTTGAGCAAACCTTGTTGAACGCCCTCCCCGCTTACATCGCGAGTGATTGACGGGTTGTCGCCTTTGCGGGCGATTTTGTCAATTTCATCAATGAACACGATGCCTTTTTCTGCTTGTTCAACATTGTAGTCGGCAACTTGAAGCAAACGGGTCAAAAGGCTTTCGATGTCTTCGCCCACATAACCGGCTTCGGTCAAGACTGTTGCGTCTACAATGGTAAAGGGAACATTGAGATATCGAGCGATGGTTTTTGCAAGCAGTGTTTTACCTGTACCTGTGGGGCCGACAATAATGATATTGCTTTTTTCAATGTCAACATCATCTTCTTTGCTTTGGTATAGGCGTTTGTAGTGGTTGTAAACTGCTACTGCAAGATATTTTTTTGCGTCGTCTTGGCCAATTACATAGTTGTTGAGAAAATCATTTATGTCTTTGGGTTTGGGGAGGCTTGACAAATCGATATCGTCTTCGTTTTTCTTGCCTTTATTGTCGACGCGATAGTCTTTGAGCATATCATGTATTTGGTCGATACACTCAGCGCAGATGTATGAAGAGTCGTTCAATGCCGACGGAACGATAACCTCGCTCATGTCGGCAGGACGACCGCAAAATGAACATTTTATTTGTTGTTTTTTTGCCATTGTTTTAATGGTTAGTGATTGGCTTTGGTCAAAATGTCGTCGATCATGCCATATTGTTTCGCTTCAAGGGCTGTCATCCAATAGTCGCGGTCAGAGTCTGCTTCAACCTTTTCGTAGGGTACCCCCGAGTGGTTAGATATGATGGTGTAAAGTTCCTTTTTGAGTTTCTGGATTTCACGAGCGGTGATTTCAATGTCAGATGCTTGTCCTTGTGCGCCACCCATTGGTTGGTGAATCATCACGCGAGAGTGGTTGAGGGCAAAGCGTTTGCCTTGTGTGCCGGCAACGAGGAGAACTGCTGCCATTGATGCTGCCATACCGGTACATGTAGTGACAACATCGCTTGAAATGTATTGCATCGTGTCGTAGATGCCAAGACCTGCATACACAGAGCCGCCGGGAGAGTTGATGTAGATAGACACATCTTTGCCGGGGTCAGATGAGTCAAGATACAAAAGTTGTGCTTGAATTACGTTGGCAGTGTAGTCGTTTACATCGGTGCCGAGGAATATAATGCGGTCCATCATCAAACGAGAGAATACATCCATTTGGGCCACATTGAGTTGGCGTTCTTCGATGATGGTCGGAGAAATGTAACTAGATGTGATTGTGTTAACGGCCGAGGTGTATTGATCCAATGCAAGGCCGTTCATTCCAAGATGCTTTACAGCATATTTTCTGAAATCGTTGTTCATAATATTATAGCTTTAAATGATTCTTAATTCAAAGATACAAAGAAAAATCCTAATTTAGAAATTTATAAAGAAAAAAATAATGCATAATAAATGAGGCAGCCCATCGGGCCGCCTCATTTATGTGTCAAAAGCAGAATGTGTAATTATGCTTTGGCTGCGATTTCTTTGAATTCGTCGAGAGAAACGGGTTTTTCGTTGATTGTAACTTTCGCTTTGATTGCTTCGAAAAGTTTGATGTCACCTGCTTCTTCGATGATGCGAGGACGGTAGTTTTTGTCTTCGAGAATGCGTTTGGCATAGTCTGTGAGAGTTTCGTCGTCCATGTTGGTCATGCCATATTGTGCAAATTGGTTTGCGGCAATCATTTTAGCGTGAGCCATTACATCAGCCTCTTCAATTTTCACTTCGCAAGCTGTAGCGATGCGTTCTTTGATGAGTTGCCATTTGAGTGAGGGAATCATCTTTTCGTATTCTGCATCGATAGTTTCTGCGGTGAATTCGTTGTTGCGGGCAACGAGCCATTTTTTGAGGAATTCAGAGGGAAGTTCAAAGTTGCCGTATTTTTCAACGAGGGCTTTTTCGGCGTGCATGCGGAAGATGATTTCGCTGTTGCCTGAAATTTGTGAAGAAATCATTTTCTTGATTTCAGCGTAGTATTCTTCTTCAGAAGTTACTTTGTCTTTGCCAAACAAACCGTCAAAGTATTCTTGGTTGAGTTCAGCAGGTTTAACAACGAGGATTTCAGCAATAGCAAATTCGAAGTTTGATTTAGTTTCTGCTGCTTTTTCTTTTGCGATTTCGAGCATTGAAGCGAGTTGGGTTTCGTTGCCGTCGGTTGCAGCCCAAGGGTTGAACACAACTTTGTCGCCTACTTTCTTGCCGAGGAATTTTTCGCCTTCTTCTTTTGATTTGAAGTACATGGGAGCAACGATGCCGCTATTTACTTGAATTGCATCTTCGCCTTCTTTAATAGTGCCGTCTTCGTTGAGCTCCATGATTGTGCCTTTAACGAGGGCTTTTTCGTCAACCTCTTCGCCTGCGCCTTGTGAACCGAAACGTTCGCGCATGCTATTGCTTTGCTCTTCAATCATTTCTTGTGACACTTCGATGGGGTGGAAATCCAATGTTGTGTCGTTGCCAAGGTTGATGTCGAGTTCGGGAGCGAGACCGATTTCGTATTGGAAAGTGTAGTCTTTTTGGTTTTTGAGGTCAAGTTCTTGGATTTCCACGGGAAGTGGTTCGCCGAGGATGGCAAGTTTGTTTTCTTGGATGTAGTTAGCAACTGCTTCGTAAACTACATGGTTGATAACATCGCTTGCAACTTGTTTGCCAAAACGACGGTTCAATTCGCTGAAAGGAACATGGCCTTTGCGGAAGCCGGGGATAGCGTGTGTGCGACCGATGTGTTTGATTTCTTGAGTTACCTTTTCTTGGTAGTCGTTTTCTTGAACTGCAACGATGAGACGAGCGCTCACGTTGTCAATTTTTTCTAATGTTACGTTCATAAGTGTTATTTAATGACTTTGTTTTTTGTATAATCTCGCAAAATATGTGCCAAAATTGATGCATTTCGGCAAATCAAAATGCAAATTTAACTCTAAAATTTATAATGAGCAATTACTTGGCTCAAAAATTGACGAAAAACTGTCAAAAAGGGACGAGATTTCTGCCAGTGTAAATTAAAATTGCTTTTAATGCTAAAAATGGGGGCGTTGATAGGTTGAATTGCAGTTATTTTTGCTATCTTTGCAACTTAGTTTAATAATATTGTCATTACTTCAAAAATTGATATATTAATGGTTGTATTTTTTAAGAAAGGCTCTAATCATATTATTGCCGTAGAAACAAGTCACAAATTCTCTGCACAAGAGAATGAAAAGTTGACATGGTTGTTTGATGGAGCAAAGCCTCTTGTCAGCACTTCTCTCAAAGGAAAGTATGTTGGTCCTCGTCGTGAAATGATTACTCCTTGGAGTACTAATGCCGTTGAAATTACTCAAAACATGGGTATCGAAGGAATTACTCGCATTGAGGAATTTTTCTTCAGCCGCGAAGAGCAGCCTACATTCGACAAGATGCTTCAAAGAGTATACGATGGTTTGAACAGTAAAATCTTCACTGTAAACAAAACTCCCGACCCCATCGTTTACATCAATGACATCAGTGAATATAACAAACAGGAAGGTCTCGCCCTCAGTGCAGATGAAGAACAATATCTTCGCGATTTGAGCGCGAAATTGGGCCGTCCTTTGACCGATAGCGAAGTGTTTGGTTTCTCTCAGGTAAACTCTGAACACTGCCGTCACAAAATCTTTAATGGTACATTTGTGATTGACGGTGAAGAAAAGCAATCATCTTTGTTTAAACTTATCAAAAAGACTTCTCAGGTAAATCCCAACCGTCTCGTATCGGCTTATAAAGATAATGTGGCGTTTGTAAAGGGTCCCAAAGTAGACCAGTTCTACCCCACTAATCCTGACCGTCCCGATTATTTTGAAGTAAAAGACATTGATACTGTCATCTCTTTGAAGGCCGAAACTCACAACTTCCCCACTACTGTTGAACCTTTCAATGGCGCATCAACCGGTACTGGTGGTGAAATCCGTGACCGTCTCGGTGGAGGTAAGGCAAGTTTGCCTATCGCAGGTACTGCCGTATATATGACATCATATCCCCGTATGGCCGAAGACCGCCGTTGGGAACAAATGATGAATCCTCGCGCATGGTTGTATCAAACTCCTTGCGACATCCTTATCAAAGCATCTAACGGTGCATCTGACTTTGGTAACAAATTTGGTCAACCTTTGATTTGCGGTTCATTGTTGACATTCGAACACGAAGAAAACAACAAACAATATGCATTTGACAAGGTGATTATGCTTGCGGGTGGTGTTGGTTTTGCTGCAAAGAAAGATGCAATCAAGGGCGAACCCAAACCTGGCGAAAAAGTTGTTGTTATGGGTGGTGATAACTACCGCATCGGTATGGGCGGTGGTGCTGTGTCGTCAGTTGAAACAGGTCAATATGACAACTCAATCGAGTTGAACGCTGTTCAGCGTGCAAACCCCGAAATGCAAAAACGCGTTTCAAATGTTATTCGCGCCCTTGCTGAAAGCGACAACAATCCCATTGTGTCTATTCACGACCACGGTGCTGGCGGTCACCTCAATGCACTCTCTGAATTGGTAGAGGCTACCGGTGGTAAGATTAATATCGATGCTCTTCCCGTTGGTGATAAGACTCTTTCTTCAAAAGAAATTGTAGGTAACGAAAGTCAAGAACGCATGGGTCTCGTTATCGAAGAAAAAGATATTGAATATGTAAAACGCATCGCCGACCGTGAGCGTGCACCTCTCTATGTTGTAGGTGAAACAACAGGCGACGACCGTTTCGTATTTGAACAAAAAGATGGCGTTAAGCCAATCGACTTGGGTATGGCTGACATGTTTGGCAACTCACCCAAAACTGTTATGGTTGATAGCACTGTTAATGTTGCGTATAGCGATGTTCAGTATGATGCTGCCAACATTGATGAATACTTGCGCAATGTGTTGAGCCTTGAAGCTGTTGCTTGTAAAGACTGGTTGACAAATAAAGTTGACCGTTCGGTAACAGGTAAGATTGCTCGTCAACAATGTCAAGGTGAAATTCAGTTGCCTTTGAGCGACTGTGGTGTTGTGTCTTTGGACTACCGCGGTAAAGCAGGTATTGCCACATCAATCGGTCACGCACCCCAGGTGGCTCTTGTTGACTCTGCCAAGGGTTCGGTAATGGCAATTGCAGAAGCATTGACCAATATCTCTATGACTCCTATCATCAACGGCATCAAAGGCCTCTCATTGAGTGCAAACTGGATGTGGCCTTGTAAGAATGCAGGTGAAGATGCGGCATTGTATCGTGCAGTTGAGTCTTGTAGCGATTTTGCTTGTGCATTGGGCATCAATATCCCCACAGGTAAAGACAGTTTGTCAATGACACAAAAATATGGCGAAGATAAAGTTTATTCACCTGGTACTGTAATTATCTCTGCTGCTGGTGAAGTGAAAGATGTTCGCAAGACTGTTTCTCCTGTACTTCAACCCAAGAAATCTACATTATATTATATAGACTTCTCTTCTGACGCGTTGAAACTTGGTGGTTCGGCATTTGCTCAATCACTCAACAAACTTGGTGCAGATGCCCCCACAGTAACTGACGCTGCTCAATTTGTTAAGACTTTCAATGCTGTTCAGAAACTTGTTAACAACAAGATGTTGCTCGCTGCGCACGACGTATCGGCCGGTGGTCTTATCACAACATTGCTCGAAATGACATTCGGTAATGTAAATGGCGGTATCGAGTTTAATGCTGATGCATTTGAGGCTATGGGCGAAACTGATATCGTTAAGATTCTTTTTGCCGAAAACCCTGCATTGGTAATTCAAGTGGCAGAAGCGAAAACTGACCGTGTTGAAGCAATTTTGGCTGAAGCCGGTGTTAAATATTGCGCAATCGGTGCACCTCAAAGCGAGCGCGCAATCATGCTTTCACACAATGGCACAGAACACATGTTCGGTATTGACTATTTGCGTGATGTATGGTTCCGTTCATCATATTTGATGGATGCTGTTCAAAGTGGTGCAAAATGTGCTGCTATGCGCTACGAAAACTACAAGAAACAACCCATCCGTTATCGTTTCCCCAAAGGTTATGATGGCAAGTTGGCTTCTCGCGGATTGGCATTACGTCGCGATGGTAAGAGCGGTGTGAAAGCAGCGATTATCCGTGAAAAAGGTGTGAATGGTGACCGTGAAATGGCTTACTCACTCTACCTCGCAGGTTTTGATGTGAAAGACGTTCACATGACAGACTTGATGTCGGGTCGCGAAACACTTGAAGATGTCAACATGATTGTATTCTGTGGCGGTTTCTCTAACTCTGACGTTCTTGGTTCTGCCAAAGGTTGGGCTGGCGGCTTCTTGTGGAACGACACAGCGAAGAAAGCCCTTGAAAAATTCTATCAGCGTGAAGACACTTTGAGTCTCGGTATCTGTAACGGTTGTCAGTTGATGATTGAATTGAATCTCATCAACCCCGAACACGGCAAGAAAACCAAGATGGAGCACAATATTTCTCACAAGTTTGAATCACAATTCTTGGGCGTAACAATTCCTGAAAACAATTCAGTAATGTTCGGCTCATTGTCAGGTTCTAAACTTGGTATTTGGGTTGCTCACGGAGAAGGTCGTTTCAATTTGCCCGAGTCACTCGACAAGTACAATGTTGTTGCGAAGTACAACTATGCCGCTTATCCTGCCAACCCCAACGGCTCTCGTGCATCGGTTGCAGGTATTGCATCGGCTGACGGTCGTCACCTCGCAATGATGCCTCACTTGGAACGCGCTATCTTCCCCTGGCAATGTGGTTACTACCCATACTCTCGTCGTAATGATGATGTAACGCCTTGGATTGATGCGTTTGTAAATGCACGCAAGTGGGTTGAAGAAAAAACAAAAAAATAATTTGAAATATAATAGTGGAAATCAGCCTGTTTCAGGCCGGTTTCCACTTTATAATTAAAAAATTACGCATAACATTTATGGGAGGTTTTTTTGGCGTTGCTAAAAAAGACAAATGTGTCAACGAATTATTTTATGGCGTTGACTATAATTCTCACATGGGAACAAAACGCGCCGGTATAGCGACTTGCAATAATGGTGTGTTTACTCGTTCTATTCACAACATTGAAAATGCTTATTTCCGTTCAAAGTTTGAACCCGATCTGGATGATTTTCACGGCAATGTCGGAATTGGCGTTATCAGTGACACTGATGCACAGCCCATTATTGTAAATTGTCACCTTGGCAAGTTTGCTATTGTGACAGTTGCTCGCATCAACAATATTAATGAACTTGAAAAAGAGATGTTGGCCAAAGGTCATCATTTCTGTGAACATAGTTACGACATCATCAATCCGACTGAGATGATTGCCGCGCTCATTAGTGATGGCAAGGATTATGTTGATGGTATTGAAAATGTGTTTAAGCGCATTAAGGGTTCATGCTCAATGTTATTGTTGACTGAGTCAACAATTATTGCTGCGCGAGATAAACTTGGCCGCACTCCTATCTTGATTGGTAAAAAAGACGGAGCTCATGCTGTTACATCAGAGTCGTGTTCGTTTGCTAATCTTGGATATGAGGTAGAATATACTGTCGGTCCTGGTGAGATTGTCGAAATTACTGCTGACGGCATCAAACAGTTGCGCAAACCTAATGAGGAAATGCAGATATGTGCATTTTTGTGGACATATTACGGCTATCCTGCATGTGAATATGAAGGTCGCAATGTTGAGGCTATGCGATATGATTCGGGTCTTGAAATGGGTAAAAATGATGAGGTTGATGTTGATTTCATCAGCGCTATCCCCGACTCTGGTATCGGTATGGCTTTGGGATATTCTCAGGGTAAAGGTTTGCCCTATCAAAGAGGTATTGTAAAGTACACACCCACATGGCCGCGAAGTTTTACGCCAAGTACACAAGAGCGTCGTGAACTTGTCGCAAAAATGAAACTTATTACCAATAAGTCATTGCTTAAAGGTAAGAAGGTTATATTCTGCGACGACTCTATCGTGCGCGGAACACAGTTGCGTGACAATGTTAAGGACATGTTGAACGATGGCGTGAAAGAGGTTCACATTCGCATCAGTTGTCCCCCGTTGATTTATCCTTGCAAGTTCCTCAATTTCACCTCGTCAAAAACTGCGATGGAATTGATTACGCGCCGCGTAATTGCCGAGCTTGAAGGTGACCCCGACAAAAATCTTGAGGCGTATAGTAAAACTGGCTCGCCAGAATATGAGCGAATGGTTGAAGAGATACGCAAAAAATTGTGCTTATCATCATTGAAATTCAATACGATAGAAACAATTGTGAAGTCAATTGGTTTGCCCAAGTGCAAAATCTGTACACACTGTTTCGACGGTTCAAGTTATGAATAATCAATGGTTTTGTCGTTGTCAAGTTTGTAGAAAATCATTATCTTTGCAAGATATAAAAAGAAATATAATAATTACCTTAAATAACAAAACAATATGAGTCTAAACATCATTGTACTCGCAAAGCAAGTGCCCGACACTCGCAATGTGGGTAAAGATGCAATGAAAGAAGACGGTACTATCAACCGTGCCGCTCTTCCGGCTATCTTTAATCCTGAAGACTTGAACGCTTTGGAACAAGCGCTTCGTCTCAAAGATGCCAACCCTGGTTCTACAATCACTTTGTTGACTATGGGTTTGCCTCGTGCTGCTGAAATCATTCGTGAAGCAATGTATCGCGGAGCCGATACAGGCGTGGTTTTGACCGACCGTGCTCTTGGAGGTGCTGATACATTGGCAACTTCTTATTCACTTGCACAGGCTGTTAAGAAATTTGGAAATTTTGACATTATTCTTGGCGGTCGTCAGGCTATCGACGGCGACACTGCTCAGGTGGGTCCTCAAATTGCTGAAAAACTCGGTTTGCCTCAGGTAACTTACGCCGAAGAAATCCTCGACCTTAAAGAAGGTTTCGTAACAGTTAAGCGTCGTCTTGAAGCAGGTGTTGAAACAGTGAAATGTCCCCTTCCCTGTGTTGTTACAGTTAACGGCTCTGCTGCTGATTGTCGTCCCCGCAATGCCAAACTCATCCAAAAGTATAAATATGCCGTTTCGCCCAGCGAAAAAGAAAAACTCAGCGATGAATTGAAGGCTGTGGTTGAAGCACGCCCCTATCTCAATTTGCAAGAATGGAGCGCTGCTTATGTTGAGGCTGATCCCGAACAAATCGGTCTTGCAGGTTCTCCCACAAAGGTTAAATCAATCGAAAATGTTGTTTTCACTGCAAAAGAAACTCGCAGCCTCGAAAATAATGATGAGCAGATTGAAGAACTTATCAAAGAATTAATTGCTAATCACACTATTGGCTAACGTTCAGTCTAAAAACATCAAGTATTATGTCAGATAAGAACAATTTAATAGTATATTGCGAGTTTGATGACGGCAAAGTAGCCGATGTGAGCCTTGAACTTTTGACAAAAGGTCGCGTACTCGCCACTACACTCGGTGTTAAACTTGAAGCACTCGTTTTGGGTGACAAACTCGAAGGTGTAGAAAATCAAGTATTCCCCTACGGAGTAGATGTTGTTTACAAAGTAGAAGACAAGCGTCTTTATCCCTATACTTCAAATCCCCACTCAGCAGTGTTGATTAACCTTTTCAAGGAAATCGAACCTCAAATCTGCTTGATGGGTGCAACATGTATCGGTCGTGACCTCGGTCCCCGCGTGTCATCTTGCTTGCATAGCGGTCTTACAGCCGACTGTACTTCGCTCGAAATCGGTCCTCACAAAGACCCCAAAAGTGGCAAGGAATATGAAAACCTCTTGTATCAAATTCGCCCCGCATTTGGTGGTAACATTGTAGCAACAATTGTAAACCCCGACTGCCGTCCTCAAATGGCAACAGTTCGCGAAGGTGTGATGAAAAAAGAAATCTTTGATGAAAACTACAAAGGTGAAGTTGTAAATCTTGATGCAGCAAAATATGTGTCAGATGCTGACTTTGTTGTTGAAATCATCGACCGTCATATCGAAAAATCAAAAGTTAATATCAAGAACTCTCCCATCATCGTTGCTGGTGGTTATGGTGTAGGTAGCAAAGAAAACTTTGACCTTCTCTATGACCTTGCAAATGTTCTCGGTGGCGAAGTTGGTGCTTCTCGTGCTGCTGTTGACGCAGGTTATGTTGAGCACGAACGCCAAATCGGTCAAACAGGTGTGACAGTTCGTCCCAAACTCTACATCGCATGTGGCATCTCTGGTCAAATTCAGCACATCGCTGGTATGCAAGAGAGTGCAATCGTTATCTCAATCAATAACGACCCCAATGCTCCCATCAACACTATTGCCGACTATGTAATTACAGGCAATATGGAAGATGTAGTGCCCAAACTCATTAAGTATTACAAGAAAAACTCTAAGTAAAATGGCTAATTTTTATACCGATAACCCCGATTTGAAGCATCACCTCAATCACCCTTTGATGCGTAAAATCGTTGAACTTAAAGAGCGCAACTATACTGATGCCGAAAAGTTTGACTATGCTCCTTTGAACTTTGAGGATGCAATGGACTCATACGATAAAGTTCTTGAAATCGTTGGTGAAATTTGTGGCGGTATCATCGCTGAAAATGCCGAGAGTGTTGACCACCAAGGTCCTCGCGTTGAAAACGGTCGTGTAATTTATGCTGACGGAACAAAAGAAAACCTTGATGCATGTCGCAAAGCTGGCTTGATGGGTATGTCAATGCCTCGTCGTTATGGCGGTCTTAACTTTCCCATCACTCCCTATATAATGGCTGCTGATATCGTGAGCCGTGCAGATACTGGTTTTGAAAACCTTTGGGGGCTTCAAGACTGTGCCGAAACAATCTATGAATTTGCCGACGAAGACCAAAAACAACGCTATATCACTCGCGTGTGTGCCGGCGAAACTATGTCAATGGACTTGACTGAGCCCGATGCCGGTTCTGACCTTCAATCGGTTATGCTTAAAGCAACTCCCCAAGAAGATGGTACATGGTTGCTCAATGGCGTAAAACGCTTCATCACTAATGGTGACAGTGATATACACTTGGTGCTCGCTCGCTCTGAAGAAGGCACAAAAGATGGTCGCGGTTTGTCTATGTTCATCTATGACAAGCGTGACGGTGGTGTGACAGTTCGCCGCATCGAAAACAAAATGGGTATCAAGGGCTCTCCCACTTGCGAACTCGTTTACAAGAATGCCAAAGCCGAATTGTGTGGTTCACGCCGTCTCGGTCTTATCAAATATGTGATGGCTTTGATGAACGGTGCTCGTCTTGGCATCGCTGCTCAATCAGTAGGTGTTAGCGAAATCTGTTACCGCGAAGCATTGTCTTACGCAAAAGACCGTCGTCAGTTTGGTAAGGCTATTATCGAGTTCCCCGCTGTTTCTGAAATGTTGTCAGTGATGAAAGCAAAACTCGATGCTTCACGCACATTGCTTTATGAATGCTCTCGCTTCGTAGATATGTACAAAGTGTATGAAGATATCGCGAAAGAACGTACACTCACTGCTGAAGAGCGTCAAGAAATGAAATATTACAGCCGCTTTGCTGATGCTTGTACTCCCCTTATCAAAGGCATGGGTAGCGAATATTGTAACCAAAATGCATACGACTGTATCCAAATTCATGGAGGTTCAGGCTTTATGAAAGATTATGCTTGTGAACGTGTATATCGCGATGCTCGCATCACTTCAATCTATGAAGGTACAACTCAGTTGCAAGTTGTTGCAGCAATTCGCCACGTCACAACTGGCACATACCTCAATCTCATTAAGACATACGAAGCACAAGAAATCAATGCTTCATTGCAACCTCTCAAAGATAACCTCGCTGCAATGACTGCTCAATATGAAGCTGCTGTGGCAAAAGTAACAGAGGTTAAAGATGCAAATTACAACGACCTTATGGCTCGCCGTCTTGTTGAAATGGCTGGTAACATCATCATGGGTCACCTCTTGCTCCTTGATGCAAATGTAAATGAATCGTTTGTGAAATCAGCAACAGTTTATAACAAAATGGCACAAGCCGAAGTTGCTAAACACGCTGAATTCATCAACAATTTCGATCCCCAGATGGCTGCACTCTATCAAGCATAATATAGTATAATGCAATATTAACGCCGTCGATACATAGTTTTGTGTCGGCGGCGTTTCATTTTAAGTAAGAATAATTTCCTAATTAATCTGTTAACGATTTATGTACGCCATAATCTTCGGCCCATATCATTGGCTTTTGTAACCACTTATAATCTTTGTATGCACCTAAACGCATAAGTTCTTCGCTTTCATATATCTCGCTGATTTGAGGATCGTAATTCATGCGTTGAATCCATGTGCTTTCTTTTTCGGCCTCTGTCAAACCATTAACCCAATAAGCTTCATATAAATTATTATTGCTGTCCGATAAAACTTTTTTTTAGGGAATAAAAATTAGGACTGGTTCCATTTGTGGGAATCAGTCCTTTTTGGTTACTTTTGTTTTGCGACAAACAAGTTTAACCATGGGTAAAAGTACACATTTTATCGGAC
>JAFZHD010000029.1 GCA_017555085.1 Muribaculaceae bacterium | reverse complement strand
TTCGGCTTCTCATGCCGTTTTTAACGACCTTATTTGAGCCACAAAAAAAGCATTTTTTTTACCATATCAATGAATTTCTTTACAAAGATATGTATTTCAGTGCATTACAAAGGTTTCATCCTACTTTTTGTCCACCCTGCCACAATCGTTAATGCGATTGTCGTTTGCTTTTTATGTGATTGTCTGATTAATCAAGAAAGCGTCGAGTAATGCCGTCGTATGCATCAATGCGGCGGTCGCGAAGGAATGGCCACCAACGACGAACGTGCTCGCTGCGTGTCATGTCAATGTCGACAATGGCTTCGACTTCGCTGTCGGTTGGCGCTTGGTAGAGGAATTCGCCTTGGGGGCCGGCAACAAAACTGCTGCCCCAAAAAGTAATGCCGTTAGTTGCACCAGATGGGTCGGGTTCAAGACCTACGCGGTTGACCGATACGACAGGGAGTCCGTTGGCAATAGCGTGACCGCGTTGAACAGTAATCCATGCTTCGCGTTGGCGGGCTTGCTCATCGGGAGTGTCGGTGCTTTCGGTGCCGATGGCAGTGGGGTAGATGAGCAATTCAGCACCACGTAATGCCATTAGGCGTGCTGCTTCGGGATACCATTGGTCCCAACATACAAGTACGCCGAGTCGACCCACAGAAGTGTTGATGGGTTCAAAACCGAGGTCGCCAGGTGTGAAGTAGAACTTTTCGTAATAGGCGGGGTCGTCGGGAATGTGCATCTTGCGATATTTGCCTGCGATTGTGCCGTCTTTTTCAAATACCACAGCTGTGTTGTGATACAAGCCGGGAGCGCGGCGTTCAAACAAAGATGTTACGATAACCACATTGTTCTCGCGAGCAATTTGTGCATAAAAGTCGGTGGCTTCTGATGGTATTGCCACGGCAAGGTCGCACAAGTCGGTTGACTCGGTTTGACAGAAATAGAGCGAGTCGTGGAGTTCTTGGTTAACGATAAGTTGTGCGCCGTCTTTTGCAAGTTTGGCAATTTTTGTAGCCAAACGATTGCGGTTGTCTTCAATTGACGATGAGTTTTGTTGTTGAATAAATCCAACTTTAAGTATCTTGTTCATAATTATCGATTTCAAATGTTGAGTATTTCGGCGGGTAACTGCATTGTTACGCAATGGAGAGAACCGTGTTGCTTGATGAGCGCATTGCAGTCAACGGCTGTGATTTTGTAGCCGGGGAATGCTTTTGCGAGTTGCTCCATTGCAAGTTTATCGTTGGCGGGCTGTTTGTAAGAAGGCATCAGCACCGAGTCTTTTAAGATGAGGAAATTGGCGTATGTTGCGGGTAGTCTTTCGCCGTCTTCGTCATAGATTGCATCGGGCCAAGGCAGTTCGACGAGGTTGAAAGGACGGTTGTCTATTGTTGTGAATTGTTGCAACTGCTGTTTCATTGCTTGTAATTCTTCGTAATGTTCGTCGGTCTCGTCGTTGCAGCCAACATAGGCGATAGTATCGTTGGGGCATATGCGAGCCAATGTGTCGATGTGGCTGTCGGTATCGTCTCCGGCGAGATAGCCGAAATCAAGCCAAAGGGTTTTGCTGATCCCTAATTCGCGAGCAAGTACATCTTCAATTTGTTGCTTGTCAAGATCCCCATTGCGGTTGGGCGACAATAGGCATTCGCTTGTTGTGAGCATGAGTCCGCGTCCGTCGCTTTCCACTGAGCCGCCTTCAAGGGTAAAGCCCAAAAGGTTGTTGACGCGGCCTTTGAGAGCTTCCCATTTCATGAGGTTTGAGGTGATGAGATTGTCGTTACATGAACGAAATTTCAGTCCCCAACCATTAAATTGAAAATCATTTATGATATATTCATCGTTATTTATAGTTGTGATGGGGCCGAAATCGCGTGCCCAAGTGTCGTCGGTAGGTATTTCGACATATCTGATATTGTCTTGTGACAAGTGGCTCAATTGCTCTTGTGGAATTGAAATGTCGGGTGCGACAATAATAGCATATTCTTCCTTGATAATTTCAGTGACAATGTTGATAAAACATTGTGTCACTTCTTCAAGCATATAGGCCCAATCGCTGTCTTTGTGAGGCCAAGAAAGTAATATTGCGCCGGTTGATTCCCATTCGGCAGGAAGGCGCAACGATGAATGTTGAGTCATTTTTATTTGTTATGTTTTATTCGTCAAAGTCGGTGAGGGTATCCCAAATAGAGTCCTGTGAGGCTTTGTATTCCTCGCAGTAATCAAGAAAACCCTTTTTCTCGCTGCTACCGACAGCATGACACCATTCGCGATATTCTTCTTTCAGATTTTCGTCTTCATTTATCATTTTGCGAAATTCTGAATTTGCGATATCAATACTGTCATATTGCTCTAATAGCGAGTCAAATATCTGTGTTATATCTTTCATCGTGTTATAAATTTAAAGTTAAGGATTTTGTTAGTCTGTAATTTACAATTCAAAAATAATATTTGAGGAGCAAATATCCAAATATTTAACAGTTTATTAGATTCAAATAACAGCGGGAATTGGCGATAGGTGGATCTGTAAGTTTTTCTCTAAACGGCATTAATATAAGTTAACAAGCGTGTGTTTTAGGGTTGCCCTAGTGAGAGGCTAACTTTGCATCATAACCTCAAACCTCTTATTTATGGACTCAATTCTGATTACACCTTATGTGATTAACACAATCAAAGCATTGCCATCGGAGCATCGTGAAGCAATTGCGGCAGCATTGGCCGGCGAGTTGTTAATAGGCGAAGAATATGAACGCAATTTAACTCCTTATCAAGAAATGTTGTTTGCAATACTCTCTTTTCAAGTGAAACAAGACACACGCAAAAATGCAAAAATGCATGCTGTCGAGAGCAATGCCGTTTAGCGAGTAGAGAACTTCAAGGTCTCTGGGTTGTGAACCTGTTGCGGTCGGATAATAAAAAAAGGTTGAGTCCGAAGGAAACTCAACCTTTTGTGCTTTAAATTGTGTAATCTTATTCAAAAACTACTTTTGTTGCTTTTGATCCAACAACTTTGATATAGATGCCTTTTGAAGGTTTGTCAACCTTAACACCGAGCAAGTTGTAGTATTTTACATTAGCATTTGCGGCAACTGCGATGTTGCTGATGCTTGTAGTTTCAGAGAGTTTGTATTGGCAAGTGTTTTGACCTTTAACCAAAACAATTTCGATGTCGTAAGTGCCAGGAGTTGAAACGATGCAGCCGCTTCTTTCGGCAGTTAATGTGCCAGACCAAGTGTGTTCAGTGAGGTTGTCACCGTCGATGCCATATTCACCAACCATGCCGAGACCGGTAAATACGCGCCAGTATGAAAGACCGTCACCAGAGTCAGTCAAAGTAACTGTACCTGTGAATGTGTTGGCTTTGCTTTCAGAAAGGGCGAGTTTGCCGGCTGTGCTGTTGAAGTCCCAATCGCAGAAGTTGCCGATTACATAAACTTCTGTAAGGGGTTTGTTGGGGTCTTCTGTGCGACCTTCGATGTAAAGGCTTGCGCCGTTTGAGTTAAGAGTGAATACTACGCGAGAGCATTCTATAGTACCATTGGTTGTGATGTTTGAACCGTTGTGGTAGAGTGTATAGTTTTGTCCAACCGATACTTTGCTGCCGTCACCACCATAGTTGATAGTGCCCCAAGAAGAGTCAGCAATTTTGAATTGACCGCTGAGTGTAACATCATAAAGGGCATAGACACCGTTGCCTTCGTCTGAAAATTCCCAATCCTCAGAAGTGCCCCAACCGTTCATGCCGCCACGAAGGTAGATGCCACTGCTTGCAGCAGCACTCAAAGCGACAATCATACAAATAATTGAAAAGTAAAGTTTTTTCATATAAAAAAATTAATGGTTATTGTATTGTTAATGTGCAAATTTACAAAAAAAATGTAATGATGGAACTATAATTGGCATAAAAAAGCGCAGAAATGTTCTGCGCTTTTTTATGTAGTGATGGTTGGGCCAATTAAAGCATTGATACAGAGCGTTTGATGAATTGGCTCAATGATTCGCCTTTAAGCAATCCGTTGCCGAGCAATGCGAGATCAATTAGTTGTTTTACGGTGTCTTGGCCTGCCGCATATTCGGTAATGATGTTGTTTTGCTCGTCGCGCAATTTGGCGATTTCGCCTTCGGCTTCAGCCAATTTTTGGTTGTCTTCATCACTCATCTTAGCATCTTTGTTGGCATCACGCATTGCAGCGATGACATTGTTTTTCTGCTTGATGCTTTCTGCGATAGGAGCAACTTTGTCGGCGATGTCGGCATCGGCATTTTCTTTGATTTTTTCGATGAGAGGATGCTCGGTGTTGACGATGAGGGTGTAACTATCGGGCAATTCGCCGTAGAAACTCATGCCGGGTTGCATTGCCGCCATATCTTTCATGCGGCGCATGTATTCGCTTTGAGTGATGACGATGGGACTGTCTTGAGCCGAAAGAGCTTCAAACGATATCATGAATTCGCTTTTCTCAACTTGGGGAACTTGTGAGCGGAATACGGTGGTGAGCATATCGCGTTGTGATTGAGAAAGCGAAACTTTTTTCTTGTCATCTTTTTTGATGAGGTTGTTGATAACATCGCTGTCAACACGAACAAACTGTGACTTTTCGATTTTGCTTTCGAGCATACCGATAAAGTGGTTGTCAAGTTGACCGTCCATCAACAATACATCGTAGCCTTTTTCAGTTGCGGCGTTGATATAGTTGTATTGTGCAGTTTTGTCGGTAGCATACAAATAGATGATGTTGCCGTCTTTGTCGGTTTGGTTTGACTCGATGAGCGTTTTGTATTCGTCGAGGGTGAAGTATTTGTTTTCTGTGTCTTTGAGCAAAGTGAATTTCATTGCTGCATCGCAGAATTTTGTGTCTGTGAGCATGCCATATTCAATGAAAATCTTGATGTCGTCCCATTTGTTTTCGTATTCAGCGCGGTCGGCTTTGAAAATTTCTTCCAAGCGGGCCGAAACTTTTTTGGTGATATAGGTTGAGATTTTCTTAACGGCAGCGTCACTTTGCAAATATGAGCGTGACACATTGAGAGGAATATCGGGAGAGTCGATAACGCCTTGGAGCAACATGAGAAATTCGGGAACAACGCCTTCAACCGAGTCGGTAACAAACACTTGGTTGCAGTAGAGTTGAATGCGATTTTTTGTCACTTCAAAATTGTTCTTGATTTTTGGGAAGAACAAAATGCCGGTGAGAGTGAAGGGGAAGTCTACATTGAGATGAATCCAAAACAATGGGTCTTCTTGTCCGGGATACAAATCGTGGTAGAAGTTTTTGTAGTCCTCATCAGTGAGTTCGGTAGGCTTTTTAGTCCAAATTGGCTCTGTGATATTGACAACCTTGTCTTTGTCTGTGTCAACATATTTGCCATCGTTCCATTCTTGCTCTTTGCCTGAAATAACTGGAACGGGCAAGAATCGGCAGTATTTTTTCAACAAAGAGTCAATGCGTGATTGTTCAAGGAAATCTTTGTTTTCGTCGTCGATGTAAAGCACGATGTCGGTACCGCGGTCGGCTTTTTCGCAGGCTTCCATAGTGTATTCGGGAGAGCCGTCGCACGACCATTTGACTGGTTGAGCACCGTCTTTATATGAAAGAGAAATGATTTCCACTTTCTTTGCAACCATAAATGCAGAGTAGAAGCCGAGACCGAAGTGGCCGATGATAGAGTTGGCTGTGTCTTTGTATTTTTCAAGGAACTCTTCTGCTCCTGAAAATGCGATTTGGTTGATGTATTTGTCAATGTCTTCACTTGTCATACCGATACCGCGGTCGCTGACGGTGAGAGTTCCGTTTTCTTTGTCAACGCTAACTTTAACGTTCAATTCGCCAAATTCGCCTTTGAATTCGCCGGCCGAAGACAATGTTTTGAGTTTTTGAGTAGCGTCGATGGCATTTGAAACCAATTCGCGAAGGAAAATTTCGTGGTCGCTATATAAGAATTTTTTGATTACGGGGAAAATGTTTTCGGTAGTTACCCCAATAGTTCCTTTTTGCATATAATTGAGTTTATTTTATTGTTATTATAATTTTATCGTTTTCAGTGTCATAGTCGGCAGTGATGTCAGTGCAGTCGGCAGTTGTCGAGAGCAGTTTTTCGGCAATTTCATCTTCGAGATATTGCTGAATTGCTCTTTTCAAAGGTCTTGCGCCATATTGTGGGTCATAGCCTTTGTCGGCTATGAAATTCTTGGCAGCATCGGTGATTGTGATGGTGTAGCCCAAGTTTTTGATGCGGCCGACAAATGTCGCAAGTTCGATGTCAATAATGTTTGAAAGTGACTCTTTGTCAAGGGCGTCAAACATGATGATGTCGTCAATGCGATTGAGAAATTCGGGTGCAAAAGTCTTGTTGAGAGCCTTTGTTAACACGCCGTGGGTGTATTCCTTGTCGATTTCGTGTGTTTTGAAACCGATACCCGAGCCGAAATCTTTGAGTTGGCGAGTGCCGATGTTTGATGTCATTATAATAATGGCGTTCTTGAAGTCGACATAGCGGCCAAGGCTGTCGGTCAATCTACCTTCATCCATCACTTGAAGTAAGAGGTTGAAGACATCGGTGTGTGCCTTTTCAATTTCGTCAAGAAGGACAACAGAGTAGGGTCGGCGTCTTACTTTTTCGGTTAACTGACCGCCTTCTTCGTGTCCGACATATCCTGGAGGCGCACCAACAAGTCTTGACACGGTAAACTTTTCCATAAATTCGCTCATGTCAACGCGAATTAGGTTGTCGGCTGAGTCAAAGAGGTATTCGGCAAGTTTTTTTGCCAAATGGGTTTTGCCGACACCGGTAGGGCCGAGGAACATGAATGTGCCGATGGGTTTGTTGGGGTCTTTGAGGCCGAGTCGGTTTCGTTGTATCGCTTTTGTAATTTTTTCAATAGCCGAGTCTTGGCCGATGATAGAGCCTTTGAGAGAAGGCCCCATTTCAAGCAAACGGCGGCCTTCGGCTTGCGCGATGCGCTGAACGGGTACGCCTGTCATCATTGCTACAACTTGTGCAATGTTTTCTTCATCAACGATTTCGCGGTGAGAGCTAAGTTGCAATTCCCATTGATGTTTGGCATCTTCGAGGTCGGCTTTTAATTTTTGCTCGCGGTCGCGATATGAAGCCGCACTTTCAAAGTTTTGGGCTTGGGCGGCGTTGAGTTTGTTGCGGTTTGTTTCCTCAATCGCTTGTTCCAAATCTTCAATTTCTTTGGGAACTGTAATGTTGCCCATGTGTGTGCGAGAGCCGGCCTCGTCCATGGCGTCGATGGCCTTGTCGGGGAAGTTGCGGTCGCTCACATATCGTTCGGTCAGTTTTACACATGCTTTAAGCGCATCGGGTGTGAAAGTGACATTGTGATGCTCCTCATATTTTTCTTTGATGTTTTCGAGGATTTTCAATGTCTCTTCGGCCGTGGTCGGATCAACTATGATTTTCTGGAAACGGCGTTCGAGAGCACCGTCTTTTTCAATATTTTTGCGATATTCGTCAAGAGTGGTTGCGCCGATACATTGTAATTCGCCGCGAGCGAGGGCGGGTTTGAGCATGTTGGCGGCATCCATTGAGCCTGCGGCGTTGCCAGCACCTACAATAGTGTGAATTTCGTCAATGAATAATATAATATCCTTGTTTTGAGAAAGTTCAGTCACGATGGCTTTTACGCGTTCCTCAAATTGTCCGCGATATTTTGTGCCTGCGACAATGGAAGCCATGTCAAGAGATATGATTCGTTTGCCAAAGAGCAAGCGAGACACTTTGCGTTGAACAATTCTTGATGCAAGACCTTCGACAATAGCCGATTTACCCACACCGGGTTCGCCGATAAGTATGGGGTTGTTTTTCTTGCGGCGGCTCAAAATTTGAACGAGTCGCTCAATCTCTTTTTCGCGGCCAATGACGGGGTCGAGACGGCCTTCTTGTGCGGCACGAGTCATGTCCTTGCCATATTTGTCAAGGGCGGGGGTGTCATTGCCTTTTGGTGTGGCAGTTTTTGTTGCCGATTTTTTGCTTTTTTCTTTGTTGGCATCTGATGCAAATTCTTCTTCATCGGCGAGTTCTTCGTCGTCCAAGAAGTCTGCACCCATTTGCGGCGAGTCAGATACATTTGTAAGCAATCGGTAGATAGAGTCGTATGATATACCCGCGTTTTTGAAGGGTGTCATATATTCCATGTTTTTGATTTCGTTGTTGTGGAAAAGAGCGAGCAGAAGATGTTCTGAATCAACGGTTTCGCTTTTGAGCATGCGGGCTTCTATCGCGCTCAGTTTTATGATGCGATTGGCAATGTCGCTCACGATAACATTGTCATCGGTGATATTTTCGTCGGTGTGTGCGTTGACGTCAAGTTTGAGTCGCAACTCGATAACTTGGTCTTCGTTGGCAGCCTGTGAGAGCAAGTCGATGGCTTTGCTTTGTGGTGTTGTTAGCAGCGCCAAAAGCAAGTGCTCGGGGCCGATTGTTGCCGAGTTGTGGCTGATGGCCTGTTTGCGACTGTTGTCGAGTATGTTTTTGAATGTTTGTGAAAAGTTTGTTTCCATATATAATAAAGATAACTTATCAATATGGATATATAACAATTATTGTGCCAAATTGGTGCGAACAAACTTAGGCATGTGGTTAAAAAGGGCAAAAGTTTGCTAATGACGGGGTGCTGTTTTGTGTCTTATTGATTGCCGTAATCGGTGTTATTTTCGGCGGCAAATGAAGTGTCGCTTTCGATGGCGTAAGTTGTAGGTTTTGGCCTAAATTGTGATAGGTAAATTTGACTTAATCTGATAGTTAGTGCTTGGAGTGTGTCGATGAGTGTTTGTTGTTTTAGTTGGCATTCCCAAACAACGAGAACGGTCCATCCCGTGAGTTTCAACTGCATGTGATTGGCGGCATCTCGTTCTTGGTTTCGCGTGATTTTCGCCGACCAAAATTGAGTGTTTGTTTTGGGTAATTTGAACTTATCGCAAGGGGTGTGTCCGTGCCAAAAACAGCCGTTAATAAATATGATTGTTTTCAGTCGGCTGATAACAATATCGGGTTTTCCGGGGAGGCGCTTGTCGTTGATGCGATAGCGGTATCCGTTGCGCCACAGCCATTTGCGAACCATAATCTCAGGCTTTGTGTTTTTGCCCTTGATTTGGCTCATGCAAAAGTGCCGCTGTTCAGGTGTCATGATGTCAGTCATGTGGCAAAATTAGAAAAAAGAATTGAGAAAAGGAAATCATTATTGCAATTGACCAAGTGGCTAAACGCCTCGGTCTTTCAGTTCGCTTCGTTGATGCCGTTGACGGAGGCGTAGGCAATCCCGAAACTGACCCTTGGGTTATTACCGGGGCAATGAAAGTGAATAGAATCTTGAAGCCATCAGAGGTTGATGCATTAGTAAGAAAGGCGGGCAGATAACCGCAACCTCGCCAAGCAGGTGCGGTAACTGACCAACAAATATGACGCATTCAAACATCAAGCAATGGATGCAACAAAATTCTTGTACGGCAAAAGAAGTGGTGAAGCAAGAGGTGTTTTTGAGCGTGCAGAAATTGGTGAAATCAGTTTGGTTTGGGGCGACAATGGAGTAGGATTGCAACACATCATAGATAAACATATAATCAAGCAATCAGACTTTAATTCGGTTAAAGAAATGCTTGACACAATAAATGATGTGATTACACAAGGAATTATTGAGACTCAAGGGAACGGAGACTATCGCATAGAAAAAGATGGGAATCGCGCTATTATAGCAACTACAGAAGACGGCAAGTTTGTGCTGACGGCTTATGGTATAAATCGTGGCGTAGGAGAAAAAAAAGAAGCACTGCGGATGCGACACTGTTTGACCAACGCATCACCGAGGAGCTGAATGGAACCCTTGTATCAACTGACAGTGCTTCTTCTGACAAAGTTAGTGTTTCTTCTTCAAACTCGCAAGAAATTAACAAAGATTCACTCAAGCGTAAACCATCAGTCGCCGATTTTGATAACACAATCTCTGCCACAGCCGAAAGCCTCGGTGTAAAAGTTGAGGCAATCAACGATGCGACAAAAGCATTCAAAGGCTCTTACGACCCCAAACTGGTGCTATCAAAGAGCGTAATATCGCTATAAACGTTGTTTGGATTTGATTTGGTTGATGGTTAAATAGTTGTGTTGCTTGTTTGGTTTGGAAGCATGTCGCGTTATGGATTTTATCATAAAAAAAGTAAAACGGAGCGGTTTTTTGTTGGGTATTGTCGCTAAAATTTAGTATCTTTGTATGTTTATTTGTGAAACAGAAAAATTAATAACTGAAAATATATGTTGGAAGAAGATCGTATATTAAAGATCGATATTGAAAACGAGATGAAATCGGCATATATCGACTATTCGATGTCGGTTATCGTATCTCGTGCCTTGCCCGATGTGCGTGACGGTTTGAAACCTGTTCATCGTCGCGTGCTTTTCGGTATGAATGAAATGGGAAACACCTCAGACAAACCACATAAGAAATCGGCAAACTGTGTGGGTGAGGTAATGGGTAAGTACCACCCCCATGGTGACTCATCTATTTATGGCACAGTTGTTCGTATGGCTCAACCTTGGGCATTGCGCTACACGCTTGTTGACGGTCACGGTAACTTCGGTTCGATTGACGGCGACGGTGCTGCGGCGATGCGTTATACTGAGGTGAGATTGGAAAAAATCGGTGAAGAAATGTTGCGTGACATCGATTCAGATACCGTAGATTTCCAACCCAACTATGACAACTCTCGTAAAGAACCCGTTGTGCTTCCCACTCGCATACCTAACTTGCTCATTAACGGTGCATCAGGTATTGCCGTTGGTATGGCGACAAATATGGCTCCCCACAACTTGACCGAAGCAATCAATGGTACAATTGCTCTTATCGATAACCCCGATATGACAATTGCCGATTTGATGAAGCATATCACAGCGCCCGACTTCCCCACAGGTGGTACAATTTATGGCTATGACGGCGTGAAAGATGCTTACGAAACAGGTCGTGGCCGCATCGTTATTCGTGCAAAAGCCGATATCGAAGAGGAAGATAACCACCAAAACATCATCGTTTCGGAAATTCCTTATAATGTAAACCGTGCCGAGTTGATTGAATACATCGCTGGTTTGGTTACTGAAAAGAAAATCGACGGTATTGCCGACATCAATGACGAAAGTGACTATAAAGGTATGCGCATCGTTATCAAACTCAAGAGCGATGCCAATGCTAATGTAGTTCTCAACAAATTGTATAAGATGACTCAAATGCAAGCATCGTTCAGCGTGAACAATGTTGCTCTTGTGAACGGTCGTCCCAAATTGTTGAACCTCAAAGAAATTCTCCAAGCGTTTATCGACCATCGTCATGAGGTTGTTATTCGCCGCACCAAATTTGAACTTCGCAAAGCCGAAGAGCGCGCTCACATTTTGGAAGGTTTGATTATCGCTTCACAAAATATCGATGAGGTAATTCGCATTATTCGCGCATCAGGTTCAACCGAAGAGGCAAAAACAACATTGGCCGAAAGATTCCAATTGACCGATGTTCAAACAACTGCTATCGTAGAAATGCGACTCAAACAGTTGACCGGTTTGGAACAAGATAAATTGCGTTTGGCTTATGAAGAAATTCAACAGTTGATTGCCCGCTTGAACGAAATCCTCAACAACGACGAGGTTTGTCGCAATCTTATCAAAGAAGAGTTAGCTGAAATTCGCGAAAAATATGGCGATGAACGCTGCACCGATATCAACTACTCGGCTGGCAACTTCAATACAGAAGACTTCTATGCCGATGACGAAATGATTATCACTATCTCTCACATGGGATACATTAAACGCACTCCCTTGTCTGAGTTCCGCGCGCAAAGCCGTGGCGGCGTAGGTGCAAAAGGTAGCGATACTCGCGATGAAGACTTTATCGAGTATATCTATCCCGCATCAATGCACAGTCACTTGTTGTTCTTCACCAAGAAAGGCTTGCACTATCGTCTCCGTGTATATGAAATTCCTCCCGGTGCGAAGAATGCCAAAGGTCGCGCAATTCAAAATATCTTGAACATTGCTCCCGATGATGCTGTAAATGCAGTAATCAAGGTTAAGGATATCAAAGACACTGCTCAAAACCTTATTTTTGCAACTAAACAAGGTATTATCAAGAAGACCAAGTTGGTTGACTATTCAAGTTCGGTTGCTGCAAATGGTGTTAAGGCTATTATCATTCGCGAAGATGACCAATTGGTAAGCGTAGAACTTACTGATGGCAATTCAGAAGTGATTATGGCAAACCGCAACGGTCGCGCAATTCGCTTCCATGAGTCAAAAGTTCGACAAATGGGTCGTGTGTCAACCGGTGTTAGAGGTATGGCTCTCGATGATGACAAAGACGAAATTGTTGGCATGATTTGTATGAATGAAAATTCAATAAATAATGTGATGGTAATCTCTGAAAAGGGTTACGGCAAACGCTCATTGCTTGAAGACTACCGCATCACTAACCGTGGTGGTAAGGGCGTCAAGACATTGAACATCACTGACAAGACCGGCGACTTGGTTGCAATCAAGAGCGTGAACGATGATAATGACTTGGTAATCATCAACAAGTCGGGCATCACATTGCGCATGAAGGTTAACGAAATCAGAGTTATGGGTCGCGCAACACAAGGAGTAAGACTCATTAATCTCGAAAAGCGCAACGACGACATTGCATCGGTATGCTGCGTTGACTCTGACCCCGAGGTAGAAGAAGTTGAAGGTGAAGAACTTTTGACATCAGACGTAAATCCCGAAACCGAAGTATCTAACGAGGGTGAAGCACCCGCAGAGGAAACACAAAACGAACAATAATTAATAAATCATATTTTCTAACAAACCAAAAATTAAAGTTATGAAAAAAATCAGCCTTTTAGGTCTTTGCCTTCTCGCTATCGGTTCGGCATCGGCTCAAAACGACCTCGTAAAACAGGTTGACCGTGCTCTCAAGGCAGGTAATGTTGATTATGCTGCTGCACGCGAGCAAATCGCTCCTGCACTTACAAACCCCGAAACAAAAGAAAGTGCTTATGCTTGGTATACTGCCGGCAAACTCGAATTTGATGCTTATGACAACATGTTGGTTAAAAAACAACTTGGTCAAGATGCATCAAGCACAGAAATGGGTAAAGCGCTCATCGCAGGTTACAACCTCTTTATGAATGCTATGCCTCTCGACCAAATTCCTAACGAAAAAGGTAAAGTTAAACCCAAATACACAAAAAGCATTGTGAACACAGTTGGTGGTCACTTCAACGACTATCACATCACTGCATGTGACTTGTGGGGTGCTGCTGATTACAAAGGTGCTTATGATGCATGGACTATCTATCTTGACCTTGGTGAAAATCCTGCTTTTGCAAAAGCGATGAATGTTCCTCACGACACAATCATGGGCGAAATTTCATATAACAAGGCTTTGGCTGCATGGCAAGCAGAAATGCTCGACGAAGCATTGGCTGCATTTGATTATGCTAAAAACAAAGGTTATAACAAAAAAGCGTTGTATGACTATGCTATCAGTGTTGCTGCACAAGCAAATAAGAACGATGTAGTTTATGCTCTCGCTGCCGAAGGTTACAAATACTATGGCAAAGAAGACCCCAAATTCATCCAACTTATTATCAACGGTTACATCGAAAAGCAAGACTATGCACAAGCAAACGCAATGCTTGACGAAGCAATCGCTAACGAACCCGGAAATGCTGTTTATCTCAACCTCAAAGGTGTAATCTGCGAAAGCCAAAAAGACAACGAAACTGCTTTGGAATACTATAAAAAAGCAACTGAACTTGACGCTACATTGGCATCTGCTCACTACAACTATGGTCGCAAACTTTGCGAAAAAGCATACAGCATCAGCGACAGTTCTGCTGAATTGTCTCAAGCAGAATACAACAAAGTTCGCGCTGAACAAATTGACCCCCTTTTGAGATTGGCTGCTGAACAACTCGAAAAAGCATTCCAACTCGACGAAGACAATCAGCGTGACGCTCTTCGCTATCTCCGCAATGTATATTACAACCTCGGTGATGACGAAAACCTCAAACGCATCGAAATGATGTAATATCACTTCAACGATAAAAATAAGGGTCGGCTCGATTTTGAGTCGGCCCTTATTTTTATCTTTTCGGAATAAGTGTTATCTTTGTCAAAACTAAAAAATGACAATTATGCAAGATACAATTTCGCAATTTAACGCAGCCTTGAAAATGTGCCGCGATTTGTTTGTGAACAAACTAAAAGACTATGGTGCAGCATGGCGCATTATGCGTTCAAAATCGGTTACCGACCAGATATTTATCAAAGCCAACCGCATTCGCTCGATTGAAATCAAAGGCGAGTCAATGGTGAATGAAGGCATTTTGCCCGAATTTATCGGTATTGTAAATTATGGTATCATCGGCTTGATTCAACTTGCAAAAGGCCATAGCGAGACCGACGATATTTCGGTCGAAGAAGCAATCATGCTTTATGACCGTTATATGGAAGCCACAAAAAATCTGATGATTGCAAAAAATCACGATTACGATGAAGCATGGCGCGGAATGCGTGTCAACTCTTACACCGACTTGATTTTGATGAAGATTCTTCGCACGAAACAAATTGAGAATAACGACGGTGCTACAATCGTGTCAGAAGGTATTGATGCCAATTACATGGATATGATTAACTATTCGGTATTTGCGATTATCAAGTTGACAGAAGCCAATGAAAAAGGTGCTTGATTTTTGTAAAAAACATTCTTCTATAATCGTATGGTCGCTGCGCATAATTGTCGGAGCGACTTTCGTTATTTCGGGCGTTGCCAAACTCATCGACCTTTGGGGTTTCATCTATAAAATTGAGCAGTATTTCAGAGTGTGGGGCATTCCCGACTTGCGCTCTATCATTTTTATGATTGCGTTGGTACTCTCGACAGCCGAGTTTGCTGGCGGGTTGATGCTGCTTACCGGAAGTTACCGACGGGTGAGCGTGTGGGGTCTCGGGGTGTTGATGTTGCTCATGTTGCCGTTGAGTTGCTATCTGTGGATAGCCAATCCCATCGAAGATTGCGGTTGTTTTGGCGATTTGTGGGTAATCTCAAACGGAGCAACATTTGCCAAAAACATATTTTTGACAGCCGCCATAGCCTATTTGTGGGTGTGGAACAGTCGCGTTAGCGGATATGTGCATCGTGGCTTGCAGTGGTTGCAATCGCTCTTGTGTTTGTCTTATGCAATGGCCATTGCCTTTATTGGCTATAATTATCAGCCGTTGCTCGATTTCAGAGGCTACAAAGTAGGAGAGTCGTTGGTTGAAACATCGGCCGATGGCGGCAACTTGAAATTTGTGTATGAAAAAGACGGACAGCGACAAGAATTTGACGCCTACAACCTCCCCGACAGTTCGTGGACTTTTGTTGAGCGTTTGGGCCAAATAGAGGCCGAAGGCGCAATGCAAAACTTTGTGATAATGGACGGCGATGAAGATGTTACGGCCGATGTTATCAGCGACAGTGGCGAGCAGTTGTTGCTGCTCATTCCCGAGGTTGACCGCGCCGACATTTCTTACACATATATAATTAATGAGATAAACCGATATATCATAAACCGTGGCGGCAACATTATCGCGCTTATTGCCACCAACGAGCGCGGCTTGAACTATTGGCGCGACATATCGTTGGCCGACTATGACCTTTATAGTGTCGAGGACACCGATGTCAAGGAAATGGCGCGAGGACACATCTCGTTTGTCTATCTGCGCGACGGCGTGATTCAGTGGAAGCGAACATTGTCGTCAATTGACGAGAGCTTGTTTACCGACAATGAGTCAGACACATCGTTTGACCAACTCTACTTTGACGGAATGCGCTTTTTTGTCATCATTACGGCCATACATGTTGCTTTGTTGCTGATATTGATAGTTTTTGGTGCATTCATCATGATACTAACTCGCCGAATATGGCGAAAAAACGAAAAAAAAGAGTTAACTTTGCACAACGAAAATCCAAAACAATAAATTACTATAAATTTTAGACTAAAATGAGAAAGAAAATTGTTGCAGGCAACTGGAAAATGAACACTAACCTTCAAGAAGGTGTTGCTCTTGCCGAAAAAGTAAACGAAGCATTGAAAGGTGTTACACCCAATTGTGATGTTGTGATTGCAGTACCCTTCACACACCTCGCATCAGTTAACGCTGTTATCGATTCAGCAAAACTCGGTCTTGGTGCAGAAAACTGTGCTGACAAAAAATCAGGTGCTTACACTGGCGAAGTATCGGCTTCAATGGTTGCTTCAACTGGTGCTACATATGTAATCCTCGGCCACTCTGAACGCCGTCAATACTATGGTGAAACATCTGCTATTTTGAAAGAGAAAGTAGGTTTGGCTCTCGAAAACAACCTCACACCCATCTTCTGTATCGGTGAAGTTCTCGAAGAACGCGAAAACGGCACTTACTTTGATGTTGTTAAGGCTCAAATCGAAGAAGCACTCTTTGAACTTTCAGCAGAAGATTTCGGCAAAATTATCCTCGCTTACGAACCCGTTTGGGCTATCGGTACAGGCAAAACTGCAACTGACGACCAAGCAGAAGAAATGCACGCATTCATCCGCGAAATACTCGCTGCTAAATATGGCGAAGCAGTAGCAGAAGAAACATCTATCCTCTACGGTGGTAGCTGCAAACCTTCAAACGCTGCTCAACTCTTTGCTAAACCCAATGTTGACGGTGGTCTCATCGGCGGTGCATCATTGGAAGCAGAGTCATTCATGGGCATTGTAAATGCATTCTAATAAGAATTAACCTAATATATTAGGGCTACAAAAATCTTTTTAGTATTTTTGTAGCCTTAACTATTATAAAACTCCGTTATGAAAAAGTTGAAAGCGATAATCTTGGCGGCTGCCATAGCAACAGTACCGGTGTCGATGATGTCACAACAACCCGAAACGATTGTGGACAAAATCAAATCGGCAGGTAAATGCGAATTGTATCAGCCTGAAGGAATGAATGCCCGATTGTTTGTGGACGGCGAGGCCGTTGACACTGTCAGTGCCGAAGACTTGGCTGGTGCGCGCCAAATGGCCGGATTTCGCATTCAAGTGTTTTCTGACAACAATTATCGCACAGCCAAAAGCGAAGCCCATGCCAAAGAGCGCGAGTTTTCAGAACGCTTCCCCGACATGCACACCTATGTGATTTACACATCACCGTTTTGGCGATTGCGAGTAGGCGATTTCCGCTCACAAGACGAGGCTCTTGAAAAGGTTGTTGAGATAAAAGAAGCGTTTCCGCAATATAGTCGCGAGATTAGAGTGGTGCGCGACCGCATAAATTATGTAGAAAAATGATTAATCAACCCGCGATGGATAAAATTCAATCATCTGACGATGTTATCAACCAAATAGCATCACATTTTGAAAGCATTATAAAACTATTGGGCGAAGACCCTTCGCGCGAAGGGCTTGAAAAGACGCCCGTGCGTGCTGCCAAAGCTCTGTTTTATGCCACACAAGGCTACCGCCAAGATGCATCAGAGATAATGCGTCAAGCCATCTTTGAGCATGCAGGCTCGCGCATGGTTATAGTGAAAGATATTGAGTTTTACTCGTTTTGCGAACACCACATTTTGCCCTTCTTTGGTCGCGTGTCAATCGGTTATATTCCCGACGGCAAAATGATAGGGTTGAGCAAATTGGCCCGCGTGGTCGATGCATTTGCGCGCCGATTGCAGGTGCAAGAGCGCTTGACAGCCGAGGTGTGTCGTGAGATATATGAAACACTTGGCGCTCGCGGTGTTATTGTTACATGCAACGCACAGCACCTGTGCATGAAAATGCGAGGCGTCGAAAAACAAGACTCATCAACAACAACAGTCGATTACCTCGGCGCATTTGCCGAAGATGCCGACCTTCGCAATCAGTTTTTTGAGTCAGTGAAACTATAAAACGGTTAATGAGGCAGCAATGCTGCTTGAAGATAAATGAGCCGAGGCTACACGCCGTCGGCTTTTTTTGTGGGGTTACTCGTCGTCTTCGTCATCAAAGTCGAAGTCAAAGTCCCAGCCATCGTCATAGGCTTCTTGGGTGAACTGTGCAAGTTGACGGGCATCGCGCTTTGTCGGACGGCCCAAGCCCTTGCGGCGGTCGATGAAACCGCTGATTTTCACCACATCAAGCAAGTCATATTGTGATTGGGGGGTGATGTTTTCCATATATTCGGGCACAAGTTTTGCACCGAGGCGGTTTTCGGTCAAAGCCTTTACGCGAAACGAGTAGGTAACCGGCGGTTTGCGCACATTGATGACATCGCCCACCTTGATAGTGCGCGACGGCTTGGCGATAACGGGATTGTTTTCGCCTATGGTAATGCGACCCTTTTTGCACGCTTCGGTGGCTATGGTGCGCGTTTTGAAAATGCGCATAGCCCATGTCCATTTATCAATGCGAACTTCTTCTTTGGCCATAGCGATTAAGATTTTGGGAATTGAGGTAATTACTTATTGTTGTAAGTGTTCATTGCAATTTGCAACCCGGCGAGGCAATAGGTTTTGATGGCATCAATAGCAAGGTCGATGCGTGCGGGCATTTGTTCGCGTTGTTCGGGAGTGAAATTGCCTAGCACATAGTCGACTTGGCAGCCGCGGGGAAAGTCGTTGCCAATGCCGAAACGCAATCGGGGATAGGCAGTAGTCGAGAGCATTTGTGCGATGTTTTTGAGGCCGTTGTGGCCGGCATCGCTGCCTTGGCCTTTAAGGCGAATGGCGCCAAAGGGTAGGGCGAGGTCATCGACAAGAACGAGAATGTGGCTGACATCGATGTTTTCTTTCTCTTTCCAATAGCGCACAGCATTACCGCTCAGGTTCATGTAGGTAGAGGGTTTGAGCAGAATGAGTTGCTTGTTTTTCACGCGCACGCGGGCAATGTCGCCATAACGGTCGGTAGAGAAAGAAATATTGGATGCCTGAGCCCAGGCATCCAATATCTTAAAACCTATATTGTGTCGGGTGTCGCGGTATTCGTCACCGATATTACCGAGGCCGACGATGAGATATTTCATTCTATCAAATAGGCGTTTTAGAAGGTTGATTATTTTTTTGCGGCAGCAGCAGCGGCAGCAGCACCACGAGCAGCACGAGTAAGTTGAACTGCACAAACAACTGCATTTTTCGCATTCATAAGTTCGAGACCTTCGAAGTTGAGTTCACCGATTTGCATTGATTTGCCGAGACCCAAGTTGTCAACATTGATAACAACGCGTTCGGGGATGTTAGTGTAAACGGCTTTAACTTTGATTTTCTTCATAGAGAGAGTCAACTTACCACCGGCTTTCACACCTTCTGCGTGACCTTCGAGTTTCACGGGAACTTCGATAGTAACGGGTTTAGTTTCGCTTACAGCGAGGAAGTCCATGTGAAGGATAGAGTCTTTAACGGGGTGGAATTGAATATCTTTGAGGATACACATTTGTTTTGCACCGTTGATATCGAGTTCGATAGCGTAGATATCGGGAGTGTAAACGAGTTTGCGAACAGCGTCGAGAGATACAACGATGTCAGTAGTGATGAGACCTTTACCGTTAGCGATTTCTACTACTTTTTCGCCTGCTTTGAGAGTGCCTGCATAGGGGAGGTCAACCAATTCGCCGCCGTTGAGAACTGCGGGGATTTTGTTTTCGTCACGGAGAGCTTTGGTAGCCTTTTTGCCGAGGTCAGTACGAGCCTCAGCGCTCAATTGAAATACTTTCATTGTTTTGAAATGTTTAAGATGTGTTACTAAAAATTAAGTTGTTGATTTGATGCTCCTTAATTTCCCATCACACGGGATGCCAAAAAGCGGTGCAAAGGTAGCAAAATTTTTTGAAATCACCAAGCAAATTGCCTGCCTAAAACTATTTTAAGCCAATTAACTTGCTTATTTCATACCTAATAAACTACACTGCCAATTTCTATGGCTCATTTCGGCCTCAAAAACAGCCATGCGCCAACATTTATTAATAAAATTGTGACAAAATCCCGCTCACACAAAGCAGTATATTTGTAGGAATAAAAAAAGGCCCCCGTTAAGGTCGAGGACCGTACCTAAATGTTTTCACAACGGAATAATCCTTATTGTGATTTGCAACAAATTAGTATTGCAAAATTACAATAAAGTTTGAGATATTCAATGATATATCCGAAAATTTTTATAAGTTTGTAAAAATCTAACAATCGATATTAAACACATATACACAATAGTATGAAAAAAGTACTTGGATTAGACCTTGGAGTAGGCTCTATTGGATGGAGTCTGATTAATATAGATGACAATAATGTGCCATGTGAAATTGTTGCTCTTGGCAGTCGCATTGTGCCGTTAACGGCCGATGACACCAATCAGTTTACCAAAGGACAAGCAATCACAAAGAATCAAGACCGCACACAAAAGCGTACTACACGCAAAGGATATGACCGCTATCAGCAACGCCGCGAAAACTTGACAATAGAATTTCGCAGTCATGGAATGTTGCCCGATGAGCGATTGATAAAATTGCCTGTAATGGAGTTGTGGCAGTTGAGAGCCGATGCTGCTACTCTGGGATGCCGATTGACATTGTCCGAAATAGGTCGTGTGCTTTATCACATCAATCAGCGGCGCGGATATAAACACGCAAAGGCCGATGAAAATGGAGATAAAACACAGCGTGATCATGTGGCTAATATCAACAAACGCTATGCAATGATTATTGAGCGCAACCAAACAATAGGTCAATACTTTGCCGAGCAATTAAAAGCCTCAAAGGTTGAAACCGATAATGGTGTGTTTTATACTTATAGAATAAAAGAACAGGTATTTCCACGCAAGGCTTATGAGGCAGAGTTTGACCAAATAATGGCTGTTCAGCGCGAGTTTTATGCCGATGTATTTACCGATGAGTTTATCAACCGATTGAGAAACGAGATTATCTTTTATCAGCGAGGACTGAAATCGTGCAAACACTTGGTGTCGTTGTGTGAATTTGAGAAAAAAGAGTACACAAACGAGAAAGGCGAAACTGTTTTTGACGGTCCGAAGGTTGCGCCACGCACCTCGCCGTTGTTTCAGTTGTGTAAAATATGGGAAACGGTTAATAATATAAAAGTAACCAACCGACGCAACGAAGAGTTACTGATAACTCATGAGCAACGAGTTGCAATGGTTAATTTCTTGGATAACCACGAAAAGATGCTTTTGAAAGATTTGTTTGCCATATTGGGTGTAACGGCCAAAGACGGATGGCATGGTGGTAAGCAATTCAAAAACGGATTACAAGGTAACACTACCAAGATGCAACTGAAAAAAGCGTTAGGCAACACACCTGATGCCGCTAAATGGTTGCAGTTTGACATCGATATCGAAGAAACAGCAGACAAAAACACTGGTGAAGTGCTTGAAATGGTAAGCCGCAAGGTAACCAAACAACCTTTATATGAATTGTGGCACACAATTTATTCAATTAGCGACAAAGCCGAATTGGCATCGGTGTTGAAAAATAAATATGGAATAACCGATGAATCGGTAGTGTCAGACTTGTTCAAACTTGATTTTGTTAGGCCGGGTTATGGAAACAAATCAACCAAGGCCATGCGTCGCATCTTGCCCTATTTGCAACGGGGACAAATGTATAGTGTGGCTTGTGAGTGTGCCGGATTTCGCCATTCCGAAAGTTTGACAAAAGAAGAAAATGCAATGCGTGCTTTGCTTGACCATTTGCCACAAATAAAGAAAAACGAATTGCGTCAGCCGATAGTAGAGAAGATTCTCAATCAAATGGTAAATGTGGTTAACGCATTGATTGACAAATATGGCAAAATTGATGAAATCAGAGTTGAACTTGCACGCGAATTGAAACAAAGCAAAGAAGAACGCGAATCGCTTGATAAGAAAATGCGTGAACAAGAACGCAAAAATGAAGAATATAAATCGTTGATCGAGGAATGTGATGTTAGAGTTTCTCGCAGGCGTATTCAGAAATACCGATTGTGGCAAGAGTCAGAAGGCTTTTGTTTCTATTGTGGCGAGAAAGTGTCATGTGCCAATTTCTTGCAAGGTGCTGATGCTGAAATCGAACATATAATACCCCGTGCATTGTTGTTTGATGATAGTTATTCAAACAAAGTGTGTGCTTGTCGCAAGTGTAATAGCAACAAAGGCAAAATGACAGCCTATGATTTTGTGCAAACATTAGGTGACGAAAAATTTAAGATATATTTAACTCGAGTAGATGAGGCATTCAAAAACCATGTTATCTCAAAAACCAAGCGAGACCGATTGTTGACACCTGCAGCCAAAATACCCGAGGGATTTATTGACCGCGATTTGAGGTTGACGCAATATATATCTCGAAAATCGGTTGAGATACTCAAACAGGTTTGCCGAGATGTGCATTCATCAACTGGTAGTGTTACCGATTTTGTGCGTCGTGTATGGGGTTATGATAATGTGTTGCACAATCTCAATTTGGAACGATATCGTAAAGGTGATTTGACCGAAATGGTTAAATTTGACCATAGAGGACAGGAGCATGAAGAAGAACGAATAAAAGATTGGACCAAACGCATCGACCATCGCCATCATGCTGTTGATGCTCTCGTTATAGCAATGACAAGCCAAGCGATAATTCAACGTTTGAACAGACTCAATTCCGAGCGTGACCAAATGTTTCAAGAGGTTGAAAAGCAACGAGATGAGTGGCGAAACGATTACAGCCTGCTTGAACAATGGTTACGCGAAAAGCCTCATTTTACAGTAGCAGAGGTTGAAGAGGCCGTTGCCAAGATAGCAGTGTCGTTCAAAGCCGGTAAAAAAGTCGCTACATTAAACAAGCGTGTTAAATATGTTCAAGGTAAGAAACATGAGTTGCAACACGATGTGATTGCACCCCGAGGAGCATTGAGTCAAGAATCGGTTTATGGCAAGATTAGAACATTGGAAGAAAAGAAACCGATAAAATATGCTTTTGAAAATCCCGATTTGATATTTAAGGGATATATCAAACGCTTGGTTGAAGAACGCTTGGCGCAACATGACGGCAACGCTAAAAAGGCAATCGCATCATTAAAGAAAAATCCTATAATGATAGGTGAAAATCATGATGTTGAGTTGACTTATGCCACATGTTATAAAGAAGAGTATGTCATAAAATATCAGTTGTCTTCATTAGAAAAGATGAAGGACATTGAGTCGATAGTTGATGCCAATATACGCCAACGAGTTAAAATGCGTGTGGCGCAGTTTGGCGGCAAGGTTAAAGATGCGTTAAAAGATTTGGAAAACAATCCGGTTTATGCCGATGACAAATGCACAATACCCATCAAGTCGGTTCGTTGTTTCACAGGCCTAAAATCGTCGGCAGTAACTCCTGTCAAGTATGATGAAAACGGAATGGCAATGGGATATGTCAAACCTGGCAATAATCACCACATTGCGATATATAGTGACCGAGAGGGAAATTTGCAAGAGCATGCAACTACATTTTGGACTGCTGTCGAGCGCAAGAAATATGGCGTTCCGGTTGTCATAAAATCACCGGCAGATGTGTGGGATAGTTTGACCGACCGTGAAGATTTGCCCGAAGCATTTTTGTCAACCTTGCCCGATGCCACATGGACTTTTGTGGAAAGCATGCAACAAAACGAAATGTTTATCATAGGCATGTCTGATGATGAGTATAATGATGCAATACGCAATAACGATGTCGCAGCATTGTGCAGTCATCTTTATCGTGTGCAAAAAATATCGTCAAAAGATTACTGTTTTAGACTGCATATTGAAACAACTGTTGATGATAAGTATAATGGAGAAAAGAATCAAATGCTGTCAAAGGAAATGGGTAAATTGGTAAGCATCCGTAGTTTGGATTCATTTATGAAGAATAATCTTCATAAAGTCAAAATTGATATTCTTGGAAATATAATAGATGTTTAATGATAAAGAAAACTTTATACTTTGGCAATCCTGCATATTTGTCGTTGAAAGACCGGCAAATAGTGATAAGATTGCCAAAGGTTGATGGGGAAGATGCCTATAAGGAATCGGAAACCATCGCAACAAAGCCGATAGAAGATGTGGCGTATGTGGTACTTGATAACAATCAAATAACTATAACGCAAGCATTGCTATCGGCTTTGCTTGATTGTAATGTGGCAGTTATTTCGTGTGATAGTCGCGGACTGCCGGCAGGATTGATGTTGCCCCTTGATGGCAATCAATCTCAAAGCGACAAATGGCAATGTCAAATAGAGGCATCAATTCCGCTCAAAAAGCGGTTATGGCAATTAACAGTTCAGGCAAAGATAGTTAATCAAGCAACTGTGCTTAAAGAGTGTGCAAGATGCGAAACAGGGTGTATGCTTAAATGGGCATCGGTCGTGAAAAGCGGAGATGTTGACAATCAAGAGGCGCGAGCAGCGGCCTACTATTGGAAACGGCTGTTTTGGGATATCAAATATTTTTCGCGCGATAGATATGGAATGCCGCCTAACAATTTGTTGAACTATGGCTATGCCATATTGCGCGGAGTTGTGGCGCGGGCATTAGTGTCAAGTGGGTTGTTGCCCACATTTGGCATTCATCATCACAATAAATATAATGCTTATTGTCTTGCCGATGATATAATGGAACCATATCGACCATTTGTAGATGAGTTGGTCTATCGCATAGTTGAAAAAGACGGAATACCGCCTCATGAGTTAAACCGGGAGTGGAAAACAAAAATGCTGGTTATTCCAACTCTTGATGTGACAATCGCTGGTCGCCGAATGCCTTTAATGGTGGCCGTATCCCAAACCACAGCATCGCTATATAAATGTTATAATGGCGAAATGAGGCATATAATATATCCCGAGAGATAAGAAATGGGACTACATGACCGATTTAGCGAGTATAGAATTATGTGGGTGTTGGTGTTTTTTGATTTGCCTACCGAAACAAAGAAAGACCGGAAGGAATATGCCAAGTTTCGCAAAAACTTGCAGAAAGATGGCTTTACCATGTTTCAGTTCTCGATTTATGTGCGACATTGTCCAAGTCAAAAAAATGCCGATGTTCACATTAAAAGAGTCAAAGCAATCTTGCCCGAATATGGGAAAGTGGGAGTGATGTGTATTACCGATAAGCAATTTAGTTCGATGGAATTGTTTTATGGTAAAAAAATGACGGAACTACCGGTCGCAGGAATTCAGTTAGAACTCTTTTAGAAATGAAAAAATCCCGCTTTTGTAGGCGGGATTTTATACATTGCACCATTTTTAAAATTCTATAATCTTTGTAACTGACAGATGCTCAATTTGTTGTAGGGAGTCTGGTGTTGTATATGGTACAAAGATACTAATTTGAAAGCAAATCACAACTGTTGAGCATTTCATTGCTTATATCCCTAGGTGTTGTATATGGTACAAAGATACTAATTTGAAAGCAAATCACAACCAGAGTGATGGTAGTAACTTGTTTAACTTGGTGTTGTATATGGTACAAAGATACTAATTTGAAAGCAAATCACAACGCGATGAGTGTGGCCGAGT
>JAFZHD010000028.1 GCA_017555085.1 Muribaculaceae bacterium | reverse complement strand
TGCGGTTTCATAAAAGCATTCACACTTAAAATACTATTGCGCCGCGGACGCGACATCAACGAGGAAATCAAAATACGCAAAGGTAAATAAACCGTTATGAGCGACAAACTGAAAGAACCCCAGAGCCGTTTTGGTCGCATAGCCGACCTTGCCGACAGCGACAAGCCACGCGAAAAAGCGCTCGCACAAGGCATCAGCTCGTTGTCAAATGCCGAACTGCTGGCCATCATACTTGGCAGCGGCATACCCGGCAAATCGGTCATTCAGTTAAGCCAAGAAATGCTCGCCCACTGCAAAAACAAATTGCAAAAACTCGCCCGTTTGTCAATCGACGACCTCACCAAAAACTTTGAAGGCGTCGGCCCGGCAAAAGCCATATCACTCATTGCAGCGTTTGAATTAGGTCTGCGACACAACGATGAAGAAATTGCCGATGACCCGGTAATTACAAGCAGCGAAAATGTGTTTCACATTATGCGCAGCCGCTTGGGTCGCATTTCACACGAAGAATTTTGGGTGCTGATGCTTTCTCGCAACAACCGAGTCATTTATGAACAACGCATCAGCATTGGCGGCACATCAAGCACAATGGCCGATGCAAAAATCATTTATAAAAGCGCAATTGACAAAATGGCCGAGGCCATAATACTTGTTCACAACCACCCATCGGGCAACATCAACCCCAGCCCCGAAGACGACCGCTTGACGGCCAAAATCAAAGAGGCAGGCAAGGTGCTTGACATACAAGTCCTTGATCACGTCATCATTACCCAAAACAAATACTTTTCGTATGCCGACAACGGCCGACTTTAATTTACGCCTACAATGAAACGTTTTATTTTAAGCATCATACTCCTTATCGTTATTATCGGTGTTGGTCAACTGCTCATGCACATCGCACCCACACAAGACCAACAACCATCAGAGCCGACACAAGCACCCACACCCGCCGACAGCATCACCGTCACCATGTCCACCGACACCATCACAGCCAATACAACACAACTGAATTAACACTATTATTGCTATTCGATAAAATCGGATCTGAATATAACTACGTATCTCAATCGCTGAATTTATGCGGTTGAGATATTTTTTTGCACACAAATTCCCAATTCTAAAAATTCACGAACAATCAATTCCCTAATCATAACAAAGCCTGAGACGATTGTGCCTCGGGCTTTTTGTTTTTTCTCTTGACACATCATTCAATAGTCTCAGATCGATAAAAAAAGGTGATAAAAAGTGTTGTCATACACCTTCAAATAGGTGCTTCTGCAACATGGTCTCTTTTTTTATCTTTTGGTGTGTGTAGAGTTGTCATACACCTTCAAATAGGTGCTTCTGCAACTTATTCTATTCAATTAGAGACCAAATTTTTAGAAAAGTTGTCATACACCTTCAAACAGGTGCTTCTGCAACTTTGCCTTTCAAAAAGGCACAGAAGTCCCAAAAAGTTGTCATACACCTTCAAATAGGTGCTTCTGCAACGATGGTGAACATCACGAAAAATTCTAAACTAAAGAGTTGTCATACACCTTCAAATAGGTGCTTCTGCAACACTTTATGCGGGCATGGAATAAATACAATAAATTATGTTGTCATACACCTTCAAATAGGTGCAATAACAACAGCACAAATTTAACTGCTTTTTCGCAAATATCAATAACATTCTCAATAAAAATCACATTTGCGATTATTTTTAGAGTTTCTGCATATCAGCGGCAAGTGCAATCTCATTAACAACCAAACCATTGCATTCTTTTGTATTTTTCGCAAATGTTTTTAGATAATTATCAGCTGATCCTTAGCTTTATTATTAGGCTTAAATAAATATCTAATGTGATTAAAACATCGTCGGCATATCGCACATAATATTTTGTGCGTGACTGCATGAATTGGTCAAACGAATGAAGATGTAGATTAGACAGCACCGGAGACAAGACAGCACCTTGCGGCACACCAATATCAACATCGACCCAACGACCTGATGTTGATATGCAACCCATAGTTGCTCTCCGTCCTTTTTAGGCTCTTCTATATGTTTGTAAGACAAGGGTTTCCATCGTTAATTTTTCAAGTCGTCGGCAAGTTGATGAAGATTGCGGTGTAAATTCTGTTCAAATTCTGATAGCGATACTCCATCAATTCCCCCAACTGCGCCCTTTGCTTTAACCACTTTCCATGCTCTTTGCAAAGTGCCTATATCAAGCAGTTGTTTATATAAACTATGATTACCCATTTGTTGGGATTCTAACTTCTTTGATTTTTGCTTTTTTCTTTTCTATCATTATATTTTTTATACGACCTGCAATTTGAGTCAACTGAGCGTTAACTTCTTCGGTAGGCAAAATATCACTATTTGTATATCTATTATGACTAAATGCATTACGAATTTCGCCCATTATACTTGACAATTGAGCTTCAGTTGACAGGTGCTGTATTATTTTATCAAAATAGTTAACTATAGCATTGAAATTATTCTGAACCGGATTACCTTTCTCTGGACAATTATCATGAAATTCAAAACTATAATCAGGCTTTCTTGTGTAATATTTATTCTCCAGCACTTTAAATTTGTTAAGAATAAACTTTTCTACATCATGAACACATTTATATATTTCTACTCTATTATTATCATAGGCTTGTAATTCTTGTTCTAATTGTGCGCGCTTTATTTTAATATAACCATCATCATCTATCTTATCAGATAAATATGGTAGCAGATTAACAAGACGAGTATCATTAACATATCGGAAAAATTCACCATAGTTCTTTATCTTCATGTTTTCTTGTGAAATTTCAACTTTAATTTCACCGATAGATAAAGTCACAGTAAACGGCACTTGATACTCAAGGATATTATCTTTTTCTTCTTTGGATGCTTTCAAGCATAATGCTTTTAATTTAAATTTGTCTATATTCTTAAATTCATGATTTTGAGCAATTTCTTTATTTTTGGTATCACGCGAGGGATAGTCGGCGTTCAAAATATCCTTTGCCATCAAGAATGTCACAATATCTTGAACCTGGTAGCGACGGAATAGGCGTTCATGGTCATCAAAACGACGAAATTCGGCTCTTATATCTATATCAGCATATTTTTTTGAATATTGTTTTATGTCATTTAATGACAAACTGATTGTTTCGCTACCATAATTAATATGCCTAAGATTTGGCTTTAAATATTGTTTTATATTTAGTGGATTGCCGTTTTTATCTTTTTTAGGCCAAAGTGTATCAAACAATTTATAATTGCGCTTGAAACCATACATTGGTTGCATTCCATCTTCTAAAACAGTTTGATGATATTGCTTTATAAGCCATGCCGCATTTATATTTTCTGCATTGGTTACTATTTTATTTAAATTCTCATCTTCAATCAATAAGTCTCGTATTGCATCAGTAAATAGGCCGGTTGGCAACTGAATAGGACGATTTATGTATTCCTCAGCAAGTTGAGCATAGTAACCTTTATCTTTTATATGGAAACGACGTTGATCGGAATGCAAAAATGACACTTTTTTCAACTCCACTACATTTTCATCGCTAACATATTGAACCAATTCGTTTAAATAATTAATCTTACATATTAGATATCTATAATACAACACAAGAGTATTCGCAGGTTTTGCATTAAGTACCTGCGTTAAAAATGGATGGGAATCAATCAAGCCAAGTTTTTCAAACATTCCTTGCAACTCTTGCAATGTCACACCATTAGCTCCGCCGTATTGCGCAATAGCTTTCTGTATTATATTGTAATTGAGGCCCGTTGGCTTTTCTTTGGCAGATAATGACGATAATGCCACAATATCACGTGCAAGATAATTTGACAATCTGCCCGGTTTTATTTCTGTAAATGATCGGCGGCCTGCTTGATTTTTCTTAACTGTGTTATCCTTTTTAATAAACTTATACTCTAAAGGTGAAAATTCATAACCGGTAATTGCCTTAAAATCATCCAAAAATTTTGTTAATACACCCTGTGTTTGTTCAACCAATCCGATTATATTATTTTCTTTTTTGCCTTTAAGTACATTCTGTGCATAACCCAGGAATTTTTTCTCATCAAACTGTGGTTCCTGAGTTTCTTGTATATCATTTGATAGCATGTAATCGCGTATCTTTTGTGGTATATCCTTCCATTTTATACCACACACTTCATTAGGCAAATTCTCACGGGTAAAATGATTAAGTTTATTTTCTCCGAGTTGGTTGAATAATTTCTTATAGTTTGACAAACAATCCCATATGATTTTTTCAGTTGGCGACACCTTAATTTTATCATTTCCCTCTACCAACTGCACAAGTTCCTTTTTTCGAGTAAGCCATGCATAAAAAGCCATTGCCGGCAACTCAAATGTACTGAGCCAACATTGAGGCGCAACACCTACTTCTATCGGATTTTCATCAACTTCGGTTTTTGCTTGATTTTCATGATTATTAATTTTTTGCACGGCCTTAGCTTTAAGTGTCTCAATTGGGGGCATCAAAACACGTGAATTTTTCTCGTCTAAAACAACATTCCCATTTTTATCGCCCAGACCCAGAAACCGCAAGCCTATTTTGTCGCCATAAAATTGATAATGTGTGCCACAATTGGTTACATATGGAAGATTTTCAGGCGAATCAGGAGGCAGTTCTTCATATTCAGCATTTGTGCTACTTGACACTGCTAACATCTTATTCTCGCCAAGCCAATCAGACTCCTCTGCCGAGCGTATTTTTTCTACTTCGCTTAACCGTCCAAATCCGTTCAAATCATACTGTAGTACGCGTGGTTGCACACTTCCATCTATACATGTTTTTTCATCATATAACATAAAACGGTACTTTCCATAATTTACATGGAAGCGTAAAAACGGGAAAATCTTTAACTCATCAATATAGCGCAAAGCAAAATAAGGAAACCTATCTGAATGCCTTGTGAGTATAATTTCAGCGGTATCATCTGAATTTTCATTATTATTAAACTTCGCATCAATTCCTATTTTAAACTTAGATTGGTCGTTTGGAGATAGATGATCATAGAGTAACTTCGGGCACTTTTTCAATTCATTAATCATGTCCAATGCCAAAGCTATATCATCACGCTCTGAACGATATCGTTCTTTAATCATCGGCAAATTAAAACTGCCGAAAATCTCGCGCATAATACGACGATGTTTTTTCTTTTCTGGGGTATCGGCACTGGGTTCTGATGACCAAAATTTGCCATAAAAAACTTCACCCAATTTATCAATGAACATCATTATATAATTGCGTGGCAAAAACATACAAATCAACATCACCAAGCCCATTGATGTCAATCGTTTGTCATCGTTTATCATTGCATAATAGAATCGAGTGTTGATTTTTGACTTTTTCGACTTGCGATCAAATCGATCTTGAGCTTGTGCTATAAAATCTAAATCATTTGGCTTTAAATATAAGAAATCTTTCGCTTCATTTGCAGGATTATCTTTTGGGTTCACGCCAAATCGAGTCTTAACTATTCGGCGAGCCGATCGCAGCGCAAAATTGCAAATTAATGCCACATTTTTAACTATTGTGTCATCTAATTTTTCAGAAGAGTGCTTATAATGAGTATGATGATTTCGATGATAATTCAGCACATCAAACATATTAGATAATATATCCAAAAGCATATCCGGCTGTGCTGTAATGCTCAATTTGCTCATAACCGTATAAACGATATCTTCAGCTAATTTTTCATCGTTATTCAAAACAGCTGTATTGTCATCTAATTTATTTGAAGCTGTTTCTTTTGATAAAATTGCTTCTTCATCGTCTTGTTTCAACTTCGTTTTACGTTTCCACTCAACCAAAACCTTGAGAAATGGAAATTCGGTAAAGAGTTGACGCATTGCATAATCAGCATCGGCAAGTTTATAGGGTTCAATTTGCTTCGTATTGTTTTTAACAATAGCTTTACCAAGGACTTTTAACACCGGATGTTGTGACAATTTAGTTTCAACACCGCGCTTGGTGATTCCCATTTTTTTTGCTATATGATTAAGGTGAACAAATGCATTGTATTGTGCTAAATTGAGATACGCAGCAAATATATGTTTAAGTCTATCGTCCATCGTATTAAACATTGATGGGCTATTTGATATATCATTCCATTTTGGCTTATTGGATTGTTTATTACTTTCAGGGTAAGCTTTATTTTTATTCTTTTTATTTTCCATATTATATTACTTATTTGATTTATCCGAAATTTTACGAGCCCAAATTAGAATTACAAACAAGATGATAACTATTATAAATCCAATAAGACTCCATAGGCGAGCACCAATAATTTTTCCTTTACCCTCAGTTATATCTAAAATTCCGATTTGCGTTAACCATGTTATGCCATCTGCAAAAAAAGACGACACCGAAAACAATGCTACAAATGCTAAAATGTAATTTAATACTCTTTCATTCCTTTGATTACGATTATCGCTAAATTGACTGATTTTCTGATTTACCATCGCCAATTCTTCATCAATTTCAAACGAACGTCTAATTTTCTCATAAACCAATTGAGGCAATGTATTATATGAAACTGTTCGCAAATTAAATATGCGATCAAATTTAAGAAACTTATCTCTTGTCTGTGTTGATATTGGTTCAGCTTGAAATTTCTCATTGCACTTAACTAAATAATTTTTCAATAATACGGCATTCAAAAACAGCATGAACCTATTATTATTTTTACTATCTTTATTAACCCATTCATTGCATGCATAATCAAACATTCTATTACTCATCAAAACACAAAAAGAATCGATGGTAACAGCAGCTGACCAATCGTTATAAACTCTCAACACATTATTCTTTTTGAAATTATCAAAATATTCTGAAGACGGATTATATCCATAGAAGTGATCGCGCATCTTACCTATAGCGTCAAAGTTTAGCACCGTTGTTAATTCATATAATAATTCATCATCAGTTACGACATCATAATTATCTGACAACTGTATTGCTTGATATATATAAAACATGTTCCCCATAAATAACTTATGGAATTTTTTTCGTATTTCAGACTCTTTTATTGCTCTGTCTGGAAACTTAACTGTTATTATCTCATCAAATAAGCTAAAATATTCATTGGAATATTTCGGCACACAGTCTTTGTCTATACCATACCAATTTACCATTTTAATCGCAAAATTACGTTTTTGCAATTCACCCAAGGAAAGACTATTATTAGATAATGTTAAAACAAAAATCAATATATCTTCAGGATATATATAATAACTTATTGATTCTACTGAAATATTTACATCTTCATCATAATAATTACACATAGTAATCACTTTGGGCTCATCAAAAATATCCTCAAAGGCATATATTTGAGAATACATGCCTGCACAATCCTTAGGAGGGTAAAATGTATTTATAAAACCATCATAAAATAATGTTTGCTTTTGTTGGTATTCTTCATCCGTTATAGTCTGTGCCACATGCCCATTCTTCTTGAAATACTTTATGGCTTTTTTACTTGAGGGAATCTTTACAACGCCACAAAATTTAGTAACGCCGATGTTTATTTTCAAATCTTTCAAAAAAGATGAATAGTCATCACATGAGTACGTACAATCATGACTCGTTTTCATGTTAATCGTCATTTAAGGTATTATATCGTTTTCTATTAATCAATATAAAAAAAGCAGTAGGGTTATAAGCCGGGTTATGTTATCGGCTGTACTACCTCGTGAGAGGGACACAGCGATAGTTCGTCATTTATCTGAACGGCGTGTTGCCACGACGCTTAAGCACAAATGCTTCGCAGCCTACCCCCCGACAATGGACGAGCAATCCTTAAATGCCGGTATACTTGGCCTTGCAACCCATAAGATGTGCGGCATGCAATATCACTATCACACCCGGTGGGCTCTTACCCCGCCTTTTCACCCTTACCACTCCGAAAAATGGCGGTTATTTTCTGTCACACTACTCTACCGTCACCGATAGCTTCCCGTTAAGAAATATGGTGCTCTGTGTTGCCCGGACTTTCCTCTCACACCTCATAAGTGTGTGAGCGACGAACCACCCTACTGCATTTTGTAGAATTTATGACAAATTTAGGCCAAATATGGCGAATTTCAAAAAACTATTCACTATTTTTGCAATTCAAACCAATATAATAGTTGCTTATGGCGAAACTGTACTCTAAAATATATGGTCTTATCGGCTATCCTTTGACCCATTCGTTTTCACAGAACTATTTTAACCAAAAGTTCCGCAACGAGAATATTGATGCCGAGTATGTCAACTTTGAAATTCCCGATATTGGCGACTTGATGGAGGTAATCAGCGAGAACCCCAATCTGCACGGACTTAATGTAACAATTCCATATAAAGAACAAGTTATCCCCTACCTTGACGAAATCGATGAAGATGCGGCCCAAATCGGAGCTGTAAATGTAATCAAGTTCATTCGCAACAAAAACTCTGTAATCTTCAAGGGTTACAATTCCGACATTATCGGCTTTTGCGATTCAATAGCTCCATTACTCACCCCCAATCGTAACAAGGCGTTGATTTTGGGCACAGGCGGCGCCGCCAAAGCAGTGTATCATGGTCTGAAAAAACTCGGAGTTGAGCCTATATATGTTTCTCGCAACAAACAAGAAGGCATGCTCACTTATGGAGAGTTGAGTAACGATATCATGGCCGAATACAAGGTAATTGTCAACACTACTCCCCTTGGCATGTATCCTCGCATGGACGAGTGCCCCAATATCCCCTACCAATGCCTTACCAAAGAGCACTTGTGTTATGACTTGCTCTATAACCCCGATGTAACCCTCTTTATGAAACGAGCCGAAGAAAACGGTGCAGAGGTGAAAAACGGTCTCGAAATGCTTCTTTTGCAAGCATTTGCTGGTTGGAACATTTGGAACTCAAAATAAACTCTACATGAGCAAAACAATCTATATAGCACTAATTTTGTTAGTGCTATTTCCTTATGACTTAATTGCGGGAATGCCAGTGATTATTACGCCCGCCATCGCACTTTTATTAGGTCTGATATATGCATTGACCTTAAAATGCCCTTGTCCTAAATTCAATAAAAAGACTTCAAAATACTTGTTGCAAGCGTCAGTTGTAGGACTTGGATTTGGCATGAATGTACACGAATCGTTGCGTTCGGGCAGTGAGGGTATGATGTTTACCATCGCATCTGTGGCAGGCGTAATGATTTTGGGCGTATTGATTGGATATTGGATGCACATAAACCGCAAAACATCATATCTCATTTCATCGGGCACAGCAATATGTGGAGGTAGTGCTATTGCAGCTGTCGGACCTGTCGTTAAAGCAAATGAGGAAGAAATGGCTGTTTCGCTCGGTGTAATATTCATTTTGAACGCCATTGCACTATTTATATTCCCTCCAATCGGGCACTATTTTGAAATGACTCAACAACAGTTTGGCACTTGGGCCGCAATCGCAATCCACGACACGTCGTCTGTTGTCGGCGCAGGAGAGGCTTATGGTAGCGAGGCTCTGCAAGTAGCAACTCTCATCAAACTCACTCGCGCTCTTTGGATAATCCCCCTTGCCCTTGTAACTATGCTGATATTCCGCGACAAGTCAAACAAGATTTCTAAACCTTGGTTTATCTTCATGTTTATAGGTGCAATGGTTATCAACACCTATTGCAACCTCCCCGCAGAGTTGAGCAGCACACTTGTGTGGATTGCTAAAAAAGGTCTTATATTGACATTGTTCCTCATCGGAGCGAGCCTCTCTCTCAAAACCATCAAATCGGTAGGTTTCAAGCCATTGCTTCTTGCCGTAATGCTTTGGGCAATTATCGGCATCGGCAGTTTCTTTGTTGTCATGCACACTATTTAACGACAAAAACGCTATCATGTGAAACCGCCTCTCTCCTACATTCCTCTATTACCGATTGTTGTCGGTTTTATAATCGGCATCGCTATTGGCGATTTCGCTTGGCCGTTATATTTTGCCATCTTGCCCGCATTAATTTCAGCCATATTGCTATGGCGAGGATTGTCGCTATGGGGAGTCAGCATCATGGCCATTGCCATCGGTTGGATAAATGCCGCCGTACAAACGCCCCCTCCCATCAACCCGTCACTGACAGTCAATCCTGCTCAATATCGCGCTATCGTAAAAGACATCACCGAAAGCGAAAATTCACGCCATTTGACAGTTGACATTGACGGAGTGGGCCTATGCCGCATCACCACACCGTCATTATTTCCCGTTATCAACTGCGGCGACAGTATTGCGTTTACGACAGATCTTGAAAAGCCGCAAAACCGGCACGACCTGCCGTTGGAATGGGACATGGAGACTTATATGCGCCGCAAAGGCATCGTGGCTACGACCTATCTTCAACCAGAGAAAATCGCAGTTATCGGCTATGATTGTGGCATTTATTGGAAACTGCGACAACTTCGCGAAGAAATCATCTCATTAATCAGTCAAAGCAATTTATCAGACCCGACAACTGCGTTTTTCATTGCGACCATAACAGGCGATGACAGTTTTCTGACCGATGACTCGCGCGAACAATACTCACGCTCGGGCCTCGCCCACATATTGGCTCTCAGCGGCTTGCATGTTGCAATTATAGCGACAGTTATCGCAATACTATTGTTTCCGCTGCACTTGATGCGACTACGCAAAATGCGTTACATCATTACCATCATTATCCTTTGGATATATGCCATTGTCACCGGATTATCTCCATCGGTTACTCGCGCCGTTATTATGACATCGCTGTTTTTACTCGCGCTAATGATTGAGCGCCGCAACAGTTCGCTTAACGCACTTTGCTTTGCGGCTCTTGTTATCTTGTTATTCTCGCCAATGTCACTATATTCGATAGGCTTTCAATTATCGTTCTGCGCGGTTGCCTCAATCCTCGTTTTTGCCAACCGAATAAACCCCATAAGTCCACGCCACAAAATAGCCTTCCACTTTGCATCGCTAATCACCGTTTCTATCTCAGCCATGATTGGCACCGGACTAATCTCGGCCTACTATTTCCACACATTCCCAGTGTATTTTCTATTAAGCAACATTATCGTGCTGTTGATACTGCCATTTGTGTTAGGTGGAGGCATACTGCTCACATTGTTGCTCGCTATTGGTGTTGAGGCACAATGGCTTTGCATTGCCCTTGACTTTGGATATAGCATCATCTCTAACACTTGCGAACTGTGCAACTCGCTCCCCGGAGCGACCATTGACAACATCTATTTCAGTCCATTGTTGCTAATACCCTACTTCGCCACATGTGCCGCGCTATTGGCAAGCCTTGTTTATCGCAAGAAACTTCACTATTACGCTACCGCAACAATGGCCGCTATCACCGTGTTACTATTCTCATTAAACCGCGAACAATACCCCGACAAAGAAATATATTTCCCTCGTGATACATACCACACCAACATTATTGCCCGCGACAAAACGACTCTATACCTATTTACAACTGCCCACCACAGCGAATTGCCGGCTGTTGTTGACCGCGTTGAAAATCGTTACCGTGATTTTATAGGTTCGCGCGAGATTGACCATATGGCAATAGTTGATTCGGTTTTTGACTCAGACATCATTACACGACGCGGTCGCAATCTTATTGTTGACGGTAAACACTATGTTATCATAAAAGACAAATCCGACCTTCGCCCGATTGAGGCAAAACCCGACTATGCTCTTGTCTGTCGCGGATTTACGGGTGACATCGTTGATGTTTACAACACCATAAACCCCGACACAATCATATTATCTTATGATTTACACCCTCGCCGTAGCAGTCGCTACTACAATGAATGCCGCGAAGATTCTATTGCCGTGATAACCCGCCGCGATTAAAGCAAACGATGCAACAACTGCGCCACTCCTTTGCTCACATAATCTCGCGAATAGTCTGAGACTCTAATCACCTCGCCATTCCACACAACAACATCTAAATCGATAGGAATAACGCCTTGCATCTTTGATGCAGGGGTACGACCACATGCGATTTCCCATTGCTTAAAAGCAGCATTAACCTCTTCAAACGATTTAGTGGTTGATGCCAACATCACAGCATTAAGATAAGGAGCATCAACACCGTTGTGTGCAGGACTTTCATAAACATCTGACATCACAGTCTTTGTTAATATCTGCTCCAAATGCTTTACAGCCTGTTCCATTTGCCATCGACGGTCACTGCTATTTGACCCAAGGCTTATTATCAACTTGTTCATTTGGTCAATCCTTTCATTGTTAAAGAAACTCGTCCTCTCACATTGTCCACTTCAAGAACTTTCACCTTTACATGCTGATGCAATTTCACCACATCAAGCGGAGATGATATATAATGGTCACATAACTGCGATATATGCACAAGACCGCTCTGCTTGATACCGACATCGACAAACGCGCCAAATGCAGTGATATTGTTGACAATTCCGTTCAACTCCATGCCGGGGATTAAATCGTCAATAGTCTTTACCCTTTCGTCAAACTGCAACACCTCGACAACCGAGCGCGGGTCGCGGCCAGGTTTTTCAAGTTCGGTCATAATATCATTAAGAGTTGGCAAACCAACTTTATCAGTTACATAGTGACTCAAATCAATGCTTTTGAGCAATGATTTATCGGCAATCAACACATCAACGCCACATTTGTTGTCGCGTGCAATGTTTTCAATTACGCCATAACTTTCGGGGTGAACAGCCGTATTATCCAATATGTTTTCGGCATCGGGAATACGCAAAAATCCCGCACATTGCTGAAAAGCCTTTTCGCCCATGCGAGGCACTTTAAGCAATTGACGGCGCGAAGTAAAGTCGCCGTTCTCTGCTCGATATTCAACTATATTACCTGCTAATTGCGGTCCGATACCCGACACATACGACAACAACTGTCGTGAAGCCGTGTTGACATTTACACCGACAGTATTGACACAACTCATAACGGTAAAGTCAAGGGCATCTTTAAGTTTGTTTTGGTCCACATCGTGCTGATACTGACCCACGCCAATCGATTTGGGGTCAATCTTTACCAACTCGGCCAACGGGTCAATCAATCGGCGGCCGATAGATACAGCACCACGCACCGTTACATCTTTATCGGGAAACTCCTCTCGTGCTATTTTAGATGCCGAATAAATCGACGCTCCGTTTTCGCTCACGACAAACACTTGCACCTCACGAGGATAACGCAACGATGTCAAGAATTTTTCTGTTTCACGCGATGCCGTGCCGTTACCGACTGCAATAGCATCAACCTTATATGCCTCAACAAGATAACTAATCTTGCGTGCAGAGCCTTTGAAATCATTTGTAGGCGCACATGGATATATCACATCATTGTGCAACAGATTACCTTGTGCATCAAGACACACAACCTTACAGCCTGTGCGGTAACCCGGGTCAATACCCATAACGCGTTTGTGGCCCAATGGCGGAGCAAACAGCAACTGTCGCAAATTATCGGCAAACATCGAGATAGCCACATCATCGGCTTTTTCTTTTGACATGGCCGACACCTCTGTCTCTATTGAAGGCTTAACGAGTCGTTTATATCCGTCTTTGACTGCATCGGCAACCAATCGTGCGGACTGTGCATCGGCCGTACGCTTAACCATAAATCGGTTTAATCGGTCAACCATTTCTTCATCATCAATTGACACCGAAACGCGCAACAACCCCTCGCTCTCGCCTCGGCGAATTGCCAAGTAACGATGAGATGAGCATCGGCTCAACGGCTCAGAAAAGTCAAAGTAATTCTGATAATTTTGAGCCTCATCTTCCTTGCCTTTAACCAGCGAAGATGAAATTACAGCCGACTGTTTATAACGGTTGCGCACCGTTGCGCGCACTTTCTCGTTTTCGCTAACCCACTCGGCAATGATATCTTGCGCACCGGCAATGGCATCATCGGCAGTTGCCACCTCATCTGTAACAAACCTTGCTGCCTGACGAGTTATATCGGCCGAGTTTTGTGCCATGATAATCTTTGCCAACGGTTCAAGACCTCGCTCACGGGCTATGGCAGCACGGGTGCGGCGCTTGGGTTTAAATGGAACATATAAATCTTCCAACACTGACAAATCAATAGTTTCGCTGATTTTTTGGCGCAATTCATCGGTCAATTTGCCTTGTTCCTCAATCGTTTCGAGAATATAGATTTTGCGTTTTTCAAGTTCAAGCAACGAATTGTGTCGCGATTGTATGTTGAAAATAGCAACCTCATCGAGCGAACCTGTCACTTCTTTGCGATAACGACTGATAAACGGAATAGTAGCGCCCTCTTCAAGCAATTTGACAGTAGCAGACACTTGCTGACGCTGCAAATTGTACTCTTGGGCTATAATGCTTATTATATCAATAGCCATTGTGACTTATTTCTTTGTGCGTAAAGTTAATTTCGTAATTTCGGGTGTAGCACCTATGCGTGTGGGAATACCCACTGTGCCGAGTCCTATATTTACATATAGTATGTGTTTATTTGATTTATCATCATATCTTCCGCCCCATGTTTTGTAGCGTAATGTAGCGGGCGAAATGCCACACATCGACATTTGCATGGCATGAGTGTGTCCCGACAGTGTCAATGCTACATTGCAACTGCCATTATCAGCAACCTCTGCGACCCAATGTGCCGGATTGTGTGTCAACAGCACTTTGACCGTGCTGTCGCTCAATGCGGGATAAGCCGCTTTCAAATCGCCATACACCGTAAATGGAGGGTCGCCCCAATTTTCTACACCGACGATTGCAATGGAATCTTTGCCTCGATAAACCATTTGCGATTCATTGAGCAGCAAATTCCAATTCATATCGGCCTGTAAAGTTTTCAAATAATCAAGATTGGCCGATTTCAGCGAATCGTTATCCCAATTCACATAATCGCCATAATCATGGTTGCCCAAAACCGAGCATACACCATCGCGACTTTTAATACCACGAAGAACATTCACAAATGGCACAAGTTCATCAGAACGACGATTGACAATATCGCCTGTAAACACGACCAAATCACAGTTCAGCGCATTAATCTCGGCTACCGATTGTGCGATAAATGTAGTGTCTTTGTCATAAGAACCGACATGCAAGTCTGATATAACCGCGATTTTATATCCATCAAAACTTTGCGGCAAACCGGCTATCTCAACATCTTGCTCAACGACATCTATATTATAACGATTGACCAATGCACCCCACCACATGGCCGAGAACATAGTGGCCGCAATCGCAACACCCGCCCAAGTCACAAATTTGAGACGCGCTTTGCGCCACAACATAGGGATTAAGCCAATAAGGTCAATCAACACAAAGGCAATTTTGGGAACGATTATAGTTGCGTAGGCATATAACGCCCACATAATGTTCATAAACATATCATCGCTACCCGAACGGCGAGGCAATGAAACGCTTATGATTATAGCTAAAAATAATGCCAACGAGACATATAGATGCACTCGTTGACATTTATTGTTTTTAGTCCGTTTTTTTAATATCGAATATATATACCAATCAACTGCCAAACTGATTGCAAGCACAATCAATATCGTGATTAAAGGCAGTCTCATACCGATATATTAAATATTGACCTGCTCGGCAGTCAATTTGTTGCGCAATGGATTTGCATACATTGTGAGCATCATTTCACGCATATAGGCGCGTTCCGACTCTGTGATATTGGGCACATCAACAACTTTATCCAACTGCGATTCGATATAGGCATTAACCTCGGCAGCCTGTTCTTCGGTATATTCCGATTTGAAGCGGCTACCACCTTCAATCTCATCATAAGCGATGTAATTGACAGGATAAATCTTATAAGCCAAGTGAATGTTGCGGTCGATAATAGCACAAACTCGTTGTACAATCTCGTTTTTGTCATCAAGTTCACGCAATTTTTCAAGTTCGGGATTAATGCACTTGCTTGCTGCAAAATGAACATGTCCCTTATATTGCATGATACCTGTTTCCATTGAAATCAAGTCGTCTTTCTTGCTTTTTTGGAACTCGGGGTCACGCTGACGCAACAAAAATTCGCGTGCTTTCAAATAGTCGTTGGGGTCATACTCATAAGTAATTGAAACGGGAGCAAGATTTTTGCTGATGAGGTTTTCCAACAAGTTACCACCCTCGCCTACGAGAGAAAGCATCTTAATCAACGACTCTTGTGTGCGGTCATTTGAATCTTTTGCACGACCTTCGCGTTGTGCAATCCAAGCCGACTCATGTTTGTGGTTGATTACATAGTTGATATAACCCGATAGTTGCTTTGCGGCACGAAGAGCCTGCATCATGGGCAAATTGCGCTTAACGATAAAACTCTTATTAAGTTTTACCAAGTCAACAATCCACTCATAAATAAGCAAGTTGCTACCGATAGCGATTTCACATGTTCTGAAACCGTTGCGAATGAGACACATATTCAAGAACGACGCGTCAAGCACAATATCGCGGTGGTTACTGATAAATGTGTAACATTGTTCTTTGTCGAGATTTTCAAAACCGCTTGAAGTGATACCCTTCGTCGTTTTCTTTTCAAGACCTTCCAAGAAGGGTTTGATAATTCTCAATTGAAAAGCCTCTTGACTGTTTACGCCAAGAAGTCCTTTTGAGAACTTGTAAAAATTGACATCGGGCATAGCATAACGAACCGCCGTTTCAAAACCGGGTTCTTTTACCAAATGCGCCAATTTTTCACTTACCTGACTATCGTCATACGGGCATATATCGTTAAATTCTTCTTTATTCATTATAGTGTCGTTTTTATGACTAATAATGGTAAATTTTTCCACTTTTCAAAGATAATACAAATTTGCGAGAATATCGCCCTATCTCATTAAAGTTAATTAATTTTAAGTCTAAATGTTTGCCGAATAATTGCGCCATTTTTCAATCATGGCGGTCATATCGTCGGGCACAGGCGCTGAGAAGAACATTTCTTCGCCTGTTTCGGGGTGAACAAAGCCCAATGTGCGTGCGTGCAACGCCTGACGGGGGCACAATGCAAAGCAGTTGTTTACAAACTGACGATATTTTGCACTTGTTGTTCCGCGCAAAATCTCATCACCGCCATATCGTGCATCGGCCAACAGCGGATGTCCGATATGTTTCATGTGTACGCGAATCTGATGTGTACGACCTGTTTCAAGGCGACATTTGACCACCGAAACATAACCAAACGGCTCTAATACCTCATAATGGGTTACAGCATGTTTGCCATAATCACCGGCAGGGAACACAGCCATTTGCAAACGGTCTTTCAAACTGCGGCCAATGTGACCTTCGATGCGACCAATCTCAGGCGAAGGAACGCCCCACACAACGGCAACATATTCGCGCTTGGTGGTTTTGTCAAAAAACTGTTTGCCTAACGATGTTTTGGCATTGGGAGTTTTTGCCACAACCAACAATCCTGATGTATCTTTGTCGATGCGATGCACCAAACCCATACGCGGGTCGTTTACATCATAATCGGGGTTATCCTTAAAGTGATAGGCCAACGCATTGACCAATGTGCCGTGATAATTACCGTGACCAGGGTGCACCACAAGACCGGCGGGCTTGTTTACCACAAGCAAGTGTGCGTCTTCATACACGATATCAAGAGGTATATCTTCGGCAATAATTTCGAGTTCATAACGGGGACGGTCCATCACTATTGACACCACATCGAGAGGCTTAACACGATAGTTTGACTTTACCGCTTTTCCGTTTACGAGAATGCAACCGGCCTCGGCCGCTTGCTGAATGCGATTGCGAGACGATTTTTCCATTCTCGCAACCAAAAATTTATCAACGCGCAACAATGTTTGACCTTTATCGGCAACGAAACGAAAATGCTCATACATTTCTGTGCCGTCAACCTCCGAGTCAACCAAACGAATTTCCTCGTCGTCGGCGTCAAATATATCTTTATCTAATTCTGAATCCATTATTCAACTTCAACCAATTCGTCACTTACTGTTGTAGTGGTATCTACATCATAGCCTTTACCCACTTCTATTGTCAACGATGCCGACACAGGTACTCGCATACCCTTACTAATTGGCAAGCCGTTATATTTCACGCTGACAACCTCGTCTTTGTATTCGTGCACAACCTCAACAACTCTGATATTAGAGAAACCGAGACTTTCAAGTACCGAAACCACTTGACGGCGATGCATACCGTCAAAGTTGGGCATTGTCACAGCCTTGCGTGCAAATGCGTTTATTGTCAAATAAACAGCCTTGTCGGGCTTAACTGTCGCACCGGCATGTGGCACTTGGTCAACAACCTGTCCTGGCTGTGCCTCTTTTGTAAAAATAGAGTCAGACAAAACCGCCTCCAAACTAGCCTCGGCCAATGCGGTTCGTGCTTGGTCAAATGTCATACCCTTAACATCGGGCACTTCACATGTTTTGCCATGTCCGGTCCACACATCAAGCCAAATCAATGCGCCCCACATAATAAGCAGTGAAGCAACTATAATATAAAACAAGTTTGCAATAATGCGATGATTCTTAAAAAACTCAAATATCTTTTTCATGAAATCAATTACTATTATTTAGACTATACATCATTTATGCACGCTTTTGTGCAATAATAATGCAAAAATACTAAAAAACAACGTAATAACCGATTTTTAACCCCACAAAATAAAGAAAGCGCAAGCCTCAGCGGCTCACGCTTTCACTTATTGAGATTGAAAACTGATTATTTCACGATCACTTTCTTAACTGTTCCGTCGCTCATTTTCACGATATTAACACCTTTAACGGGTTTTGCCACCAAGCGACCAGAAAGGTCATAACGAGCAACTTCTGTGGCAACACCTTCAACAACTGATTCAAGTCCGCTAACGCTGGTGTCAACCAATTCATAGGCACACAAGCCATTGCCGGGAACAAACACATAGAAACGAACCATGCCCTCGCCCACTTTCACATAGTCAGCATCGGCTTGGAATGTTGTGCTGCTCACTGCACCCATACCGTTTTTGGGGAATGTCCACATCAATTCCATTGACTTGTAAGAGAGGTTTTCATCGGTTTTAACGATGTTGAATTGATGGCCATTTGCATCTGTGTAATCGGCATAAGCATATACCATATAATTTGTACCGTTCATTGTAAACCATGTACCACCATTTGCTTCGCCAGCAACGGGTTCCATATCCATGTTGTTAGTGAATGAATCAGTCATTTTGCCTGTCGCGAAGTCATATCGTGCCAACTGTGTTTCACCACCAATCACAAAGAATGAATTATCATCTATAACAATTACGCGAGGTGCCGTGCCGAGAACTGTTGCACTTGTAGGATAGAGTGATGCAAGCGTGCAAACATCTTGTGATTTGGCAACGCCATTTTCAAAACTCCAACGAACAACGACTTTCGCCTTTGCAAATGCGCCATAAACGGCAAAATTACCTGCTTCAACATCGCCTGTCAAAGTCACATGGTCGCAACGAGATGATGAGCCGCTATATGTGAGCGATGCGATCTGTGTAAGAGCACCTGTTTCAAGGTCAACTTTATGCACCACAACGGGTGTTGAACTGATATTGAGCGACAAGTTGGCGATGCAGACATTGCCTTTTGAATCTTTCATCACTTGGTTACAAGGATAGTATGCGAGTTTAGCCTCGTCGCCAAGAATGATATCTCCGAGAATTTCACCTGTTTGACCGTCAAACTTGCGCAAATATGGAGTTGCACCAGATGAGTTTTCTGAACGGCCCGACATATAAACTGTGTTGCCTACAACGCAGAATGTGCGGTTGAAAGAGCCACTGTTGCCAAATTGAATGTTGTTGTAATCCTCAGATACCGAACGGAACCAAATGCTGTTGATAGCAACATTGCCTTTTTGTTCATAAGAGTCATTGTCTTTATCAATCTTAACGGTATAACCTGCTTCAAAGTTTCCGACAGTTATCTTTGTGATTTCAAAACTATTGACTGCTGAATAAGTGTCGGTCAATATCTTGCCTGAACTTTTAACTCTCCAATAGAATGTGCCTTTGCCGAGAATTGACAATGTAAAGGGATGAACAGCATCTGTTAGAGTCTTTTTATAAAGCACTTTTGTGAAATCTTGTGTGTCTGACATTTCGAGTGTGTATTCATCACATTCTACTGCCGACCACATAAATGTGACATCTTCTTCGAGTTTTGCACCGTTAGCGGGATAAATGAGTTGAACTTGTGGTGCAGCCTCGCGTGTTGCAGTCACAAACGATTCGGTTTTGCTCACTGATTCAAGTTTGCCTTTTTGAGAAGTGCGAACACGCCAGAAATATGCAGTAGCCGATTTCAAATCGCTGAGGTCAACTTTCAACACATTTGTTTCAAGATTCTTTTCCTGCAACACCATTGTAGTGAAAGCTTCGTTGTCAGAAACTTCAAGAGAGTATGTAGCATCTGCCACATTGCTCCAAGAAAATTCTTGTTCCCATGCGGCAAGTGCACCATTAACAGGCGCCACGAGTGTTACCACTTCCGATTCACCTTCGGGATAATTCACGATAGTTGCCTCATGTTCACGACCATAACCATCATAAACACTTACTACATACCAACAGTTTGCTTGCGCATCGGCGGGCAAGTTAAATGAGTTGCCATACACTACTTTTTGCAAGTATTTTACATCAAAACCGTCACCGTCAGCAGCCTTGGCGTCATCGATAGTAACGCTCATGGGGATTGCATATACAGTATAACGGATAATTGCATTGCCGTTAACAGTAGGAGTCCATGTTAATGTGCCGTTTTCATATTTCAAATCGGCCACTTTGCCATAAACCGAACCTGATTTCCAACCAGTAACGGGAACGAGCGCGGGAGTTGAGTATTGGTCGTTAATCAAGTATGTACCCAAGCCTTTTGCACCAGGACCATAAACATTCTTTGTACTGAAATAGATGCTACCGGGAGCGTTGTTTTTAGTATATTGACGGCTGTAACTTACTTGTTGGCCCATTTCAGTCCAGTTCTTTTGTGTATCGGCACTTGCCAAGAATGAAACCGAATGACTTGCATAGAAATGACGGTTAAAATAATTTGCAGCAACATCACTCCACCATTCTGCCAAGGGGCCGAAACCATTAGTTGAGTGAGTAGTAATCCAATACAACTGAGGTGACACAAAGTCAACTGTACCCTCTTCGAGCCATGCCAAGGGATCAGAGTAAATTTGTGCATATTGCCAGTCGCTTGCTTTGCTAATGAGTGAAGTTGAAATTCCGTAGCGAGATGCACCGTTTTTTGACACACCGGCGGGTGAGATACCAAAACGAACATCGGGCTTCAATTCCTTGATAGCGTTATAAACATCAGCCACCATATCGTTCACATTGCGACGGCGCCAATCGCCTATCGACATTGATGTGCCGCTTGCTTTATAATGGCTATAATCGGGTGCGCTTGATGTTTCGGTAGTACCACCACTTGGATAAAAATAGTCGTCAAAAATCACACCGTCAATGGCATAATTGTTCAATATTTCTTTGACAACATTCACTATCAGTTGACGTGTTTCGGGCAACGCAGGATTGTATGTTATATATGACGTGTTTTCAGTACCTGCGATGAGCATATTAGCATCTTGCCATGCCTTATCCATATCGGTGCTCCATTGTGTTCCGCTTGACCAACGGTAAGGGTTAAGCCACACATAGGCTTCGATGCCGCGTTTATGTGCTTCTTCAACAAAATATGCCAAGGGGTCCCAACCAGGGTCTACGCCACGAGTTCCAGTCAAATAATAAGACCAAGGCGCATATTGCGACGGATATATGGCATCGCCCATTGAGCGTACCTGCAAGCATGTTGAGGTCAACTTCATTTCCTCCATTTTGTCGAGGAACGTCAACATTTCTTGTTTTTGTGTTGCTTGAACCGATGCGCTTGTACCTCGCTTGGTGGGCCAGTCGATATTTTCAACGGTTGTGAACCAAGTCGAACGCATCTCTCGTTTGGGATTGGCAGCAAATAAAGTGCCTACCACTGTGCTCAACATTAATGCTGAGACTAATACTCGAGTAAATTTCTTTTTCATCAATTTCAATTTAAGGTTTTAGTTTTAATTGGCAAACTTACTAAAAATCATTGTATTTACATAATTTATAAGCAAAAAAGCAAAAGCGAGCCGATACCGACTCGCTTTTACACCATATTTTAACATAACATCGCGTCCTACTCGCCCACACTGACTGGTGTATGCTCACGGCCATAGCCGTCATAGGCACACACTGCATACCAATAGCCATTCTGTTTATCGGCCGGAATTTGATATGCGTTGCCATACACAACTTTTTGCAGATATTTGGCATTGAAACCGTCGCCATCTGCGGCTAATGCTTGGTCCATCATCACACCATCGGGCACTGCATAAACAGTGAAGCGAATCAACGCATCATCAGCATTTACAGGTGCCGACCATGTCAACTCACCGTCTTTTGACAATGATAAGTTCTCAACCTTGCCATAGTCCTTACCATGTTTCCATTCCACTATCGGCACAAGCACGGGAGTGGCATATAGGTCCTCTTTGAGATATTGGCCCAATTTGTCGGCAGCAGGTCCATTCACATTTTTAGTGCTGAAATAGATGCTACCGGCAGCATTATTATCGGTGTGCTGACGACAATGCAACACCTGTTGCCCCATTTCTTCCATATTTGCACGCGTTGGCTCTTTAGCCAAATAATACACTGCATGACTCGCATAAAAATGTCTATTATATTGCTTTGCAGTCTCGCTCCACCAATCTGACAACGGACCAAAGGGGTTGGTCTTATGGTCAGTTTTCCAATACAACTGCGGAGACACAAAATCTACCGTTCCCTCAACATACCAAGTCAAGGGATCAGAATAAATTTTGTCATACTGCCAATCGCGGGCAACACCGAGCAAATCGGTGTTTACGCCATAATCATCGGCCGACTGACGGGTAACTCCTGCGGGGCTTATGCCAAAGCGCACATGTGGTTTTGTCGCTTGAATTGCATTATAGACATCGGCCACCATATCGTTCACATTACGACGGCGCCAATCGCCTATTGACATCGTTGTACCACTTGCTTTATATTCTTCAATATCGGGTGCGTTTTCGCCCTCGGTAGTGCCACCGCCGGGATAGAAATAGTCGTCAAAGATGATGCCGTCAATGGCGTAGTTTTCAAGAATTTCTTTAACTACATTCACTATTAGTTGGCGTGTTGCGGGCAAAGCGGGATTGAATGTGACATACTCGCCGTCATCGCCCGTGATAAACATATCGGCATCTTTCCACTTGTTATCCATGGGAGTGTCCCATCTCAACTCTTGCGCCCAACGATAGGGATTGAGCCACACATAGGCTTCAAGACCTCGCTTGTGAGCCTCATCAACAAAGAATGCCAACGGATTCCATCCAGGGTCAACGCCACGCTCGTTGGTCAAATAATAAGACCAAGGCGCATATTTTGACGGATACATGGCATCGGCCATAGAGCGCACTTGCAGACATGTTGAGGTCATGTTAACAGCTTCAAGACTGTCAAGTATCACACACAACTCATTTTTCTGTATTTGCTGAATTGAATCGCCCACTCCCCTAACCGACGGCCAATCAATGTTTTCAACTGTCGTGAGCCATGTAGAACGCATTTCGCGTTTGGGGTTAGCTGAGAATACACTCATCGATGTTGCCGCCAATAGCAGGGCGGCTGTTATTGCTTTTATCGACATGATATTTCTGTTTTAAGGATTTGACGGCAAACTTAATAAATTTCGCCGAAACAAAACTCATTTACCCATAAAAAAGCACAAAAGCGCGAGTCTTTGCGACCCACGCTTTTGCTATCAATGATTGGTTTATCTTATTTCACTATTACCTTGCGAGTTGTACCGTCGCTCATCTTAACGATGTTCACACCTTGTGAGGGTTGTGAAAGCAATCGGCCGAACAAGTCATAACGAGCCACCTCTGTTACTGCCGATTGGCTTACGCCGACTCTGTCAACGCCACAAATAGATGTGTCAATAATGTCATAAGCACACAAGCCGTCGCCAGGCACAAACAAATACAATCTCACATAACCTTTGTCAATCTCAACATAGTCGGCAAGGGCTTGATAAGTAGTGCTTTCAACCGAACCCATACCGTCTTTGGGCAATGTCCACATAAGCGACATTGCGCTATATGACAATGATGAATCGGTCTTGACTACATTGAACTTATAACCTCCCGACAAGAAGTCAGATGAAGGATATACTACATATTTTGAACCGTTCATCTCAAACCAAGTACAACCGTTTGCTACTACCGATTGTGCCTGCAATGCTTGCTTGTTGTTAAAAGAGTCAAGAATCGAGCCGTCTGTGAACGAGTATTTTGTCAACTGTGTATCACCACCTTTGAAGAAGAATGTGTTATCATCAATGGGAATAATCAGGGGTGCAGTACCGGGATTGCTCAAATTTGAAGGATAGAACGATTTCAATGAGCAGTATTCGGTTTTAGACAAAACGCCGTTAGTGAACGACCAACGAACTACGCGTTTCGACTTAGCAAATCCGGCATATACCTTATAGTTTCCTGTTTCAATATCACCTGTCAACTGAATGTGGTCGCAACGAGATGTCGTGCCGCTATAAGTCAACGACGCCAACTGTGTCAAATTACCTGTTTCAAGGTCAACTTTATGCAACACGATGGGAGTTGAACTGATGTTTAGCGAGAGGTTTGCAATGCAGATATTACCTTTTGAGTCTTTAACGACTGTGTTACAAGGATAGTAAGCAACCTTGCCTTCATCGCCGAGAATGATATCGCTAACAATTTCGCCTGTGTTGCCGTCATATTTGCGAAGATAGATAGTTGCCGAAGATGAGTTTTCAGAACGCGATGCCACATAAACATAATCGCCAACAGCACAGAATGAGCGGTTAAACGAACCGTTTTGAGCAAACGAGATATTTTGATAATCATCAAGCACCGAGCGGAACCATACGCTATTAACGGTAACTGTTCCCATATCAGAATATGAGTCGTTATCTTTGTCAACCATTATCTCATAACCAGCTTCGAAATTGCCGACATCAACTTTGGCTATGTTAAACGAGCGAACATCTGACTCGGTGTTTTCAAGACCGCTGCCCGATGTGATTACTCGCCAATAGAATGTGCCTTTGCCGAGCAACGACAATTTCATCACATGAGATGTTTCGGCAAGAGTCTTTTCATATTTAAGTGTAGAGAAGTCGCGTTGTGCCGACACTTGCAATGTGTAGTTGTCGCAAGTTACTGCGCTCCATGTAAACGCAAAATTTTCATCAATTTCGGCACCGTTTGCAGGTGACAAAAGTGTGGTTTTGGGCGCACTTGGGCGAGTTGTTGTAGTGAATGTTGCAACATCACTCACCGATTCGAGTTTGCCGCTTTGGGTTGTGCGAACTCGCCAATAATGAGTCTTAACCGATTCCAACGCACCGAGGTCAACAGTTACCGAATTGTTGCTGATACCTGTCTTTTGAATTTTGATAGTTGAGAACGATGAGTTATCGGCAATTTCAAGCACATAAGTGGCATTGCTCACTGCGCTCCAACTAAACTCTTGTGACCATTGAGCAGTTGCGCCATTAATGGGCGACAAAAGAGTGGCCTTGGGCGAATCACCTTCGGGATAACCCACGATAGCAGCCTCATGTTCACGACCATAACCGTCATAAACACACACTGCATACCAATAATTGCTGCGTTTATCAGCATCAACTGTGTATGTTCCGCCATATACAACATCTTGGAGATATTCTACTGCAAAACCGTCGCCATCGCTTGCTTTGGCTTGATTGATTGTAACCGACATGGGCATTGCATACACTGTGTAACGGATAATCGCATTACCATTTGTGGTTTCGGTCCATGAGAGTGTACCATTATTATATGCAGCATTTGCAACCTTGCCATAAGTGCTACCGTTTTTCCATGTAACAACAGGAGTAAGCGATTTGTAAGCAAATGCATTGGCTTTCAAGTAATCGCCAAGGCCATCGGCCTTGTGACCGTTAATATATGCAGCACTATAAAAAATTGTACCAGGTGCATTGTTAGTGTCATACTGACGGTTGAATAAAATCTGCTTGTTCATTTCGGTCCAACCGTTTGTGTTGTTTGTCAAGTCGCCACCAAGGTCTGACGATTCTTGGCTCGCGTAATAATGACGGCCAAATTTGGGCGCAGCATAACTCCACCATTTAGTCAATTTTTCATACGGTGCTGTTGAGTGAGTTGTGGGCCAATAGCATTGTGGCGAAATAAAGTCGATTGTACCTTCTGCAAGCCATGCCAAGGGGTCGCTATAAATCTGGTCATACTGCCAGTCGCTTGCCGACACTCCATAAGAAGAGGGCGAAGAAAGTCCATGTTTGCTCGCCGATTTGCTTGACACACCAGCGGGGCTGATACCAAAGCGAACATCGGGGCGTTTTGCCTGAATTGCATCATATACTTCTTTAACCATCTTGTTGACATTTTCACGACGCCAATCACCGAATGACAAATTTGTTCCGCTTGATTTATAGTCGTTATAGTCGGGTGCACTTGATGTTTCGGCAGTACCACCGCTAGGATAGAAATAGTCGTCAAAGAGAATACCATCAACATTGTAGTTATCCAAAATTTCTTCAACCACATTTACGATAAGCTGACGAGTTTCGGGTAATGCGGGGTTAAACACTATGTATGATGTGTTTTGTGTACCAGCAATGAACATACCGGCCGATTCCCATTGCTTGTCCATCGCAGTTGACCATGCTGTACCCGATGACCAACGGTAGGGATTTAACCAAACATAGGCTTCCAAACCGCGCTTGTGTGACTCCTCTACAAAAAATGCCAACGGGTCCCAACCGGGGTCTGTGCCGCGAGACCCGGTCAAATAACTTGACCAAGGCGCATATTTTGACGGATACATGGCATCGCCCATTGAGCGAACTTGAAAACATGAGCCGTTCATGTTTGTTGCTTCAAATCCGTCGAGATATTGAATCATCTGATTTTTTTGTGAAGACTGTGCCGACGATGATGTTCCGGTTGTTGAGGGCCAGTCAATACCCCATACTGTCGTGAACCATGCCGAACGCAATTCACGCTTGGTATTGGCAGCAAAAGCGTTTCCGGCTATAAAGCTCAGCAAAGACACCGCGACCAATAATTGCTTAAAATTTTTGAGCATAATTTAAATTTAAGGTTATTACTATTTTTTTGTTATTTTCCAATATGTCAGGCCAATCCCCACGACAATACAATGGGGAATTTACGGCAAAAATAGCAAATATTTCGGAAACTACGACCATTTCACATGTATTAAGGCGCATTCTTAACTTAATTTGGTGAATTACATCGGCAAAAGGGGTTAAAACCGCCCCACCCTACACAAAAAGCACACCCGCCATCATCACTCGCTATGAGCAATAATGGCGGGCACGATATGCTGTGTTTTGCTATCTTATTTCAACGAATACTTTTCAATAAGAGGGAGCATTTGGTCGGCAAAATAACGGAAAGCCTTATCTGTGAAATGATAGTTGTCAACAGTACCTTCAACATCATCACCCATAATTTCTTCGGCTGTCATATAATAAACATCTGTGACGCCTTCGGCTATGAGTTTGTCATAAAAATCTTTGAGTACCTGATTTTTCTCGCGCAAAGCCTTTTCCACATCGGGACAGAAACGATAGATAGGAAACATGGGGCTTTCGATAAGCAACACGGGTACGGCAGGATTTGCGGCACGCAACGTGCGATAGAAAGGCTCAATGTTTTTCTTCAAGTTTTCGGTAGTGTTGTTGGGCAACACATCAATTACATATAAGCCAGCATCAATCGCGCCCATCAATTCGGCGATAGGCATATCTAGGCGGGCATTGCCGCTGAAGCCGAGATTAATAACCTCGCGGTTAAGTTCGCGTTGCAAGATGTTGGTGTGAGCCATACCTGCACGAGTTGCACAGCCGCCTTGCAAAATGCTTGTACCATACATCACAATAGGCTTTTCGCAAACGGGAAGATTTACCTTGGGCGCTGCGATTGAAGCCGCTGAGTCAACACCGATATAAAGACTGTCAACGCCATCATACAAAGGCAAATACATCATGTATTCGCGTTCTTTGGGCAACATGCCGTTAACCACCGAGTAGTTAGAATTTTTGCTATTCACATTGGGGCGAACGCTGCTCACAAAAGTCCATGTATTATCATCTTGAAGCATATACAGGTCAAGGCCACGAATACCGGTCGGGGTCATGTGATTCATGCGGCGTTTCAACACCGATTTCCATTTCACTCTAATAGATGTAGTGTTAGACGAAAAGCGCACCGACATACCAGCAGTGTTGCAACCGAGGTCATACAACTCGCCACGCAAAGTATCTTTAAGTTCAACCGGAAGACGATTCCAAGGATTTTCGGCGTCCTTAACTACCGAACCAGTAATTTCATACTGACGCGCATCATAAAACACAGGCTCTGCCGCATAAGCCAAAGAGGCCGCACACAAGGCCATCGCTAAAAATAATTTCTTCATGTTAGTTAGATATGTAATTTTATGCAAAGATAACCCCACTTATCCAAACAATTCCCATATTTCCCCACAAAACTAAGTCTAATAAACAATTTTAACAAATCCCAACCGACACCACTCCATTCTTCACCAAACGAGCCTTTCCGCTTGCGATACCGCCTTTTTTGCCTCTTTCTCTTGCTTCACTCGTGCTTTGAGGTGGTTTTAAGTTCTTTTCATTTGCCATATCGTATTTTTTAGGTGCAGAAGGGCAAGTTACCCTGCCCTTCGCAATTGTTTAACTTACTTTTGTCATAACCATAGGGCAATGGGCATAGCATTTGCGCCCTTTGTTCGGCTCAATGTCCGAAAGTTTGAGCATAATGCTCGGCATTAGTTTTATGTCCATATGTTCCTGTATAACTTTATCTACAAAAATACTCAAAATTCTTTAATTATCAAACAATTAAGTGGGCAAAAATGTTGTGTATATGTCGGTTTTTTATTATTTTTGCACATAAAATTACGAGATTATGGAAAAGATTTATTTGGATGACTTTGAAAAGGAACTCTTTCGGAATGTTTGCAAGGGAGATATATCGCAACCTCGCAATCTTTCGTTGAATCAATTCCATTATTCCCTGTCCACTCTCCAAGAGAAGGGACTTATCATATACAAAACCGAATATGACAAGATAATTGACATCAAACCCACTATCAAAGGATTGGCTTACTTGGATACATATCCCCGACTTCCCAATCCGATAGATTGGCGATGGATAACGAGCATTGTCCTTTCAGCCATCACCACTACCACACTTGCATTATTTATTGCTTGTAATATGAATTAAAATACAACTATGACACGAGAAGAATTAGACATCAACCTTATCAAGCAGGTAATTGATACATCATTGTTTGATGGTATTGAGTATTTTCACACCTATAAAGGAATTAAATATTATCGTTATTTTTGTTCTTCTGCCCAAGGTGGTCATACAGGATGGCCACAATTAGCATACACCAAAAACAATAAACCTTATTTAGTTATGGAATTCACATCATTAGTTCCTATATTGCTTGATAAATCAAATAACTCTTAATATTTGTGAAACAAATTGTGCATCCATCAATAAGGTGTCAACTTTAAGGATGCTTACACTCATGCCTTTAGAATATTGCATTATTAAATTATTACCCAAATATTCCCCTATTTGTGGGTCATAAAACACTAAAGTGTTATCTTTCATTCGCTCGGCAATAATTATATGTCCATCTCCACCTTTCTTATCCCATCCAAAGAAATATCGGCCTTGATTTTTGGTAGCATCATCAATCATCTTTTGACTTAATTGCTTCCCTTTGGGATTAACTATTCTCACATTCGCATTTTGGAATGCGAGAGAACAATCATTGCTCAACAACTCCGATGGACTGCCTTTAGTTGAATCATAACCCAAAGCAGTTACATTAAGGCCTCTTCTTCGTGCTTCATAGGCAACTACACATGATTGACAATTCAATCTATAAACACCACCTTTTCGATAATCTGTATTTGGTTCTTGACCATCAGCCTGTTCATGTGTCATAAAGTCTTGTATTTCATCGTTTCTTATGCCCAACATTTCAGCTAACTGATTTCTATTCTGCTTTTGTGCTTCAGTCAAGGATGTCACACTATTGCCTTTCTTGCTAAAGCAACATATGCCTCATGTTCTTCCTTGCGACCTAAATGACTACCTTTTGCACCACCTTTCAAACCACCTTCCTTCTCCATCATCACATCGCCCTGTTTGACGGCCTGTTTCACTCGTTCTCGGTTGTCACGCACGAAATAAGGCAGAGTTCCTCGTTGTTCGGCACGAGCGATGCGGTCTTTGTTCTGCGATGCCCATTTGTTAAAGTTGTCGGGCAGTTCGGTAATGATTTCGTTGTCATTGCCTCGCTTGTCCTCATCTTCCCAAAACCTTTCCTCGCTCTTGATGATGGCGATGACATAACAACGGCAGTTTGAACCCCAAAAGCGAATCACAAGCGCCCCAAACGCACTCTCGACCCGGCTTTCGCTTGATTTTTGCCTATTTTTGTGAGCAAAGGGCCTTTTCTAAACAAATATAAACCTCTTTTAACCCAAAAAGTGGGTTGAAAAATTTATATTATCGGCAAATATTTGTAACTTTGCATCTTGATAAAAACTGATATTATGCGCAAACTCATCATATTCTCACTTTTGCTCACCTTGCTGACATCATGCGGCGAGTATTACCAAGTTCAAAAGAGCACCGACTATGACTACAAACTCGACTACGCCAAGCGCGCATTCGAGAGCGGCAAGTATGTGCAGGCTTCGACTATCCTCACCGACATCGTCACAGTGTTTAAAGGCACACCCAAAGCCGAAGAATCACTCTACCTGTTGGCATTGAGCCACTATGAGAACAAAGACTATGTTAGTTCAGGCGCATATTTCAATACCTACTACACTCGCTACCCCAAAGGCAAGTACACCGAGTTGGCCCGCTACTATTGCGGATATGGCTACTATCTCGATTCACCCGAATCACAACTTGACCAAAGCGGCACCCTCAAAGCAATTGAAGAACTCCAAGCTTTCCTTGACCACTACCCCAAAAGCGACAAAGTAACAATCGCTCAAAACGCAATCTTTGAGCTTCAAGACAAACTCACGCTCAAAGAACTTCAAAACGCCCAACTCTACTATAACTTGGGCAACTACATGGGCAACAACTATGAATCGGCAGTCATTGTAGCTAAAAATGCAATCAAAGACTACCCCTATTCAAAATACAAAGAAGAACTTGAATTGTTGATATTGAAAGCCCGCTATCAAGAAGCGAGCCAAAGTGTTGACGAGAAAAAGGCCGACCGCTTTCGCGTAGTGCTTGACGAATACTATTCGTTTATCAACAACTACCCAGACAGCCACAACCGCAAAGAGGCAGATAACATCTACCACATTGCAACCAAATACATCAACGACTAAAACAATTAACAACTATACATTTAATTATGGATTACAAGAAATCAAACGCTCCTCACAACACAGTCACTCGCGACATGATTGAGTTGTCAAAAGACACAGGCAATGTTTACGAAACAGTAAGCATCATCGCTCGTCGTGCCAACCAAATCGCAGAACAGATGAAAAGCGACCTTGACAAAAAACTCACAGAGTTCTCAACAAGCGCCGACCAACTCGAAGAAGTAACTGAAAACCGCGAGCAAATCGACATTTCTCGTTACTACGAAAAACTCCCCAAACCCACCCTTATTGCTGCGCAAGAATATGCCGAAGGCAAAATTCACTACCGCAACCCCTCTAAGGACAAAATCAATCTCGACTAATTGATACAAAAATAACGAGTTAACTGTTGGTCATTTCATTTTTTTTGACTAACTTTGCACTCGCAAAATTAAAATCATATTTATTAACCATCAAAACTTTTTAGGAATGCACTTGAATTCTGAACAAAAAGTAGAAATCTTTGAGAAATACGGTAAGGGCAAGACTGACACTGGCTCACCTGAAGCGCAGATTGCATTATTCTCGGTTCGTATCGCTCATTTGACTGAACACCTCAAGTCAAATCACAAAGATTATACAACAGCGCGTGCTCTTAAAGCGCTCGTAGGTAAGCGTCGTAGCCTTCTTGACTACCTCAAGAAAAAAGACATCAACCGCTACCGTGCGATTATCGCTCAAAAAGAGCTTGGTATCAGAAAGTAAGCACTGTTGCTCTACTCGACGATTACAAAGAGGCCGTTTCAAAGAAACAGCCTCTTTTTTTTGTGTCTTGGGCACAACCAGGCCACACTCCCATTGCAATTATAGAGGCAACCAAAACCCATAGTATCTATTAATCTCTATTGCCACCATAGCCCCCATAGCCACTATAACCCCAATAACTTCTACAACCGCTAATAACACCATAGCCTTTATTACTACCATAGTCTCTATAATCCCATAGCCACTATAACCGGCAACAAAAAATCCCCGGCGCGAGCGTCGGGGATTACATATATCTAATAACGTGTAATTAGTCTTCGGAATAGTGGCGAAGCACACGGCGATAAGAGTTGAATATCTTTGACTTTGACACAAAGCCCACATATTTGCCGTTTTCAACTACGGGCAAGTTCCACGCGCCAGTGTCATCAAATGTCTTCATCACGCGCTCCATGCTCTCTCCCACCTCAATCTTTGCCGGCGGCATACTCATAAACCTGTTCACCTTCATCTTGCGATATAAGTCGGGACGGAACATAATGTTGCGAATATCATCAAGCAACACAACGCCGAGCAATACATTATCGTTGTTAACAACAGGGAAGAGATTGCGGTTTGACTGCGAAATAACATCAACCATTTCTTTCAGCGACATTTCGGGACGCACGGCCATAAAGTCTTTTTCGATAACGCTGTCCATTTTGAGCAATGTCAACACCGCTTTATCTTTGTGGTGAGTAATCAACTCGCCACGCTGCGCCAAACGCATGGTGTAGATACTATATTTTTCAAACACCTTAATTGTGCCATAAGAAATAGTCGATACAATGAGCAATGACAAGAACAAGTCAAAGCCGCCGGTCAACTCGGCCGTCAAGAAGATTGCCATCAGCGGCGCATGCATAACCGCCGACATAACGCCCGCCATACCCATCAATGCAAAGTTTTTGACCGACAATTCAAGTCCAAAACCAAGATGATTGAACAAATAGGCAAAGAAGAAACCCGACATACAACCCACATAAAGCGAGGGTGCAAATGTACCGCCCACGCCGCCACCGCCATTAGTGGCAGAGGTAGCAAATACTTTCATCAAAATGATTGCGCCGACAAACAACAGCACAAACCACACACTATCGGCATCACCATAAAAAATACTACCGTCAACGATTGACGATGTGTTGCCATTAAGCAACGATGTGATTGATGTATAACCTTCGCCATATAACGGAGGGAAGAGATAAATAAGCACGGCCAATATGGCTCCACCCACGGCTGTTTTAGTCCACGGATTCTTAAAACGACGGAAGAAATTTTCCATCATGTTCATGGCGCGAGTAAAATAAAGCGACACAAGCCCGCAGAAAATACCGAGCAATATAACATAAGGAATACGCTGAGTCACAAACGGCTCGCTCTGAACAAAGAAGAACTCTACATCATAACCGGTAAATATATAAGCTACTGTCGCACTTGTGATAGAAGCAATGAGCAACGGCATAATCGACACCGTTGTCAAGTCAAGCATAAGCACCTCAATGGCAAAAAGCATACCTGCAATAGGGGCTTTGAATATGCCCGCAATACCGGCAGCAGCACCACACCCCACCATAATCATCAACACTCGCGGCGACAAACGGAACATCGAACCAAGATTTGACCCAATAGCCGCACCCGTGTAAACGATAGGACCTTCGGCCCCTACCGAACCACCGAAACCGATGGTAATAGAACTTGCCGTAACAGATGTATAGATATTATGAGGTTTCAATCGGCTCTTGTTTTGCGATATGGAATGCAACACACGAGTAACCCCATGAGAGATGTTGTCTTTTACCACATATCTCACATAAATGCCGGTAATGAGAATACCCAACGCCGGATAAATGAGATAAAGGTAGTTACCGCCCGTGATGTGCACGTGCGATGTGAGCATATCGGAAATGACATGAATGAGCGTTTTGAGCAATAATGCCGCAAAACCGGCAAACAAGCCCACAAACAACGCCATTATCATCACAAAGGTCTTTTCCTTGATGTGCTGCTGACGCCATAGCACAAATCGCATGAACAGGTCAGATACCTTTTGTTTTAATTCTTGTATTTTTAGTTTCATTATATTCCCTTTCCGGTAACAACTATCTGTACTGTGTAAAATAAAATCTTCAAGTCAACGAGCATTGACACATTTTCTATATATAATAGGTCATATTTCAATCGCTCAATCATGCCATCAACATCAGAAGCATAGCCATACTTAACCATACCCCATGATGTGATACCGGGTCTGACCTGATGAATCAATGTATAATAAGGCGCTTTGGCCAATATCTGCTTAATGTAATACTCTCGCTCGGGACGAGGGCCGACGATTGACATATCACCGCGAAGCACATTCCAAAAGTTGGGCAACTCATCAAGGCGATATTTACGCAACACGCGACCCAATCGAGTGATACGCGGGTCATTTAGTGTCGATAGTGCCGGGCCACTGACCTCAGCATCAACCCTCATCGAACGGAATTTGTAGATATAAAAAGGCTTCTTGTGATAACCGATGCGCTGCTGACGGTAAAACACCGGACCGCGAGAGTCGCATTTCACCAAAATAGCAATCACAAGCAACAACGGAGAAATCAGCAACAATGTGAAAAATGATATCACAACATCGCTCACTCGTTTGAGATTGCGAGTGCTCGGACTCATCTGGGTGCGTGATATATCGACAAGCGGCTCGCCAACGACATTTGAGATGCGCACCTTTGAGGTAAGCAATTGATACAAGTCGGGCGATATATAAATAGGACAATCAAGTGGCAACAGACTGTTTACCAACGACATTGTCGCTTTAATCCCATGCCTGTGGGGTATCACAATGAGATTTTTAATATTCAGTCGGGCACACACCTCTTCTATTTCAGAGATTTTATAAACAGGCAAATTCAATTCGCGGTCAAGTTCGCCGTCAAGAATCTGCACATAACCCACCACATTAAAGCCCATCGACTTTTTCATTTCGCGCAAACGCTGTTCAAGTTTCGTTGCCGTAACCGAAGTACCGACAATGAGAGTGTTGAACGACCACTCACGATTATGAATTTTGCGTGTGGCTACACGGGTAATGCTATATCTGACCAAATACACCGGCACAAACAATATGCCGAACAGCAAGAGCATCAACTCATAGGCAAATGCTCTACCTGCAATGTGGTCATTGACAATCGCCACAAAAAAGATGATTATCATACCCACCAACGCTGTGGTTGCAGTAGTGACAAATTCTTTAAGACGCGATTTGAGAAATACGCCGTTGTAATATCCCGACAAATAATAAACGCCCAACAACACTAACGGGAAGACCGCTTGTCCGACCACAACCATGGGCGACGACAAGAAGCGAGTCAGCGACCCGTAGTCGGCTACGATTTGGTTGTCAAAATAATAGCGCACAACATTAAACAATAAGCAAGCCAAGTTGGTCGAGAAAAAGTCCCCGACCACATATTTTGCTCTTTGTCTCTTTGTGCCTATCATTTTTGTTATTTTCTGATTATCTTCACCGAGCCGTCAGCACCGAGTTTTATGACACTCGAAGGCTGATGTTCGTCATTGTCGCGTTGCTTACTTTTCACGATATAATCGACTTGCGATTTGATTTCTGCGCTGATTTGTGTAAATGTCGCCGCTGTCGGCTCACCACTCACATTGGCCGATGTTGAGACAATGGGACGACGATATGCGCGACACAATCGTTGTGAAAACTCCTCGCTCGTTACTCTTATACCGACACTGCCATCTTCGCCCAACAATTCGGGCGCAAGATTTATGCCTTGGTCATAAACGATAGTAATCGGCTTGTCTGACAACTCTATCAAGTCATAGGCAACCTCGGGCACCTCGTCCACATATCGGTCAAGAACATTGACATCGCCAAGCATCACAATGAGCGCTTTGTTATCGGCACGACGCTTTATTTCATAAACTCGTCGCACAGCATCACTGCGTGTAGCATCACAGCCGATGCCCCACACCGTGTCGGTCGGATAAAGTATCACCCCACCCTTTTTGAGCGTTTCGCAAGCTAGTTTGATATCTTCGTCTATTTGTGACATGATTGGTTGAAATTGTCTATCTTAATTCAAGTCCTCGTTCCAACGGCGGCGCAATGGATACTTGCTTGTGTGGATAAGCAATCGCAACGATGTGCTATATGTGCAATAAGCCCAAATCCAATTCATAAGCACCGAAATCTTGTTACGCATGCCCAAGATTGAAATCAAGTGTACGAACATCCATGCCAACCATGCCGGACGGCCATAGAGGTGCATGTGATTGAGGTCGGCTACGGCACGGTTGCGACCAACAGTTGCCATCGAACCCTTATCGTTATATTTGAATGCTTGTTTGAATTCGCCTTTGTTCAAGTGTTTTGCAAGAAGAGCCGCTTGTTGAATAGCCACTTGCGCCATTTGGGGATGACCTTTGGGGTAATCGCCACCCATCATCAACGCGATGTCGCCAAGAGCGAACACATCTTCGAGGCCTTTTATGCGGTTATATTCGTCAACAACAAATCGGTTACCGGGACCACGCTGAAACTCTGTACCGACAATTTCCATAGGCTCACCTGTAACACCGGCAGTCCAAATCACCATTTCTGAATAGATTTCTTCGCCGTCGGCAAATGCCACTACATCGTTTTCATAAGATTTCATGATTTTGCCCAACTTGACATCAACCATGAGGTGACCCAAATACTCCAATGCTTCACGCGAAGCAGTTTCGCTCATAGTGCGCAACAATCGGTCAGTACCTTCAACCAATGTGATTGACAATTCGTCAACCGAAATATCCGGATACTCGCGATGAAGGATATATCGTTTCATTTCGCCAATCGCACCGGCAACTTCCACACCTGTGGGACCGCCACCGATAACGACAAAACTCAACAAACGACGACGCTCCTCGGGGTCGTGACACACACTTGCGCGTTCCAAGCGGTCAAGCACCTCGTTGCGGCAACGAATTGCCTCGGGAGTACTTTTGAGCGTATATACCTTTTTATGCAAATCGTCCATACCAAAGAAATTATTGGTTGTGCCGGCTGCAATTACTAATTTATCATACTTGATTGTGTCAAGACTTGTTTTCACAGTCTTGTTTACGACATCAATCTGCTCAACATTTCCCATTTGATAGCGTGCGCCCTTTGAACTCAATTTGCGCATTTCGCGACGATATGGAAATGAGATACTACCCGGGTCGAGACCCGACGATGCAATCTGATAAAACAACGGAGGGAAACTATGATAGTTGTTACGGTCAACTAATACAACCTCAAACTTTGACTTGTCAAGTTTTTTAACAAGATTCAATCCGGCAAAACCACCGCCGACAATTACAATCTTTTCTTTACCTTTCATTCTAAACAATCTTTTAACATATAGAACACACCAAACATTAATGTGTTCTGCTTTCATACTGCAAATTTACACACAATGATACATCTTTTGAAATTTTATATCAACTTTTTTACTTGCCATTTGGCTTTATTGCCTTATTTTTGCAAAAAAATAAGCATACACATGAAATTTATCAGATATATCATTGTCTCGATAGCATTTTTGTGCTCCCTCAACACCTCGGCACAAATCAACACCGACCAAGTAATGCGCATCGGCCGTAACGCTCTCTACTTTGAGGATTACATGCTTTCGATACAGTATTTCAACCAAGTTATACAAGCCAAGCCCTATCTTGCACAACCCTATTTTTATCGTGCAATCGCAAAACTAAGCCTCGAAGACTACATCGGAGCCGAAGAAGATGCATCAATAGCAATCGAACATAACCCATTCATCACCGATGCCTATGAAGTGCGCGGTGTTGCCCGACAAAACCTCGGCCGATTCCGCGAGGCCATTTCCGACTACGATAAAGCCCTGTCAATGCTCCCCGAGAATCGCGGCATTATGTTTAACAAAGCACTTGCACAAGAAGAAATCAAGGACTATGACAATGCCGAAAAAAGTTTTGACGAGTTGTTGCGAGCCCACCCTGGATTTGACAACGGATATATCGGCCGCGCACAACTGCGACTCACGACAGGCGACACCATCAACGCCATAGCCGACATAAACAAAGCGATTGAACTAAACAAAAACGCGACAAATGCCTATGTTTTGCGCGCCGACATCGCTATCAAAACCGAAAAGAACTATCAGCAGGCGCTCGATGACATGAACGAGGCCATAAAACTACAACCTCACTATGCCGGATTTTTCATCAACCGTGCATTTTTGCGTTACCGACTCGACGATTATTTCGGCGCAATGGCCGACTATGATTATGCCATTCAACTCGACCCATTCAACGAAGTAGCCCTCTTTAACCGAGGATTGCTGCGCGCCGAGGTACATGACAACAACAAAGCGATTGACGATTTCAGCAAAGTGCTGTCACTCAACTGTAACGACCACCGCGCACTATATAACCGCGCGATGCTTTATCGCGATATTCACGATTATAACAAAGCGCTAGCCGACATCAACAAAGTGATAGAAGCCTACCCCACTTTTGCCGGAGCCTACTTCTTACGCTTTGAAATCAACCGTGAAAGCGGCAACATATCTCGGGCCGAAAAAGACTATAACAAGTCAATGGCTCTTGCCAAAAGCGCAAAGGCTTCAAGCGAAGACAACTCCACAGAAAACATAGCAAGCGAAAGTGAACCGCAAGAGGTTGTTGCCAATCGTTTCACATCATTGCTGACTATTGACAACGAAACCAACATACACAAAGAATTCCAAAATAAAAGCATTCGCGGCAAAGTGCAAGACCGCAACATAAACATCGAAGCCGAACCGATGTTTGCCCTATCTTTTTACTCATCACCCACCGAGTTGAAAGAAAACACCTACTATCTCAAAGAAATTGACGAGGTAAACAACACCCGCATGCTTCGTTTCCTCATTATGCTCACCAACAAAGAATTGCACCTCAACGATGAAGACGCCATCAAGCGACACTTCGAGTCAATCGAATACTACAACTCATACATCGCAACACATCAACCGCGAGCCATTGACTATTTTGGCCGTGCTATGGACTTCTTCACCATCCACAACTACCGTTCGGCAATGGCCGACCTCAACCGTGCAATCGAACTGATGCCCGACTTTACTTTAGCCTATTTTTTGAGAGCGATAACACGCCTCAAAAACTTTGAAATCGAGCAGTTGCAAGGCGATGAAAACGGCAACACAACAGCCATGACCGCACAACTTAACATGCAAAAAGCCAAGATAGTATATACCGACATCATTGCCGACATCGACCGCGTCATAACACTATCGCCGCAAATGGCCGTTGCCCACTACAACAAAGGCTGTATACTCATTGCCATGCAAGACTACACCTCGGCCATCAGCGCATTTACAAACGCCATCAACCTCAAACCCGATATGGGCGAAGCCTATTACAACCGCGGATTTGTATATCTCAAACTCGGAAACAAAGATGCAGGCATCGCTGACCTCAGCAAAGCCGGCGAATTGGGCATCATCCCGTCATACAACCTACTCAAACGCATGACAAGATAACCGCCCATCGTAAACAGTTGAACCTAGGACTAGGTTTTTACAGATATTTTTGGTATATTTGTGTAATGAATAAAACGGGAAATGGGGTTGGTATTGAAACAATAACGATGACTTTTACAATAGCCGGCAACAACCGCTATATGACGAAATTTATTTTATGGCCAAAAAAGAATGGGATAAACCGACAGATGACGACGAGGAGTTTTTTTAGGCACGGTTAGGCGACCAAATTCACTAATTTTAATATGGTCATTAAAGTGATTATACCTACAACTATATAATTAGACAAACAACACCTTAATCAGCAAGAGCCATTATCCACAGCTAGTCGTCCTTATCAACTTCAATCAGCACCACAATATAAAGCGCATCATTTTGACCTACGCATTCTTATCTCCACCTCTGGCAGCAATTTCTCTTCAAATTCAAAAAAAGTCACCTTAATTTTTGATTTTTTTTGAAACATTTTCTATATTAGCAATACATCTCACACAAAATTGGATATCAAAATAATGCGACACAACAACCCTCACTTAAAAACAACCTATTATGGAAAAAGAAGCAATTGAATTCTTTATGAGCATTCATCGCTTATGTGCTATTGAAGAATATGGCGAAAAGGCTATTGTTGTCATCAACGAAGGCGAAGCCGGTGAATATGAAAACAACCCTACCATTATTGAATATGAGGCAAAAGGTTATCATTTTGTCGATGCCAACATGTTCGGTCATGACACCGAAATTTTGGAGTCACTTACTTTTATCCCCATAGAATAAATTGGCATTTACTGCAAAACGCAAAAATAAAGTATCTTCTAAACCCCCAAAATCATGGCTCTTAATATCGGTCCAAACACCAAACTCATTCCAATCTTTCGACCACAATCTATCAGTGAACTAAAAAGCATTATCTCAGAGCGCAACACCAACAACAAACAATGGCATTGTGATTTGTGTGAAATAGTCCCAGCACTTAAAGAGATTAACAGAAACATCTTTATGTATTGCCACTCATTATCACACATCAACATTCCCGATTGCGTAGAGGAAATTGATGATTTTGCTTTCATGTACTGCTCTAATTTGGCAAGCATAAACATTGGCAAAGGTTTAAAAGATATTGGAGTCGCAGTTTTTCGACAATGCTCGGGCTTGATAGGCATAACAATAGCAGAGGGTAATCCCGTATTTGATTCGCGAGATAAATGCGACGCAATTATCGAGACAAAAAATAACACTCTGATTTTGGGGTGTTGTTCAACGAAAATCCCCAATACTGTTACCAAAATTGGAGGGGCCACATTTTGTAACTGTATTGATTTGGAAAGCATAAACATTCCTGACAGCGTTACCGAGATTGATTATTTTGCTTTCTCTGGATGTATTAACTTGAAAAGTTTTATAACACCTAAAAATGTTGTAAAAATAGGAACATCGATATTTGTAGGATGTCATAACTTGGCAAGCATAATTGTGGCTAATGATAATCCCGTGTATGACTCACGAAATAATTGTAACGCGATTATTGAAACACAAACTAACAAATTAATTGCAGGATGCGCTTCAACAATAATACCCGAGGGCGTTAGTGCCATTTGGATTGAAGCATTTGAGGGTTGTACAAATCTGAAAAGCATTGCAATTCCCAATAGTGTAACCGAGATTTCGATGGGTGCATTCAAAGGCTGTTCATTGTTGTCCAATATTGAAATTCCTTCAGGTGTAACTTCCATTGGGCCAAGAGCATTTGAAGGTTGCACAAGCCTGACAAGCATTGTAATTCCCGAGGGAGTAACCACCATCGAGAAAAGCGCATTTGAAGGTTGCACAAGTTTGACAAACGTTGTAATTCCCGAGAGTGTGACCATTATCAACGAGAGTGCATTTGAGGGTTGTACAAATCTGACAAATATCTCAATCCCCCCAAGTGTAACCCACATTAGAAATAGAGCATTCCAAAATTGTTCAAGTTTGACTCGCGTAGTGATTCCCCAAAATGTAATAATGGGCCTTGCTTTTGCTGGCTGCAATAATCTCAATGAAGTGATATTACCCGAATTTGTAAAAATAATCGACAAGGATGAGTTTAGAGATTGTAAAACAATCATTGTACCAACCAAGAAAGCCAGCCATTACCGAAAGCGCCTTTCAACAAGCAGTCATAGCAAAATCAAGGAGTTAGAGCCTTAACTACACCCGAATCTTAACACTTATTGCGTTATGGACAAAAACAGTATTATCGTGAATTCAACTTTTAGCAGCCACAAGGGTGCACTTGTCACTATAAACGACAGACTCACTTCAAAAGTGTGGATTAGAAAGCTTTCGGGGAAAGAAGCCGCCCCATTAGCATTGAAGGCCATCGAAGCGTTGCAACCAATAACAGATTATATACATACTATTACGGCAGACAATGGAAAAAGAATTTGCAAAACATCAGGAAATAGCAAAGAATTTGGAAATTTCTTTCTATTTTTGTAAACCTTATCATTCTTGGGAGCGAGGTGCTAATGAAAACACTAATGGTCTCATTAGACAATACATTCCTAAAGGAACGGATTTAAGGAGTATAACCGATGAGTTTGTAGCCTGGATAGAAAACAAATTAAACAACAGGCCTAAAAAAGACTGGGGTATTTAACTCCTAACAAGAATTTTAATTTTAAACAAGATGTATTCAATTGCATTTAAAAGTTGAATTCACGAATATCAAAACAACACAGTACAAATAATATTATGAATACATCAATTTTATTGCCACATACAGGAGCAGAACTCATCGTTCAACACAGTTTATACCACACACCACTATCCGTTGAAAACAACGGCAATAACCATTAAGACACAAATAATAAAACAATCTGACTCGCTTTATGCTAACCGTCAATATCGAACAAATCCCCATGACAAGTTATGCCATGGCAGTAAATAATGTTGCGATTATTCGCAGCATCACCGTTTGCAACGACTCTTCCGAGAGTTACGAAGAGCTGAAAGTCAAAATAACCTTTGACCCCGAATTTGCTAACACGGTCGCAGAACACATTATCAATCTGCCGGCTAATGAAAGTTGGCAGCAACAAGATATTCAGCCATCGATAAACACCTCTTATCTTTGCAACCTCACCGAAAAAACTTTGGCAACAACCACAGTTCAAGTATTGTCAAAAGATGATGAAGTTTTGGCCGAAACAAAAAAAGAATTAGAAGTTTTAGATTACTGTCAGTATTGGGGCAACACCTTAATGTCACAATATCTTGCAGCATTTGTCACACCTCGCCACATTGCCCTTGACCCGATTATCAAGCGCGCATCAGATCTACTTGCAAAGTGGACCGGAGACAGCGCACTTACAGCCTACTTACATGATGTGCCCAATCGACCTAAAATGATTATCGGTGCAATCTATGAGGCCATTGCAGAGCAAAACATAACCTATTGCTGTTCAACAAGAACTCTCGCCCAACACGGTCAAAAGATTCGCACATGTGAGGAACTATTAAGCGAAGAGCGAGGCAAGCGAGGATGTTGTTTGGATATGGCGCTACTAATGTGCTCCTGTCTTGAAGCCGTTGGCATGAATCCGTTGCTTATTGTTCAAGACAGCCATGCTTTTGCCGGTTGCTGGCTTGTGAACGACATGTTTGTCGACAGCGTAAATGATGACCCGTCAGTAATCACCAAACGCATTGCAGAGGGCATAAATGAAATTATTTTGGTTGAAACAACATGTGCCAATGAGGGCAACAAAATGTCGTTCAACCAAGCAGTAACAGCAGCCAATGACAAAATCAATGACCTTGAAAAGTTTTCGTTTGTTCTTGATGTGGCTCGTGCCCGATTAGTGGGTGTGCAACCGATACCTCAGCGCATATATAATGGCAATGAATATGAGGTTATTAATCCCGAGCCCGACAAACAGCATCATTCGTCACCCGAGAAAATTAGTGAAACTTTCACTTTCAAAAAAGACGAGAACGAATTTAGCCGTTTTGACTTATGGGAACGCCGATTGCTCGATTTGAGCACACGAAACAACCTTCTAAATATACATTTGTCCAATAACATGCTCCGCATTATGGTCCCATCGCTTGACGACATGGTTAAGATGTTGTCTAAGAATAAGGAAACATATATCGTAGAGCGACCTGATGATTGGGACACCGATGCCAAATGCAAAGATTTGGGCGAACGCATCAACCTCAAAGACTCGATCAGAGAACTATTGCGTAAAGAGTTAGACAAAAACACATTAAGGTCATATCAAGACTCATCTACACTCACAAAGAATCTGACAAGCCTATACCGTTCGGCTCGTCTTTCAATCGAAGAAAGTGGAGCCAACACGCTCTTCATTACATTCGGCTTTTTGAAATGGTATGAACCGGGCAAAGCGTTTCCTCACTTCGCCCCTATCGTTCTTTTTCCCATTAAATTGGAACGCAAATCGGCCAACAAAGGCTACTATATGGTTAGCCGCGGCGAAGACCCTATTCTCAACGAAACACTATTTGAACTCTTAAAGCAAAATTACGACATAGACATACCCGATGTCACAGAAGCCATTCAAAATGAGAATGGCCTTGATATTAAGTACATACTTGCGGCTGTTCGCAAGGCCATTATGGTGCAAGACAAATGGGACGTTATTGAGGAATCAATAATTAGCATATTTGATTTCAACCGCTTTGTTATTTGGAACGATTTGCGCACCAACCGAGAAGCTATGTCAAAGCATCCTCTCATTCAAAGCCTTATTAATGGACAACTACATGAAGATATGGTGTATGATGATAATGCAGTGGCCGTCAATGAGGTTGCCTCAACTGACATCGCATTGCCAATTAGCGCCGACTCATCACAGTTGGCGGCTATTTGCGAGGCTGCATCAGGCAAAAGTTTTGTTTTGCACGGTCCTCCGGGGACAGGTAAATCGCAGACTATTACCAACATAATCTCAAATGCGCTATTTCAAGGCAAACGAGTTTTGTTTGTAGCCGAGAAAATGGCAGCATTGGAGGTTGTGCAAAAACGCCTTGCCGCTATTGGTCTCGACCCATTCTGCTTGGAATTGCACTCAAATAAGACCAAGAAAAGCCTTGTGATGGACCAACTACGCAAAACCACAGAGGTCATTCAGCAAATGAACGATGATTCTTTTGCAAAAGAGGCTGCGCACATTGACGAGTTGAAACGCGAATTGAATGCCCATGTCGATGGATTGCACAAAGTGCATGGTTGCGGCCTGTCTATATATGATTGCTTTGTCCGCTACTCCGAAATAGACATTCACGATGCACCCACGATTATATTCTCAGACGATTATATTGAAAATTTAAGTGCAGAACGCCTTCGTGAACACACCGAACTTGTCGAAAATTATGAGTCGGCCGCAAGATCTGTCGCTGAGTATAACAACGCTCTGCGAGAAGTCAATCTAATGGAATACTCACCCAAAACGAGAGAGACAATTCAAAATCAGATTGAGGCAATTTTATCTGAAATCAAGATTCTCATAAATCTGAGAGGCGAATTATCTACTGTTTTGGGAACCTCTATTGACAACCTTTCAAGAGAGCAATATGCGGCACTAAATACTATCACTGAAATTTTGCTTGACGGCCAAGAAATCCCTAGCAATCTTATCGCAAACATCAAAGAAGATTTGCTTAAAGCATTGCATGAACTTACTGAATTTAAGAAACAACTTGACAACGAAAAACACCAACTACTAACCCGCTTTAATGAATATTTCCTCAATGTTGATTACAGAGCATTGCGTCAGCGTTGGATGGCTGCCGAGCACAAGTGGTTTCTTGCAAAATATCTTGACCGAAGGAGCATAGTTAACACTATCTCATCACACACACATAACGGTAAGCGCATTGATGTCGCCACAGTGCCCGACATACTGACAAAACTTGACACCGTACATCGTTTGCAAAAAGAGTGTGACGAGTTGATTGAATACATTGACAAATCATATAACATCAAGCGCGAATTGAAAAATGCCGATGCTCAACAAATTCATTTTTATCACAACCGATTGAGCATACTCAAATCGGCAGCATCTCTGCTCGCTGATATATGGCCTCAAATAGTGCTTGCCCTCACCAATGACATAAGCATCAACGACAAGGTGCTTAAAGACTATAACAGCACCTACAACAACCTCTTGGAAAAAGTTTCGGCATTGGAACAAATGGCGGTGGCTACACTATCGCAAACTGGCATCGACTGGCTTGCATGGCTTTCAAACGCTCTTACACGCTGGCAAAGCAACATAATAAACTTGCGCAGCAAAGTAGGATATAATGTCATACGCAAACAGATGAGCGACAATAATATAAATATAATTGTCGAATGGTTTGAGAGTGGCGATGCAAAGCCATGCGATATTGCAAAAGCATACTTGAAGAGCGTATATAAACATTGTGCAAACCATCACATTGAACAAAACAACGAGCTAGGATACTTCCAATCAATACTATTTGAGGATAAGATTAAACGATTCCGCAAACTGTGCAAGGAGTTTGAAAATATAACCCACCGAGAGCTCGTAATGAGAATGACCGAAATGCTACCGGCACTCCGCAAAGAAGCATCACAAAGTTCTGATGTGGGATACTTACAAAAGTGCATTCGCAATGGTTGTCGAGGGGTATCAATCCGCAAACTATTTGAGTCTATCCCCGACCTTATTTCGAGAATGTGTCCGACTATGCTCATGAGTCCGCTTTCAGTTTCGCAATACCTTGGGGCTAATTGGCCGCAATTTGACCTCATCGTCTTTGACGAGGCTTCGCAAATGCCTACTTGCGAGGCTATTGCCGCTATATCTCGCGGTAAAAGCGCCATCATAGTTGGCGACGAGCACCAACTTCCGCCCACCAACTTCTTCATGGCTGACAATTTCTGCGAACAACACTCCGAAAGCGAAGATTTGGAGAGCATTCTTGAAGATTGCTTGGCTCTTTCCATGTCACAGAAACACCTATTGTGGCACTACCGCAGCAAGCATGAAAGCCTTATAACATTCAGCAACCGTATCTTTTACAAAAACTCGCTGATGACTTTCCCATCTAACGACGATATGGCGACAAAGGTGTCGTTTGAGTATGTAAAAGGCACATACAATCGTGGCACAGGCCGCAACAACAAAGAGGAAGCAAAATCAGTTGTGAAAGAGATACAAAATCGACTATCAGACCCGCAAACTGCATCACAAAGCATTGGCGTTGTAACATTTAATGTTAATCAGCAAACACTTATCGAAGATATGCTCAACGATATGTTGCGTAAAAATTCTGATTTGGAAGCCGTTGCTGCAAAAATGCATGAGCCAATCTTCATCAAAAACTTGGAAAATGTGCAAGGCGACGAGCGTGATGTAATCCTATTCTCGATTGGGTATGGTCGCGACCAATTTGGCAAAGTAGCCATGAACTTCGGTCCGCTCAACCGTGATGGTGGCGAACGACGACTAAATGTTGCTGTTTCGCGTGCAAGATATGAAATGAAAGTGTTCTCATCACTTAAAGCCGATGACATTGACCTCTATCGCACCAATGCCAAGGGCGTGAAGTGTCTCAAATCATTCCTTGATTATGCCGAACGAGGCAACATTGCATTGATGCACATGGAATACGGGACCAAACGAAAGACAAAAGATGCATTTATCGAATCGGTTGCCACTGCTCTCAAAGCAAAAGGACACACAGTAAACACCAATATCGGCACATCGGAATATCGCGTTGACATCGGCATCGTTGACCCGACCAATCCCGACCGCTACCTATTGGGCTTACTATGTGACGGATACAACTATGTTGCATCAAACACCGCTCACGACCGTGATGTGACTACTCCTTCCGTTCTGTCTTTGCTCGGTTGGAGGACATACAATATTTGGTCGTTGGAATGGTGGGACACTCCCGAACATGTACTCAATGGCATTATCCGTGAAATCGAGCGTATAAATTCAACTGATGATGAAAACAATGAAGAAACTATCGTTGAAGAGCCGGCTCCGATAAACAACACGACTATTGAAGAGGCGGCAGTTATCGCAACCGAATACACTCCGGCCGAATTATCTGTTCGTCATGCCGATTCGGCCATGTTCTCACAAGGCTACTACACCGACTCGGTTGTGAATGACATTCAGACCATTATTGAAGCAGAGGCTCCTATCAGTCGCCGTTTCCTAATAAAACGACTATTGAACAGTTATGACATTAGTCGCAACGGCGTTCGCATCAATGCGTACCTCACAGAAGTTTTCAAAGACATGAATTTGGTTACAAGCGGAACCGACGATATCTTCTTTTGGAAGAGTCAGGAACAGCGTGATAACTACTCGGAATACCGCATGGCTTCGGGAAGAGAGGCCTTGGATATTGCTCCTGAAGAGGTAACACAAGCAGTTTTGCAAGTGATCAAAGAGCAATTTGCCATAGACGAAGACGGACTAATCAGCGAAACGGCCCGACTATTTGGCTACGCGTGCGTGAGAGACAATGTTCACGCCTCAATGAAACGAGGCATTGACCTTGCTCTTTCCATCAATTTGATTAAACTTGACGGAGAACGCCACAAACTGTCATAGACACAGTCTAAAACATTAATTTTCCACTGATTAATCACTATTTCATATCACATCATTGACTATGCTTGCAGCTGTCAATGATGTGATTTTTTCATAAAAACACACCAATTGTTTTATCCCCCAATTTTTGAATAGTTACTACTTATTTTTACAAGAAAATGCCACACTAAAAATCACATTCAGTGTGATATAGCGATTAGCATTGATTTATTTAGAGAATTTAGGGCTGGTTTTATAACCATAAGAGATAATTTTATTATCTTTGGGGTTTAGAAAAACAATTTAACAACATAATACCATTATGCTAACACCTCAAGACTTAAAAACTCTCGAAGAGAAAGGTATTTCTCAAGAAGAACTTAACGCTCAAATCGACCGTTTCAAAACTGGCTTCCCCTACCTCAAACTCGCAGGTTCGGCCACTATCGGCTCGGGCATTATTCGCCTCACTGCCGATGAACAAAATCAAGTTGTTGACCGTTGGCAACAATACCTTGCCGATGGAGGCAAGGTGTGCAAGTTTGTTCCCGCCTCGGGTGCTGCTTCACGCATGTTCAAGGCTTTATTCTCATTTGTTGACGGCAAAGACGATGTTCCCACCGAAGGTTCAGATGTAGCCGAATTGATTGAAAACATTCACAACCTCGCATTCTATGGCGAACTTGACGATCTATGTCGCGATATTTATCACAAAAGCGTTGACGATCTAATTGACGAGCATCGCTATAAAGATGTCATCAACACTATCATCAGCGAAAAAGGCATGAACTATGGCAACCTCCCCAAAGGCTTGCTTACTTTCCACAAATATGATGATGCTACACGCACTCCAGTTGAAGAACAACTGGTTGAAGGTGCTCAAACTGCCGCTCAACTCAATGGCAAAGTTAACCTCCATTTCACTGTATCAACCAACCACCGCGAATTGTTCAAGAAAAAACTTGAAGCAGTTGTTCCCGACTGCGAACAACGCATGGGCGTGAAATTCAACATCTCAATGTCGGAACAAAAACCTTCGACCGACACTGTTGCCGTTAATCCCGACAACACTTTGTTCAAAGAAAACGACAGCCTCGTATTCCGTCCCGGCGGCCACGGTGCACTCATCGAAAACCTCAACGACATCGACGCCGAAGTCGTATTCATTAAAAACATCGACAATGTTGTTCCCGATTCTCGTCGTGGTGCAACTTGCCAATACAAACAAGTTATTGCCGGCTACCTCATTCATGCTCACGACATGATTGAAAAGTTCATGCGCAAAATCGAGAGCGGCAACTACGATATGGAAGATTTGCGCGACATGATTGCATTCTTGCACCAAGTGCTCAATGTGCGTGACGCGAAGATGAAAACTCTCGACGATTCTGAACTCGTGCTTTACATCAAAGAAAAACTCAATCGCCCCTTGCGCGTGTGTGGCATGGTGAAAAACGAAGGCGAACCTGGCGGGGGCCCATACATTGCTTACAACCAAGACGGTTCATCTTCGCCCCAAATCCTTGAAAGTCACCAAATCGACCCCGCAAACGAGGAATACAAAGCCATGGTGGCACAAGCAACTCACTTCAACCCCGTTGACTTGGTTTGCTACATCAAAGATATTGACGGCAACAAATTCAACTTGCCCGAATATGTTGATGCCAACACCGGCTTCATTTCATCTAAATCACTTCACGGCAAAGAGTTGCGTGCACTTGAATTACCTGGTCTTTGGAATGGTGCGATGAGCAATTGGAACACTATCTTCATTGAAGTTCCGATTGAAACTTTCAACCCCGTGAAGACAGTTAACGACTTGTTGCGTGACGCTCATCAACAATAATCCCGACTGACAAAACATCACATAAAAAACCGGAGTCGCTTAATTGCAACTCCGGTTTTTCTTTACTAATCGTTGATTTTATTTCTTTTTGGGGCAATCTTTTTTGCAGTCGGGAGCCTTCGGGCAGCCACCTTTTTGGGGACAAGCATCACCTTTGTGGGCTTTACAACCTTTTTTCATCCCGTGGCCGGGACCTTTCATCATATCGGGACGAGGTTGTTTTGCCATGTTTTCAAGGAACTGAACATATTGTTCGGGAGTCAAAACCGACTTAACATCAGCGAGGAATTTTTCTTGTCCTGCACGAGCGATTGAGTCGCATGCTTGACGATGACGGCGTTGTTCTTGTTTGCAAGCCTGACTTTGTTCCTTACCAGCACATGGAGCCATCGCTTTGAGCTTATCTTGTTGCGCGGGAGTGAGATTCAAACCTTCAAAGGGATTGGGACAGGGTTTGTGCTGGCCTCTTCCCATTTCACACTTGGGAGCTTTATCACACATTGCTTTGTCGCATTTCTTACCTTCACATTTGGGTGATTGAGCCATTGAGCTGAACGAGAACATTGTTGCAACTGCTACAATCATTGTCAAAATAGTCTTTTTCATCTTTATTGTAGATTTAGTTTGTAAGTTATTTCTTGATTTGCAAATCATTGGATTTTGTAGTTATGACTCACATAATGGCGTCGGGTTTAATCAGCAGCACAAATTCAACACTATTTAACTCTTGATTTTTTCTACACCATCAATTTTATTACCACATTTGAATTGACTTTTAAACTTTAATTCATTAACTTTGCATTAGACAAAACATTTCAAACGCCTAATCCAGCAAACAGTCTAAACAACAAGCAATTACAAGCAGATTATGACTAAATTCATTTTACGATCCCTGATTAGTGCCACTATATTTTTCGCATGTATGGTGACACTTAATTATATTGTTTATGACAAACTCATATTAGACGAAACAACATTATTTTTAACCATTGGTTGGTTTTGCTACGAATTATATTCTCGGTCGCGCCAAGAGTCGGAACTCGCCAAAACTCGCGTTCATTACCTTGAAGTGGTTGCACAATACCCCGACAAAGAAAGTGCCGAAACTATATGCAACAAACTTAAAGAAAACTTCATTGACGCAATAGTAGTTGAAAGTGATTGCCCATTATATGCAAAAACAGGCAATGATTCAACAACAGTGCAAGTGCAAGTTTACCGCAAAGACTTGGAACGAGCATCAAATATCATTAACATTCAGACTCAATAGATCTCTACCCTATGCAGCAATATGCCGAAATAATACTCCCCTTGCCGCTTTATGGCACATTCACCTACCATATCCCGGAGGATATGATAGGATTGGTCAATGTGGGCTATCGCGTAATCGTACCATTTGGCAATAAGAAATTTTACACCGGCATCGTAGCGGCATTAACTCCCATTGCCCCCACAGGTTATGAGGTTAAAGACATTGCAAAAATACTTGACAACCACCCTATCATCAAGCACCCGCAACTAAAACTATGGGAATGGGCGGCCGAGTATTATCTATGCACAATGGGCGATGTATTCAAAGCAGCTCTGCCAGCCAGTCTTAAAGTGGAGAGCGAGACATTCCTCGAATTAAACCGCGACTTTGAAGAAGACCCCGAAAACAGATTAAACGAACGCGAAACAATGGTGTGCCAACTGCTCGACCACTCCGGACGCATGACACCCACCGAAATCGAAAAGAAAACGGGATTCAAAAACATTGTTGCGCTTGCCAACCGACTGCTTGAAAAAGAGGCTATCATAATCTCGGAAAAACTTGTTGAACGATATACATCTCGCAAGGAAACTTATGTAAAGATTCTTGCCGACCGCAACAACAGCATCGAGATTGAGAAACTGTTTACCGCTGTCAAAGGGGCAAAGAAACAAGAAACCGCCCTATTGGCATTGATTGAGTTAAGCGCTTTTGCCCGCCACAGCGAGCCTATCAAAGAGGTTACGCGCGATGAGGTAACACAACGCTCAGGCGTAACCAACTCCATCATCAAAGCCATGGCCGACAAAGGTATTGTAGAAATATACCGCAAAGAAATCAACCGTTTCAAATACTCGGGAGCGGTTGCCGGCAGCGTTCCCTCGCTCAGCCCAGCTCAAACGGTTGCACTCAACCAAATTCACGAGTGCTTTAACGACAAAAGTGTGACATTACTTCATGGCGTAACTTCAAGCGGCAAAACCGAGATATATATCCATCTCATCGATTTTATAATGCGTCGCAAAGGCCAAGCGCTATATCTTGTGCCGGAAATCGCACTTACAACCCAACTCACACGACGATTGCAACGCGTGTTTGGCGACAAGGTCATAATCTACCACTCAAAATTCTCAGACAACGAGCGTGTTGATATATGGAAAAAATTGCTAGAAAACAATGAGCCTTGTGTGGTTATAGGCGCGCGCTCATCGCTATTTTTGCCATTCAGCAATCTCTCGCTTGTCATTGTTGACGAAGAGCATGAGTCGAGTTACAAGCAGCAAGACCCCGCACCTCGTTACAACGGCCGCGACCTTGCCATCGTCCTCGCTTCAATGCACGGAGCCAAAACATTGCTCGGCAGCGCAACACCATCAATCGAAACATATTACAAGGCCACCTCTGGCAAATATGGGCTTGTTACACTTAGCGAACGATATGAAGGAGTGCAATTACCCGAAATCAAAGTAATTGACATGGCCCTCTCGCGCCGCAAGAAAACAGCCATAGGCACATTTGACTCAACTACCACAACACTCGCCCACGAAGCACTCAACCGTGGCGAGCAGGTTATTTTCTTCCTCAATCGTCGAGGATATGCCCCAATGGCACGATGCAAGCAATGCGGTTGGGTGCCTAAATGTGAGCACTGCGATGTATCACTCACCTACCACCGTCGTTGGAACCAACTCGTTTGCCACTATTGCGGCTCAACCTATCCACAACCCACCATCTGCCCTGCCTGTAAAGAGCCTGGAGTTGACACCCTCGGCTATGGCACCGAACGCGTTGAAGATGAAGTGGAAACAATGTTCCCCGACTATAAAATCGCGCGAATGGACCTTGACACCACTCGCAATAAAGACGGATATGCCAATATCATCGATGATTTTTCAAAACGAAAGTCACAGATACTTGTCGGCACACAAATGGTAACAAAAGGTCTTGACTTTGACGGCGTGAGTCTTGTAGGCATCGTCAACGCCGACTCAATCATCAACTTCCCCGATTTCAGAGCAACCGAGCGCGCTTTCAATATGCTTGAACAAGTGGCAGGACGCGCAGGACGCCGCAATACACAAGGTACTGTGGCCGTGCAAACGACTCAACCGCAGCACCCCGTAATCACCCACCTGGTCAACCACGACTATATGAGCCATTACAATATGGAGATACAGGAGCGACAACAATATCACTACCCGCCTTTTACTCGCATCATCGACATCTATCTGAAACACCGCGACAGCGCGATATTATCGGAAATCTCGGTGATATACAGCAATCGCTTGCGCGAACTGTTTGGCAATCGTGTTTTCGGGCCCGAAGAGCCATATATTTCTCGCATTCAGTCTCTATTTATTCGCAAAATCATGCTCAAAGTCGAGACTAACGCATCAATGAAAAAGGTCAAAGAAATTTTGCGTGCCACCTATGAGCAAATGCACCAAGACCCGCGCATGAAAGGCATGATGATATATTATGATGTCGACCCGATGTAACAGCCGGTTCGCTTAATTCCACACCTACTTTACAAACAAAAAAGACCTTCGCCCAAAATGGGGAAGGTCATAAAATCAGTTACTTAAAAATCTCGTTCAAGTGCTGTGTTGATGGATTCTTTGCCACAATGCGCCCTTGCGGGTCAATCAAGTAAGTGTTGAATCCGTTTTCAAGTTGATAATCAGCCTTCAATCGGCTTGCCTTATCGCCTTGCGCAAAATATTGCGTCTCCGCTTGCAGTTTGTCGCGCCTAACAATCTCTTTGAAGAGTGTTTCGCTACGGTCAAAATTGACCGAAATGTGACAGAACTCGTTTTCCTGTTGATTTTCGCGAGTAAATGATGAATACTGCTGACATGCTATGCGCGATTTTGCATCGCTTGATGCCCAAAAAGTGAGCAACACATATTTGCCTTTCATCTGGTCGAGCGACATTTTATTTTCGCCTTGACCAATCGAGAAAATCGGCGCGGTATAGCCTTGTGATGCATCAACTGCCTTATCAGTATAGGCCGCTACCGAAACCAAGAAAACAGCGAAGATGGCAATGATTGTCATTGTTTTCTTCATTCTGTGATGTTTGGTTAATACTACGACCGATATGGTGGTCGGTCTTAAATATCGCTGCAAAGTTACGCATATTTTCCCATGTGTCAAAATCAACAGCGCTCACAGTCACCATTTTAGACATTCACACCCCTCCTAAACGCCCTTATAATGCGGACTTAAGGATATTTGTTAAAAATTGCAAAGAATATGTTTTACAACACATTTTAGACGTTTTCCCGACTATTTTCCGCCATTATACCCCGATAAAATGAGCGATTGATTATCATTATAAAACGATGGTTGCAGCAGCTTCACATAGTCACACTCACCGTTATTTTTTATAAAACTCTTCACTATCTTATAACCGATATATCGGCCCAATCTACCGGGCGACTGCTGATGCACAATAGTCGTTGACGGAGCAGGCCGTGTCAAGCGGTCGACATCACCCAACGAACTTGAATAAAGCAATCGCTTGGTTATAATTGCATCCCATGCCATAGGCTCGTTTTGGTCAAGCCACTCCATTTGCTCGGCACTATAACCCATAGCCTCTGCGATATGGGCATCAGGCACAATTGCTTCAATAGTAGCAAGCACAGCACCATTATAAAGCAAAGCATTCAGCACTGTGCTTGACTCACTCGCCTCAAACGGAAATCGGGTTGATATAATCGCCTCGGCAACATCATAGGGCAAGTGTTGCGGTGTCTTTGTCACTCGCTGATATTGCTCAAAATAGCCATAACCTTTATAGTCACTACCAAGATAATGGTTCAATGCAACAAACACCATCAAATCGGCCAAATACACCGACTGAGTGTATGGCGATATTACGGAATAGTATTTTCGTTCAACACTATCTTTCAAAATTTTGCCAACATTTTCTTCAAGCGAAAATAGAACCTCCGAAATCGAATCAATAGCAGTGAACCGCTCACGCACATCAGGCGCAAAAACCTCCATTGCCCGTGACTGCGACATCTGCATCAACACCGAGTCATCGGCTGACTCATAACCCATCAAACGACACCATACATCAATCGCATCGCCATATTCCGCTTTTATATTTTCTCGCTCGACAGTCTCAGCATCGACATAGCCACATACCACCTTGTCAAGACGCGCAATCGGCATCTTGCCACAACTTTTATCGCCACAAGACAAAAACGCCACCGCAAAAACGAGCGACATCATTACGCTAAATCCAAAAACTTTTTTCTTCATACTAATCAAACGCAAAATCTCATTGTTTTAATATAAAACAACCGTCAAAAATTGCTTTATATGCCCTTTTCATTCTACATTTCGCCTTATTTATTGTCTAAAATGCCACATTCTACACATTATTAATTATAAAAATCGTTTTGGGTAGTCATAATTCATCCATAAATTCGTAAATTTGCAGTAAATTATCAATATCTATGCGGTTATCTGTCCTACATATAATGCTTCTTTGCGCGATTTCGGTCGTTTTGGCAATGCCCACACAGGCTTTTGCCAAGGACTTTGTTGTCGTAATCGATGCCGGACATGGCGGCCGCGACCAAGGTGCGAGCGGCGAAATCGCCAAGGAAAAAGACATCAACCTATCGGTTGCAAAACTGCTCGGACAAATGATAGACGAAAACATTGACGGTGTGAAAGTGATCTACACCCGCTCGACCGACAAATATCTCACATTGCAGGAACGCGCCGACATTGCCAACAAAGCAGCCGGCAATCTGTTCATCTCTATCCATGTCAACTCTATCGACAAAAAGGCGAAAAATCGCACGACAATAGCAGGCGCATCGGTTTACACACTCGGATTGCACCGCACTGACGAAAACCTTGAAGTCGCCAAGCGCGAAAACTCGGTTATAGAACTCGAAGAGGACTATTCTACCACATACAGCGGCTTTGACCCTAACTCTTCGGAGTCGTACATCATTTTCGAACTCAACCAGGACACCCACTTGCAACAAAGCATCGACTTTGCAAGCCACATTCAAGACGAGTTTATCAAAACCGCTGGCCGCAAAGACCGCGGAGTGAGACAAGCCGGATTTCTTGTCCTTGCCGCCACAAGCATGCCAAGCGTTTTGGTTGAACTCGACTTTATATGCAACCCCACGCAAGAGACATATCTCAACTCAGCAAAGGGACAAAAGCAACTCGCCAAGGCTATCTACAACGCCTTTGTGCAATACAAAAAGAAACACGACCGTCTTGACTCGGTTGTTGCAGCCGTTGACTCTACCGCTGCCGACCAACCAGACCAAGCAGTCAGCGACATAAAAATATACAAGATACAGATATTGTCATCAGCAACTCCGCTCAAAGCATCAGACAAACGCTTGAAACGACTTGACGGCATCGACTATTATGTTGACAACGGCACATACAAGTATACCTACGGCAATACATCGTCATGGGACAAAGCATTACAGATGCTCAAAGTAGCAAAAAAGCAATATCCCGAGGCATTTATCATCACCACCGTCAACGGCAAACGAATAAAATAAATTACACATTATTATATAGAAACAAATAACATTAACAATAAAATGAAAAAGAAATTCTCAAAAGAGGTGATTATTGGTGTCACCGTATTAGCAGCCCTACTCATCTTGTTTTTCGGCATCAACTTCCTTAAAGGCATCAACCTTTTCAAGCCCGCTAACTACTACTATGCGTCTTATACCAATGTTGCCGGATTGACAATCGCATCGCCCGTGAAACTTAACGGCTTCACAGTCGGCATCGTGCGCGACATGGAATATGAATATGACAACCCCGGCCATGTGCTAGTTGAACTCAGTCTTGACAAAAAGATGCGTATCCCCGAAGGTAGCGAAGCCCTCCTTTGCGTTGATTTGCTTGGCGCTGCATCTATCGACCTCGTTCTCGCCGACAACCAAAATTTCATTGAGATAGGCGAAAAAATCAAAGGCAGCACACCAAGCGGACTCATGGACGCCGTTGCTAACGACATCATGCCCGCAGTCGGCAGCATCATGCCCAAAATAGACTCATTGCTCACTTCAATCAACTCTATTGTCAGCGACCCCGCATTGAAAAACTCGGTACGCCGTCTCGACAACATCACCGCTAACCTCGAAGCCACAAGCCAACAGTTGACACAAATGTCAAAGACACTCTCTCCCGCCATGGGCAATGTTGCAGTTATCGCCGACAACCTCAAAGGCATCTCAAACAACCTTAACGACATCACACAGGAACTCAACAACGCTCCTCTTGATTCAACGCTCAACAACCTCAATTCCGTCGTAGCAAACGCCAAAGATCTCACCGACAAGCTCAACGGTAGCGACTCTTCACTCGGCTTGCTCCTCAACGACACAAAGCTCCACGACAACATCAACGGAACAGTTAAGAGCCTTGACTCGCTATTCATCGACATCAAGAAGAACCCTAAACGCTACATTAATGTAAAATTACTCTAAAATAGGAGTTATTTAGAATCATTCCAAATAACTACATAGGGCTGATAAATAGCCGGGAATGCTCCAAACCCCATATTTATCAGCCTCTTTTATTCCAGACAATAATTATTCAAGCATTCAATAGATGCAACAATATCACACATAACCAACTATATATATGCTAATTACGATTGTTTTGTAAAGCATTAATTTAACAAACAAAACACACATCACCTAAATAGCTGTTTTTCAGTATAGTTGCGACTTAATCTAATTTTGCAAATATTTTCCACTTTGTTTTTCAACATTTTTAGTGTTAATTTTGTACTGAAAAGTTTTAGCCTTAAGAATCAATAAATAAATGGAATTAACTCACTCGCAACTTTGGGAAAAGTGTCTTTCAATCATCAAAGACAACATTTCGCCCGAACAATACGACGCCTGGTTTAAGCCAATCACCTCTGTCAGCTTCGACGAAGGTGTGCTTATCCTTGAAATACCCTCTCAATATTTCAAGGAGCACATCGAAACACGCTTTGGAGAACTTCTCTGCAAGGCGATTAATCGCGTGTATGGCGGCAATCTCACTAAATTGCTCTACAAATTCAACCAAATCGGCGACCAACCTGACACTTCGGTAAAAATCCGCAGCACACACACAAGCCAAGCGGCCGCTCCACGCACAGGAGCATCGGCTAACCCATTCCAGTCAGTTCCTAATGAAGACATTGATTCTCAACTTAATCCGCGCTATAACTTCGAGAATTACTGCGAGAGCATGAGCAACCGCATTGCCTACGCCATCGGCAAGTCCATTGCTGATGACCCCAAGCAAAAAACATTCAACCCCTTATTCATACACGGTAACACCGGTGTGGGCAAAACCCACCTTATACAAGCAATCGGTATCGGCATCAAGGAATCAATGCCCCAAAGCCGCGTGCTCTATGTTACTGCCCGCTTATTTGAAAGCCAATACACTGCTGCTGTATGCCGCAAACAAGTCAACGAATTCATCAACTTCTACCAAAGCATCGATGCACTCATCATTGATGACATCCAAGACCTTATCGGCAAAACGCAGACACAAAATACATTCTTCCACATCTTCAACCACTTGCACCAAAACCAAAAGCAGCTCATCCTCACAAGCGATTGTTGCCCAGCGGAAATGGAAGGCATGGAAGCCCGCTTGCTCTCACGCTTCAAATGGGGCATGACAGCCGAACTTTGCCGCCCCGACTACGAACTCCGCAAAGAGGTTCTCATGCAAAAGGCCGAACAAGACGGTCTCAGCATCCCCGAAGATGTGCTTGAATACATTGCACAAAATGTCACTGACAACATCCGTGTACTCGAAGGCATCGTTGTGTCACTCATGGCCCACGCAACAATACTCAACCAAAGCGTTACTATCGACCTCGCGCGCACCGTCCTTGCAAATGCGGTGAAATCAACACGCAAACAAATCAACTTTGAGATGGTTCTCAACGAGGTTTGCGCATATTACAAAATCGAGCCCGACCAAATCTTCACAAAATCGCGCAAACGCGAAATCTCCGATGCGCGACAAATGGTGATGTACATGGCCAAAAAGCATGCAAAAATGCTCCTCACTGCCATCGGCACTCGCCTTTCGCGCACACACGCGACCGTTTTATATGCTTGCAAAAACATTGAAGAACGCTTGCCGCTTGAAAAACAGCTCCAAGAAGATGTTGCAGCAATCGAAAGTTCATTACTCTCATAATTCACAATTATCATGCAAAACAGCCTGAAACCGATTGGTTTCAGGCTGTTTTCATTTATCAGACCATTAATATCTTTTACTTTTCGGGAAAGGCAAAGCCTTTTGACTCAATAAAATCGCGATATACTTTTGAGAAATGCTCGTTTGCCTGACGGGTGTAACGCACATCGGTAAACACTTGAGCCAACGACTCCTTGCCATTTTCGGCGACAAAGCGCCGACTATCTTCGCGAGCCTCTTTTTCGGCATACAATGACTTCACACTTTCCGCCGTATAATCGGCATATTTTTCAAAGTGAATAATACCCTCAACCGGGATGCGGTCGCTCAACGGAGATTCGCCGTCGGGATATCCGACCGTGAGAGTCGTAACAGGGACAACCCTTTCAGGCAAACCCAAAGCCTCGGCAATTTGTGGCGCGTTATAGGTAGTCGTGCCAAGATAGCAACAGCCAAGACCGTGCATTTCGGCAATTGTACAGAACTGTTGCGCAAACAAAGACACATCAAGCACCGCAGTCATGAACGATTGGAAGTTATCATATCCAGGTTGCGCATTGCTCGCCTCACACCATTTGACAAATCGATTGAAATCGGCACAAAAAGTAAGCACCACACTACAACCCTTCACAGTCGGTTGGTTGAAATGCGATGGCGCGAGAGCTGCCTTACCCTCTTCCGAGCGTGTGACAACCACACTATACAACTGCATATTGCCTGTTGTGGGCGCTTGCGAAGCCGCTTCAATCAACTCTGCCAACAACTCGTCAGACACCGCTTGCGATGTATATTTTCTCACAGTGCGACGATTTTTAAAATATCCCATTTGTTCCATTTTCCTTATTAAATTTTACTCACACAAAATTACAAAACAAAAAGCAAACAAGCAATCTAATTTTCGCAAATTTTTCGTTTTGGAAAACTTTTTGATTTTTCAAAAATCTTAATCATCTATCTTTCAATGTTTTGACTTTTAGTTTTGGAAAACTTATAAACATTTCAATTTTTTTGAGCAAATAATTTGTGTACATCAAATATTTTCACAAACTTTGCATCGTCAAAAATTCTTTTGACTAAAACTTTTCTTTTCAGCACACTAAAAACATTAAACATAACCTATCGTGGAAAATAAAACTTATTCTTACGAGGAGGCTTTTAACGCCTCTTTGAATTATTTTGGCGGCGACGAGTTGGCTGCTCGCGTATGGGTGAGCAAATATGCCCTCAAAGACTCGTTCGGCAACATCTATGAACAGACCCCCGACGATATGCACAACCGCATAGCATCGGAAATCTCTCGCATTGAACAAAAATATGCGGCTCCTATGAGCAAAGAAGAAGTTTTCGATCTTTTGCGCAACTTCAAATACATCGTACCCCAAGGTAGCCCCATGTCAGGTATCGGCAACGACCACCAAGTGGGCTCTTTGTCAAACTGCTTCGTTATCGGTCTTGACGGCAACCCCGACTCTTATGGCGGTATCATCAAGATTGACGAAGAACAGGTACAACTCATGAAACGCCGCGGCGGTGTTGGCCACGACCTTTCACACATCCGCCCCAAAGGTTCTCCCGTTAAGAACTCGGCCCTTACATCTACCGGCCTTGTCCCCTTCATGGAACGCTTCTCTAATTCTACACGCGAAGTGGCACAAGACGGCCGTCGTGGTGCGTTGATGCTTTCTGTAAGCATTAAACACCCCGATTCAGAATCGTTCATCGACGCAAAAATGGCCGAAGGCAAAGTTACCGGCGCAAATGTATCGGTGAGAATTGACGACGACTTCATGAAAGCCGCTATCGAAGGCACTGAATACACACAACAATATCCCGTTGTTTCTGACAATCCCTATGTCACTAAAAGCATCAACGCATCGGAATTGTGGGCTAAAATCATTCACAATGCATGGAAATCGGCCGAACCTGGCGTATTGTTCTGGGACACTATCACTCGCGAATCAGTGCCTGACTGCTATGCCGACCTCGGCTTCCGCACTATTTCTACAAATCCCTGCGGTGAAATCCCCTTGTGTCCCTATGACAGTTGCCGCCTCTTGGCTATCAACCTCTACTCTTATGTAAAAGACCCCTTCACCCCCAAGGCGTCATTTGACTTTGAACTTTTCAAGACCCATGTCGGCAAAGCACAACGCATCATGGACGACATCATCGACCTTGAAATGGAAAAAATCGACAAGATTCTTTCAAAAGTTAATAGCGACCCCGAAACCGAAGAGGTTAAGAACACTGAGCGCAACCTTTGGAACAAAATCAAAACTAAAACTCTCAAAGGCCGCCGTACAGGTGTAGGCACAACTGCCGAAGGCGATATGCTTGCTGCTCTCGGTCTCCGATATGGCACAGCCGAAGCAACCGATTTCTCTGAACTCGTGCACAAAACCCTCGCTGTTGCCGCTTACGGCTCTTCAGTAGAACTCGCAAAAGAACGCGGTGCATTTGAAATCTTTGACGCCGAACGCGAAAAGAACAATCCTTTCATCAACCGTTTGCGCGAAGCATCTCCCGAGTTGTATGAAAACATGGTGAAATATGGCCGTCGCAACATCGCTTGTCTCACCATTGCTCCTACCGGCACAACAAGTCTTATGACTCAAACAACTTCTGGTATCGAGCCAGTATTCCTTCCCATCTACAAACGCCGCCGCAAAGTTAACCCCAACGACACCGACTGCCGTGTTGACTTCGTTGACGAATCGGGCGACGCATTTGAAGAATACATCGTTTACCATCCCAAGTTCCTCACTTGGATGAAGATTAATAACATTCAGGTTAAAGCAAACTATACACAAGAAGAACTTGAAGACCTCATCGCTCAATCACCCTACAACAAAGCAACTTCTAACGATGTTGACTGGCTTGAAAAAGTGAAAATGCAAGGTCGCGTTCAAAAATGGGTTGACCACTCAATTTCTGTAACCATCAACCTCCCCGCCGATGTTAGTGAAGAACTCGTTAATAAACTCTATGTTGAAGCGTGGAAATCAGGCTGCAAAGGATGTACAGTTTACCGCGAAGGTTCTCGTGCCGGCGTTCTCGTTTCGCTCGAAAAGAAACAAGCCGCGCCCGAAGAAATCAAGCCTCATGTGGCTAAACGCCCCATCGAATTGGACGCCGACGTTGTTCGTTTCCAAAACAACAAAGAAAAATGGATTGCATTTGTCGGTCTCATCGACGGCACTCCTTATGAAATCTTCACCGGTCTTGCTGACGACGATGACGGTATCTTCTGCCCCAAATCGGTTACTCGCGGTAAAATCATCAAAGCGATTGACGAAAACGGCAACAAACGCTATGACTTCCAATTCATCAACAAGCGCGGTTACAAGACAACAATCGAAGGTTTGTCTGACAAGTTCAACCCCGAGTATTGGAACTATGCTAAACTCATTTCAGGCGTATTGCGCTATGGTATGCCCATCGACCAAGTTTTGAAACTCATCGGTAGTCTCGAACTCGACAGCCAATCAATCAACACATGGAAAATGGGTGTTGAACGCGCACTCAAAAAATACATGCCCAACGGCACAAAACTCAACGGACAAACTTGCCCCAACTGTGGTCAAGAAACCCTCATCTACCAAGAAGGTTGTCTCATCTGTACTGCTTGCGGAACCTCTAAATGTGGTTAAAAAGTAGCTCTACAACATAGTCCTACGATAGATAAAAGGCTAAACTTGATTTTTTCAAGATTTAGCCTTTTCTATTTGAATATTTATGAGTATTTTTATGACCGATTTCTAAAAATGCAGAAACATAAATAAAACCAAATATACAAATCATGAAAATTATCTTCAATATCAATTATCGTTGTAATTGGGGCGAATCGGTTTACATTTGTGGAAACATCCCCCAACTTGGCAACGGCAATGAAGCAGAAGCCGTTCGTCTCGACCTTGATGGTGCTGAACATTGGCATTTGACTGTCGAAGTTGAGGATTCTACTTCCGACTTTAACTATCGCTATATCATTCGCCACGAAAACGGCGGCGAAAGACGTGAATGGGGCAACGGACACCTGTTCCGTCGTGGCCGCAGTGCAAAGAACTACGAATTCTTTGACTGCTGGCAAGACCAACCCATGGACCGCCCATATTACTCATCGGCATTCACCGACTGTATCTGCCACCGCGAAAACAAAGATGCTGCCCTCACCATCAAAAACGGCATCAGCATCCGCGTAATGGCTCCCACCGTGCAAACCGACGAAGTGCTTGCTATCTGCGGCGGTTGCGAACCCCTCGGTAAATGGGACATTTCAAAAGCAGTGGTAATGAACGATGCCAATTTCCCCGAATGGAGCGCATTCCTTGAAATGAAAGGCATGACTACTCCTTTTGAATACAAATTCTTGATTCTCAAAAAAGACACTCTCGAATTAGTGGCATGGGAAGGCGGCAACAACCGTTTCTACAATTACAGCCCTGCACAACGCAACGAGGTTATGACCATTTCAGGTCTCCGTTTCAACAATCCCATGTCGCCTTGGCGCGGTGCCGGTGTTGCAATACCCGTATTCTCGGTTCGCACCGAAGAAGACTTTGGTGTTGGTGACTTCATGGACCTCAAACTCATGATTGATTGGGCCGAAATGACAGGTCAGAAATTCTTGCAAATACTGCCCATCAACGACACAACAATGACTCACACTTGGACCGACTCTTATCCCTACAACGCCAACTCTACATTCGCACTTCACCCCATGTACTTGCGTTTGTCGGCAATGGGTACACTCAAAGATGCCGAACGCCAAGAATACTATAACAATTTGGGCAAAGAGCTCAACACTCTCAAAGAAATCGACTACGAACGCGTCAACCAAGGCAAAATTCAGTTCACACGCGAACTTTTTGCACAAGACGGTGCTGAGACAGTAGCATCACAAGAGTTTGTTGATTTCGTAGCTGCAAACGCCGAGTGGCTCACTCCCTACGCAGCTTTCTGCGTGTTGCGCGACCGCAACAATACACCCGAATTTGATAAATGGGGCGAATATGCAGTATATGACAAAGCCAAAGTGGACAAATTTGTTGCCGACAACCAAGACGACATCAACTATGTTTACTACATTCAATATCACCTCGACAAGCAAATGCGCCATGTGCGCGATTATGCTCACAGCAAGGGCGTAGCAATCAAAGGCGATATTCCCATCGGTATTTCACGCACAAGCGTTGATGCATGGATTTCACCCCGCTTGTTCAACATGGATTGCCAAGCCGGTGCGCCACCCGATGACTTCTCTGTCCTCGGCCAAAACTGGGGCTTCCCCACATATAACTGGGAAGAGATGAACAAAGACGGCTTTGCATGGTGGAAAGCCCGTTTCCGCAAAATGTCGGAATATTTCGACGCATATCGCATCGACCATGTGCTCGGTTTCTTCCGCATTTGGCAAATCCCCATGGACGCCGTTCACGGCCTCTTGGGCTTATTCAACCCCGCACTCCCCTACACCCCCGACGAACTCCGTTACAACTATGATTTCTGGATTGATGTCGATTTGCAGACAACTCCCTACATCATGGACTATTTCTTGATGGATTTCTTTGGCGAATACACCGAAGAAGTGCGCAACACATTCCTTTACAGCGTAAGTTATGGCCGCTACAAACTCAAACCCGAGTTTGACACTCAACGCAAAGTTGTTGACTATTTCGCAACCCTTGAAAAGAGCGAAAAGAACCAACGCATTTGCGACGGATTGCTCGGCCTCATCGACGATGTATTGTTTGTTGAAGACCCCATCGAAAAAGGCAAATACCATCCCCGCATCTCGGCTCAATTCACCTACATCTACCGTTCGCTCAACGAGTATGAGCGTTGGTGCTACGACCGTCTCTACAACGACTTCTTCTACCACCGCCACAACGACTTCTGGTATGGCAAAGCCATGTGGAAACTTCCCCCTCTCATCGAAGCGACCGACATGCTCGTTTGTGCCGAAGATTTGGGTATGATTCCCGATTGCGTACCTGCCGTTATGAGCGCACTCCAAATCAGTTCGCTCGAAATTCAGCGCATGCCCAAAGATCCCAAAGCCGAATTTGGCAACACATACACCTACCCCTATCTCTCGGTATGTACTACATCAACCCACGATATGGGCGGCATTCGCCAATGGTGGGAAGAAGACCGCGAAAAGACTCAACACTTCTTCAACAACATGCTTCACGAAGGCGGCGAAGCACCATTCTATGCCGAACCTTGGATATGTGACAAGATTATCACATTGCACCTCAACTCTCCTGCAATGTTGGCAATCATTCCTTTGCAAGATTTCCTCTCAATTGACGGCAACATTCGCCGCGAAAATCCGCTTGAAGAGCAAATCAATGTGCCTGCCAACCCGCGCCACTATTGGCGTTATCGCATGCACTTGACAATGGAACAACTCATGGCAAGCGACGAGTACAACACATTGTTGCGCAACAAAATCGCCAACAGTGGTCGATAATTACCACTCCACTTATACAACAACCGGCCCTGCATCGCAGAGCCGGTTGTTTTTTTTATTAAAACCTTTGTTTTCGACTGATTGTTATATACCCAAAACTAACATTCAGTGCCATGATTACCATTGTTTATGCTCATCCTTGGACCGGCAGTTTCAACCATGCAATTCTTGAAACCGTCACCCAACAACTTGATTTTGACGAAGAAAACTATAATGTGATAGACCTGTATGCCGACGGCTTTAACCCTACCATGACAACCGACGACCTGCGCCTTTACAGCAAAGGCAAGACCGCCGACAAAAATGCCGACCGATACCGTCACATTTTGAGCAATACGACTGAAATAATTTTCATTTTCCCAATTTGGTGGGGTATGATTCCGGCAAATCTCAAAGGCTTCTTTGACAAGACGCTTCTACGCGGAGGCGCATTCAACCATGACAACAAAGGCCGACTCGTGCCTGCACTGCACATCAAACGCACCGTGTTAATAACCACCTCACAAGGCGAAACTGCCATGTATAAGCCGTTTATCGAAGACTATCTGATTCCAAATGTGCTGAACGCTGTGGGAATGACAGGCACACAATGGTATAACTGCGACCGCGTGTCGCACGGACCAGAAGAAAATCGCAAAAATTTTCTGAAATATATAGCGATGGTTATATAGCGCGATTAGCGAATGAACAACAATTCGCGATACTTGGGCAATGGCCACATTTCGTTGTCGACCATCAATTCGAGGTCATCGATATAGTCGCGAATCTTATCCATGCAAGGTACCACGGTATCGTGATAAGCGATAGCCTTTTCACGCTCGCTCTCAATGCGATTTGCCACCTTTCGAGCCTCAATCATCTTGGCAACCTCGTGCTTGATAACAACCATGTTTTCGGCTATTGATTCAACAGCATCAAGGTCAAGCGCAACCATCTTCTCGCCCTTTTCACCGGGGAAAAGTTGTTTGAGTTTCAGGATATTATCTACCAATACCGATTGATAGCGAGTTGCAACGGGCACAACATGATTAAGAGCCAAATCGCCCAACACACGCGCTTCAATCTGTATTTTCTTGGTATACATTTCCCATTTAACCTCGTTGCGTGCTTCAAGTTCGACTTCCGAGAACACGCCCGATTTCTTAAACATATCAATCGACGATTGCGCGAGATATGAATCAAAGATTTTGGGCACACAAGTCTCGCAGTCAAGACCGCGACGGGCAGCCTCTTGCTTCCATTCTTCGCTATAGCCGTTGCCGTCAAAGTGAATAGCCTTTGATTGTGCAATCAGCACTTTGATTTCTTCGAGCAACGCATGTTCGAGCAATTCGCCATTGGCAATGCGAGCATCAACCTTTGTTTTAAAATCCATAAGTTGCTCGGCAACAGCCGCATTCAACGCAATCATAGCCGAAGCACAGTTGGCCGATGAACCTACTGCACGGAACTCAAAACGATTACCGGTAAATGCAAATGGCGATGTGCGGTTGCGGTCGGTGTTGTCAACCATGATTTCGGGAATCTGCGACACGCCCAACTGCAAACCCTCTTTACCCGCAAAGTCGATAAATTGGTCTTGGTCGCTCTTTTCGAGTTGCGCCAAAATTTCGCCCAACTGCTTACCAGTAAAGATAGAGATGATTGCGGGAGGAGCCTCGTTGGCGCCAAGACGGTGAGCATTAGTGGCCGACATAATCGACGCTTTAAGCAAACCATTGTGACGGTGCACAGCAGCCATAACATTCACCACAAAAGTGATGAATTGAAGATTGTCTTTAGGAGTTTTGCCAGGAGCAAACAAGGGCACACCAGTGTCAGTGCCAAGGCTCCAATTGTTGTGTTTACCCGAACCATTGATACCGGCAAAAGGCTTTTCGTGCAACAACACGCGGAAATGGTGACGGCGGGCAACCTCGGCCATAATCGACATCAGCAACAAGTTGTGGTCGTTGGCCAAATTGGTTTCTTCATATATCGGAGCCAACTCAAATTGGTTGGGTGCAACCTCATTGTGACGGGTTTTGGCGGGAATACCCAACTTGTGACACTCAATTTCGAGTTCGAGCATAAACGCCTCAACGCGCGAAGGAATAGCACCGAAATAGTGGTCTTCAAGCTGTTGGTTTTTGGCACTTTCGTGACCTATAAGAGTGCGACCGGTCATCACCAAGTCGGGGCGAGCCTCATAGAGCGACTCATCAATCAAGAAATACTCCTGTTCCCAACCGAGATAAGAGATAACATGTTGCACCTTGGAATCAAAGTATTGGGCAACAGCCGTACCGGCACGGTCAACGCTATTAATTGCACGAAGCAACGGAGTCTTATAGTCGAGCGATTCGCCGGTATATGAAATGAAAATTGTGGGGATACACAAAGTTTTGTCCAAGATAAACGCAGGCGACGAGATATCCCAAGCCGAGTATCCGCGAGCCTCAAATGTGTTGCGAATACCGCCATTGGGGAAACTTGAAGCATCGGGTTCCTGCTGCACGAGCAATTTGCCGGCAAACTCCTCAACAACACCTTCACGGCCGTCAAGGTCGATAAATGCGTCATGCTTTTCGGCCGTGCCGTCGGTCAACGGATGAAACCAGTGAGTATAGTGGCGCGCACCATTATCGATAGCCCAACGCTTCATGCCCTCGGCCACACTGTTAGCAATGCGGCGCGACAACGACTGTTTGTTATCAATGGCATTTACAAGCGCCTCATAAGTTTCACGAGGAAGATACTCCTGCATTTTTTGTCGGTTGAACACATATTTACCATAGTATTCACTTGGACGTTCAACCGGTATATTTACCGAAATGGCTTTGCGATTTGAAGCCTCCTCTACAACCTTGAATCTTAACTTTGACATATTAATTTTATTTTGACTGCAAAGATACGAATAAGCGAGCGAGAAATATCAAGTTTACTTGATTATTTTTCACAGCGAGCAAAAGTATCTTCGCGTCTAATCGCCAAAGCCTACTTGACTAATTTAAGTGTCCCCTTGTTTTGCTTGCAAAATAGGGGGACGAGGCGCTTTTGCGCCGGAGGGGGTTAATTCAAAAAAAAAGCAGTTGTCAATAGTTTCCAAAACGAAACCTTCCACAACGGTTATGAAGACCGCCAGTTTATGGGTAGTTGTAATTACCTCTCAAAACAGAGGTTTCAACAACAACATAAAGCCTTATACTACAAAGCTTATAGTTGTTACTACTCCTCAAAATAGGAGCTTTGACAACTTTGCCACAATGCGCCCTTGCGGGTCAATCGTTGTTACTACTCCTCAAAATAGGAGCTTTGACAACAGACTTTCTGAAAACCCGCTTCCAATCGCAGTTTTGAGAGATTTGACTTCAAAAAAACTGAGCTTTTTCGTGTCATAGCGAGTCATTTTAGGTCATTTTTTCAATCCTAATCGTTATGTTTTCAACCCTTTTTCGGCGAATAACACTCTTCTTTGCAAAGTTAATAAAATTGAGTTATCTTTGCAAGATATAATCACTAAATCAAATTTTCAATATCATACTTGACATTATGAAACGTTTATTTTATGTTCCTGTGGTGTGTGCAGCGGCAATGATGTGCAGTTGCGGTGGCAATAACGCCAATGAGAATGCAGTTGCGACCAACGATAATGTGATTCTTCACGCGTGGTCGTGGTCGTTTAACACTATCGCCGACAATATGAAGGATATTGCCGAAGCGGGCTATGACATGGTGCAGACTTCGCCTGCCAACACTTGCTATGTGGGCGAGAACGGCGGCTTGGCCCTTTTCAGCAAGGAGGGCGACGAGGTTACCGGCAAATGGTATTACTACTATCAGCCCATCGACTGGAAAATCGGCAACTACATGCTCGGTTCGCGCGATGAGTTCAAGGCTATGTGTGACAGCGCCCATAAATATAATGTGAAAGTGATTGTCGATGTGCTTCCCAACCACACTGCTATCGACCACACTGCCGTTACGGCAGCTCTTGACAGCGTTGTTGGCGGTCACGAAAACCTATACCACGCCAACGGTTTCAAAGACATCACTCAATGGAACGACCGTTATGAATGCACCACCGGCATGATGGGCGGACTCCCCGACGTCAACACCGAAAATCCCGCATTCCAATACTACTACATGCAATATGTCAACGACTTGATTGCTTGCGGCGCTCGCGGCTTCCGCTACGACACAGCCAAGCACATCGGTTTGCCCAGCGACCCTCTTGATGCAAAGGCTGAGAAAAACAACTTTTGGGACATCGCAACCGGTCGCGAAGCCATCGGCGATATCACACTCTCTATGCCTGACAGCCTCTTTATCTATGGCGAGGTGCTCCAAGACAAGAATGTGAAAGAAGAAGAATATGCCGAATATATTGACCAAACTGCAAGTGCATACGGTCACGCTCTTCGCAACGCGCTCAACGCCCACAACTATTATGCCGACTCGCTCGGTCACTGGCACCACAAAGTCAGCGCCGACAAACTCGTTACTTGGGTAGAATCGCACGATACTTATTGCAACGCTCACGAATCGGCCGCTATGAGCGACTCGTTGGTGAGAATGGGTTGGGTATTCTTGGCTGCACGCCAACATGGCACTCCCCTCTTTTACAGCCGTCCCGCAGGCAGCACTCGCGAAAACTATTGGGGTAACAACCGCGTTGGCGAACGAGGCAACGACGAGTTTAAACACCCCGAAGTTGTAGCAGCAAACAACTACCGTCACGCTATGAGTGGCGAAGCCGAAACCGTTGCTGTTACCGACAATGGCGCAGTAATCGCAGTTGCTCGCGGCAACAAGGGTGTAGCTATCATCAACATCAGCAACGATGCACAAGACTTTGAATTGACTTCAAATCTCGCCGACGGAACTTACACCGACAAAGTTCACAATGCCACTTTCACAGTTGCAAACGGCAAAATTTCGGGCACTGCTGCTCCCCTCACATCTTACATCATCTACTAAAAATCAATTCGGGACAAACGCCCGAAAATATCATTTTTCCAATAAACATGCTCGCAAAATGTCTTGCGAGCATGTTTTATAACATATAGCCAACACCAGTTTCATATTTAACTTTTATTAAATGTTTTACACTTAACAGTGCAACTTCGCCATAAACCAACCAAAACCCACAAAACAAGGTTAACAACGCGACAAATTTCATAACAAAACTCACTTAATGCTTTCAAATTGCCAAAATATGTTATAAAACATGAGTTGCAAATAAAACATTTTGCATATTATATTTGCATCAGATAAAACTAACAAAGTTTCATGACAAGATAAAATATTAGGCAAAAATTCTAACATTAAGTGCTATGTGTAAAATACAGCAAAAGGGCCCCGTGAGGAGCCCTTTGTTGTTTTTATGTCATTCGGTATTTATTCTACGATTACTTCGCTTTGAGGCGATAGATAGAACCTTCGATGAGCGACACATAAACATCGCCTGTTGCAGCATCAACATCAATGCCGTTGATTTCTGACACGCCGAGCTCAAATGTGTGGAGATATTCTTTTGCCACGGGGTCAACAACCACAACCTTACCTTGACGAGAGCCGGCAATAACAAGACCGTTACCATTTTCGGCAACAATGCAAGGTGCATGCTCATAGCCGAGTTTCATATCAACCATCCACAACTCTTCAAACTCGCGGCCGGCAGTTGACACGGCAACAAGTTCGCCATCCATAGTCTTTGCATACACGCGCGTGCGGTCATTACTTACACCGAGACTTTCGCGATATTTGTGGTCTTTGTTGCGCCAAATTGTTTGGCCTGTTTTGCGGTCAATCGCAGTCATAAAGCGGTCGGGAGCAACCACAATCACTTTATCGTCAAGCACCACTGGAACAACATTGCCCGGACCGAGTTGGTTATTGCGTTTGCCATTGTTCCATTTCCACTTCAATTCGCCTGTTTTGGCATCTAGGCAGAAAAGATTTGTATCCCATGCGCCAAAGAACACTTCGCCGCCGTCAATCACGGGTGCAGCCTGACAATAGTTGTTGATAGAGTCATATCGCCAAATCAAACGACGCTTGGCAACATCCCATTTTTCAAATTTCTTGTAACCGCCCAAATAAAGTTGACGGTCAACACACACGCCGTCGGCAACATAAGCGCCAACCGACGAATCGCGCTGAACAACCTTACCGTTTGACTTTTTAATCCAAAGCAACTCTTTGGCAGCCGATGGCACTACGATGTAATCGCCAACGATAACGGGGCGAGCAAAAAGCGATGCGCCTGTTGCCACCGACCACAACTCACGGCCCGAGCCGTCGTTTGCCACAGCTTTGACATCGCCAAGCGATGTGCCGAAATAGATGGCCTTTTCATCAAATGCCAAACGAGTGAAAATAGAAGCGTCGCTTGCAAAAAGTTTTGTAGCCACAAAATCGCGCTTTGGTTGAGGCACAGCAGTAAAGCCGTCAACCTTCACGGCATCCATGCCGAGGCGTTTATTGTAAAACAAAACCGAGTCGGCTGTAACATCCATGATAGTGTAGCCATAATCGCCATTCTTGCGGTCGAGCGAGCGCACCATCATACAGTTAATATCTCCTGCGGCGCTCAAATACTTTTCATATTTGTGATAGTGGCCGTTGACATGAGCGATTACGGGATAGGGCTTCAATGCCTCGCAATAGTCGACATAATTGTCAAGGTCTTTGAGCAACGGATAGTGGTTAAACGAAATCACGCGTTTGCCTTTTGATTTGGCATCGAGAGTTTCGCGCAACCAATAAATATCTTCTTGCTTGATGTGACCGTCGCCCATCTTCATATAAGGACCGCAGGCAATGCCCACAATCACCAAATCTTCGACCTCGGTAACAAAGCGGTCGTTACCCCACAAGTCAAATATGGTTTTAGTTGCACTTTGCGACCAAGTTGTTTCGTGATTACCAGGCAAGACACACAACGGATGGTTGATGCCGTCAAGAATTGACTTAACATTATATAACTCAACATCAGAGCCTTCGTTACACAAGTCACCGTTCATCACCACCAAATCGGCTTCGAGCGCATTTATCTCGGCAACAGCCTCTTTGAGTTTTTTCTCACACTCATTACCGGGCACGACATGCACATCGGCAAGCACGATAATGCGTGCGGCATGCACTGCCATCGGCGCAATAAGCATCATTGCACCAACAAGTAAATTTTTAATTTTCATGGGTGTATCTGTTTTTGAATTATTATGTTTATTTATTTTGCTTGTAAAGATAGGAATTATGATTATAATTTACTAATTTTGTATATGAAATTATGAAACACAACAGCAGACATTCATCTCGTCACATTGACCACGCAACCGTTCAGCGCATCTTAGAAGCCGCCGACATCGTAGATGTGGTCAGCGACTTTGTGCACCTTCGCAAAACCGGAGGTAACAATTACAAAGGATTATGCCCCTTTCACAACGACCGCACACCATCATTTAGCGTATCTAAATCAAAAAATTTATGCAAATGTTTCAGTTGCGGCAAAGGCGGTTCTCCCGTCACCTTTATCATGGAACATGAGCAAATGAGTTATAATGAGGCATTGCGCTATCTCGCTAAAAAATACAACATCGAGATAGTCGAGCGAGAAATGACCGACAAAGAACGCGAAGAAGAATCGGAGCGTGAAAGCATGTTGGCCATCAACGATTTTGCCTTGACTCATTTTGAGCAAAACCTCACCGAAACGCAAGACGGCCGCGACATAGGCCTCTCCTATTTTCGCGAACGCGGTTTGAGCGACGCAATCATCAAGAAATTTCGCCTCGGTTATAGCCTTGACCAATCTGACGCCCTCCACAAAGCAGCAACAGGTCAAGGATATAACGACAAATATCTTTTTGGCACAGGCCTTTGCGGAAAATCAGAAAACGGCAGAATTTATGACCGTTACAAAGGCCGCGTGATATTCCCCATTTTCGGCACATCGGGTCGTCCCATCGCATTCGGTGGCCGCACATTGAGTTCGCGCAAAGATATTGCCAAATATGTCAACTCGCCCGAGTCGATAATATATCACAAAAGTAATGTTCTTTATGGTCTTTATCAGGCAAAACATGCGATAGGCCAACAGGATAAATGTATTCTCGTTGAAGGATATATGGATGTTATTTCGATGTTCCAATCGGGCATCGAGAATGTCGTTGCCTCTTCGGGAACATCTTTGACCGAAGGACAAATTCGCCTTATTCACCGTTTCACATCCAACATCACTGTGATTTATGACGGTGACGAAGCCGGCATCAAAGCATCGTTGCGCGGTATCGATATGCTCTTGGCCGAAGGCATGAACATCAAAGTGTTGCTCTTGCCCGACGGCGAAGACCCAGACTCATTTGCACGAAGCCACACCGCCGAAGAGTTGGCCGAATACATCAAGCAAAACGAGACCGACTTTATTCGCTTCAAGACCAAAATTTTGCTCAATGGGGCCGAAAACGACCCTCAAAAACGCGCCGAAGCGATAAAAGACATCATGCAGTCGGTAGCAAAAATCCCCGACGAAATTACCCGCCATGTCTATGTGCAAGAGTGCAGCACCCTGCTCAATGTGACAGAGCAAAAACTCATGTCGCACATGGAGGCAGCGCGCACAAAATATAACGAAGAAAAGGCCAACGAGCGCCGTAAAGAGAGAGCACGCGAAAGTATTAGAGATATTGAAAACGAGCCCGCAACCAGCGAGCTCGACCAATCGGCCACACAAGCCAAACAACCTGAGCAAGTCGCTACAACCTCGGAAAGCGACAAGCAACTCGCCGCATACGCCGCATTTATGAAGACATACGAATGCGAAGTGGTGAGATATGTGGTGAAATATGGCGTCATGGACTTTTGCGATGAGATTGACGAGAACGGTCAGCAACACCCCATCAAGGTCATTGACTATGTGTTGCGAGAGTTGAACATCGACAACATATCATTTGTCAATCCCGTGTATCAGCGCATACTCAAAGAGGCGTATGCATTGCGCCAAAAGAATTGGGCCGACGACATCGACAAGCACAACGAAATACTCATTCAACAACGCCAAAAAGCAATTGCCGACGGCATTGAAGAAATTCGCCGCACGGCACATGACCTGAGCAGCATCACAGCAAAGGAACAAGCCTTGATTGAACGCGTTGACAAGGAGTATTATGAAAGCATCACCGAGTTTAACTGTCAGTATATCGCCAAATTCATGATGTACTCACCCGACGACCAAGTGCGTAATCTCGCCACCGATATGTGCATCGAAAAGCACGAATTGAGCAGAGTGCACACCAAGTATGCAAAAATCGAAACCGAACTCGACCGATTGACCGAACTCGTTCCTCGCGCCATCACCGAGTTGAAAGATGCTATCATAGGATGCGAAATCAAGGGCATTCAGCAAGAAATCAGCGACTTATCCATGCAACCCAATGCCGACATCCAGCACATTATGGACCTTATGGCCCGTCAAACTCAACTTAACGAAATCAGAAAACAACTCGCCAAGGCTATTGGCGACCGAATAATAACCCCGCGCAAATAATCAGAACATGAAACGAGCAGGATTTTCACTTTTGTACATACTGTCACTACACTTGTTAGCCCTAATCATAACCCTGCTCTTTCGCTTGTATCTTTTTATTGATATTGACTACCAATATCCCGAGCCGGTATCACTTGCCACCAAAGCCATTGCATTTGTCAAAGGCGTTTGGTTTGACAATGTGATAGCATGCTACATCATGATATTGCCCGTGGTGATTATGTGGGTCGCATCCTATTTCAAACGCATTGGTAAGGCTGTTTTCTATGCATGTTCGGCATTTGCGGCAACATTATTTTCGGTCGTGTTTTTCATTTCCGCTGCTAATGTTCCATATTTCAAATACTTTTTCAACAACATAAACTCGTCGATTTTTAATTGGGCCGAATATGGCAGCACAACAGGCGGCATGATATTTGGCGAAACCGATTATCTAATCGCAATCGCATTTAGCCTCACAGCCATCATCGGCTATTGGATAGCGGCTTTTCGCCTTGCAAAATTCTTCCACAAGAAAGCGGTGGCACACTCTCCGTTGCGTTATTCGCTTGCCACAATAGCGGGACTGACCGTTTGCGGCGGCATTTTGGCCGGATTGTGCATATTTGGCATTCGCGGCCGCACGGGTTACAACCCCATCAAAGTGAGCCAAGCCTATTATTGCCAAGACCCGTTTCTGAATCAAGCCGGAATCAGTCCGACTTTCAACCTGCTTACAAGCACACTCGATGACCGACGCAAGGAAAACCGACCAATCGAACTCCTTCCCGACGACAAAGCCATTGCCAACGCACAAACCCTTCTCGGCCGAGAAGGCATCGAAGGCATCTCGCCCATCGCACGACAGGTCGTTGCCACCGACAGCGCGACAAAGAAAAATGTGGTTATCATTCTCATGGAATCAATGTCGGCACGGCTGATGAGTGCATTTGGCCAAGAGAAAAACCTCACGCCAAACCTTGACAGTCTTTACAACAGCTCTCGCAGTTATTGCAACTTCTACTCATCGGGCTTGCACACCAACCACGGCATTTTTGCCACTCTCTACTCCTTCCCGACCATCCTATTCCGTAACGCAATGAAAGGCACGACTATACCCGAATACTCGGGCTTGCCCACCGTGCTTGCCGACAACGGCTACAACAACATGTTTTTCATGACCCATGAGTCGCAATATGACAACATGAACGCATATCTTCGCACGAACGGATTTCACGAAATACATGCCGAAGAAAACTATCCCGCCGACAAAATCGTCAACAGTTTTGGCGTGCAAGACGACTTTCTTTTCGGATATGCTCTCAACCGATTGAACAGCGCCGCAAAAGACAATGCGCCGTTCTTCTCGGTGATACTCACCATCAGCAATCACCCTCCCTACATAGTGCCACAACACTTCACTCCACGAAGCGAGCAGACCGCTGACCAAATTGTGGAATATGCCGATTGGGCTATAGGTCAATTCATGGCCGAAGCGCGCAAACAGCCATGGTGGGAAAACACTATTTTTGTATTGGTGGGCGACCACGGCAAACTCGTTGGCACTCCCATGTGTGAAATGCCACAATCTTACAACCATGTGCCGCTGATGATACACGGCCACGGCATCAAGCCCGAAATAGTCACCGACATTGCCGGACAGATTGACATCGGCCCGACCGTGCTTGGCATGCTCAATATCTCATACACTCAAAACAATTTTGGCAAAGACCTCAACCGCGAGCAACGCGATTGCATACACTACACATCAGATAAGCACATCGCTTGCCGCAACTCTTCTCACCTCTACATTTTTGAGCCCGGCAGCAACCTTGAATACTTCTATGCCGTGGGCGATAACGGCCTTAGCGTGACTGATGCCGACTCAACCCATCTTTCGCTCAAAAATCACTGTTTTTCAATGCTCCAAAGCGCGCAATTTATGGCTCAAAAGCAGAAAACAACCGACAAGGCCAAATAAAACCGAATAAAACTCAATTAATTGGGCTTCTTTGCTTGCTATATATTAAATTATTCGTATCTTTGGCAAGTTTTACAACAACCATGAGAAGATAAAAAATCTATCATAAAAAACATAATTCACTAAACTATAATTTTAACCAAAATGGCAGAAATGAAAGAAAAATTGTTCGACCAATTTCCTGCTGTCTCTACCGAAGAGTGGAAAGCAAAGGTAGAAGCCGACCTTAAAGGCGCTCCTTTTGACAAAAAATTGGTGTGGCGAACAAACGAAGGCTTCAATGTTCAGCCTATGTATCGTGCCGAAGACATTGAAAACCTTAAAACAACCGATTCTCTCCCCGGAGAATATCCCTACATCCGTGGTACACGCACTGACAACGACTGGCTCACTCGCCAAGAAATCGTAGCCGAAAATGCTGTTGAAGCAAATGCCAAAGCCGTTGAAGTTCTCGGCAAAGGCGTAACATCGCTCGGTTTCAAAGTTGAAGAAACAACAGCCGAAACTGTTGCAACTCTTCTCAAAGACATCGACATCACAAAAGTTGAAATCAACTTTAACTGCTGTCCTTGCCACGCAGCCGAATTGGCACAGGCTCTCGTTGACTACATCAAAGCAAACAATGCTTGCGAATCATTCCGTGGTTCAATCGAGTTCAACCCCTTCCGCCGCGCATTCAAACATGGCGCTTCTGTTCCCGCAGAAGTAGCACAAAAAGCAGCACAACTCATCGCTATCGTTAAAGATGTTCCCGCATTGCGAGTTATCTCTGTTGACTCTGCTATGCTCAACAACTCTGGCGCATATATCTTCCAAGAACTTGGTTATGCTCTCGCATGGGGTGCCGAATGGCTCAACCTTCTCACAGAAGCAGGTCTCACTGTTGACCAAGCGGCTAAACGCATCAAATTCAACATGGGTATCTCTTCTAACTACTTCATGGAATTGGCTAAATTCCGTGCAGCACGCATGCTCTGGGCTCAAATCGTTGAACAATTCAAGCCCGAATGCAAATGCTCTTGCAAGATGATGACTCACGCAACAACTTCTACATTTAACTTGACAATATTTGACGCTCATGTCAACTTGTTGCGTACTCAAACCGAAGCAATGTCAGCAGCACTCGCAGGCGTTGACTCAATCACAGTCACTCCCTTTGACGCTACATACAAAACTCCCGATGCATTCTCTGAACGCATCGCCCGCAACCAACAATTCCTTCTCAAAGAAGAAAGTCACCTCGACAAGATTGTTGACCCCGCTGGTGGTTCTTACTATGTAGAAACTCTCACCGTTTCAATCGCACAAGAAGCATGGAAACTCTTCCTCGAAGTTGAAGAAAAAGGCGGTTTCTTGGCTTGTGTAAACAATGGCGATGTTCAAAAAGCAGTTAACGCTTCTTCTGAAAAACGCCACGGTGACATGGCTCGTCGCAAAGAAATTCTTCTCGGTACTAACCAATATCCCAACTTTGGCGAAATGGCTGCCGAAAAGATTGTGAAAAAAGAATGTGCTTGTGCATGCGCTAACAAAGAAGAAGGCGAAGGCGTAGCATTGACTATGAAACGCGCCGCTAGCGACTTTGAAGACTTGCGTCTTGCTACCGAAGCCGCTACTAACCGTCCCAAAGTGTTTATGCTCACTATCGGTAACCTCGCTATGCGTCTTGCCCGTTCACAATTCTCTGCCAACTTCTTTGGTTGTGCCGGTTACGAAATCATCGACAACCTCGGTTTCAACACAGTTGAAGAAGGTGTTAATGCAGCAGTTGAAAAGAACGCCGACATCGTGGTTATCTGTTCAAGCGACGACGAGTATGAAACTCTCGCTCCCGAAGCATTCAAAGCCCTCAACGGCCGTGCCGAATTTGTTGTTGCTGGTGCTCCCGCTTGCACCGAAGCACTCCAAGCCGAAGGTATCACTAACTTTATTAATGTGCGTAGCAATGTACTTGAAACTCTTCAAGCATTTAACGCCAAACTTCTTAAATAATTCGCGACAATGAGACCAAATTTCAAATCAATCGATATTACCGCCGATGCTTTTGGTGGACAACACGCTCCCATTGCTCAAGGCGAAGACTGGCTCACACCGGAACTCATCCCCGTTAAGCCCATTTATACAAAAGAAGACCTCGAAGGTCTTGAACACCTCAACTATGTTGCAGGTCTCCCCCCATTCCTTCGTGGCCCATATAGCGGCATGTATGCAATGCGTCCTTGGACCATCCGTCAGTATGCAGGTTTCTCTACCGCTGCCGAATCTAACGCATTTTATCGCCGTAACCTCGCGTCAGGTCAAAAAGGCTTGTCTGTAGCATTTGACTTGGCTACACACCGCGGTTATGACGCCGACCACGAACGCGTAGTTGGTGACGTAGGTAAAGCAGGTGTATCAATCTGTTCACTTGACGACATGAAAGTTTTGTTTGACGGTATTCCCTTGAACAAAATGTCAGTGTCAATGACAATGAACGGTGCCGTTCTCCCCGTACTCGCATTCTACATCAACGCCGGTCTCGAACAAGGCGCTAAATTGGAAGAAATGGCTGGTACAATCCAAAACGACATTCTCAAAGAATTCATGGTGCGTAACACATACATCTATCCCCCTGAATTCTCAATGCGCATTATCGCCGACATCTTTGAGTACACATCTCAAAACATGCCCAAATTCAACTCAATCTCAATCTCAGGTTATCACATGCAAGAAGCAGGTGCAACTTGCGACATCGAGTTGGCTTAC
>JAFZHD010000027.1 GCA_017555085.1 Muribaculaceae bacterium | reverse complement strand
TATTATTATTATTATTATTTGCAAAAAAACACCGCAGTTTTGTTGGGATTGTCAGGCAGTCATGTCCAACCAAGACCTCTGCCTTGATTTATGTAGCAATAAAAACTCCCAAAGGGTACAAAAAAAAGACCGCGCTTAAAAAAGCACGGTCTTGGTATGTCGCTATTGAGCAGTATATTATCCGATGAGGTTTTTGCCGGTCATATCAGCAGGTTGTTCGAGGCCCATGATGTTGAGGATTGTGGGCGCAACATCGGCGAGGATACCGTCGGCAATTTTTGCATCAGTGTTTGCTGTCACATACACACAGGGAACGGGGTTGAGTGAGTGTGCAGTGTTGGGAGTGCCGTCGGCGTTAACGGCGTTGTCGGCGTTACCGTGGTCAGCGATGATGATAACTTCATAGTCGGCTGCTTTGGCTGCTTCAACAGTTTCTTTGACACAGTCGTCAACTGCTGTAACGGCTTTTTCGATTGCTTCGTAGATACCTGTGTGGCCCACCATATCGCCGTTTGCATAGTTTACAACGATGAAGTCATATTTTTCTTCTTTGATTGCTTCAACCAATTTGTCTTTAACTTCATAAGCGCTCATTTCGGGTTTGAGGTCGTATGTAGCAACTTTGGGTGATGCAACGAGGATGCGTTCTTCGCCTTCGTAGGGAGTTTCGCGACCGCCGTTGAAGAAGAATGTTACATGGGCATATTTTTCGGTTTCGGCAATGTGCAATTGTTATTTGCCGAGGTTAGCGAGGTATTCGCCCAATGTGTTGGTTACATTTTCTTTGTCAAAGAGGATGTGTATGCCAGTGAATGATGCATCGTAGGGAGTCATGCAATAGAATTGCAAGCCGGGGATAGTCATCATGCCTTCTTCGGGCATATCTTTTTGTGTGAGAACAACTGTCAATTCTTTTGCGCGGTCGTTGCGGTAGTTGAAGAAGATGACAACATCGCCTTCTTTGATTGTGCCGTCAACAGTTGCGTTGCTGATGGGCTTGATGAACTCGTCGGTAACATCGGCATCGTATGATGCTTGCATTGCTGCAACGAGGTCGGTTGCTTTTTCGCCAACACCGTTAACGAGCAAGTCGTAGGCAACTTTTACGCGTTCCCAACGTTTGTCGCGGTCCATTGCATAGTAGCGGCCAACAATTGAAGCGATTTTGCCTGCCGATTTAGCGCAGTGAGCTTCAACTTCTTCGATAAAGCCTTTACCGCTGCGGGGGTCGGTGTCGCGACCGTCCATGAAGCAGTGGATAAACACATTGGGGAGCTCATAGTGTTTAGCGATGTCGCAGAGGGCAAAGAGGTGGTCAAGTGATGAGTGAACGCCACCGTTTGATGTCAAGCCCATGAAATGGATTGACTTGCCGTTTTCTTTGGCATAACTATATGCGTTTTTGATTTCGGGGTTTTCGAGGATTGAACCGCTTTGGCAAGCCTTGTTGATTTTTACCAAGTCTTGATAGAGAACGCGGCCGGCGCCAATGTTGAGGTGACCCACTTCTGAGTTACCCATTTGACCGTCGGGCAAACCTACATTTTCACCGCTTGCTTGAAGTTGTGAGTTGGGGTAAGTTGATGTGAGGTAGTCCCAATAGGGGGTGGGAGTTGAGAAGATGACGTCGCTCTTGGTCTTGTTGCCAATGCCCCAGCCATCGAGTATCATAAGTAATGCTTTCTTTGCCATAAGTTTTGTTTTTTATTGATTATTATTTTCTGGGTGCAAAATTACAAAAACTTTGCCACATTTTCAATATAATAATGTGAGATATGAACCAAAACGATGGCTGTGACGCTATAAAAAGTGTTGCCGAAAATTAAGGTTTGTCAGTTAGGGTTACTGTGCCGGCTGTGATGGCGATGATGCCTTGGTCGGCGAGTTGTCGCAGAGGACCGACGATGTCTTCTTCGCGTTTTGACAGAGTAGATGCTATGCCTTTGATGGTGTGGGTGCCGGGTTGTGAAACGATATAAATGATTGATTCGGCTATTTGCTCTTGCTGTTGCTTGTTGTCGGGGTTGTGGCGTCGGCTGCGACACACATCGCATGTGCCACACTCTTTGTGCGGGTTTTCGCCAAAGTAGCGCAACATGGTGTTGACACGGCACTGCTCGGTGTCAAAGGCAAATTGTTTCATTGCCTCGATTCGGTGTTCGAGTCGTTCGCGCTGCTCTTCATAAACGCTGTGGGGCAATGTTATGTATTTGGGCAGTTCGCGCGAAGTGGTGTAGAGGATATAGGGGGTGGTTTTGCGCGGAATGTAGTGGGTGACATGGTTGCGCGTGAGGTCGAGCAATGCTTGGTATATGACCTCTTCGGAGGTGTTGAGGCGCGAGGCGAGCAGAGCCTCGTTGATATAAACATAGTCGGCAAACAGGCCTGAATAGGTGCGCAGCAGCAGTTGAAACACTTGGTCGGTTTGCGGTTGCAGACGCAGTGAATAGAGTTCGTCTTTGTGCAGCAACACCATTACGCGCGAGCGAGTTGATATCTCTTCGGTAAAGTCGATGTATCCGGCTTGTGAGAGCAGGTTGAGGGCGCTGTTGGCCGACACGGGCTGCAATTCAAACCGCTTGCAGAACAAGTTGAAGTTAAACTCATATACCTCGTTGTAACCCGAGCCGACTGCAACATTGAGGAAGTTGCCAGCCAACTCATAGGTGCGCTTGATAAACTCTTTGTCGGGGAAATTCTCGCTGATGCGTCGTGTGAGGGTGCCTTTGTCGTGCTTGGCAGCAAGCAGAACGGCAAATGCGGGCTTGCCGTCGCGTCCTGCACGACCGGCTTCTTGGTAGTATTCTTCGAGCGACGAGGGTAGGTCGTGATGCACTACTACGCGCACATCGGGCTTGTCGATGCCCATGCCAAAGGCGTTTGTGGCTACCATCACGCGGCATTGGTCGGCTTTCCAGCGGTTTTGTTTCTCGTCTTTGTCTTCGGGAGCGAGTCCGGCGTGGTAAAAGTCGGCGCTGATGCCGTGCTTTATGAGTATGTCGGCAATCTCGCGGGTGCGTCGGCGTGAACGCACATATACAATCGAACTGCCGGCTGTGTTTTCAAGCACTTTGAGTAGCAACGACTCTTTGTGGTCGCCATATCGCACGATGTATGAGAGGTTCTCGCGAGTGAAACTGCGGGCAAACACATTGCGTCCGTTGAAGTTGAGTCGGGCCATGATGCCGTCAACCACCTCGGGCGTGGCCGATGCGGTGAGGGCAAGCACGGGCGCTTTGGGAAAGAGGGTGCGAATGCTGCTGATTTTCAAGTATGACGGACGGAAATCGTAGCCCCATTGCGAAATGCAGTGGGCCTCGTCAACCACTATCAGGCTGATGTCAAACAGTCGCAGTTGGTCGATAAATGTTTTTGATTGCAGTTTTTCGGGCGAGATATAAAGCAGTTTCACTTTGCCCAATCGGCAGCGGTCAAAAGCAAGGCGGTTTTCGGCGCGTGTGAGTCCCGAGTGCATGTATATGGCTTTGATGCCGATGGCGCGAAGGTTGTCAACTTGGTCTTTCATCAGCGAGATGAGCGGCGTGATGACCACGGTGATGCCTTCAAGTGCGAGTGCCGGTACTTGGAATGTGATGGATTTGCCGCCACCTGTTGGCAGCAGGCCCAAAGTATCACGCCCCTCCAAGACCGACATGATGATGTCTTCTTGAAGGGGGCGAAAATCGGTGTATCCCCAATAGTCTTGCAGAATGTCCTTAATGGTCTGCCTCATAGACAGTGGGGGTTATCGGATGCGTATCTCTTTAACAAACAACTGAATGGGACTTGACGCGTTTTGGTGCTTGTTCTCTTCAATTGTGTAGCAAATGTCAAACGGTTTGCGGCTGTGTATATGCTCAAAGTATTGAGCCATATTGAATGCGATGCCGTTGAGTACTTTGCCCGATGTGTTGTCAACGAGTTCGAGTTTGATGTGTTCGAGTTGACGGCCCACAAGTTTGCTTGTGCCGAAGTCATACACATTGCGTGTGCAGAAAACGGGCTTGTTGTTTCCTGGACCGAACGGGTTGAACCGGCGCAGACATGATATGAAATCGTTGGTAATGTCAGCAAAAGTGAGGTATGCGTCAATGTCGAGTTGAGGGTGGAGTTGGTTGGGCTGAATGTTGGCCGCAACATATTCCTCAAATCGGCGAGTGAATTCGGGAATGTTCTCTTCTTTGAGCGAGAGGCCTACGGCATAGGTGTGACCTCCAAAGTTTTCGAGCAAGTCGCGTGATGCTTCCACAGCCTTGTAGATGTCAAAACCCTGCACCGAACGTGACGAGCCGGTGGCAAGTCCGTTGGTGAGAGTCAACACTACGGCAGGCTTGTAGTAGAGTTCGGTCAGGCGCGATGCCACAATGCCGATGATGCCCTTGTGCCAATCTTTGTTGTAGATGACAATCGCTTTTTTGTCAGAATAAGCCTCGCTGTCGGCATCGAGAATGGCGTTGGCCTCTTCGGTGATGCGCTTGTCGAGTTCCTTGCGGTCGCGATTGTATTGGTCGATGTGCTTGGCCTTTTCTTGGGCGTCGGAACTGTCGCGCGACACGAGCAATTCAACGGCTTCGCGTCCGCTTTGCATGCGTCCCGATGCGTTGATGCGAGGACCGATTTTGAAAATCACATCAGAGATAGAGATTTCCTTGTTGGTCAACTGACATGTGCGAATGATGGCACGCAAACCCATGTTGGGGTTGGTGTTAAGGCGCTTCAAACCGTGGTAGGTCATGATGCGGTTTTCGTCAACCATCGGCACAATGTCGGCCGCGATGCTCACAGCTACCAAGTCGAGCATGCCTTCAAGCTCGTTGCTAGTGATGCCGTTGCTCTGAGCGAAAGCCTGCATGAACTTGTAGCCTACGCCACAACCCGACAAGTGTGGGCATGGATAGGTGCTACCCTCAAGTTTGGGGTTGAGGATAGCCTCGGCGGGAGGCAATTCGTCGTCGGGCATGTGGTGGTCGCAGATGATGAAATCGATGCCAAGAGTTTTGGCATACTTGATTTCCTCGATGGCCTTGATACCACAGTCGAGAATGATGATGAGTTTAACGCCGTTTTCGGCGGCTTCGTCGATGACTCTTTTTGAAATTCCATAACCCTCGTCATCGCGTGTAGGGATATAGAAATCGATGTGTGAGTAGAAAATTCTGAGATATTTGTAAACGAGAGCCACGGCTGTTGTGCCGTCAACATCATAGTCGCCAAAAATCAGAAGTTTCTCCTTTGACCCCATGGCTTTATTAAGCCTATTTACAGCTTTGTCCATTTCGGGCATAAGGAACGGGTCGTGCATATCTTTAAGTGACGGATGGAAGAATTTGTGCGCTTCTTCCACCGAAGATATGCCTCGCTGAACCAATAGCTCGCTAATCGGAGGACAGTTGGCAAATTTCTCTGCCAATGCCATCTCTAATTGTTGTTCTTCTGCAGTTAGGGGTGAGTAGTTCCATTTACTTACCATTTATGTTGTTTTTATTTTTTTATCTGTCTCGGGCCTCTCGTCAAGAGAGGAGGGTGTCGTCGCCAGCGCGACGGTATATATAGTCAGGTCTCTGTGTTTGTTTTGAGGAGAACAGATGGACCTGTGTGATGCAGCCCGAGAACTGAAAAATGGTACTAAATGGCATTAAATCAGGTATTCACGCGTTGTGAGCCTAATGGGTGCGTTTAGATATAGCAATTCCCGTGGCTATTAATATGCAAAAATAGCCATAAAAATTGAAATTATCGGTATGATTAAGGATATTTATTGATATTTTTTTTATTTCCCCGGCATTTATGCCTCTTTGCTCATGACAACTTCGACATGAGGATAGGGGAAATTGATGCCGTGGGTGGGCAATTCGTTGTAGATGCGCTCGTTTGTGTCGTGGAACACACCCCAATAGTTGGCGCTTTCGGTCCATGCTCTGACTGTGAGGTCGATGCTGCTGTCGTTGAGTTTGCCGAGGAACACTACGGGAGCGAGGCTTTCGGTCTTGATTACGCGCTCATCGCTGTTGAGGATGTTGAGAATGGCTTGGCGCGCTTTCTGCACATCGTCGCCATAAGAGATGCTGACGGTCCAATCGACGCGTCGTGTCATTTCGCGTGAGGCGTTGTTGATGCTGCCTGTTGACAATGGTCCGTTGGGAATCAATATGGATTTGTTATCGCCTGTGCTGATGATGGTGTGGAATATCTGAATCTCTCTTACTGTACCTGCATATCCTTGTGCCTCAATGAAATCGCCCACTTTGTAGGGTTTGAGAAGGAGAATGAGCACGCCACCGGCAAAGTTTTGCAATGTGCCGCTCAATGCCATACCGATAGCGACACCGGCTGAGGCAAAGAGTGCGAGGAACGAACTTGTTTCAATGCCGAGAATGCCTATCACAACAATGATGAGCACAAACATCATCACGATTTTGGCAAGGCTGAGAATGAATGTTCGCAAAGAAGGCTCGGCTTCGCGTGCTTCGAGCAATCGGCTGATTAGACGGTGTAATTTGCGAACGATGAGTTTGCCTGCATAGAATACGATGGCTGCAACAACGAGTTTTAGCACAAAGTCAATGGCGCTTGATGTTAACTGCTGCACGACATTGGGCCAATCGAGGTTGGCAAGGTCGGCAAATGTATGTTTTGTTGCTGCAACTGTGTCGGTGGGTTGTGTGGTGTCAATAAGTGAGATGGGTGTCATTGTGTAAGTGCTATATTTTTGAGTTATTTATTTCTGGTATTTATATTTTACGACATCGTTCCACCACGCTTGGTTGCGATATCCGCGATAGTTGGCGTCGGTGGGATAATTTGTTATGTAGCAGCCCAATCCGCAGTAGTTAACCATGTTAAGACGGTTGAAGATGCTTGGAGTGTGGGCGCTATATTCGACAATTTGGTCCAAGGTCTCGTCCCACTCGGTGAGCAGTGTGCTATCGGGTTTGAGAGTGTGGATATATTGCTTCATGTCATACAGGCTTTGAAGGTTGAAATCATAGGTCTGTATGTCTTTTTTAGTGATGAGCGTGTCGGTAGATGCAAATATCTGTCGTGTGATGCTTGCGAGGCTGTCAAGGCCTTGTGTGGCAATGAGCGACATGGTGCATGTGCGGCTTGAACCGCTATATGAGTTGTAGTGGTTGAATGTTGACTGTGCAGCCTCTTTGAGCATGGGAGGGTTGGCAAAAAACAAGGGTGTGTTGATGTGATAGGGCATGCCGTTGGCGGGAATTTCGGTGCCTGATGCGATGATGTAGGGTGCTGCGTGGCGCAGTTCATAACACACCTCGACACTTGCCATCAAGCAGCAGTCAAAGTAGATGAAACTAAACTGATTGTGTCCCAAAGTCTTGGCCAGTGTGGGTATCTTCATGTAGTGGCCGCGGTCGTCGCCAAATGCGTTGGGGTTGAGCAGTTGTTCGCCGCCAATTGACAAGTACTTGTGCTCATCTTCCGACGATGAATTTTCGAGCCAGGCGTTGGCGTGACTCCAAAGAATAAGCCCGTAGTCAAGTGCGGGGGCAATGGCTTTGGTGTCGGCAATTACCTGTTTCATTCTGACCGAGTCGATTGAATAGGTGTTGTTGTCATACTGTTTCAACTCGATAATGCCGTTGGGCGTAACTTCTTTGAGCATGGGTGCTCCCGATGCGGGGGCATGATACACGATGAGGCGACCTCCGTTGAAACCGTCGTTGGTGGCTGCTTGATACATCTCTTGCAAGTCGCGGTAGTCATAAGACGATTGGCCGAGGGTGTTGTATGCAACCATATAAACGAGAACGGTGCGAGTCGCCGGGGGAATCGGAGCCTCTTTTTTGTCACAACAAGATGTGAGTATAATCGAGTATATAAGTGCTATGAATAGTGCGAATTTCAGTTTCATGAGTGCAAAGATACGATATTTAATTAATATGAGGGCCCGTTTTGAGTCAAAAAAGGCCTTAATGCTTTTATAGTCGGGAAATTTGTATTAATTTTGCCGTTCGGTTGATTGAATTGACCGAGTAAAAGACGATTTATTGCATGATTAATATAGGCCCGATAAGATTCAAACCATACTTCAAACCTGTGCTTTGGGGTGGCAGTCGCATTGCCGCTTTCAAGGGTATGGAGCCTAACGATGAGCCCGTTGGCGAAAGTTGGGAAATATCGGGGCTAGAAGGCTTTGAGTCGGTTGTTGCCGAAGGTCCTTATGCCGGTGAAACCGTTGAGTCGTTGTTGCAAAAGTATGGCAACGACATTTTGGGCCGCAATAACTATCGCATTTATGGCAACAAATTCCCTTTGCTCATCAAGTTTATCGATGCAAGCAAAGACTTGTCAATTCAGGTGCACCCCGATGATTTCTTGGCTCGTGAGCGTCATGGCTGTTGGGGCAAAACCGAATTGTGGTACACGCTCGACCCCGAGCCCGGTGCATGTGTTTACTCGGGCTTGCAGGCGTCAATCACTCCCTCGCAGTTAAAGGAACATATTGACAATAATACATTTAGCGATGTGTTGGCCAAGTTTGAGGCCAAGCGTGGTGATTTGTTCTATCTCCCTGCCGGTCGCATTCACAGCATCGGCGCGGGCAACATGATTCTCGAAATTCAGCAGACATCTGACATCACCTATCGCGTGTATGACTACAACCGCATTGACCTCAACGGCAAAAAGCGCGAATTGCACATTGATGAGGCTCTTGACGCAATTGATTTTCGTGTGCACGAAGATTATATGCGCCACATCGACCCGCTTGTCAATCGTGAGATTGTGTTGAAAGAATGTCCCTATTTTACCGCGACACTCATCACTCTTGATGCAAAATATCGCTTGCAGATTGCGCGCTACAACTCGTTCCGTATCATTATCGCGACTCGTGGCTGTGGCGAGATTGTTGACAATCAAGGCAATCGCATGGCTATCCGTCAAGGCGATACATTGCTCATTCCGGCAAATGTGCGTTGGGTGGATATTGTGCCCACAAGTGCCGATATTGAAATTGTCACTGCCTACATTCAGTAAAAACACTTCATCGTATGCCACGCATACATCTGTTTAATCCCGAAAACGATTTGGCTCTCGCCTTTGGTGGCTCAAACTATACGCCGCCGGCCAATGCTCTTGCGTTGCATAATGCAGGTGCTGCACTGCCGTTGTTTTATGGTGAACGGGGCGATATGGTTATAGGCCGTGAAATAGACAAGTCGTGGGCGGCAGAGATGGCTGACCGTTTTGACTTGGGAACATCGCTCTTTGACGGCTATTATCCGCTTGAATGTGAGGCTGCTCCGTGGGGTTGGTCGCTTGATGCGCGCCGTCAGTTGGAGCAGGCAGGTGTAAACCAAAATGCACTCATAACTCCTGAGCAGATAGAGCGTTTGCGCCAATTAAGCCACCGCCGCTTGACAGTAGATGTGATGACACGACTTGCCGATATGTTGCCGTTTTCAATCCCCGCATTGCCCATTGAGGCCACTGACGGAAAGCAGGTGCTTGACTATCGCATGGAGCACGGCGGTTGTTATGTGAAATTGCCGTGGTCAAGTAGCGGGCGAGGTGTTTTTGATGCTTCGGAGTTGGCTGATGATGCGTTGTTGAGCCGTGTAAATGGCATGATAAACCGACAAGGCTCGGTGATGTGTGAGCAGAGGCTTGGTAAAATTGAAGACTTTGCGATGCTGTTTTATAGCAACGGCGATCAAGTGACGTGCGTGGGATATTCGGCGTTTTACAACGAGCATGGAGCATCTTATGGCGGCAACATTGTAGCAAATGACGATATATTGAGCCGACGACTCGGTGCTATTGTGGGCGATGACCGATTGAGATGCATTTCAGAGGCTTTGCAGTTGATACTTACGCCAATCATTGCTCCGCATTACAAAGGCTATTTTGGCGTGGATATGCTTGCCTATACCGATGGCACGCAGGTGCTTGTGGCTCCGTGTGTTGAGATTAATCTGCGCATGACAATGGGCGTGGTTGCTTGGCGATTGGCACAAACGGTGCTTGCCGACGGATTGACGGCCCGATTTAGCGTATCTTATGGCAATGGTGAGCAATCGGCCGCGAAGGCTATTGTTGAAAATCGCCGTTTGATATCGGGAGCTGTGAGCCTCATTCCCCCTCACAAAAATTTCAACATCACCCTCGAAGTGATTGAGGGCTAATTTCTTAAAATTCTTTTAGTTCGGTGTAAAGACGGTGTAGTGGCAAGCCCATTACATTGTAGAAACTGCCGTTGATGCTTTTCACTCCGATGCAACCTATCCATTCCTGAATGCCGTATGCTCCGGCTTTGTCCATGGGCTTGTAGGTCTCGACATAGTGCTCGATTTCTTGGTCGGTGAGTTGGGCAAACTCTACCAAAGTCTCGGCCGAGAACGACGATTGGCGCGTAGTTGTAGAGATTGTTACGCCTGTCACGACTTTGTGTTGGTGGCCCGAGAGCGATTTAATCATGGCGATTGCTTCTTGACGGTTGGCGGGTTTGCCGAGAATTTTGCCGTCGTTGATGACTACTGTGTCGGCAGTGATGAGCAGTTGGTTGTCGGCGAGGTCACAGCGATAGGCCTCGGCTTTTTTGAGCGACAGATATTGCGCAACCTCATCAGCGGGCATCGACTCGTCATAACTCTCATCAACATCTTTGCCTGTGGCGATTGTGAAGTTGAGGCCGAGCATGGTTAGCAGTTCGCGGCGGCGAGGTGATGCACTCGCAAGCAGTATATCATATTGTGGAGTAATCATAATTATAAGTCAATTAAGAGTTTACCAACCAAAAGCTGTGTCATCGTTGAGCCATTGTCCGTTGGCTCGGATTATCTGCTCTATGATGTCGCGGGCAACACCTTCGCCGCCTTTGCATGGGGTGATGTAGCGGGCAATATTGCGAATGTCGCTTGCGGCATCGGCGGGAGCAACGGCAAGGCCGACGGCTTTCATGGCTTCATAGTCGGGAATGTCGTCGCCGGCATAGGCCACTTGGTGGGGTTGGAGATTGTGTTGAGCCATCCATTGTTGCAGCACGGGCACTTTCACCGACACGCAAGTGAACACATCGGTAATGCCCAACCCCTCAAATCGTGCTTTGACGGCAGGGCTGTCGGCACCGGTGATGATGGCGATTTTGTAGCCGAGTTTGACGGCAAGTTGCAGTGCATATCCGTCTTTGACATTAACCATTCGCAGTGGAGTTCCGTCCATAGCCATAGGCATAATCGATGGCGATAACACTCCGTCAACATCAAAGGCGAGGGCCTTTATGCGGGTCAAATCATAATCGGTGCGGCTCATAGGAGTTTTTATTGGTTATATCGTTTGGCGATGCTGTCAGAGAGCATGCGGTAAATTTCTTGTTGGTGCTCGTTGAGCATGGCCAAGTGGCTGTTCATTGTGCCTGTGTCGCCTCGTCGTGCCGGGCCTGTCTGTGCATCGGCCGGCGATAACTGTTGCGTTTTGGCGAGAGTTACTTTGAGCAATGGCATCAGCACATCCCATTCGAGGTTGCCTTGCGCGAGTATGTCGTCGGCAATGGCCCAAAGATGGTTGGTGAAGTTGCACGCAAACACTGCTGCGGTATGAATGCGTCGGCGGCAGTCGCTGTCGGCGTGTTTCACGGTGGCTGACAGGGTGTTGGCTATGGCGGCGATGTCGTGCTCGGTGTCGGTATTGTTGCCTTCTATAAAGAATGGCACTTCGGCTACATTGACTGTTGCCTCTTTTGAGAATGTCTGCAACGGATATAATACGCCATAACGCTGACAATGAGGAGCAAACACATTGGCGGGAACGCTGCCCGAGGTGTGGAGCCACAAGGCATTGCTGTTGCAACGTGGAGCGGCTTGGGCTGCGATAGACGCGATGGCATCGTCTTTGGCCGAGATGAGATATACATCGGCATCGGTGGCGATGTTGTCAAGGTTGTCGATAGCCTCGCAGTTGCCGATTTTTTGAGCCAATGCGTTGGCGTTGGTAAGAGTGCGGCTATAAATTTGGGTGATGCAGACAGTGCGCAACAATACTTGAGCAAGGTGTGTTGCCACATTGCCCGAGCCGATAATCACTATTTTGAGCTGATTTAGATTTCCTTCCATTGACCGATGTGTACGCGTTCCCACAAAAGTTTGTCGGTGTTGCAGGGTTTGCGTTCTTCGTCTTTGTGGCCAAATGTCATGATGCACACCACGGGCAATGTGTCGGGCATGCACAATAATTCTTGCACATATTCTTCTGACGGGGTGGTGTCACCGGCAAAGCGTCCGCGCACTTGAATCCAACAAGAACCGAGGCCGAGGTCTTCGGCTTGCAGTTGCATGTAAGCGGCAGCGATTGAGGCATCTTCTACCCAAGGGTCAGAGAGAGTGGGGTCGGCGGCAACGACAACTGCAAATGCGGCATTGGCAATGGGTGCTGCGCCGGCAGGTTTGCAATGGCTCAATCGTTCAAGCATTTCTTTGTCTTCAACGACGATAAATTGCCATGAACGGCTACTCTTTGATGTGGGTGCCATGAGTGCTGCTTCGAGAATGAGTTTTACATCTTCGGCACTTACTTCTTGATTGGTATAACGGCGTATGCTGCGTCGGTTAACGAGCAGATTGTGAAGATTATCCATAATTATAGGAGATTTTGTGTTAGACGATGGAATATTAGCGGCGGCACACCCAAGCGGCAGGGTAGCGGCTTGCAAAAGATGTGTCGCGGGTGGGTGCCATTGCTTGTGATGCGGTAGCACCGGTGGCAACATAGATGCGATATTTGCCGTTGCATTCGAGAATGTGCATTGAAGCATCGCCTCGCTCGGCAATGTATTCTTCGGCAAGTTCGCGCGATGCGAGTGATGCAACGATGAGGCAATATGAGTCGGTGTCGTTGCAACGTATAGAGTTGATGGCAAGTTGCTCGGTAACTACTGTTGTGGTGTCAACGGTGGCTGTGGCAATGCTTGCATCGGGAATTGCGATGAACAATTCGGCATCATGGGCAGGCTCGGCAACAATGGGGCTGACCTTGACGGGTGCAGTCACTTTGGGCGCAGAGATTGATGCAAAATCGGTGTTGGTGTCGTCAACCAAGACGGGTGTTGACAATGTGATTCCGAGGCCGATGAGGAGTATCAATGATGCTGCAACTTTGAAAATGTTGCGGCTCACGGGTACATATATAACATCGTGGCGACGGGGCTTTTCTTCAACAACGGTTTCTTCGGCGGCTTTGCGGGTGCTAACAGAGGGCAATCCCATGAATTGTGCCGAAACGATGCTGTCGCTTGAGGGTGTGAACAACATGTTGCTGTTGTCTTTGCTGAACATGCCCAAGCGGCCCATGGCAACCTCGCCGTTGGTGTCGAGTTGGAGTCGGAGCATGCTCACTTCGCGTTTGATAGCATCGAGAGCTGCTTCATGGCTCACTTTCTCGCGGCGAACGATTGATGATGTGAGCAATCCGTCGTTGTGCATAACCGACTGGTTGAACGAAATGGCACGGCTTGGCGGCACAATGAGACCACTCGCGGCATCAATGCGCGCTGGCTGATATTGTGCTATAAACGCACCCCAACCGGGCACAACTACGCAGTCGTGTCGGCTGATGAGATATTCGATATGTCGGGTTATACTATACATTTTGTGCAAAATTAGAAAACTTATATCAAATAATCAAAAAATATCGACAATAAAATATTAACATTGACGGTGGTTTTGCCGAGATTGTTTAACTTTGTCGGCGAGTTAACTCTTTCAATCAAAACAACATGAATGTTTCAAAGTTATTGTTGATAATATTTTTTGCCGTGGCGTTTCACTCGGTGGAGTGTAATGCGCAGAGCGACCGATATATGCAACTTATAAATGAGGCCGATAGCGCGATAGCAGAGTGCCGGTGGCTTGATGCCGACTCGCTGATGCTTGATGCTATGCGCCTCGAGCCCGGCAATCCCGCCAATGTGTTGCTGATGTCAAACATGGGCATAGTGAGATTGAATGCGGGTCAAGACAGCCTTGCGCTCGATATTCTCAATCAGGCCCACCGCATTGCTCCCGTGTCGGTAACGGTGTTGAGCAACCGTGCGCGAGTGTTGCAGTCAATGGGCCGCAATGCCGAGGCTTTTTATGACTATACCCATATTCTTGAACTTGACTCTATGGTGGTTGAGCCTCGTTTCATGCGTGCCATGATGGCTCTGTCGGGTGGCGACTTGATTACTGCCGAGCGTGATTGTGGTGTGTTGCAACGCCATTTTCCCGGCAATCGCTTGACAATGGAGGCGTTGGCATCGCTCTACACGGCTACAAACCGTCCGCTTGATGCCATTGTGGAATATACCAAACTGATAAACCAATCAAAAGATGTGGAGTATTATCGCGGCCGTGCGGCATGCTACCTGATGACCGACCAACTCGATGAGGCTTCAAACGATATAGCCGAATGGTTGAGCATCACGCCCGACGATGCCGAGGCTTATATCTATCGTGCCTATCTGAACAAACGCCGCTATCGCAATGCTGATGCCGAAGCCGATGTGCAGATGGCGCGCAAATTGGGCATAGACCCCGCACGCGCCAACATGTTGAGGTAGTGAAATATAATAAGATGTATCTAAAAAACAACAAAGCGGGCCGAGGTATCTCAGTCCGCTTTGTTTTGTAGGGTAGTATTAATTACTTAACGAGTGAAAGAACGAGTTCTTTGCCGTCTTCGCTTTCTGCGATGTTGAGTTTGCCTTCGCGAGCCAACCAACCGATTGCAGCATAGAGTTCTTTGTCTTTAAGTTTTGTTACTTTCTTGATTTCTTTGTTACCTAAAACTTCATTTTCGTTGAGGGCGTTCCAAACGAGACCAGCCCATGTACCAATTGTTTCTACCATTTGTGTAGTAATAAATTAATTAATTAAAATTTCAATTTTCTCAAATCTGATGCAAATTTAATAATAAATTGCAAATAATCATACATATAGGTTGCCAAAAATGCATTTTTGTGCTATATTTGCTAAAAAAAATAGCGATTTATGGTAAAACAAGTCGAGTTTTCATTAGCTGCGCGTCCACGCGGATGTCATTTGGTGACAGCCGAAATAGAGCGCAATTTGCCCGATTTGCCGCAAGTGGGTGTGCTTCACCTATTTGTCAAGCACACATCGGCGGCGCTTACTATTAACGAAAATGCCGACCCGTTAGTTCGCCGCGATATGAACGAGATTTTTGATCACCTTGTTCCCGAGAACGAGCCATATTACCGTCACACCTATGAGGGCGACGATGATATGCCCGCCCATGCCAAGTCGACTTTGGCAGGTGCATCGGTGATGATACCCATTACGGGCGGCCGTCTCAATATGGGCACTTGGCAAGGGGTTTATCTGATGGAATTTCGCGACTGTGGCGGCAGCCGACGCATTGTGGCAACCATAATCGGACAATAACAACACGCTCCTTTAACCTATTTATGACAGGATTAGTAATAAAAAACACAGGAAGTTGGTATATCGTCAAAACCGACGACAACAACGAGATTAGATGTAAAATCAAGGGAAACTTTCGCCTTAAAGGCATTCGTACCACCAACCCCGTGGCTGTGGGCGACCGTGTGACTCTGTCGGAACTTGCTCCCGACGGCACGGCCTTTATCACGGCGATTGACACTCGCAAAAACTATATTATTCGCCGCGCAAGCAATTTGTCGAAGGAGTCGCACATCATTGCGGCCAATGTCGATTGTGCGTTTCTCATCGTAACGCTTGCCCATCCGGTGACTTCAACCACTTTTATCGACCGCTTTCTCGCCACTGCCGAGGCCTATCGTGTGCCGGCTGTGATTGTGATAAACAAGATAGACCTGCTCACCGATGATGACGACCGCGAGTTGCTCGACGCTGTGGCCTATCTCTATCGCTCAATCGGCTATAAGGTGCTTGAAGTGTCGGCGCAGTCGGGCGAGGGCATTGATGCCTTGCGCGACATGTTGAGCGGCAATATTTCGTTGTTCTCGGGCAATTCTGGTGTTGGCAAATCATCAATCATCAATGCGCTGATGCCCGACTTGCAGTTGCGCACAGCCGAGATTTCGTCAACCCACGACACCGGTATGCACACCACAACATTCTCTGAAATGTTCCCCTTGCCCGACGGCTCGGGTTATCTGATTGACACTCCCGGGGTAAAAGGCTTTGGCACGATTGACTTTGACGAGCATGAGGTGGCACATTTCTTTCCCGAGATATTTGAGATTTCAAGCGAGTGCCGATATGGCGACTGCACCCACACCCATGAACCCGGATGTGCCGTGCTGCAAGCCCTTGAAGAAGCCCGCATCGCACAGTCGCGCTACAATTCCTATCTGAGCATTCTCGACGACTCTGCTCCCGACAAATATCGCAAACCCTTTTAGAAACTGAACAACCGACACAAAAATATGAGAATACTAACGACTATAACCATGGCTGTCGCATCGGTGATGATGATGGCGGCAAGCGGTGTTTCGCGCCAAGAGTTGACCGACCAAGCCCTTCAAGGTGTTTTTGACGAGTTTCAAATGGTGGGTCTGTCGGCCGCTGTGGTCAAAGACGGCAAAATCGTGTATAACCAATCGTTTGGCTACAAAAACCTTGATGACTCAATCGCTCTCACCAACGACGATGTGATGAGAATTGCATCTATTTCAAAGTCGTTTACCGCGACATCATTGTTGCAGTTTGTTGACAAAGGCATCATTTCGCTTGACGATGATGTGAGCAGCCTGATTGGTTTCACATTGCGTAACCCCAACCACCCCGATGTGCCCATCACGCTTCGCATGGTGTTGTCACACACAGCGAGCATTCGCGACAAAGACGATTACTCGACATTAGACCATCTTAACCCCGCAGTCAACGGCGACTGTGCCGACTCATACTTTGGTTACAAACCCGGCGAGGGGTATAACTACTCAAATATGGGCCTCAACCTTGCGGGAACTATACTTGAAAAAGTGTCGGGCATCAGATTTGACAATTATGTGCGCCAAAATGTAATCAATGCGCTTGGCCTTTATGGCGGTCATAACGTCGATTCGCTCGACACAAGCCGTATTGCACGCATCTATCGCATACGCGACGGCGTGTATCAAGAGGCAAAAGGCGCTTATGCAAGCCGTGCCAAGGATATGCCCGCTTATGTCTTGGGCTATTCGGCTCCCATGTTTTCGCCCACAGGCGGTGTGAAAATCTCGGCTTGCGACCTTGCGCAATACATGATGATGCACATGAACTATGGCGAATATAATGGCACACGCATCATTTCGGAAGAAAGTGCGCGCGCCATGCAAACACCCGTTTGGATAGCCAAAAACAAAGGCGAAGAGCAATATGGACTCTGCCTGCGCGAGTTTATTGATTTTGTTGACGAAGCCCGATATAACACTCCCGGCAATTACCCCATAGGCCACACAGGTGGTGCATACGGATTGCGCAGCATCATGATTTGGAGTCCGGCCGATAATTGGGGCATTGTGGCAATGACCAACGGCTACACAGGCGTTGAAGGCAAAGACTTGCTCAAAACCATTGTCAACGCCATCTACACCGCAAGCATCAAAGAATTGGAATAACATCCATATTGTCGCGTGATAAACTATATCGCGACACTAACCTATAATCTCCCTTGCCCTCTCGGTCAAAGGGAGATTTTTTTGTCTAAAGGTTGTCCCAAACTGTCCCAAACTGTCCCAAACTGTCCCACTGTCAGGAATGGGACACACTGGGACAAATATATATGCACATGGTTTTGTTGCGTTAGTGTGTTGATACTCATTCACGGCAAGTTGTTTAGTGACAGAGGTTTGTGTGTTGCCCACGATTACGGCTGTCGGGTGTGTACACAGAGCATTTTGTCTGTGTTCAGTGAACAAAACTTGTTGCTTGTGGGCATTGATTGTGTGCAAGCATGGTCGAGCATAGCGAGAACATTGCGCAGCACTACATATAGATATATTTATTTTGAAGAAATGAATATATACACTCCCCCTTCCTCCATTCTTCCTTATACTGAATAAGTTTTGAACAGTGGTTAACGGTGAGTGCAGTATGTTTTCGTGATACAAAGATACAACCGTGAACACCCGTTTTGTTGCGATTATCACACAACTTTATCCATGACCGATTGAGTGTCCCAAACTGTCCCAAGTGTCCCGCCTCATGGGGATGGGACACCTGGGACACCCGGGACAAAAAACGAGAGTCACCCGCAATGAGCAACTCTCGCTATGTTTGTAGTATGTGTGCGACTTATTCGGTTGGCAAACGGTGTTTCGGCATTAATTCCATTTTGCATTGGTTCGCATTGCAAGCATAATTGATTCGCCGACCAATGCTATATTGGCGAGGAGATAATGGCGTTTCTCACCCCATTTTATAGTGTGGCCGGTTGTCTCGGCAGTGCGAAGTAGTTTGTTTCTGGTTGATTTGTCATCAAAGAATGTTGCACTTCCCACAAAGAATGCCGTGCCCGATGGGCTTAGTTCAAACAAAATAGGGCCAGCGTCAATGTCCATTCCGAAGGAGCAACTTTTATCCCAATACTCTTTCAATCCGGGCAGTATTCCGCCCTTCCAGAACAACGATTTTGTTTTTTCGTATTGAGACTTGGCAAATGCTTCGTCGATAAGCGATAAGTAATAACAATTCAGAGCCGAATAAGACCCCTTTACAGGTGAGTCTTCTATTTGACATCCATCATTGTTGAGAAATGATACAAGCAGCCCGGTTTCGTTGTCAATCCAGTCGGTTTGAGCCTTCTCAATCCACTTTTCAACGGTTGGTTTATATTTTCCATTGTTCATATCGGCATACATATCCAAAGCTACAATGGCAACGAGCATATCAGGAACATAGATTGCTTCGCCGGGATATGTAGGTAAATTAAAGCCCTTACTTGCTTCCAATCTGCGATTCATCGCTTCGCAAAGGTCGGTAAGCAGAGCATCATGTTTGCTTTCACCGCCGATTTCCTTGTAACCGCATATCATCCAAGCCAAATGGCTGATATAAGATACATGGCTCTTATCGCCATCAAGACTTGTCAATGGGTCTTCTCTCCATCTCATTGTGTCGTAATGGCGTATTTCCGTTGACATTACGATATTGATAAGAGAGTCAATATGCTTGATGTTTTCTGATTTGGTCTCGGGATATAGTTTGGAGATATTGACCAGTGAAGCAGAAAGCATAGAGCATGAATATAGAGCCCATTCGCCTTGGAACTGAGTTCCGATTGATGCCGGCATCATGTTTAATATTTCTTGGGGCGTTGTGACAAGTTTGTCTACAAGATAATTGCGCCTTTCAAGAATCTCTTTTTTCTCTGACTCAAACTCGCCATTGTCCTTGCACATATATATAACACTAATCACTTTTAGAATGATTAAGAGTAGTGTAATTGCGATAGTAACTAATGTTTTGCTCATTTTGTGTTGAAATCTTATGGCTATACTTGTGAATGAACGCTATGTTCATAATTTCACAAATAAGGAGTCCTAAAATATAAAATGGCTTGAATGTCAAGCCATTTTATTGTATTGAATATACAGTCACACAGTTGAATTTAATTATTAAAGACTGTTTTGTCGATTGTGCAACTTATTCGGCTTTGATGTTTGGCTCTTCGAGGCCGAGGCCTTTTTTCTTGTCAACAACTTTGAGAATAAAGCCGATGATGAGTGCCGCCGCGCCCAATGATGCGAGCATCACAAGGGGTGCTGTGTAGTTATAGTGTGTAGCGGCATATTCGGGAGTCATAGTGCCGTTGGCAAGACCTTCAACTATTTCGGGGTTGCTTGAGTCGAGCACTTTGCCGATGAGCATGGGGAAGAGCCACAAACCGATGTTTTGAATCCAGAAGATGAGTGCGTAGGCGCTACCGATGATTTTGGGGTCAACGAGTTTGGGCACGCTAGGCCACAATGATGCGGGCACGAGTGAGAAACTTGAACCAAGCACGAGAATGGTCACATATGCGAGAATTGTACCTGCCACGGGGCTGCCTTTGAATGCGGGAAGAACGAAGGCAAATGTGAGGTGGCAAATGATGAGCAACACCGAGCCGAGTACGAGCATTGATGCCGCTTTGCCTTTGTGGTCAACATAGTTGCCCAAAATGGGAGTGATGCCCACAGCCAACAAGGGGAATACGGCAAACACTGTTTCGGCGCTTTGACGCATGTAGCCCATGTAGCAGAATGCAACGAGCGATGCTACCGATGTTGCCAAGAGGCCGATTTTGAGCGTTGTTTTCTTTGTGAAATTGCTTGCAAATGCAGTGGCAGCCACAACGAGCATGATAGCATATTGAATGATTGTCACGGTGTTTGTAGCCCAGAACGAGTCAGGAGCAACTTCGTGGAATGTGAGGTTACATTGAAGCATGTTAACCGCATATTTTTGGAAGGGGAAGATTGCCGAGTAATAGAGTACGCAGAGCAATGCTACCAACCAGAAACCGCTGCTTGAAAGAATTTTGCCCAAGTCCGAGATTTTGAAGGGGTCGTCTTTTTCTTCGGCCTCGCCTGTTTGGCTGTCGAGTTTGCGGTCCATGAAGAAGTAAACGATAAACATGATGAGGGCAATCATGAGCAACACAACGCCAAATGCTACCGAGCGCGATACATCGATAGTGCCGCCCAAGCGTGCAAATACGGGTGAGAAAATCATACATGTGGCTACACCCAAGCGTGCCAATGCCATTTCAGAGCCCATGGCGAGTGCCATTTCGCGGCCTTTGAACCATTTAACGATACCGCGGCTCACTGTGATACCGGCCATTTCGACACCGCAACCAAATATCATGAAGCCCACTGCGGCAAATTTGGCCGATGCAGGCATGCCTTCATAGAAGGGCGAGATGCCCAACTCGTCAAAGACGGGGATGTAGTTGAGGTTGTCGGTAAACCATTGTTCGAGTCCGCTGCCCATAAACATGTCGGTGACTGCATACCAGTTGATGGCGGCACCAATGAGCATCACTGCACCCGAGAGTACGGCTGTGAAGCGAACACCCATCTTGTCGAGAATGATACCGGCAAAGATGAGGAAGAATACAAACACATTGAGGAATGTTTCAGAACCTTGCATTGTGCCGAATGCAGTTGAGTCCCAACCGCGAGTCGATTGCATAAGGTCTTTGATGGGAGAGAGAATGTCCATGAAAATGTAACTGAAAAACATTGCCATCGCAAGAAGCAACAGCGCTGTCCATCGAGCCCATGCCTTGTCGTTCAAGGCTTGTTTTAGAGTTTCTGCCATTGTTTTGATTGGTTATTGTTTGTGATAAATTAGTGCAAAGTTAGCGAAAATCAGAAATATAATTGTTATATTCGTGGTCTAAACTTGATTTATAGCATTTTTTTATGGAATCAATCTCTCGCCCCTATACATTTGACCGCGTGGTACGCATCATTATCGGCGTTGCCATTGTGGTGGGTTTGCTTTGGTTGCTCAACCGTCTGTCTGATGTGCTGTTGCCGTTTTGCGTGGCGTGTTTGGTGGCTTATATGCTCGAACCTTTGGTGCAACTCAACCGCCGCATCATGCGCCTGAACGGCCGTGGGGTGGCCATTACCGCTACTTTGCTCGAAGTGGTGTGTGCGTTGGGCGCTATCGGCTATTTTGTGGTGCCGATGATATTTGACGAGTTCTCGCAAGTGTCGGCCATTTTCCGCCAATATGCATCGAGCGAAAATGTAACCATGCTGTCGGCCGGGGTACACGACTTTATTCGCGACCACATCGACTTTAACCACATATCAACCATCTTGTCGCGTCAGGATTGGAGCGCCATTGTCAACTCTATGTTGTCGTTTTTAAGCAGCGGTTTTGATGTTGTGATGGGCGTTGTCGGTTGGTTCTTGGCATTGCTCTATCTTGTATTTATCATGGCCGACTACGACCGTGTGATGCGCGGCTTCCGTGCCATCGTTCCGCCCAAATATCGTGAAGTGATTTTCAAAGTGGGCAACGACATCAAAGTGAGCATGAATCAGTATTTTCGCGGACAGGCGCTTGTGGCGCTGTGTGTAGGCATAATGTTCAGCATCGGTTTTCTCCTCATCGGCATGCCCATGGCCATCGCTCTGGGACTGTTTATCGGGCTGCTCAACCTTGTGCCTTATCTGCAATTCATATCTATTGTGCCCACAACATTGCTGTGTGTGGTTTATGCCGCAAACACCGGCGGCAGTTTTTGGGGAATGTTCTTGGCCTGCATGGTGGTGTATGCCGTTGTGCAAGTGATACAAGACGGCTATATAGTGCCCAAAATCATGGGCAAGACCATGGGCCTCAATCCGGTCATCATATTGCTGTCGTTGTCGGTGTGGGGCTCGTTGCTCGGCTTTATGGGACTCATCATCGCCTTGCCCTTGACAACGCTCGTGTTGGCCTATTATAACGAATATATCATCAACCCCACTCCCCGAGAGGTTGTGGCTGATGATAATATCGTAGAGCAAGAGGAGCCCTCAGAGGCTAATCCTCAATAGAGTCCAAAGGCAAATTATTCGCAAGAAGTTCGCGCGCAATATTCTCGTCGCGCTGCAACACCATTAGTCTGACCTGTCCGATTGTTCTTGTTTTCACTTTGGACTCCTCCTTATAAGATATAAAACAAAGCTGACGAAGAGAGAAGTTGCAATGATTTCTTTTTTCGCCAGCATATTTTATGCTGTCTAAGCAAAAATAAGTTTAGTCCGTTTTGGGTATATAGCCAATGGACTAAACTAAACTATTGCTGTCCGATAAAAATCGATACAGCATAAAAATAGTGTCTCAATCGCAGATTTAATGCGGTTGAGATTCTTTTTTTCGATTTACAAGCCCCTCCAATCGAAAAGAGTCAGTTGAGGCGGTGGATTTTCGTCTA
>JAFZHD010000026.1 GCA_017555085.1 Muribaculaceae bacterium | reverse complement strand
TTCGGCTTCTCATGCCGTTTTTAACGACCTTATTTGAGCCACAAAAAAAGCATTTTTTTTACCATATCAATGAATTTCTTTACAAAGATATGTATTTCAGTGCATTACAAAGGTTTCATCCTACTTTTTGTCCACCCTGCCTGTTTTGGGTAGTGTCGGCATTGATTACTTTTTGTAGTCGTTGCCGTTTTCGTCTTCGTCGTCATCCCAATACTTGTCTCTGTTGATGCCAACGAGGGTCTCTTTGAACGAACATAGGCCTGATGAGAAACCTTTTGCGACTCGCGTGTTCCATTTCGAACGAGAACTGCGTTCGCGGGCAAACATTTCGGCTGTGCTTTTGTGTGTTTTCTCAAATTCCAAGTGGTGGTCGATCGATAATGAAATTGACACTTTTTCAACATCATGGTCGGCACCGATGTAGGCAAAGAGCCAACCCTCGCCTTTGAGACGCTCGATGAGCGATTTGATGGCTGTGTGGTCATACTCTTTTGACGAGTTTTCGTAGCCGTCGGTGATGATTGTTACCGATGCGGTTGCGTTTTCATCATCTTTGATGAGGTTGTAGAGGTCGTTGATACTTTTGCCGAGCGAGTCATAGAGAGGAGTGTTGCAGCAAGGCATGTAGTCTTCGGCGCCGATGACTTTTGCTTCTTCGGCAGGAACATTTTGCATGATGTAACGCGAGTCGCAGCCGCAGAATGCGTAGAGCGATACAAATTGTTCGGTGGTTTCGGCGTTTTGTTTGTTGTCTGATTTGATTGAGCCGATGGTTTCGTTTACGCCGCCGATGGCAAGGTTTGCGATTGAGTGCATAGAGCCACTCTTGTCAAGCACAATGAGATTGTGAATTTTTGCTTTCATGTGATTGTTTTTAGTATTAGTTAAACATGTGTTTTCTTGTCTTATAAATGTCGCAAATACCGTGCCAATAATTTTTGTGACAATTTTGTGTCATTATCTCAATAAATAGTTTAATTTTGTAGTATGGAAAGTTTATGGGATAATATATTTGAAGAGGACCGCAAACGCATAGAATTTTTGCGAGCCGAACTTAATCGTCATAATCACAACTATTATGTGCTGAACGCGCCGGAAATATCCGACCGCGACTTTGACATGCTCATGAAGGAACTTGAAGCGCTCGAAGCGCAGCATCCCGAATGGGACGACCCTTTGTCGCCGACTCGCCGTGTAGGTAGCGATTTGGGCAAAGGCTTTCAGCAGGTAAAGCACATTCATCCCATGCTGTCGTTGGGCAACACCTATTCGATTGAAGAGGTGGGCGACTTTGTGCGTCGAACAACCACGGCTCTCTCGGGAGAGACTTTTGAGGTGGTGGGCGAGATGAAGTTTGACGGCACATCTATTTCTCTGATATATGAAAATGGCCGCCTCGTGCGTGCAGTTACGCGTGGAGATGGCGAGAAAGGCGATGTCGTTACCGAAAATGTTATGACCATAAAGAGCATTCCGCTTGTGCTGACAGGTGACAATATCCCGCAGTCATTTGAAATCCGTGGCGAAATTGTGTTGCCGTGGGACGAATTTGACCGTATTAATAAGGAACGCGAGTATAACGAGGAATCGTTGTTTGCCAATCCTCGCAATGCGGCTGCCGGCACGCTCAAATTGCAAAATCCTGCCGAGGTGGCTCGTCGCGGCCTCGATGCATACCTATATTATATAATAGGAGATAACTTGCCGTGCGATAACCATTATGATAACTTGATGGAAGCGCGCAAGTGGGGTTTCAAAATTTCAGATGCCACAACTCTCATGCGCTCGCTTGATGAGATTGACGAATATATCAAGTATTGGGATGTTCAGCGCAAGCAGTTGCCAGTTGCTACCGACGGCTTGGTTTTCAAGGTCAACTCGTTGCGTCAGCAGTTAAATCTCGGTTTTACTGCCAAGTCGCCCCGTTGGGCCATTGCCTATAAGTTTCCTGCCGAGCGCGGCTTGACTCGCTTGTTGAGTGTTTCGTTTGAGATTGGCCGCACGGGAGTAATCACTCCTGTCGCAAATCTTGAACCGGTGCAACTTTCGGGTACTGTTGTGCGCCGTGCATCGTTGCATAACGAAGATGTTATCCGTTCGCTCGACATTCACGACGGCGATATGGTGTATGTCGAAAAGGGTGGCGAGATTATTCCCAAAATCACTGGTGTCGATACCTCGGCCCGCGCTGCCAATGCCGTTCCGTTGACGTTTGTGACGAATTGCCCTTCGTGTGGTACACAGTTGGTGAGGGTTGAGGGCGAGGCTGCATGGGTGTGTCCCAATAAATTTGAATGCGAGCCACAGATGATAGGCCGCATTGAGCATTTCGTAGGCCGTCGCATGATGAACATTGACGGTATCGGTGGCGAAACCGCGCAGTTGATGTTTGACTCGGGGCTTGTTCGCAATATTGCCGACCTCTATGATCTTACTCACGAGCAAGTGGCAGTGCTCGACCGTTTTGCAAATCGCAGTGCCGAGCGTGTGATGAAAGGTATTGCCGATTCTAAAAATGTGCCTTTTGAGCGCGTGTTGTTTGCGTTGTCTATTCAGTATGTGGGCGAAACTGTGGCAAAGAAATTGGCAAAGTATGTGCGCGATATTGACACGCTGATGTCAATGTCGGTTGAGCAGTTGACCGCGATTGATGATATCGGTCCACGCATTGCCGAGAGTATTGTCGAGTATTTTGGTATAGAGTCAAATCACAATATCATTGAGCGATTGCGTGCTGCGGGCGTGCAAATGTCGATGCCGCAAGAAGATGAAAGCGACCGCACCGACCGACTTGCAGGAAAATCAATTGTGATTAGCGGAACATTCACTCACCATTCGCGCGATGAATACAAGGCGCTCATTGAGAAACATGGCGGCAAAAATGTAGGCTCAATCTCAAAGAAAACCGATTATGTACTCGCCGGCGAGAATATGGGCCCTGCCAAACTTGAAAAAGCAACTTCGCTCGGCGTCAAAATTATTGATGAAAATGCATTTTTGGAGATGATTTCGGAATAAAAACGGTATAAATATACGTAAAATGAGTTTTTGGATACGAAATATTCAAAATAATTTGCATAAATAATAAATAATGATTTACTTTGTGGCATATTAATAACGAATATGCGATAAATATAAAATACGACTATCTATGATTGATTCAAAAAAGTTCTTATTGCAAGAATCTGATATACCTGAGGCATGGTATAATGTTGTTGTTGATATGCCCGTGAAACCTCGCCCCATTCTCAATCCTCAAACCAAAGAGGCTATGAAGGCCGAGGATTTGTATCCCATTTTTGCCGAAGAATTGGCAAATCAGGAAATGAACACCACCGACCGTTGGATTGAAATACCCGACGAAGTGCGTGAAATGTATCGCATTTGGCGTCCTACGCCTTTGGTGCGCGCTCGCGGATTGGAAAAAATGCTTGACACTCCCGCGCACATTTATTTCAAGAATGAAAGTGTAAGCCCTGTCGGTTCGCACAAACTCAATTCGGCAATTCCGCAGGCTTATTACAATAAAAAACAAGGTGTAACTAACATCACAACCGAGACCGGTGCCGGACAGTGGGGTGCTGCGCTCTCAATGGCTGCAAAACACTTTGGTCTCGAATTGGCGGTGTATATGGTTAAGGTTTCGTATCATCAAAAGCCTTACCGTCGTTCTATTATGCAGACTTATGGTGCGCAGGTTATCGCATCGCCCAGTATGTCAACTCGTGCTGGCCGTCGCATTCTTACCGATACGCCTAACTATCAAGGTTCGCTCGGTACTGCGATTTCGGAGGCTATCGAACTTGCTCAATCTACGCCCAACTGTAAATATACCCTCGGCTCGGTGTTCAACCATGTGTCGTTGCACCAAACCGTAATCGGTCTTGAAGCAGAAAAGCAAATGGAAATGGCTGGCGAATATCCCGATATTGTTATCGGCTGTTTCGGTGGCGGTAGTAACTTTGCCGGTATTTCGTTCCCCTTCCTTCGCCATAATTTCCTTGACGGCCGCAACACTCGTTTCATTGCAGCTGAGCCCGCATCTTGTCCCAAGTTGACAAAAGGTGTGTTCCAATATGACTTTGGTGATGAGGCCGGATATACTCCCATGATTCCCATGCTCACCCTCGGCCACAATTTCTCTCCCGCAAATATTCACGCCGGCGGTTTGCGCTATCACGGTGCGGGTCACATTGTCAGCCAAATGAAGCAAGACGGATTTATCGAGGCTGTTGATATTCCGCAACTCGAAACATTCAAGGCTGCTACCATGTTTGCCCAAAGCGAAGGCATTATCCCTGCTCCCGAAAGTTCGCACGCAATCGCAACAGCAATTCGCGAAGCGTTGAAGGCGAAAGAAGAGGGCGTGCAGAAAACTATCTTGTTTAACCTCTCGGGCCACGGTCTGATTGATATGGCAGCTTACGATAGTTACATATCGGGCGACTTGGCCAACTATGAGGTCAGCGACGAAGATGTAGCGCGCAATGTTGCATCACTTGAAAAGATTATCTAATAACACAAAAGACGAGGGCCTCGTGCTCTCGCTTTTTCTTTGTGGGGAATGGAAGTGAAATCAATATTGACATTCAGCGACAGAGCCGAGTTGAGATTGTGGTTGCAAAATAACCATCAAACAGCGAAAGAATGTTGGGTAGTGTCTTATGTAGTGCATAAGCCGCAGTGGAATGCGATTCGTTATGTTGATATTGTTGAAGAGGCGTTGTGTTTTGGTTGGATTGATTCCACGAAGAAAAAATTGCATGACGGTCGGTTGGTGCAACGCCTGTCGCCACGGCGTGTGCGCAGCAATTGGACTGAACTTAACAAACAGCGCTGCCTAGAACTAGAAAGTAGGGGGTTGATGACCGATGCGGGCCGCAAAGCATTAGCCATTGCAAATAAAAAATAACACCTAAATTACATTATTATATATAAGGCGGCCTTGGCTGCCTTATTTTTTTTGTTGGGCGGTTTTTATAGATTCCACAGTCTTTATAGATTTTTTATGCCTGATGGCCGCTTTCCGCGGCAAATCGGCTGTTTTTCGTGGTAACCCCTCTGTTTTTTGCTCAACGGCCAAGCCGTCAGCTGTTTAACCCGGTTGTTGGTGTCCGGTATGGTCCGCGCACTGCGCCCTTAATTCTTAATTGATGTTAAATTGGAAAAGAAAAACCCTCAAAAATATGTTTTATAACATAAAAATGTCTACCTTTGCACTCGCTTTTGAGAACGAGCGCTGACAGCGGTCAGGCGGTCAACAAGCCGAAAT
>JAFZHD010000025.1 GCA_017555085.1 Muribaculaceae bacterium | reverse complement strand
TCGGCTTCTCATGCCGTTTTTAACGACCTTATTTGAGCCACAAAAAAAGCATTTTTTTTACCATATCAATGAATTTCTTTACAAAGATATGTATTTCAGTGCATTACAAAGGTTTCATCCTACTTTTTGTCCACCCTGCCGCGGTTTTTCTATAAGGTTTTGGCCGGGAACAAAAAAAGACCTAAGCGATTGCTTAGGTCCTTTTGCTAACCAGTCGGGATGAGAAGATTCGAACTTCCGACCACACGCCCCCCAGACGCGTACTCTAACCTGGCTGAGCTACATCCCGGTTGTTAAAAGCGATGCAAAGGTAGGGACTATTTTTGAATCCTCCAAACATTCGGCAAATAATCTGTGATATTTTTGCATTTTTTTACAATTTGGGCCGATTTTAGGGTGCTTTTGTCTATTTTGGCCGTTGTTTTTGTGGCGGGCGGGTCGTCGGTGCAGATGAAAATCGGTTGGCAAAATATAGGGTTATGTCTGAAAATTGTTGGATAATTAGGGTGGGTGAGGGTTGTGGCGGAAATGGGGTGGATGGGTGTGTGGCGTTGGTGGGGTGTGCTGTCAATTTGGCTGTATAGAGATGGGGTATTCGTTCTGTTTTGTGGGGCTGATTTGGTGTGGGTGTGGAAATCATTGTTGAAGGCTGGGCGAAATTTGCGTATTTTGGCTGTTTTGAGGCGCAAATTTGGCGTGTGTTGCATTTGGATGTGGGTTTGATAGGCTCTGCGTTGAAATAATCTTGAAAAACGCGTTAAAATCGCTTTGTGAAATTTGGTAATCACATAATTTATTAGTAATTTTGTTTGGTTTTTAACGACCTGTGCCGAGCGGCCGTTTTTAACGGCTTGCGGCGCGTGAAATTAAACGAACAAAATCAATCAAAACAAAATATATGTCAGAAGAAAAAGAGGAATATGGCGCGAGTAGTATTCAGGTCTTGGAAGGCTTGGAGGCGGTGCGCAAGCGTCCTGCGATGTACATTGGTGATATCGGTGTGAAAGGTCTTCATCACTTGGTTTATGAAGTGGTGGATAACTCTATCGACGAGGCTCTTGCCGGATATGCCAGCCATATTGATGTAACAATTAACGAAAACAACTCTATAACAGTAGTCGATAATGGTCGTGGTATCCCTGTGGGTATGCACGAAAAAGAAAACAAATCGGCTCTCGAAGTGGTTCTCACAGTGCTTCACGCCGGTGGTAAGTTTGACAAAGGTTCTTACAAAGTGTCGGGCGGTCTCCACGGTGTGGGTGTATCATGTGTGAACGCGTTGTCATCATATCTCCGTGCCGAAGTGTGCCGCGAAGGCAAAGTGCATGTTCAGGAATATGCCTATGGTAAGCCCACGACCGAATTGCGCGTAGAGGGCGAGACCGACCGTACTGGTACTTGCGTGACATTCTTGCCCGATGCAAGTGTGTTTACCGTAACCGAATATGACTATGGCACATTGGCCAATCGTCTTCGTGACCTCGCGTTCTTGAATGCAGGCATTCATTTGTCGCTTACCGACAAGCGCAAAGTGAACGAAGCGGGCGAACCCAAACACGAAGTATTCTTCTCGCAAGACGGTTTGCGCGAGTTTGTTGAATATATCGACGGTAACAAAGAATCGCTCATTGGCGATGTAATCCACCTCAATACCGAGCGTCAAGGCATCCCCGTAGAAGTGGCGTTGACTTACAACAGTTCGTTTAACGAAAATGTTTACTCTTATGTGAACAACATCAACACTATCGAAGGCGGTACTCACTTGACAGGTTTCCGTCGCGGTTTGACATCTACGCTCAAAAAATATGCCGAAGACTCAAAATTGCTCGATAAGGTTAAAATCGATATTGACCCTGCCGACTTCCGCGAAGGTCTCACAGCCGTTGTTTCGGTTAAGGTTATGGAGCCTCAATTTGAAGGCCAAACCAAAACCAAGCTCGGTAACAACGAAGTTATCGGCGCTGTGCAGACAGCAGTGAGCGAGGCTTTGAAATACTATTTGGAAGAGCATCCCAAGCAGGCAAAAACTATTGTTGAGAAAGTGGTGCTTGCCGCACAGGCTCGTCACGCTGCTCGCAATGCCCGCGAAAAAATCCAACGCAAATCGCCCCTCTCGGGTGGTGGCTTGCCCGGTAAATTGTCGGACTGCTCATCGCGTCATGCCGAAGAATGTGAATTGTTCCTCGTCGAAGGGGACTCTGCGGGTGGTACTGCAAAACAAGGCCGCGACCGCACATTCCAAGCAATTCTCCCATTGCGTGGTAAAATCCTCAATGTGGAAAAAGCAATGGAACACAAGATTCTCGACAATCAGGAAATCACAAGCCTTTTCCGCGCTATGCGTGTGACAATCGGCACCGAAGAAGACCCCAAAGAAGTTAACCTTTCACGCATCGCATACCACAAGATTATCATCATGACCGATGCCGATGTTGACGGTAGCCACATCGCAACATTGTTGATGACCTTCTTCTTCCGTTGCATGCGCCCAGTTATCGAACGAGGTTATCTCTATCTCGCAACTCCTCCCTTGTATAAATGCAAGAAGGGCAAAATCGAGAAATACTGTTGGGACGATGTCGATATTCAGCGCTTTATGGCCGAGCATGGCGACAAGGTTACTATCCAACGCTATAAAGGTCTTGGTGAGATGAGCGCCGAGGAATTGAGAGAGACAACAATGTCGCCCTCACACCGCACTCTCAAACAAGTGACTATCAACGATGCCGCCGAAGCCGAACGCATTTTCTCAATGCTCATGGGCGACGAAGTCGGTCCTCGTCGAGACTTTATCGAAGCAAACGCTAATTACGCTAACATTGACGCTTAATATAAAAGGCGTGTCGCTTATGCGATGCGCCTTCATTTTATAAAAACACCGGTAGAAATTATCACTATGGCAAAATCATCAAAAGGAGGCAAAATCTCAAACAAGGAATTGCGCCGTCGAGTGCGCGAGTATGTTGCTACGCAAGAAAACAAGACTTTCAACTATAAGCAAGTGTCGCAGGCTATCAAGGCCGCAAGTCCCATGCATCAGCGTGAAGTGGCAATGATTCTTGCCGGTCTTGCATTTGACGGAGAACTTGTAGAAACATCACCCGGTAAATATAAGACTCATCAGCGTTCAAGTATGAGTTTGGGCACATTTGTTCGCCGCAGCAACGGCAAGAACGGTGTGATTGTCGAAGATGATAACGAAATGATATTTGTTGCCGAGCGCAACTCGATGCATGCTCTTAACGGAGACAAAGTGAAAGTGATGATTGCCGCTCACCGTCATGGCGCCGAACCCGAAGCGCGTGTGGTGGAAATCGTTGAGAAAAACGACCAAGTGTTTATCGGTACTTTGCAAGTTGAAAAGCATGTCGCTTACTTGCTCACTGACTCAAAATTCCTTGCCAACGACATTGTGATTCCCCGCAACAAACTCAAAGGCGGTGTTACCGGCGACAAGGCTGTGGTGCGCATCACAATATGGCCCGATGATCACAAAAACCCAAAAGGAGAGGTGATTGATATTCTCGGTAAAAAAGGCGAAAACGATGCCGAAATTCACGCTATCTTGGCTGAATTTGGTTTGCCCTATCGCTATCCCGAGGCTGTTGACCGTGCCGCGCAACGCATAGATGCCGGCATTACCGACGAGGTGGTTGCCGCACGCGTTGATATGCGCGATGTGACAACAATGACCATCGACCCCAAAGATGCCAAAGACTTTGACGACGCATTGTCGTTGCGAGTACTTGAAAACGGCAACTATGAGGTGGGTGTTCACATCGCCGATGTTACCCACTATGTAACTCCCGACACTATCATTGACCGCGAGGCTCAAAAGCGTGCCACATCAGTTTATCTCGTTGACCGTGTTGTGCCCATGTTGCCCGAGCATTTGAGCAACGGCATCTGCTCGCTTCGCCCCGATGAAGACAAACTTACATTCTCGTGTGTCTTTGAGATGAACAACGAGGCGCAAGTGATAAATTCGCGCATCGCTCGCACAGTGACTCGCAGCAACCGCCGATTTACCTATGAAGAGGCGCAACAGATTATCGAGACCGGTGTGGGCGAATACTCAGAAGAAATTCTCACACTCGACCGTTTGGCCAAAATCATGCGTCAGCAGCGTTATGACAATGGCGCTGTGGAATTTGACCGCGTTGAGGTGCGTTTTGATATTGATGAAACCGGCCATCCTGTGGGCGTGTATTTCAAAGAATCAAAAGATGCCAACAAACTCATCGAAGAGTTTATGTTGCTTGCCAACCGCACAGTGGCGCAAGCCATAGGTAAAGTAGGCGACAAAAAGAAAGCAAAAGCATTTGTGTATCGTGTGCACGATGTCCCCAATATCGACAAATTGTCGGACCTTTCAACTTTGTCACGCGCATTTGGCTACAAAGTGAAAACACAAGGCACTCCGCTTGAAATCAACCGTTCAATCAACCGCATGCTTGTTGAGGTTAAAGGAAAGGGCGAAGAAAACTTATTGTCAACACTTGCCATTCGCTCAATGTCAAAGGCGATATACACAACTACCAATATCGGTCACTATGGCTTGGGATTTGAGTATTACACTCACTTCACATCGCCCATTCGCCGTTATCCCGATATGCTTGTTCACCGTTTGCTCGACCGTTATCTCAATGGCGGCCGCAGCGTGAATGTGGCAAAACTTGAAGAGCAATGTCGTCACTCGTCTGATATGGAGCAGTTAGCAGCCAATGCCGAGCGTGCTTCAATCAAATACAAACAAGTGGAATATCTCAACGACCACTTGGGCGAGGTGTATGAAGGCGTAATCTCGGGCGTAACCGAGTGGGGCTTGTATGTCGAACTTGATGAAAACAAGTGTGAAGGTTTGATTCCCGTGCGCGACTTGCCCGATGATTACTTTGAACTTGATGAACGCAACTATTGTCTTGTGGGCCGTCGCCGTGGCGAGCGTTACCGCTTGGGCGATAAGGTAAAGGTGCAGATTGCTCGCGCCAACCTCGACCGCAAGCAACTCGACTTTGCTCTCGTTGAAAAACTATAAGATAAACAAACCGTCATGACCACTACAATTGAGGTGAATGCGTTGCGCGTGTATGCCTATCATGGGGTTATGCCGCAGGAGCGTGCCGTTGGCAATGAGTTTGAGGTGACTGTGCATGTAAAATATCCCATGCAAGCCGCAATGCTTAACGATGACCTTGACGGAACGCTCAATTATGCGTTGATAGTAGAGGAGGCCAAGCAAGTGATGGCGCAACCGTCACAGTTGCTCGAACATGTGGCCCACCGTCTGCGCGAGGCATTGATGGCACGGTTTCCGCTGATTGAAGGCGGCATGGTGAGAATAGCCAAACTCACACCGCCCATTCCGGCTCAAATACAGTCGGTGGCTGTGAAAATCGAATGGTAATATAAATCAGAAATTAATGCGTGGCATTTCTTTGCGCACCTTCTTGATAGGGTAGTGTGAGAAGTGCCACCATTCACATGGTTCGGTGTCAAAACCGGCATCGGTCATGGCTTTGCGCAAAATTTGACGATTGTTATATGCCTCGCGGCTGAGAGTTCCGTTAGCAAGATTTTGCTCTTCATTGTCAATGTGTGACAACGAGTCGAAGCAGTCAAACTCAGTACCCATATCTACCGCAACCCCTTTATATAATAATGTAACATCGACAGCGCAACCAAAGTTGTGGTGTCCGCCTCCTTTGTGTGGGTCTGAGACATATTGGCTGAACTCGGTGCCTTGCACTTTTTCAAACATCAGTTTCTGACAACTAAACGGGCGTGCGGCATCATAGACAACCAGGCAATAGTTAGAGTCAATTGCTTTAAGGGCCTTGTTGGCGTTGGCAAGCATGGCGGCTATCTCGGGACGAAGGTAGGCGTCGTGGAGATTTCCATATAGATTCATGCCGGTGAAATTGTTGTCGCTTGAATACTTGATGTCAACAACAATAGTGCTGTCAATGGTTTGCACATTTACCATGCCCATTTTTTCAAACTCACGGGCATAGTTAACGGTTTGGGCGCATGCCGATGTGGCTATGCACAAAATAGCGATGTATATTAGTCGTTTCATTGTCAATGATATCTGATTGTTATGGGCAAATTTAGTAAAAAAAGTGGAGACACTGCAAAATTGGTCGATAAATCGTGGATAGTCAGACCGAAAAGGTTTGACAATTAACAGATTTGTTCTACCTTTGCAATGATAAAAGACATAACCATGAAAATCAAACGAATAATGAGCATTGTCGCGTTGGCTCTGACTGCGACATTAGTGGCAACCGGCGCTGTTGTCAAAAAATCACCCGACCAAGTTAAGATTTATATAAATCCCGGACACGGAGCCTATGATGGTAACTGTCGTCCGATGGGTACGGTTAAGCATGGCGCATTTAATTCGTCAAAAGTCGATACAACCGGATTTTTCGAGTCAAATACCAATTTGTGGAAAGCGCTTGCGTTGTTCTACAAACTGAAAGATTATGGTGTGCGCAACACCGCATCGAGTGGCGTGTTTAGCAGTGCCAACAAAAATCAGGGTGTGGTAATGTCGCATAATAAGTGTGGCATAAACCGTGATTTGGCCGATATTCGTGCCGAAGTTGAAGAATATAAACCCGACGTTTTTATCTCAATTCACTCAAATGCCTCGCCAGACGGTTCGATTGGCAGCAACGAAAATTATCCGTTGCTCATTTATCGCGGTGAAGACTATAAACCCAACGCATCGCCTGCATTTGGTGACGCAACATTTGACTATGTGAACGGTAGTTATGCTCTTGGTCAGGCTATTTGGCCTCACTTGGCAAGCATCGCACATGAGCCTTATACCGAAGAATGGAAAACTCAGTGGGAGAAAACTCCGCTCGACCCGACAGCCAATGTTCGCGGTGATGTCGATTTCATGTATTACTTGCAGCGTTACATTAACGGTAACACAAGTTACACAACATCATCGGCTCGCGGCTCGGGAACAACAAACAGTTATAGTGGCAAAAAATATTATGGCTATTATGGCGTGATGAAGCATGGTTATGTGGGCATTCTCTCAGAAGGCTACATGCACTCATATTATCCGTCGGTAAACCGTCACATGAATCGTGATGTGTGTGAAATCGAAGGTATTGCCTATGCTCACGGTATTGCCGATTATTTTGGCTGGGAAAAAGAAAAAGTGGGCTATATCTATGGTATTGTGCGCGACCGAAACACCACTTTCAGCCACACTTATTATATCCCCAATCAAAACAGCGACGATATTTACAAACCCTTGAACAATGTGACCGTGTCGCTTTACAAAGACGGCAAATTGGTTGACAAATATGTTACTGACGACGAATATAACGGTGCGTTTGTGTTCAAAAATCTTGAACCGGGCGACTATACTCTCGACTACTCATGTGCAGGATATGCGCCCGCAAGCGAGGCTCTCAAAGCGACTGTGGTTACAGTGAAGGCCAATGAGATTTCATATCCCAAGGCGTTCCTTTCACAACAATCTTATTCACCATCATCGGGTGTGACAATGTCAACCACTCCAGTTACCACTCACTCATGTAGCGGATGGTATGGCGGTTCATCAAGCAACAAGATTTATCCTCGTCAGATAGCAGTGTCAAACGATGTGGTTTATCTCATCATGGTGGGCGGCTCGCGCATCAGTTATTGGAATGCAGCAACCGGTGCCGACGGCTCGTTCTCATATGGCTCGGCAGGTGCTAACGGCCACGGTATCTGTACCGACGACGAAGGCAACCTCATCTTTGCAAGTAGCCCAGGATATTCTAAACGAATGCAACAAGTAACCGTGTTGCCCAAAAGTTCAGGCCCTGGTGTCGTTGTGTCAACAACAAATGCCAAGAATATCAGTTTGTCGGGCAAATACAACACAGTGCTTTCGGGTAAAAGTTCGACTGGAACAACATCAAACAATACATCGGGTATAACCAATGTTATCCGTGCATCGGGCAACTGCTACAACGGCACGGGCGCTTTGTGGCTCACAAACGGCCGTGAGGTTGTGAAAATACCCATTGTGAATGGTGTGGCGCAAAACGAGGTGGTTTATGACACTCCGTTGACTGACTCTTCATTTAGCGGTTCGTTTGGCGGCTCACACAATGAGGATTGGGCAAAAGAAAGTAGTTTCTTCCCCTATGCCGACGGCAAATATGTGATGATTAACCGAAACGGTATGTTCTTGTGTACATTGAACGGTAGCGAGGTCGACGGCTTTGAATATGTCGAAAACACTTGGTATCCCTACAATTCATCGGACATTGAATATATTGGCGGACACGAGATTATTGCCCACCAAGCAAGTGAAGGTCTCACTCGCAACGGCAAAATCACTGTGATTGACCGCACAACCGGCGCTACTCTCGCATCGGCAATCAATGCATACGGTTCGGCCGCAACATTGCCAACTGATGCTGCTTCGGTAAATGCATGGTGTGAATTTGATATTATTGACAACAGCACTCTTGCGCTTTATACCTATGTACCCAACAACGGTTTGGCAAAATATATTATAAACTATTCAAGTTCGCCCGAGGTGGCTTGCGAAAACATCAAGGCTGTTGGTAGTATTGACGAGGCATATAATCAGAATATCAAGGTGACTTGGACTGCTCCCAAGGCATGGGAAACTACCCCCGACAACTACCTTGTGAAATACAAAACCGTTTATACTAATGCCAACGGTCAAGAAGTGGAAAGCGAATGGGTAAATGCAGGCATGACCGAAGTCAATGAGTTTGTTCATCAAGGCGTTACTTGGACTGTTGACAAAGGCGTTGTGTGTCCTCTCAATTATAAGTATAAGATTATCCCCAACTTCAACTGCTATGACGGTCCTGTGGCCGAGTCAAATGCTGTGGCAATCGACTTTGTCGCGCCATCGCCCGAATTGCAAAACTTTGCAGTTGGTCCAGTGTTTGACAATAGCGGCAATGTTAAACAATATGACGCAAATGCTCAATGGCTTGGCGTAAATGTTGGAGGCAATACGCGTCTTGCAGTCAGCGGCTACAAAGTGGAATTGTGGGCCGAGGAAGACACCGAACGCAAAAATCCTGTTGCCCAATTCACTTTTGCTGTTAACGAGGCAAAATACTTTGGCTCAGTTGATTTGTCAACAGGTGTTGGCGCTATGCTCAATGCCCAAGGCGAGGCTATTGCCGGCTTGACCTATGCAAAAGACAACAATAATATAACATTTGACTATGTGTGCAGCGATATTGATGTGCTTGTGGCCGATAAGAGCGCAGTTCGACCGTTTGCGGTAGAGGTTACTGCGATTTATGGCGATAGCGAGGGCAACAGTTACACAACAAAAGCCAACGCCACTGCAACGCCCGATTATAGAGGCGAATTGACCGGTGCTGAAGAAATGGTGATGTTTGATGCAGTGAGAGTATATCCCGTGCCCGCAACATCATTGGTGACAATCGAGTCGCCCGAGGCCATTGTCAAGGTCGAAATCTATTCATTGACCGGAGCATTGGTTAAGGCCGAGCCCGGCAACGAAGTATACCAAATGAACCTCTCGGTAGCCGACCTCACCCCTGGCACATACATCCTTGTTGTCAACAACACCCCCATAAAACTTTTCAAAAAGTAAATAATTTGGAGTGAATATTATGAGCGCCGGCTGCGACTGATGAGGTTGCGGCCGGTGTTTTTATGCAGAAAGGTAGCGTTGGTGTTGTGCTGATTTGTGCCAAAGAATAATTAATTTTAATTAAAGGGAGGTGTGTTGTTGATATCTACGGCAAAATTTGCTAACTTGCAACACCAATCTAAAAACTATTAGCCATGAAAAAGATTTATGCATTAATTGTCGCAATATGTAGTGTTTTGTCAGTGAGTGCGACCGACTATTTGGTGTCAAACGAATATGTGGCGGGAGCGCAGACTATATATCAGCAACGGGTATTTACGGCTGGCGAAACACATTTCAAAACTCTTGCCGAAGTGCTTGGTGTGGTCAAAGAGAACGATAATATATATCTTGCTCCCGGCACTTATGCCGATAATTTCACTATCGGTGTTAATGGTCTGTCGATTTATGGGAATAATAGTTGGAAAGATGTGCGTTCAAAAAAACGCGATACGGCAAAAGAATCGGTCATAACCGGCACGGTGACTGTTAATGCAGATAATGTAACGCTCAGCGGCTTGAAATTTACAGGCGCGGCTCGCGTGGTGAATACCTCGGCCAAGAACGGCTCGCCAATAAAAAACATCACTTTGAAATATAATCTTGTGCAAGCGTCAACACTTGGCAGTTCAACGCCTGTGATTGCGTTTGGCTCAGTTTACAACAACGCCAATGCCAACGCCGATGTGTCGCAACTCCGCTATGAGAACATTACTATTTCGCATAATGATTTTAACGGAACGGCTGCCACCAACTTTTGCCCGTTTATCAAAATCGGCGGTGGTTATGGCTCTATTTTGATTCATGACAATCAGTTTACCGAAGGCGGCAACAGCATCGAGGTGGCAAACTCGCGAGGTAACATCACGATTACAAACAACAAGTTTCTGCAAGTAGGTCAATCGTTGTTTGATGCAAGTGCCGATGTCAGTTCGCGAGGCGGTGCATTTTGTGTTTACCTTAATCGCAACTCGTTGGCGGGAACAACAAATATAGATGTGTCGCACAACGAGTTTAACAAATGTACCGGCCGACAGACTTTGTATGCTTTAATTAGATATTATCAAGGCGACAAAAACAATGTTGATGCCTATGTAGTGCCTGTGGCTACTACTGCCAAGATGCATCGCAATGTGTTTATTAACAAAACATCATATGCGAGCGGCGACTATAACTATGTGCTTTATTGCAACGACGGCTATATGGGCGATGTGACTGTTGATGCCCGATACAACTATTTTGATAATAGCGATATGTGTATGGGACACATCAAGATGCCGGGAAAGTCGGCCCAAGAACGCTTTTATTCAAGCAGTTTCGGGTTTTATGATTTCCGTGAGAGCAGCAATGTGTCTTATGAGCAGGTGTTGAGCGGTTGGGAAAATCCACGCAGCAGCCGTGTTGCTCAAAGTTTTGATATTAGCGAGTATGACTTTGATGATAACGGTAATCCTTATATGTATTTCAATCACATTCAGGAATTGAGCGCGGCCAATAATCTGACTACTTATGGCTGTCTTGAAGCGCAACTCATAACGCGCGTTTATAATGCCAACACGACAAACGAAAAACGCGCTCACATTGATGCCATTCACGCTGGCCACGGCTCAAATATGGTGATTTTCCGCCACAATGATGCTAATTGGGTGTGCTGCGGCGGCAATGGCAAGGCCAACTCGACAGGCGAAAGTTGCCTTTCAAACGGCATTACAATGTTTCCATATCACAGTGCCAACCTCAAAGCCGATAATCCGTCAAAGGTTGACTGTGGCGAAGGCACTACTTCATTTACCGACATAAACAAAAAGACACGACCCATATATCATTTCGTGACTGATAATGAGCAGAAAAGTTCTTCGTGGTATGGCCACTGTCCGGCTATTGACGAGACATCGCGATATCTCGCTGTGTTGTCGCGCAAAAAAGGCGGACCGATGTGTGTAGAAATCTATGACTTGGACGAGATGATCAACCACTTGATGAACGGTGCTGCTCGCCCCGCAACTATCCGTTCGTTTCAGATAGAAAAGGGCGCCGACGCTTATGACAAAATCACGGGCGATAGCGGTTTTTGGACTTGGGACCATCAAGGCTTTACCATCTCGGGCGACTATATCTACTTTATGGAAGGTTGTGGCGTTGAAAATGCAGCGTCAATCGATGGCAAGCCTACGGTGATTTTCCACGCATATAATTGGCGCACCGGTCAATCTCATTTGCGACGACAGGTAAAAGCAAGCGTTATCATGTCGATGTCGCATGGCGAGCCCGAAGGTATAAAAATTCGCCGTGCTGCCAATGGCCGTCCGTTTATGTATCTCAACATTGCCAACGGCCCCGGCGGTGACCGAAATGTGAATTTGATTAGATATACCAACTATTATAAAGGTGCATCGTTGCCCTACGGCATTGATTTGCCTTTGTCAAAAGGCAAGACTGTGCCGGCCGAAACATCATTGTCGTTTAACACGGCGACATCTGAGAGCAAGACTCTAAAACTTACCAACACTTATCTGAAAGGCGATTTGTCGGTGACAATCTCGGGCGACAATGCCGAGTATTTCACCGTTGCGACCAAGGCAACAAATGCTCTATCAACCTCTTCAACTTTAACCGTGACTTATAACCCGGTAAACCCCACAAGCGACACTCACAATGCCGTGTTGCGCATTTCATCGACTTATGCCGATGATGTGATTATTCCCATCACAGCCACATATAGCGGCGGCTTGATTACTGGCGTTGAAAATGTTGCGGTTGATGATGTCGTCGAGCCAGATGTGAGATATTACAACATCAACGGAGTGGAGGTTAAAGAGCCGTCAAACGGGTTCTTTATAAAAACCGACGGCAAAAAAGCAACCAAGGTAATTATAAAATAATCATACCGAGAAATAACAAACGGCTGTAACCGTGACGGGTAGCAGCCGTTTGCTTTATAGATGAGAGGCAATAGATTGCCGTTATTTTACAATCACTTTTTGAGTGAGGTTGGGCGCTTTGACGATGTAGAATCCTTTGGGAAGATTGCCGATGTGGTTTGTGCCACAAGCGATGGCTACGGTTTTAGTCATGCCGTCGGCGCGGATAATTGACACCATTGTTTCGTAGTCAGAATTAATGATGATTTCGCCATTTAGAGTGTTGACATTTAATGCATTGCTTGCCACGATGTCGCATACTCCCGACTCTTTCCATCCGTTGAATGTGTAAACACCGTTGTTTTTCAATTCAAAGTCGGCAGTTTGGTTTGTGCCGTTGCTTTGGCCGTTATTGAAAATTACCATTGGGGTAGTGAGGTTGTCGGTGGTTGTGAACGACATTTCCCACATGCCGTTGCTGTTTTTTGTCATGGGCGAGCCAGGCCAATTGCCGATATAGGTTTTGTTGCCGTTACCAGCGTCCCACACATAGGCAACCACTGTTGCATCGCCCCAATTTGTGTCGTTGTAGTAGAACACCCATTTGTTTACTGGTTTTGGCTCGTTGTTGCCGCCTTGATTGCCGCCGGGGTTTTCGTCAATAGTTTTGCCAGTATAGCCCGATATTGTGTAAATGCCATTGTTGACCCAAGTAAGGTCGGCAGTCTGTGTAGAGTTGCCGTTGCTGAAAATAATCATAGGCGTGGTGGCGGTTGTGCTCGCTGTTGCGATGTAGTATCCCGATTTTGTGTCGATAGACAGGTTTGAGCCGGGCCATGAACCCAACATTTCGCTATTGTCGGTGGGGTTCCAAGCATAGGCATATACACTTGACCAATTACTATTGGCGTTGTCAAAATATGCGGTAAATTGTTTTTCTGTGCCGTTGTCAGTGCCGCCCGAAGGTATGTCAGGGAGCATTGATTCGTCAAAATCATATACTACGGCAATGCCGGTTGAACCGATTGTACCCGAAATGGTGGTAGTTGTGACGGTCCATGTATTGCCGGTAAGTCGGTCTTTGTAGGTGCCGGGAGCAACGGTGTTGCCGCCGTTTGAGATTGATATTGCGCCGCTACCCGACGCTTTAACCACAACCACGCCTTTCTCGCGACATACAGCCATAGCACCATTTTCACACACATAGTATTCTTTTTGTCCAACCATCGCGTTGTGGAATTGGTTGACGGCTACTACTTCGGCGTTTTTGAAATCGGTTTTACCCTTTTGGCCGAGACGAATAGAGCGTTTGTCGGTAGAGTTGGGGCGAGAGAAATAAAGCGCAGTAGAAGAGCCGCGGGCCGCCAAAAGCGCATAAGTGCGGTTGATGTGGTTGACCGATGCGCTGCGAGAGTCGGTGCCATACTCGCCGTTGTTTGAGTAGGTGTCGTGGCTTTCGGCCCAATAAACGATTTTGTCGCTTGCAACGCCGCGCGCTTGCCAGTTTGATGCATTGTTGTAGGTGCGGCCGCCTTGAATAGCTTCGCGCAACCACTTGCCATATTCGTCGTCCGTAACCGAGATATAGTCGGTATATTCTTTCATAAGTTTTGTCGCTTCGGCATCACCGTTATTTGTGGGGCCGACGAGAATTTCGCCATAGTGCCACAAACCTGAGTTTTTTGTTACCGCGCTCCAAAATTCGCAACTTTCCGAGGGAAGACCGATATGTTTAGCCGCGTCCCAACGAATGCCGTCAACGCCATAAGACTTCAACTCGTCAACATAATCGCGCACGGCATTGTAAACAGTAGCGTGTTCCGATTTGATGTCGCGCATACCGATATCGCCGTGAGTGATTTGCCAACGATTGTTGTAACTGATGTTGCTGCCATGAGTGTGCCAATACTCATCGTTGTGCCAACGAGAGGCAACATAACTCATAGAGCCGTTGAGGTGATTTGAAACGACATCGACAATTACTTTGATGCCATATTTTTCGGCCTCTGCACAAAGGTTTATCAAGTCCTGTTTCGAACCTAGACCACCGTCGGCGAAGGCAAAATCGCGAGGCTGATAAGCAAAATACCATTCGGCATTTGACGCGGCATTTCCTTGGCTTGGCGAAGTTTGCACCGAAGTGAAACCGGCTGCAGCGATATTTGGCAGTTCTTCTTTGATTTGGTTGAACGACCAGTCAAAACAGTGTAAAATAGTTCCGTCTTGGCAATTGTCGGCAAGACCGTAACTGTTGGACGCAGTTGCGCTTAACGCAAAGCACAACGACACAAAAGCAAGTGCTCGTGTAAGTGTTTTATTCATGACAAAATTCAGTAAGTTTGATATAGAATGATAACAGATTACAAAGTTAGCTAAAATAAAACATTTTAGAGCATGCGCTAAAGGCTTTTCTTGAATGCGAGTAGGCAGAATATGACAATCAAAAGTGTAATCTTTGCAAAGTCAACGTTAATGATACTACTATAGATTGCGATATATAGTTGGCAGTTGTTGCAGTGTTGTTTTATGAAACTAATGTTGCCTTCTTTCCGCAGGGTGGTTGTAAAACGAAAAAAAAGGAACTTTTCAGTTCCTTTTTCGTGAAAGGTGGTGATCCGAATGTGGTGTCAAAATGCAATGTATATGATGAGATTAAGGGAGTTGTAATTGTGGTGCAAAATAAGATGTACCACAAAATTAGCAAAATGTACCACAAAATCACCTAAGAATACGGTAAAATTCAACCTTAGCCAAATGAATACATCTTTTAACTAAATTCTTTATCATAGTCGTATAAATTAATCTATCAAAGTAATTATTAATAATTAAAAGATGTTTGACTGTTGGTGAATTTTATCGTTGGATATATTTAGTTTTTCCTTTTATATAGAGTTGGCCCTTTTGTGGTGTCATAATGCGTTGTCCTTGAATGTTGTAAATCGCATCATCGATGTTTGATTTGTCAAGGTCAATGTTTTCTACGCCCGAAAATTCGCTAATCGGTTTAATATTAAGCATTTTACCCCAATATTCATGTGCTTTATAAGCATCAATTGAAGTCTCGGGTACATATAATGTTGTTTCTGTTAGCAAACTTAAATTTTCACCCCAGTATTCTGGCGTTTCTTCAGCATATAGAACGATGTCCTTTAATTTGTTACATTGAACAAATATACCAAAGCCGAAATAGTTGACTGTTGATGGCAATATCACAGTTTCAAGTGAAGACATTTGTCGTATCATTTGGCTTGGAATTGTTGTAATGCCTTCGGGAATTGTCAATGATTTAATGTATTGCGCTCCATAAAATGCGTATTCTTCAATTTCGGTTACATTTTCATCAACAACTACATTAGTATCGGCTTTGCCAGATGGATACAATATTAGCTTCGTTTTTTCTTTATTGTAAAGGACGCCATCTAAAGCAGTATAATTTGCGTTACCATCAGCTACTGTAAATCGTTCAATATTGAAACAGCAATCAAATGCTTCGCTTTCGATAACCTCAAGTGATGCAGGAAGATTAATTTCTGTAAGACCAATAAAATATTCAAATGCATCATAGTTGATATATTTTAAGCCTTCATTCAAAACAACCTTTTTGACATTGTAATAACTTGTATATGCAATTCGTGTCGCAAAAACGTCACAAATACCGATTGTTTTATCCGGGAATGTCAAAGTTTCGGGTATCTCACCGACATAACCTAACGCCCAACCGCCTATCAAATAAAGACCTTCGGGAGCAGTGTCTTTAAGGCTGTCTAACCATTTTGTGTTATTAAAAGCAGCATGCCCAACATAATCAAGTTTTTCGGGAAATCCCTTAATTTCTGCCAAATTTTGACATTGAGAGAAAGCATAATTATCAATGTATTTCAATCCTGCGGGAAGTGTTACTGATGTTATTGTCGAGTTATATGCGAATGCTTCACGATGAATGCGAGCAACGGTATATTCTACATCGTTAATCGTTACTTTTTCGGGTATAACTACTTCAGCAGGGATAGTGCCATGGTTTATTCCTGAGATTATAGCTTCGCCATCAGCCAAGCCATTACCTTCGTTTGAATAATTTACTCCGTCAATTTCAACGACAGCGGCATTTAGTTGAACAAATGTCAACGAACACAACAACACTATAAGTGCTTTTGCTGACAATTTAATTTTAGAAAAAGTTTTCATAAGGATATGGTTTTAAGTTGATTAAATGTTTTTTCTGATTTTGGTTATGATGGAGGATTCGATTTAGTTAATGTAGAATGGGCTTTCGGTTCCGGTTCCTCCGGCACGCAGTTTGCCATAAGTGCCGTTATTGTAATCTTGGGTCCACATGCGAGGGAGACACATCAATCCATGTTGGTCTTTTACGATATAGTATCCATAGATGTTGCGATTAACGGGGACAAAACCTCTCATCTTCACATCCCAACTTGCACTTGTGATGATAACATCAATAACATCGCTATCATTAGATTTAGCGACTGCAAGTGCTTGGGCCTTCATAGAAGCATGCATTGCGCCTGCTTTGGGGCGAGGTTTTCTCTCGATATTTTCAGGCGTATTAGCCTCGCAAGCCTTTTCTACACCATTAGCATATATTCCGCTGAAATTATAAAGTGCGCGCAAATAAGGGTCGCATTGTTCGCCGGCTTCTTCAAGCATAACGTGTAGTGCATAAGTGATGATTTGCATTTTGCGCATGCGTAATGCCGCATCCTTTGCTATG
>JAFZHD010000003.1 GCA_017555085.1 Muribaculaceae bacterium | reverse complement strand
CTCAACAAAAATCCATTATAAACGTATTGACATTTGAGAAAAGTGTTATACCTTTGCACACAAGAAAACCGATATTGTTTTCATTAGAGTGTACCAAAAGTGTGCATTTCAAATCGTTCTTTAAGAATTAAGTTATTGTTTGTCAATTAGATAAATACCTTTTTAGGTGGTGCCCTGGTGGCACCACAGCAAAAAACTCCCAAATCGCTAATAATAAGCAGTTTGGGAGTTTTTCTTTTGTTCTTGGACCTAATTTTGGCTACAATTTGACTACATTTTGACATTTATTTATCCGTTTGACATACTTGAAAAACCATTTTTTTGCAAGGTTTTATAATAAGAAAGGAGGTGAAAAATCACCTCCTTTCTTAAAACAAGTTATCTCCATCTTTGTCATTAGTGCGCATATTTAATATATGCAAGGTTTGTGGCGAAAAAATGTTGCTTATTTTGAAAAATAGCACTTTTTTAATCAGTCCATAAGGTTTTTTTTACTAAATTTGCGTAGTATAGACCTAATTTTATGGATAAAGCAAAACAAAATAGAGCAGTTGTCCACCTTGATTTTGAGGGCAAGCATTACTATTACGGCAATCTCAAAGCACTGTGCGATAATTGGGATAAGGATATGATTGGCGTATCCTACAACTACCTGAAAAACTATGGCATTGACGAAGATCATCCATATATCGGCAAGAAGTGCATTATCCGTAAAGGTATCATAGTTACATCTCAACACAGCAAATAAACTAGTGCAAAGTTTAGTGGAGATTATGATGAACTTTTGATGAAATAAAGAATTTAACAATAATGGGTGAAGATATGAACATAAAGGTAAGCGGCGAAGAACAAGTAGCCGCTACCACGGCAGAAGATATGAAAGCAGAGATTTTAGATCGAGTAGAGAAGATGTATGATTTTGTTAAGGATATGGGAAATGACTTGAAAATAAAAAGATTTTTCTCCATTCTTGATGAAATGACAGAGATTGCCAATAACATTGATGAGAAAGGTTTATTAAATGACGAGCAAATGTATGATGTTTGGGAACTGATAATGATGTTTGATGATGATGTGGCAAACGAGATGCCAATAGGTTATGCTCAAGAAAATCTTGAAAAGAGATTGTCTTCTATCGTTAAGACTTTGCAAGGAGAGAAAGTAATTTTTAGAGGATAATGTATCATAATCACATCTCAACACAGCAAATAAACACCACTATATATGGGAACACTGGAATTACAACAACATATCACTATTTTTACACCCATTTAACCCATTATATCTATGTATAATCGTCGTTTTACTCCCAAGCATATTACAGTGCTTGAAGATGGGGAGATTTTTGTTTTTGGCAGCAATTTGGCCGGGGCCCATGGTGGCGGTGCTGCCCGCGCAGCGCGCATTCACTTTGGTGCAGTAATGGGGCAAGGTGTGGGCCTTCAAGGCCAATCCTATGCAATCCCCACAATGCACGGCGGTCCTGAGACCATTAAACCATATGTTGACGATTTTATCTTTTTTGCCAAGCAACACCCCGAGTTGACTTTTCTTGTCACTCCCATCGGGTGTGGCATCGCCGGATTTCACGCCCGCGATATAGCTCCGCTCTTTGCCTCAGCCATTGATGTCGAGAACATCATTCTGCCCCGACAATTTGTGGCTGTAATAGAAGGTTAACAAGAGTATCTGTTATAATATGTCGCCACCGTCGTAGCGAAGGCGAACAAAGGCTTCGGCACGGTCGCAATGGTTTTCGATTCCGCGAAATTGTTCCATTGGGTCGTGCCATTTTTCATACAAGGGCACAATATCTTGACTCACATGGCAATAACACGCGCGGCGTTTTTGGTCGGCTACCGATGAGATGTCGACATAGTCGGTGGGCTGAAACAGTTGGGTTTGGGTGCCGCTCATCACTTCATAATAGTAAAGCGCAAATTTATAACCCAAGCGACGCCATGCGTCATAGACTAGGTGTGAGCACACGCGGTGGTCGGGATGTGAGTCGATGGGCCAATGAGTGAAAACAATGTCGGGATTTTCATCAGCAATGATTTGTCGCATCTCGATGTAGCGGTCGGCATTGATTTCGCTTTTGCCGTCTATCTGCGTCATAAACACGGGGCGCACTTCAAGCACCTCGCATGCGCGGCGGGCTTCCTCAACGCGAATTGCCGCCGCCTCATCGGCCGAGCGACCAGCAATACCGCCCTCGCCTTTGGTCATATAGACCGACACGACTTCATATCCGGCTTTGAGCAACATCAGCATCGTGCCGCCACATCCAGTTTCGGGGTCATCGGGGTGAGCGCCTATAATCAAAGCCTTTGGTTTGGGCTTGTTTTCACTGCTTTGGGTGGTAGAATCGGCTGCAAAGGCTTGCACGCCGAGCAACGAAGCGCCAGCAATAGCAGCGCCAGTCATCTTGAGCATTTGTCTTCGGTCCATGGTATTCGAGGTATTTTATTTTACTGATGCAAATCTAACCATAAAATTTCAATAACCCATCATTATCAAATACAATAATGCGCCAATAACTTTAAATCAACATTTAACACAAAAACTATTCGTTTGACCAAACAAAGCATTCAAAGGGTTATATTGTTGATATTTGGGCGTGGTTATATGAAAATTTCTTTGTAAATTTGCACGAATTATTGTGGAGTGTTGTGCAACGACACTTCGTTTTTACTGAATAATCGTTTAACTCATGAATATTTCATATAATTGGCTCAAAGACTATTTAGACTTTGACTTGTCGCCCGAGCAAGTTGCAGCGGCATTGACATCTATCGGCCTTGAAACCGGTGGTATTGAAGAAGTGGAATCGGTGCGCGGCGGTTTGCGCGGCATCGTAATCGGTAAAGTGCTCACATGTGAAGAGCACCCCAATAGCGACCACCTCCACATCACCACTGTTGACTTGGGCAATGGCGAACCCACCCAAATCGTGTGTGGCGCGCCCAATGTTGCAGCCGGTCAAACTGTGGTTGTTGCCACTGTTGGCACCACTCTCTATGACGGCGACAAAGAGTTTCAAATCAAGCGTTCAAAAATTCGCGGCGTAGAATCGTTCGGCATGATTTGTGCCGAAGACGAGATTGGCATCGGTCATGCACACGATGGCATCATCGTTATCAACGAAGAAGTTGCCCCCGGCACTCCCGCGGCTCAATACTACAACCTTTCAAGCGACTATGTGCTCGAAGTTGACCTTACGCCCAACCGCATCGACGCTGCATCTCACTATGGCGTGGCTCGCGACTTGTGTGCATGGATGGCTCAAAATGCACAAGCTTCGCCCTTGAAACGCAAGAGTGTTGAAGACTTCAAAATCGACCGTCCTGACGGCGCGATTTCGGTTGAAGTGATGAATCCCGAGGCATGTCCCCGCTACTCAGGCTTGACCATTCGCAACATCAAGGTTGCCGAGAGTCCCCAATGGCTCAAAGACCGCTTGACAGCAATCGGCCAACGCCCCATCAACAACATTGTCGATATCACCAACTACATACTCCACTCTGTGGGCCAACCTCTCCACGCATTTGATGTGGACAAAATCAAAGGCGGCAAAGTGGTTGTTCGCACATGCAACGAAGGCACAGTGTTTACCACCCTCGACGGCGTTGAACGCAAACTCGATGCCCGCGACCTCATGATTTGCAACGCCGAAGAGCCCATGTGTATGGCTGGCGTGTTTGGCGGTCTCGATTCAGGCGTTACCGAGCAGACTACATCTATCTTCCTCGAAAGCGCTTACTTCAACCCCACATCGGTGCGCAAAACTGCTCGCCGTCACGGCCTCAACACCGACTCATCATTCCGCTTTGAACGCGGCACCGACCCCAACGCAACTGTTTATGTGTTGAAGTTGGCTGCATTGATGGTTAAAGAATTGGCCGGTGGCGAAATCTGCGGTGAAGAAATTGACCTCTACCCCGAGCCCATCAAACCCTTCCCCGTAACTCTCGCTTACGACAAACTCAACGCTCTTGTGGGTAAAGAAATCGCCCCCGAAACTGTTGACTCAATACTCCGCTCACTCGAAATAGAAATCGCAGCCCGTCGCGACGGCGAAATCGACCTTCTTGTGCCCACCTACCGCGTAGATGTTCAGCGTCCTTGCGATGTTATCGAAGATGTGTTGCGCATCTATGGCTACAACAACATTGAAATTTCATCATCATTGCGTTCAAGCCTCTCGTTCAAAACGCTCACCGACAGCGCCAACGACCTCCGCGAACTCATCAGCCAACAACTCACCGCTATGGGCTTCAACGAGATTATGAACAACTCGCTCTCGGCCGAATCATACTACGAAGGTCTTGAAACATTCCCCGCTGCCAACTGCGTGAAACTCCTCAACGCCCTCAGCAACGACTTGTGCGTAATGCGCCAATCATTGCTCTTTGGCGGTTTGGAATCGGCTGCACACAACATCAACCGCAAATCAAGCGACTTGATGATGTATGAATTTGGCAATGTGTATCGCTTCAACCCCGAAGCACAATCAACACCCGAAGCACCCCTCGCACCTTACAGCGAATATAGCCACCTCGCACTTTGGCTCACAGGCAACATGCGCGCCGGCAACTGGGCTCGTCCCGCCGAAGCAGCAACCATCTACGACCTCAAAGCCATCGTCGACAACATCATCGCACGCTTGGGCATCTCACCTCGCGAATTGCAATTCACAACCGGCAAGAGCGAAATCTATGCCGCATCAATCAGCATTGCAACTCGCTCGGGCAAAGCACTCGGCGAAATGGGTATCGTATCAAAAGCCATGCTCAAAAAATTTGACATCCGCCAAGAAGTGTTCCATGCCGAACTTGATTGGGAAGCGCTCGTTCGCCTCGCATTGAAAAAGAAAGTTACCTATACACCCCTGCCCAAAACAATGGCAGTGAAACGCGACCTCGCATTGCTCATTGACAACAATGTGACAATGGAACAAATCGAAGCCGTTGTGCGCGAAAGCGAGCGTCGTTTGCTCAAAGGCGTAACACTCTTTGATGTGTATGAAGGCAAAAACTTGCCCGAAGGCAAAAAATCATACGCAATCGCCATCACAATTCAAGATGACGAAAAAACACTCCAAGACAAACAAATCGAAGCCGTGATGAGCAAAATTGTCACCAACCTCGAAAAACGCCTCGGAGCAACATTAAGATAATAATTTAACCACTTAAAAAATATACCACACAATGGGAAGAGCTTTTGAATATCGCAAAGCAAGAAAACTCAAACGCTGGGGTAACATGTCACGCACATTTACCAAAATCGGCAAGGAAATCACTATCTGCGTTAAAGCAGCAGGTGCCGACCCCGTGATGAACCCCCGCTTGCGCGTACTTATGCAAAACGCCAAGGCTGCAAACATGCCTAAGGACACTGTTGAACGCGCCATCAAAAAAGCCACCGACAAAGATGCCGGCGACTACAAAGAAATCGTATATGAAGGATATGGCCCCTTCGGTATCGCTATCGTTGTTGAAACTGCTACCGATAACAATACCCGCACAGTTGCCAATGTTCGTTCTTACTTCAACAAACACGGCGGCTCATTGGGTACATCAGGCTCATTGACATTCCTCTTCGAACACAAGAGCGTGTTCAAAATCAAGCCCAAAGAAGGCGTTTCAATCGAAGACCTCGAACTCGAACTCATTGACTATGGTGTTGACGAAGTTGTTGCCGACGAAGAAGAAATCGTTCTCTACGGCGCATTCGAAGAATTTGCCAACATCCAAAAATATCTCGAAGACAACGGCTTTGAAATCAACGGTGCCGAATTTGAACGTATCCCCAACGATTTGAAAGAAGTTACTCCCGAGCAACGCGCTCAAATCGAAAAACTTCTCGAAAAATTTGAAGATGACGAAGACGTTCAAAACGTTTACCACAACATGAAAGAAGAAGAAGGCGACGAAGAATAATCAACCCTTCACACATCTTCATAAATCATCAAAACCGTCAGCCTCGGCCGGCGGTTTTGTTTTTTATTATATAATGTGTAGGCCGAAAGCAATCGGCATACGCCTCGCTCCTTCCGAAAGTCGTGGGCATAAAATTTGGAAATTTGGGATTTTTTCGCTATCTTTGTGTATAACTAACCACTTAACTTTATCTAAACATCTCAAGAAACATGGACACAGAACACACTTACAAGCAGATTATCATTATTCCCGATGTTCATGGACGCGAATTCTGGAAACCAATCGTGGAAAAATACAAGAACAGCAAAGACACTCTCATCGTCTTTCTCGGCGACTACCTTGACCCGTACACATCAATTGACGGCATCTCCGAAGCCGAGTCAATCATCAATTTCAACAACATTATCAACGAAGCATTATCGGCCGACAACATCATTACATTGCTCGGAAATCATGACTTGCACTATTTCCCCCAATTCTTGCATTCGTCACACGGATGCCGCCGAATAGAAGCGGCCAAGTATGAACTTTCGGATATGTATCGCACTTACAGCGACCTGTTCAAAGTTGCCTACGAAACCCGCATCAACGGCCGCAAATACCTGTTCACCCACGCAGGAGTGCTACCCGGTTGGCTCAAATGGATAGCCACATTAGATGAGGAAAACGACGAAACATGGTGTGAAGAGCACAAAGAGGATATTGAGTTTTATCGCTCAATCACCGCCGATGCCGAGTCGCTCAACCGACTCACCTCATGCAAAGCCGGCATTGATGCATTGAGCATCGTATCATACGAACGCAACGGCTATGCACCATTCGGTTCGTGCATGTGGGCCGATGTTCGCGAGCACTTCATGGCCGAGCGAGTGGTTGACGAAGACGGCAACCCTATTTATCAGATATTCGGCCACACATTTGGCTTGCCAACCCTCGACGAGCCATATATCATGAACGACTTTGCCATGCTCGACTGCCGCAAAGCCTTTACCCTTGACTGCGCCACCGGCCAACTCTCCCCCTACACCGAGTAATCCCAACACTCACATAACAAAAAAACCTCCCAATCGGGAGGTTTTTTACTTTATATTGCATCTAGCGATTGAATTGCAGTCAATATCTCAACGGCATCTGCCACCGTTGGCACTTGCTTGATGGTGATGCTTCGGCGGCCGTTGCGGTCGCGCAAACCACATCTAGCCATGTTTTGCTGACAATAATGCAATATGCGGCCAAACATGGGCGACTGATAATAAGCGGCGTTTGACTCGTCAACAAAATAGAGATACATCATTTCTTGTTTGAGCGACACTTTCTCGATGCCCAACTGGCGCGCAAGACGGCGCAATCGCGGTATGCGCAACAATTCGGCCGTAACTGCCGGTATCTTGCCAAATCGGTCTTCCAATCGCGAACGATAGGCTTGCAAATCGAGTTCGCGCTCAATGTTGTCAAGTTCTTTATAGAGGGCAATGCGCTCGCTTTCTTGAGGCACATAGGTTGATGGCAACAGCAATTCAAGGTCGCTCTCAATAATACAGTCGTTGACATATTCCACTTCATCGGCCGGCTTGTCATCGTCGGCAAAGGTGTCGGAAAATTCCTCGGTGCGCAGTTCCATCACAGCCTCTTTCAATATCTTTTGATAGGTTTCATAGCCCAAGTCGGCAATAAAGCCCGACTGCTCGGCGCCCAACAGGTTACCAGCGCCGCGAATGTCGAGGTCTTGCATGGCGATGTGTATGCCGCTGCCAAGTTCCGAGAAACTCTCAATGGCTTGCAAACGGCGGCGCGCCACGGGAGTCAAGGGTATGTGGGGAGGAACGAGCAGATAGCAAAACGCTTTGCGCGAACTGCGACCTACGCGACCACGCAACTGATGCAACTCGCTCAACCCGAAGTTATGGGCATTATTGATAACTATGGTGTTGACATTGGGCATATCAATTCCCGACTCAATTATGGTGGTTGCCAACAACACATCATAGTCGTGGTTGGCAAAGTCAATAATAACCTTTTCAAGCTTGTCGGGGGCCATCTGTCCGTGTCCCACCACGGTGCGTGCATCGGGCACAAGTCGTTTCACCATAGCTTCAAGGTCATAAAGGCCCTCGATTCGATGGTTGACAATAAATACTTGTCCGTTGCGCGACATTTCAAAGTTGATAGCCTCAACCAATATGTCGTCGTTAAGTGCGTTTACCGATGTGACAATGGGATAACGGTTGGCCGGCGGAGTGTTGATTGCCGACAAGTCGCGGGCGCCCATGAGCGAGAATTGTAAAGTGCGAGGAATGGGGGTGGCACTCATGGTGAGTGTGTCAACATTCACTTTCATCTGTTTGAGTTTCTCTTTCACAGCCACGCCAAATTTTTGCTCCTCATCAACAACAAGCAATCCCAAGTCTTTGAACTTAACGCTCTTGCCAATAAGTTTGTGCGTACCGATGATTATATCAATCTTACCCTCGGCCAAGTCTTCGAGAATCATTTTGACCTGCTTGGGAGTGCGTGCGCGCGACAGATAATCGACCCTCACGGGAAAGTCTTTCAAGCGGTCTTTGAATGTGTGATAATGCTGATAGGCCAACACGGTTGTGGGCACAAGCACGGCTGTCTGTTTGCCGTCGGTCGCGGCCTTGAACGCAGCGCGAATAGCTATCTCGGTTTTGCCAAAACCCACATCGCCACACACCAATCGGTCCATAGGTCGCGGACTCTCCATGTCGGCTTTCACAGCCTGCGTGGTCGATAATTGGTCGGGGGTATCTTCATAGATAAACGAGGCTTCGAGTTCTTGCTGCAAATATGAGTCGGGCGAGAAACTGTAGCCCTGCTCCTCTTTGCGCGCCGCATACAGTTTTATCAAGTCGCGGGCAATGTCTTTGAGCTTGCTCTTTGTGCGCTCCTTCACCTTGTTCCAAGCGCCCGATCCGAGCTTGTTTATCTTGGGCGGCACACCTTCCTTGCCGCGATATTTGGCAAGTTTGTGTAACGCGTGAATACTCACAAATATGATGTCATCGTTTTGATAGATGAGTTTTATCATTTCTTGCACGCGGCCGTTGACCTCGGTGCGATACAATCCGGCAAACTTGCCCACGCCATGGTCGACATGAACAATGTAGTCGCCCACCTCAATCGCGCTCAACTCTTTGAGCGACAACGCCAATTTGCCCGAACGGGCACGGTCGCTTTTGAGGTTGTATTTGTGGAAACGGTCAAAAATCTCATGGTCGGTAAACACGCACATACGGTTGTGGTGGTCAACAAAGCCCTCATGCAAAGTTGTCAACACCGGCGTGAACGCAATTTCATCGCCTCGGTCATCAAAAATCGCTTTGAGGCGCTGTGTCTGCTTTTCGCTGTCGCTCAATATGCACAATTTGTAGCCCTCATCGAGCATCTTTCTGAAATCGGCACTGATGAGGTCAAAGTTTTTGTGGTAAATGCCTTGTGCGTTGCAGTTGAAATCGAGCGCGGCCTGTGCCCTGCTGTCGGCATTGGCCGAAGTCAGCAACGACAAGTGGCGAAACGACGCCCAACGCGCGGCAAAATCATCACCGTCAACCAACTGTCGCATCGCATTTTTATCACCCTCATCGGCAATCATCGCACTTGATGAGAACGACTCACGGGCAATCTCGGCAACACGGTCAACTGCAAACGAGGCATCGCGCGAAACGATGAGCGTTTGGGGGTCAATAAACTCCAACAACGACTGCCCGTGGCTGTGTTGCGCCACATTTGAGGTTATCATTATATCTTCGAGGCGGTCTTCCGACAACTGTGTTTCGATGTTGAAGGTTCTGATAGAGTCAATATCGTCGCCAAAGAAGTCGATGCGGAACGGCAACTCGTGTGAGTAACCGAAAATGTCAAGAATAGAACCGCGCACGGCAAAATGTCCGGGTTCATACACATAGTCAACCTCGCAAAAGGCATTGTCGCGCAACCATTTAATAGTTTCGGTGAGGTCAACCTGTGTGTTTACGCTGAGTTTGAGAGTGTGACTGTCAATAGTCTGTCGCGATGCCACACGCTCGGCCAATGCCTCGGGATATGACACCACCATTTTCAATCGAGAGTCTTCGTGCCAACGGTTTAGCGCCTCGGTGCGCAAAATCTGTGATGGCGCATCGACTTGGCCATACTTGATGTCGCGCTTGTAGCCCGACGGAAACATCAGCACCGCCTCTTCACCCAAAATGCGCGATATGTCATGATAGAGATATCCGGCGTCGTCAAGACTCGCTGCCACTAAAAGCATGGGGTGTTTTTGTCGCGGCATTGCCGACAGCAACATTGCCGCCGACGAGCCGGCAAGGCCATAAAAAGATAGCGTGCGCGCCTTTTTGTCGGCCAACGCGCTCTTAACAGCCTCTTGACGCTCGGTGGTCAAGAAACCTTTGCACAAATCCCTGATATCCATCGTTTAGTATTATTTTTTAGGAGAGAGCAATTTGCGATAAGCCTTATCGTTTTGCAAGATGCCGGCAGCAATTTTGATGCCCGGGTCATAGCGCAAAAAGTCGATAATCTGACCTTGCTGATAGTAATATCGCGCCACAATCTCATCGCTGAGAATAGCCTCAATCTCGGCACGGCTATTGTCAATGTCTTTGTTGAGGTTATGTTTGAGCATACCGTCGAGAATGTCAAACTGAGCCTTGATGCTATCAGTCATATAACCCTCGGTTTCGGCTTGCTCACGCAATTTTTGGAGCATAATCTCACACACCTTGTCATATTCAAACTTGGCAGGGTCGATAAACTTTTTGAAATCGTCAAAGATAGAGTCAGTGATAACAAACTCGCCCGCGGGAGCAATGCTCGGAGTGGTTGCGGCAAAGCGAGTTGCGTAGTCAAACGCCCAATGGTCGCGCACAATATTGTAGGTCAAACGGTTAACCTCGGGATAAGTCACCACAGAGTCAGGAGTGATGCCGCCACCGTCGCGCACCTCGCGACCGTGCTTGGTCTTGAACACCGATGTGAGGCTGTCGGGAGTGCATGCCACTGAGCCGTCCTCATTGCGATGAGAGTAGTCAATAGCCTGAATGAGTCGGCCGCTAGGGATATAATATTTAGCAATAGTCACTTTGAGCAATGCATCGTAGGGCAACTGACGGGTGCTTTGCACCAAGCCTTTGCCAAAAGAGCGGTTACCTACAATCACAGCGCGGTCAAGGTCTTGCAACGCACCGGCAACGATCTCTGAACTTGAAGCCGAGCCGCCGTCAACAAGCACCGCCAACGGTATCTTAGTGTCAACGGGCGAAGATGTGGTCTTATACACCTTTTCGCTCAAATGGCCTTTGCCACGGGTGCGCAACACCTCGGTGTTTTTGGGCACAAACAAGCCAACAATTTTTACAGCCTCTTCGAGCAGACCGCCGCCATTGCCGCGCAAGTCAAGAACAATCGACTTAACGCTAGTATCTTTTTTCAACTCTTCGAGCGCGTTTTTCACCTCCTTGGCCGAGCCGGTTGTAAACGAACTCAACACTATGTAGCCCACATCGCCTTGCGTAACGCCATAATAGGTTACTGCCGGGCGCTGAATTTTTTCGCGCACGATTTTGACAGTGATAATAGAGTCGGCAACATAGGGACGGTCAACCACAACGGTCAATTCGGTTCCTGCCTGACCTTTAAGATGCTCGCTCACCTTGCTGCTTCGCCAACCCACCACCGAGTCGCTGTTAATCTTCAAAAAGCGGTCGCCGGCTTTAAGTCCAGCCTTGTGGGCCGGAGAGTTTTCATAAGGCTCCGACACAAACACATTGCCGTCGCGCTCCATGATAAAAGAGCCGATGCCGCCATATTCGCCGGTGGTCATGGCCTTGAAATCGTCTTGCTCATTGGCGGGGATATATTCGGTGTAGGGATCAATATCGTTGAGCATGGCATTGATAGCCGTAGTTATTGACTTTTCGGCATCGATGCTATCGACATAAAACACTTGCAATTCCTTGTAAAGCGAATTGAATATATCAAGATTACGGGCAATCTGAATCTTTTGATTCTTGGCAAAGCAACTTGCCGAGAAAAATACTACTGCGGCCAATGCGACCACAACTGACTTGAAATGTGTTTTTGTTCGTTCCATTTTTACGAAAAATAGGTTTTGAAAGCACTAAGTTACACAATTATCACTATACAATCCCCATAAAACAAGGCAAAAAAACACTAAATGCATCATTTTTTGCAAGTTTTTTGCCAAATCAGTTGCATATTTCAAAAATTGCCACTAATTTTGCAACGCAATTCCCGAAAGGGTATTAAAATTGCTGCTTCAGTAGCTCAGTTGGTTAGAGCACCTGACTGTTAATCAGGGGGTCGTTGGTTCAAGCCCATCCTGAAGCGCAAATAAAAAACTACTACGGATTGCTTCAGTAGCTCAGTTGGTTAGAGCACCTGACTGTTAATCAGGGGGTCGTTGGTTCAAGCCCATCCTGAAGCGCCAACAAACAAAAGTGTGTAATTCAAGGTTACACACTTTTTTTGTGTCTATACCTTCGCCATATCCATTATTTATATTACTTTTGGCTTCACAAATAAATCCTTATCATGAAAAAGACCATTCTCACCCTCATCATTGCCCTGCTCGGCACAATGTGTGCAACCGCACAGCGCACCAACAAAGTTCACATCACCCTCATTCCCGACCACAGCGACGCCCTTTATAGTGTGGGCCAAAAAGCATCGTTCAAAGCCGTTGTTACCGACTGCGGGATGGCCCTCGACGGAGCAATGCTGCACTATGAGGTGAGCGAAGACCTGATGACTCCCCACCGCACCGACAGCGTCAAACTCAACCGCGGCGAGGCCACCATCAAGGCCGGAACAATGAAAAAGTTTGGCTTTTTGCGCGTCAAAGCCACCGTCACCCACCAAGGCCACAAATACACCGGGCTGTCAACAATCGGCTTTAACGCCCATGAACTCACTCCCACTTGCGTTCTCCCCGACGATTTCATGGAATTTTGGAACGCCGGAGTCGAAGCCGTTCGCAAAGTTGACCTTGCTCCCATCATGACCCTGCTCCCCGACCGATGCACCGACAAAGTTGATGTTTATCACATATCTTATGGCAACATAAACAACTCACGCATGTATGGCATGCTCACCATGCCCAAAGCGCCTGGCAAATATCCCGCTATTTTGCGTCTTCCCGGAGCCGGAGTCGGCGAGAAAAGCGGCGACATTGCCCATGCAGCACAAGGCGCAATCATTCTTGAACTCGGCATTCACGGCATACCCGTCAACCTTGAAGGCAGCATCTATGCCGACCTCGGCCGCAGTGTGCTTGCCTCATATCACACCTACAACAACGACAACCGATATGCCTACTACTATCGTCGCGTGTATCTCGGCTGTGTCAAAGGCGTTGACTTCTTGCTTTCATTACCCCAATGCAACGGCAACATAGGCACCCTCGGCGGCAGCCAAGGCGGCGCATTGTCAACAGCAGTGTCGGCTCTTGATTCTCGCGTCAAAGCCACCGCAATCTATTTCCCCGCGCTATGTGACCACGAAGGATACATCAACCATCAGGCTGGCGGATGGCCCCATTTCTTCAAAAGCGAAGCCAACCGTTCAAAAACCAAAATCGAGGCAATGAGATATTATGACACAGCCAACTTTGCACGCTTCCTCAAAGCCCCCGTATTTTATGCCTACGGCTACAACGACCTCACTTGCGCACCTACAACCACCTGCGCCACCTACAACATCATCACCGCTCCCAAAACATTGAGCATCGGCCAAAACACAGGCCATTGGCTCTACCCCGAGCAAAACAACGACATGTGGCAATGGATCATCAACCAACTGAAATAGGACAACACCCCATTACAAAAAATAGCGAGGGTAGTGCTTGATGCACCACCCTCGCCTGCGTGTTAATCATTCCATAGCATTCTTCGTTAAAAGTTAGATTAAGAAATATCTTGACTCCCTGCAACTCTTCACAAACTCTTTGCCACAGAATTTATTGGGTTAAAAACCGATGCGGCGGCGTTCTTCGACCTTGGGCTTGACAAAGATACCCATTGCTGCAACAACATCGGCTTTCTCAATTGTCTGCAACATAGCCACATCGGGGTTGAGGTTCGCAGCCATCACGCGCGAGGCCATTGACATGATGATGCCGTTGCGAACAAACTGCTCTACCCAACGGGCATTGCTGAAATCCTCGCCACGGTTTTTGTAAGCCTTCTCTACGGTCTGCAACAAAGCCTCATCAGCCTCGTTGCTCAACACAAAGCCGTCTTTGGCAATAACATGTTTCGCAATCTGATACAACTGCGTTGCATCATAGTCGTCAAACTTCAATTTGTTTGGGAAACGGCCACGCAAACCGGGGTTAACATCCATCATGCGATTAATTTCCTTTTCATAACCGGCAAAAATCACAATCATGTCGGGGTCGTTTTGCGACAACACTGTGAGCAATGACTCAATTGCACGCTGGCCATAGTCGCGACTATCTTCCTTGTCGGTCACAAGCGTATAGGCCTCGTCAACAAAGAGCACATTACCCTTTGCCTCCTTCAACAGTTCGAGCATATTGCGCTCGGTTTCGCCAATGTAGCGACCCACCATCTTGCTGCGTTCGGTCACAATCACCTCGCCCTTCGACAACAAGCCGAGCGAGCGGTAAATGCGGCCCACAAACTTAGCGATAGTGGTCTTGCCCGTTCCGGGATTACCCATGAAAATCATGTGATGGTTTGCGGCCACTTTGCTGCCAACTCCGCTGTTGCGGCGCAAGAGTTCAAAACGCGCCATGTTTGCAGCTTGGAGCATCTGCTTTTTCACACCATCAAGACCTATCATCGAGTTAAGTTCGGCCACACATTGCTCATAATCGTCGACCACGGCGTTTTTTTCAACTTTGGGCAGCGCCACATCTTCCTCGGTCACGAAGGCCAAATCGGCTTCGGTCATTGTACCGATGAACGCCATTTTTTCAAAACGCTCGGCAACTTTATCCGAAATCTTCATTGTCAATCCCGATGTCTTGACATCGGTCCAGTCAATCAACATGCCCGCCTCCTCGGCCTGTGCAAGCCAATTTTGGAGCACGCCACGCGACTGTGCCGTAAACTGCAAGCCCGATTCCGAGAGTTTGGTCTCAACATCAAACAACACCGAGTGGGCGTCAACTTGAGACAAGTCGATAATATCATCATCGCTCATGCGAGAGCCGATAAAGTCATAAGCCTCCTTGACCTTTTTAATCTCGGCAGCAGTGCCTACAAGAGCCAACATACGCACACCGCCCTTCTCAAAGCAAGAGCGAAGATTCTGCATAGCCACGGCACACTCGCCCGAGATAATGTATGACAGATTATAAATCAGATATGTGTTTCCATCACCGAAATGCGGCGTAGGATGGGGTGAAAACGGACTGGCATCAGCCTTATTAGGTGTAGTCAACTCCATGCCGTCAATAGCAGAAAGCGCGTAACCGCCATAATTCACTGAGAGTGCTTCGAGAGCATCTTCAAGCCCCGAGGTATATGTGCCCACACAGCCCACTACACCGGTCAAGGGCATTGAAATCATACCCATCTCAAAACGCTTTGCCAACACACTACGCAAACGAAATCCTTTAAGCGAATACTCACGCAGCGGCTTATAGATAGCCGCTTGGGTAAGGTGTTCCCATGCGCCAGATTCTTTACACGAAATGAGCAAACGGGCATACTTTTCGTCTTCGCCTTGCATCAGTTGTGCGCCCGAAAGTTGGCCATTGGCATTGACAGCAAATGCAATACCAGCCCAAAGCTCTTTTTCACACGACACCACAATGGTGTAACGACCCGTGCGCCACTCATGGCATGACGCCACTTCAAATTCAAGTTTTGAACCTACAACAATAGATTTGCATGAGCCCATCACATTGAGCGCGGCATCATAGCACATAACACTACACTCGGGCTCATCGTCAAACGAGGTGTTCATTTCAACACACACCTTCATCTTGTTTGCCGCCGCATCGACCATGCTCACATCCACACCAACGCCCTTGGCACTTTTGATTAAGTCTTGGTGTATGATTCTGAAAGGAATAACAATGTATGGGCCCACCTCATCATAATTTGAGGAATCGTCATCATCATCTTCATAATACTTGACATTAGCCAACATCACAAAGTAACGGCCCTTGAAATCGTCACACTGTGCAAAATCAAACTTCACATCAAAGTCGATATACTCTTCAACCAAAACGCGAGACACTTTGAGGGGCACAGGACAGCCCTCTTTATACAACGCCACGGTCACATAGTCGGTATAGCCCGATTTTTTAGACCGGGCCATCATTACCTCCATTTGCATACTCATGTCGGTAACTTTATCACCAACATACACAGTACCGTTTTTTTGCACTTCGCAACCAAATATGCTTGTATCGGTACTCATAAACATCAATTCAATATCACCTACAGCGGGAACAACATAACTGTTGCCCAAGTGTTTAAGCAACGAAAGATCTGACTTTGACATCTCGGCATTTTCAAAAACCGACAAGTCGTGGGCACCTTCATAAGGAAGGATTGCATGAGGGGTTTCAACAGTGTTTTGCATATATTTTAAGGGTTTAAAAGGATTAATAATCAGTGTAAAAGTTTAGTGGAGACAAGAGTTGCTACCACCAGATATCGTCGGGTGGCAGAAATGCATTTCAACAAAATGTTAGTCGTGATTGTTTTTAGAAGCGTGACTATCTGGACCCGTTTGTCAATTCGTGCAATGCGCATACATGTTGCGCCAAAGCCCCCTCGTGCAACAATATGCTACTCGCGACCTTGACACAGTCAAAGCCAGAGTTAAAAATTGCCGATAAGTTCTTTGAAGTCATAGCGTTAGTCAAAATAATTGGTTTTTATTCAGCCTTAAAACGGGCGCTTCTTTCAATAGGATTAATACAAAGTTATGATTTTTTTCTTATTGTGCAAAATTTCAGCACAACTTTTTTTCGCGAATACAGCGACAACCTTGCGCCGTTTTCCGTGACAAGAACAGATTAATATCTGTGCGTTAGACAATGAAACAAACAGAGCGCAGACAAATTCCCCTCCTACTTTGATAGGGGGGAGTGGCACGAAGTCTGAGGGGTTGATGATTCTAATGTTTTATTTCACCGCCCCGCGGCTTTGCCCCAACCACAAAATCCATTCTTTTGTTAAATAACCGATAATTCTGCTCTTGCGGTGAAAAATATTGAGGTAAACTTCATAATTCTCGCCCGTTTGTGCGTATATTTGTTGTTTGATTTATTATATGTATCGCGACAAAACAAAATTACATTATTATATGACAACATTTCAATCTCATTTGCGCGGCATCATCTGCTTTATGATGCTCGGCATCATGTCGTTGAGCGTGGTTGCCAACGACATTACCGAAGCCAATCCCGGCTCGTTCTCTTATGACCTCGACAACGGTCGCAGGGTTATCATCACTGTAATCAACGATGATGTTATCAAGGTGTCGAACATCGACCTCAAAAACGGCGAAAAAGTGCCCGTGTCACAGTCGGTGATTCTCGCCCCCGAAGACTTTGACGGCGAAACAGCCCAAATCGGTGGCAAAACCGTTATCTCGACAGGCAAGCTTATGGCCTCGGTAGACAATCAATCGGGTGCGGTTACCATTCAGGCCGACGACATTACCCTCTTTGACAACGGCAAGCGCGACAACGACAATAACCGCCGACTCATTGAGTTGCGCACATTTAGCCAAGGTTCTTACCACGGTGCGGGCGAACGCGGATTCTCGTTTGACCTCGCCGGCGACACTTTGGTAATGTATAACAAGCAAAACTATGGCTACAAAAAGACCGAAGAACGCATCAAGCAAATGAACATCAGCGTGCCTATGTTTATCTCTTCTGACGGCTACGCAGTGCTCTTTGACGACTATGCCGCCGCCGAGATGATTATGGGCAACCCCATCAAATATGTATCGGAAAGCACCGAACCCATCTCTTATTACTTCATCTACGGACAGACTCTCGCTGGCGTTGTGAGCCAATACACCGACCTCACAGGCCGTCAGGAGTTGCCTCCGTTCTGGGCATTGGGCTACATCACATCAAAATATGGCTACAAGACCGCCAAAGAAACTACCGGCGTGATTGACACACTCAAAATGAACAACTACCCCGTCGACGGCGTGGTGCTCGACCTTTATTGGTATGGCAAAGAAGAAGACATGGGCCGTCTCGCTTGGGAACCCCAACAATGGCAAGACCACACCAAGATGTTGCGTTCGCTCAGCAAAAAAGGTGTGAACACCGTGATTATCTCACAACCTTATGTGCTCAAAAACGGCAAAGCCATCGACAACTACAACGAGTTGTCGCCCCGTGGCATGTTTTGCCGCGATGCAGAGGGCAACACCCACGATGTGACAATTTGGGTGGGCACAGGCGGCATGTTTGACGTGTCAAACCCCGACACTCGCCAATGGTTGCGCGACCGCTACAAACTCCTCACCGATGAGGGCGTTGGCGGCTGGTGGGGCGACTTGGGCGAACCCGAGGTACACCCCGAGACCATCTATCACCACAACGGTCTCACCGCACGCCAATATCACAACCTCTATGGCAACGATTGGAGCCGCATCATCTATGACCTCTACAAAGAAGAATATCCCGAAACACGCCTCATGACCCTCATGCGCGGCGGCACAGCCGGTTTGCAACGATATAGCGTGTTCCCTTGGTCAACCGACGTTTCTCGCTCATGGGGCGGCTTGCAACCACAAGTAACCATTATGCTCAACTCGGGCCTCAGCGGCTTGGGCTACATGTCACACGATGTGGGCGGCTTTGCCATCACCGAAGACAAGGTTGTTGACCCCGAACTCTATGTGCGTTGGTTGCAATTAGGCACATTCTCGCCCGTGTTGCGCACCCATGCACAACAAGTGGCCGAGCCCTATCGCTACACCGACCACCAAGACATCATTCTCAACCTTGTGAAAACCCGCTACCAATGGTTGCCCTATAACTACACCCTTGCATCAGACATCACATTCAAGGGTTATCCTATGGTGCGCCCCCTCGACTTCAATAGCAACAATCCCCAATATGCCCACATCGAAGACCAATATCTTTGGGGCGAAAATGTGATGGTTGCACCCGTTATCAACCAAGGCGCAACATCACGCGCGGTTGTTATCCCCGAGGGCAATGTGTGGTATGACTACAACAACCCCTCAGCAAAATACGCCGCCGGAACAATCAACTATGACGCACCCCTCAGCGTTCTCCCCATGTTTGTCAAAGCGGGCGCAGTTCTCCCCTTGGCCGACTACAAGATGAACAACACCGGCGACTATCGCACCGACCGCTACACGCTCAAATACTTCCCTGGCGCCGACAACACTTCATACATCTATGAAGACGACCGTACATCGGCACGCGCCATCGAAAAAGGCGAATATGCATTCATTACCATCAACACAACATCACAACAAGACGCCGAAACCGTTACAATCTGCAACAACGGCACATATCCTGGTGCTCCCGCCAAGAAACAACTCACAATGGTTGTTTACGACCTCGACAAAGCCCCCGCAAGTGTTAGCGTTGACGGCAAACAACTCGGCAAAAAAGCGGTGAAATATGATGCGGCAACACGCTCGGCTCAATTCACATTCACTTGGGCAGTAGCCACACCCGCCACAATCAGCATCACACGATAAATCAACCCCTCTCACAATACAAGCCACCGCATGGACCCCCAGCGGTGGCTTTTTTATTGAAGAACATAAGAACAAAATTTAGTAAGCAACAGACAAATTTCCCTCGGCCACAAATGAAACGGAATGTAATGAAATGTAAATGGCATCTTGACTGTTCTTAGGGAGTAAATAAATCGCATTAATTTCATCAACCCCCTCGGCACTTCGTGCCACTCCCCCTATCAAAGCAGGGGGAGATTTCGTCTGCGAAACTCCAAAAATCTGCTTTTTTTCTAATATCAACTAACGCGCACCACCCTATTATATATTCTTGTGTCCTACAAACCTATGCGCCCTTTTGTCTAAATATCATAAACCCCTATACACGAACAAAGCCGAGCATAATGCCCGGCTTTGCGTTGTATGTAATGTCGCGCGTGTGCGATTATCTTACATATTTGAGAGTAGTTGCTTCGTCAGTCACAACCTTGATTACATACACGCCACCGGCGAGATGTGAGAGGTCATACATGCCTTCGACAGCAACATTTTCAACCATTTGACCTGCGATTGTGTAGATTTCAACCTTAGCATCGGCGTTCACTACAAGAATGTCATTGTGGATATACACCTTAGCGGCATCGTTTTCAACGTCGTCAATACCGGTGTCAGAGTTGTAAACAAATGTGAGCGTGGGCGAATAAGCCGTTTTCTGCAATGTTGTTGTGCTCGATACGTTATACTCGCCATAAGCGCGAACATAATAGGTTGTGCCGGCTTTGAGGCTGTATGTGCTGAGTTCTTTTGACTCACAAGCGCCGTTGGTAAGGGTTACGGTCTTAGAGTTACGAGTGGGGAATGATGATGATTCTGAAATCATAATCTTCACTTGCTTGTAACCGCTCCAAGGGTTAACCGATACTGTCTGGTTGCTGTAAAGTGTAGCACCGTCAGTTGCAGGGCGTGCGATTGTGGGATTGTCGGTATAGGTCTTTTCAATGGTTCTGAACGCAACAGGCTCACTTGTTGATGTGCAGCCGTCGAGTGTTGCTGTTACGCGAGCATAGAATGTGTTGTAAGACGCCAATGTGGGAACAGCAGCCGATGTTGCTGTTGTTTCCTTGGTATAAACAATCACAGAGAAATCGCTTGCCGAACTTACTTCGAGAAGGTATTTTGAACCTTGCTCAGCAGCTGTCCAAGTGATGGTGGGTGTGAGCGACACATCTGTACCGTTGTTTGCGGGGCTTGTTACTGTTACGCGTGATGCAACAAACGAGTTGGTTGCCGATGTTGTCATAGGTGCATTTACAACCGATGAACGAACGCGCCAATAGTATTTTTTGCCAGGTGTGAGTGTAGCGGCAGGTATTTGTGCTACCGATGCACTCTTTGATGTTGTCTCGATTGAACCTACCATTTTGCTGAACGATGCGTCTTCGGCTACATCAACATAGAAACGAGTACCCTCGCCTGCCCATTTAAAGCGGAACAAGTCGGGTGCAGTTGCGCCGTTGGTGGGTGCCGAAAGAGTAACTGCCGATACAGTTTTTGCTGTTGCGCCGGCAAACAAGGGTGAGTATTCGTTGCCATAACGGTCATATACACACACTGCCCAACGATAGCCCGATGTCATGGCGTTGGGAATTGTGTAACTGTTGGTATAGGTTACGGCTTGGAGATATTCGCGTTGGCAGCCAAACTCGGCATCGCTTACCGATGTGGGAACTGCATAAACGGTGTAACGCATGCCCGACACGGCATTCCATGAGAGAGTTGTGCCGCTAAGAGTCACATTTGACACCATTTTAGCCTCGATTTTGTTGCGCCAAGGCATGATGGGCATGAGCGCTTTGGTTTGGAACACGGCATCTTTCATGATGTCGCCAAACTTAACGCGAGCCTCTGCGTGGTTAACAAAGTTATACCATTGGAAATATACCACACCCGCTGCGTTTTCAGGCGCATTTTCGCGAGCGGTAAGCATTTCTTGGATAAACTCTTGTGATTTGAGGTCGGTCAACGCGTCAAGACCTTGACTTGCATAGTGGTGACGGCCAAATTTTTTGGCTGCATTTGCCCACCAAGGGTCCAACACGTTAAATTTCAATGATGAAATGTAAATCTGTGGCGAAATGTAGTCGATGTATTGGTTTTTGAGCCAATTCAAGGGGTCAGAGTAGATTGTGCCATATTGCCAGTCGCTTGTACCGCCACCACAGGGTTCCAAGCCATATTCGCTTTCGACTGTGGGAGGTGAAGCATAACCTGCGGGTGAGATACCGAAACGCACATAGGGTTTGGTTGAGTAAATCATTTCACCCACGCGGCGAACCATCTCGTTGACATTATCACGACGCCAGTCGGCTTGTGAGAGTGTGCCGCCTTTTGATTTGTAGGCATTATATTGAGCAGCATCTTCGGTCATGGGTGTACCACCTTGTGAATAGAAGTAGTCGTCAAAGATTACACCGTCAACATCATATTTAGTGATGATGTCTTTACACACGTCAACTACGCGTTGTTTAACCTCTTCAAGACCGGGGTTGAGCACACGTTGTGCCGACTCTTTGGCGGGGTCGCCGTTGATGAGCCATTCGGGGTGAGAGTTTTCGTAGTTGAGGGGGTGGCTACCATAGCTACCACCGTCATAAGAGTGGTAACGATAGGGGTTTACCCACGCATATACTTCAATACCATAAGAGTGAGCAGTCTCAATGAAGAACTGGAAGGGGTCAAACACGGGAGCAACACCGCGTGTACCAGATGCCTGTGCCGACCAAGGTTCGTAGGCCGAATTGTACATCGCATCGCAATGTGAACGAACGTGGTAGTAAACCACATTGATGTTTTGGTCAGACATTGCCGACAAACGGTTGCGAAGGATGGTCTTCATTGACTCGGCATTTGACTCCGTGATTTTAGACGAGGGCCAGTTACCGCTCAAATAGGCCGACGCCCAAATCGCACGGTGTTCGCGCGAAATCTCGGCCTGCGCTGTCATTGCCGAGAAAGCAACGAGAGCAGCAGCGCCAACAGCCGCCAATTTTTTGATTAACTTGTTCATGAGATTCTTTTTTTTATAAAAATCAAAGGTAACCGCCTCTATATAGCGGCAGTTACCTTTGTAATTATGTTTTCAGAGCCTTAGAGGCTTAGAAAAGTTTAGAAGGATTGGGGTTGATACAGATACCAAATGCTTCGTCAGTTGAAACACCGTATGTCTTAACTTTGTTATCTGTCATGTCATAATAGTAGATACCAGCCTTAGTGTATTTCAATTCAGCACCAGTTTCGGGGCGGAATGCAAAGAATACACGTTTGCCTTCGCTATCAACTGCAAATTGGCTTGTACAGATAGTTTCTTCAGCTGATGAGTTTTCGGGGTTAGCCGACATTGCTTCGTGGTGAACCAAAGTGGGTTTGCCTGTGTCACCGGGAAGTTCATAGTGATAGAAACCACCACCAGCAGCATCAGTATTCCAAGCATAGATAGCACCGTTAGCTTCGTCAATTGCAAATGAAGCGAGGTTGAGGTCACCAAGGATGATATCGTAGGGAGGAAGTGCTGCTGCTTGTGCAGCGTTTTGAGTCAAGTAGATATCTGATTCAGTGAAGCGGAATACACCTTTACCACCGTAGCGGATACCCCACCACCAAACACCTTTTGCATCGCGATAGAGACCACGGCTGAATGAACCCCATGCTACACCACGGTTATAGTAGGGAAGCAAGTTGTTTTGCCATACATAAGAGCCACGGTATTGAGCATCGCCGCTGTTTTGTGTTTCAGCCTGACCGCGAGTAGCGATATCAATCTTACTGATACCATAGTGACGGTCAGAGTAGTAGAGTTCACGACCAGAGATAAAACCGAAGTAGGGGTCCATGAAGGCTGCTTTACCAACGTTTGACACTACTGTGTTAACGTTTGTACCGTCAACGTTCATAGCAGTGATTTTACCATCACCGAGAACTGAACCTGTATCGTTTACATAGATATATTGTTTACCACGGTCGAGGATGTAAACACATTGTTGTTTGATAGTGTTACCTTCTTCGTCAGTTGCATCATATTCGCCATAAAGGATGTTTGCGGGCATTTCACCAGCTGACACACCCATATCATAGGGGAGAATTTGAGTACCTTCGGGGAGCAATGATTGGTCGATAAGTTTCATCGCTTTGATGTTACCTTTCTTACATGCATAGTACAATGTGGGAGCTTCAACTGAAGATGCTACTTGTACATTGAGGTAAGTATCGGCAAGACGACGGTTTTCGCCTTCTGTATCAAAGTAAGTTCTAATCAACACTTGTTGTGAACCGATGTTTTTAAACTTAACCATTTGAGCGGGATAATCTACCTTACCTGTTTCATCAGCATAACCAACAAACATGTTATCGGGAACAGCTGAGCCATCTTCATAAGAAGTACCTTCGGGGAAATACCATTCATATTTAACCTTGAGGTTTTCAGGGTTAGGCAATGCGAGGTTAAATGAGATAGCTGTTTTGTTCAACTCGATGAGTTCGTCGTTGTTTGATACAGAGTCAATAGTCAACTTGGGAACGATGTCAGAAATCATCAAAGGATAAGTGCGTGAACCCACACCTGCGATAGTCAAAGTAACTTCATAGTTACCTGCTTCTTTATATTTGTGAGAAACAACTTTATCATTTGACTGGATTTCAGTACCGTCACCAAAGTTCCATGTGCAAGTACCTGTTTTAGAAGATACATTGTTGAACTCGATTGTTGACACGACATAGTAGTCGGTCACATATTGATCACCTTCAACATTGTAGGTGAAATCTACATCGGGGTCAGCAAATTGAGCATATTCGGGGTCGTTTTCAACACACGAAACAGCTGTAAAAGCCAATACACCGATAAATCCTAATTTATAAATTGATTTCATAATTGGTGTCATGTTTTATTAGTTTACATCCAAAGTGTATTTTGTTGAAGCGACGCCAACATTACCTGCTTCGTCCACAACTTTGAAGCTTGAATCAAGTGTGTACTTGCGAGTAAATGATACTGAATAGTTAGTTTCAGTTTTATTGTATACCCAAGCGTCAAAAGGTATTGAGTTGAGCATTGCATTTACGGCATCAACATATTCAGGTTTAACAGCTGTCAAGATTGAAGCAGCAGAGGGCTCATAACGGCAGTTCAACCATTCTGATGATTTGTATACAGCATACCATTCTTTACCCAAGTGAGATACAACGCTGGGATTAACACCCATTGCAACATACAATGCGTTGAGTGTAGAGTCAAGGCGGTTAACCTCAACACGACCTTGCTTGTAGTGTGCTTCGCTGTCAAGTGAGTCGTAGCTAACATTGAATTTTTCGCCGTCAGCGCTGACATATGCAGTAACACCTTCACAACGTTTAGTTTTACCGTCAGTGTCAACGATGAAATGCCAGAAATCAGATTTAGTTTTACCTTGAACACCGGCTTCAACGTTTGTGGGGAAATTAACGCCAAATTCAGAGTTGATTTCTGTCATATATTCATTGGTAAAGCCGTCGTAGTTTACATAAGTGCTCTTGAGTGCTGAGGGGAATGAACCGGTTTCGTCCAAGAGGTTGGTTTTAACAACTGTCATGAATGAGTCAGCAAATTGAGCGGGGAAATAACGGTCAAAGTTTGCTTGGTCCCAAACTTTGGGCATCCAGCTAACGGGAGCCAAAGTAGATGATGTGGGAACTTTACCAACAATTACAAATTCGTAACCGTCCCAAGTAGCTAGGTTGTGAGCAAATGTCGCCATTGATTGAGCAGTACGAATTTCTTGTGTAGCAGCAACTGTTTGAGTATATGAGTAACCTGTACAGAGTCGCAATGTTGCAGATGATTCGTCTGCTTGGTTGATTGAATACCAAACCTGTGACTCTTTGGGTACATTACCGTCTTCGGCATAATATTTACCTGTAAAAGAGAATTCTTCACCTGCTTTAACCGCAGTCGAACCTACTTCCCAATAACAGGTAGGCACGAGTTGACCGGGTTCCATGTGGTCATCAAATGGATCGTGCTTTTCACAAGAAGTGAAGGCTACGATACCGAGTGCCATGATTCCTAATTTATATTGTAATTTCATATCTGTATTTTTCTGATAAAATTAACACTGATTATTTGGTAAGCGATGTGCGTGCACCTTCAGCTTCGGCCCAAATCATGGGTTTCATCAACCATTTGAAATCTTTGAACGCACCCACGCGAATAACTTCGTTACGGTTGTAAACGTCTTCAGTTTGGGGGTCATAGTTCAAACGTTGAATCCAAGTTTTTTCTTGTTCTTCTTGAGTCAAGTTGTCAACCCAGTATGCTTGATACAAGTTGTAGGGACGACGCAACTCGGGATAAACGATTTCAGAGTCAGGACCGATACCGATGTTGTTACGTTTGTTGCTATAGTGATAGCGACGCATGTCAGTCCATTGCTCGGGTTGCATATACATTGCTACATATTTCTGTTGCATCAAGTCAGAAAGGTTAAATTCTTCGGGGTTGAAGAACCAGTGACCGTTACCCCAGTCTGTAACAAGTTTGTTCATTGTTTTCTTGGTGGGTTTTGTTTTTTGCGAACCATCTGAGTTGAACTCGTAGTATTCATAAGGAACTTCTACGTTATCAAGGAAGTTTGTGATAGCAGCCATGAAACGAGCATCATCACCAGCAGCTACTGAAGGATTAGCGTTAACTACACAACCGTTACCGGGGCAGTGACCTGCGTTATCAGCTTTGAAACGTTCGAGGTGACGGAGAATGTTGTTTTCAGTTGCTTCTTTAACGAGTGCGAGTGCAGTAGTTTTTTCACCTTTCCAATAGTATGCTTCAGCTTGAATGAAGTAGAGCTCTTCCATTGTGAAGATGGGGTTGTAAGCGTCAACACCAGCTGCATAAGCACCTGCATAAAGAACGGGATAGTGAGCTTGCTTGATTGAAGCACCAGAACCGATGTTGTTTTCAAGGTAACGCATCATTGTCAAAGGAGTGTCGTTTGACGCAGAAGTGGGACCTTGTTGGGGAACCATCAACAACATGATGCGGGGGTCAGTACCGTAACCAGCACCAAATTTGTTGTTGTAGAAACCTTGGAGGTTTTCGTTACCGTGTTCGATAACACCGAGGAGGTCATACATAAAGTATTTTGAAGGTACAGCGCTGTTCAACATGTTGTCGCGTGACTCCCAAGAGTTGATTTTGGGTTGGTCAGCACTCCAAGGTGAGTTTTGTGTACCTGTACCACCGTCAAATTTGTAACGGGGTTCGCTACCAAACCAGCCGTAAGTAGCATCTTCGCGCCAGATGTCGATTGCATCTTGAGCAGCATCGATAATGCTTTGACACATAGCATGGCTACGATCAATGTTAGGAATGTTGCGGAGCAACAAACGAGCTTTTGTAGCGTGAACGAGACCCAACCATTTTCTGATGTCACCAGCGTAAACGCGGTCTTGTTTAACATCGATTTTTTGCGAGGGGTTCTCTACGTTGAATGATTCGAAGTTGTTGATAAGGTATTCAGCTTCTTCAAACATCCATTTGTAAATAGCAGTTTGGTCTTCGTAGCGGGGAGTGTTTGACATGTAAGCGTTACCACCTGCTTCGGGGTGCAAAGGCATGGGACCGAAAGCGTCAGTAGTCATTTGTGCTGACATCAAACGAATTGCGCGAGCAATGAATTCATATTTAGGTGATTTACCACCGATTTGGTTGTTAAATTCATTGCGAGCGTTGCTGATAACGTCGTTACCGTTCACACCGATATCAAAGAAGTGGCGACGCCATTGGGGGTGACGGTTGATGTTCAAGAATTCCCAACCTTGTTTGTAGGGATAAGAACCGGTTTGTGATTTACCAGTTGTTGTAAGACACTGAGAGAGATAGATGTGATACTCAGCGTGGTCATATACTGTCTGCTGTGCATAGAACACGAGAACGGGAAGTTGCTGTGCAAGTGTAGTAGAGTGTGCACGGTCACCGTTGACATTTTCGTCAAGGATGTCCACACAACTTGCCATTGACATTCCAAGCAAGAGCGACAGAGCTATTGTTTTAAACTTGTTCATAGTTGAATTAGAATGTTACGTTAACATTAAAGTTGAAGCTGCGAACTGCAGGTACGCTGTAGTCGTCGATACCCATTGTACCAGCACCACCTGATGCCGAGGGCATAACCTGAGGATCTACACCTGAGTATTTAGTCAAGAGGAAGAGGTTGCGACCTGTCAAAGAGCAACGGAGGCCCTTGATGGGGTTAGATGAAACCTTCTTCATGAGGGGACTGAAGTCGTAACCCAAAGTTACATAACTCAAACGGATGTATGAACCATCTTCGATGAAGTTAGCGGGTACGTTAGAGAAGTAAGTACCGATGTTGTAGCTATCAAGGATGATGGGAGTTGTGTTCTTGCGATATGTACCGTCACCGTTAGCAACTACACCGTCAAATACCACTTTGCGGTTGCGGTATTTTTCGAGGTATGCTGATTGACCGTTTTGAACGAGACCGCGGAGAGTGTGGTTATAAACGTCACCACCGCAACGGCCGTCAAACAAGAATGAGAGTGAGAGGTTTTTCCAAGAGAATGAAGAACCGAGACCGAGGAGGAAGTCGGGTTCGCGTTCACCCAAGAAGTTTTGTTTTTCAGAAGAAATGATGGGGAAACCATTTTCGTCACAAACAACTTGACCGTCAGCAGTGCGAACATAGTCCTTACCTGACATCGCTGTTGTAGATTGACCTACCCAAGAAGTACAATAGAAGTCGTTACTTACTTGTGTTGCAGTGTATTCAACTTGGTCATTGGGGAGTGAACGAAGACGACCACGGTTCAATGAGAAGTTAACGTTTGCAGACCATTGGAAGTCTTTTGTTTTCAAGATGTCTTGAGTAAGAGTTGCTTCAACACCATAGTTTTCAACGCTACCGCTGTTGAATGTTTGGAGAATGTAACCTGCTGTGGGAGATACACGCATTGTTACGATTTGGTTGTCAACAGTAGTTGAGTAGTAAGCAACGTCCAAACGAGTGATTGACTTGAAGAAACGCAAGTCAGCACCGATTTCCCAAGAGCTTGTCATTTCAGGCTCGAGCCATTGAGCAGAAGAAACTTCGGCTTGGATACCATAACCACCGTCGGGGAATGTAGCCCATTGTTTGTAGTTTTTAGAGAAGAGGTAAGAAGGAGCGTCTTTACCTACTTTCGCCCAGTTACCACGGAGTTTACCATAGTCAAACCAGCTGTTTTGCCAGTGGAACAATTCAGAGAAGATAAGACCGGCAGTTACTGAGGGATAGAAGTAGATGGGGTCACATTGATAGAGTGAAGAAGAACCGTCAACACGACCTGTTACTGACAATTGAGCCATGCCTTTGTAGTCAAAGCGCAATTCACCGAAGTAACCAAATTTGTTTTTGAATGAGTGGTTCAAGTAAACTTGGTAGTCAGAAGAACCATACATCAATTTATCTGAACTGAAGTTGTTCATTGAATAGAAGTCGTCGAGGATGTAGCCATAACCACCCATTTGTGAAGAATAGCTCTTAGTTTCAGAGTATTCAGCACCGAGGAAGAGGTTGGCGTTGAAGCTGTCGCTCATCTTCAAGAAATAGTTACCTGTCAATTGAGCAGTGAGACGTTCGCTGCGTGAGGGTTGGAATGTGTAAGTACCCATGCGGCGGTCGATAGCGTCTTGTTGAGCCGATACGTCAAAGCCGTCAAACTCGCTGCGAGAGAAACGGGGAACTGTTTTAGACTCATAAGTGCTGTAACCTTTGTCGTAACCAACTTTACCTGTGAACACGAGGTTTTTGATGGGTTCGTAAGAGATAGAACCGTTGATGATTACACGAGAAGATTCAGTTTCAGAGCTATCTTCGTAGCGACCAAAGTAGGGAGAAGTTGTAGCGTTGATGCGTTGGTCAGCTGTCAATTCGTCCCAGTTGTCATAACGGCAAGACCAGTTGGGAAGACCTGTAAGGGGGTCGATGTAGTCTTTCATATCACGGTTGATTGACCAGCCGTAAACCGATGACATTGAGTTACCGAAACCACGAGAGTTAGTTTCGATGTAGTTAGTTGAAAGTTGAATTTTTACTTGTTCAGAGGGTTTGAATTCACCTTTTACATATACACCAAGACGGTCTTTGTAGTCATTGGGAACAACACCTTCGTTGCCCATGTAGTTTGCTGATGCGTATGCTGAGAATTTTTCGTTACCACCTGAGATAGAAACGTCATATTTCTGCATGAAGCCTGTGCCGAGGAATTCACCTACGTTGTCATAGTAAGTGTCGTTTTCGCCCATGCGGGGACCCCAACCACCTGATGCGTTAGTAGTGTAGATACCGCTACCACCACCAACATAAGTTTTTTGCAAGGGAGGAGTTTTAGTCACTTCTGAGATTTCCCAGCCACCTGATGCAGTTACAGTAACCGAACCTTCTTTACCGCTCTTAGTTGTAATCAAGATAACACCGTTGGCACCTTCTTGACCATAGAGAGCAGAAGCGGCAGCACCTTTAAGAACCGACATTGTTTCGATATCGCTGGGGTTGATATCTGCTGCTGCAGAAGCACCACCACGAACGGGCATACCGTCGATAACGAACAAGGGCTCATTGCTCTGGCTTGAGTTAATTGATGAAATTGCACGCACAACGATCTGTGAAGCAGAGTTGGGCGAACCACCGGCAGTAGACACTTGCACACCGGCAACTTTACCTTGGAGGGTGTTAACGAAGTTGGCTGATTGACCAGCAGTAACCTCGTCAGAGTTGAGGGCTTGTACGGCGAAGTTAAGTTTCTTCTTTTCCTGTACTTGACCCATCGCTGTTACAACGACTTCTTCGAGAACAGTAGAGTTTTCAGACATCTGAACGTCTACTTTGCTACGAGAGCCAACTGTAACACTAACGGGATTCATACCCACATAACTAAAGTTCAAGACTGCTTTGTCGTCAGGAACTTCGATCGCGTAGTTTCCGTCAAAGTCGGTTGCAACACCAGCACCGCCCTTCACCATAACAGTAACACCAATCAATGGTTCACCGTCAGCCGATGAAGTAACTGTACCTGTTACAGTGCGGGCAAAACCCACTACCGCAAAGAGGGAAAATAACAGAAGTAATAACTGTTTTTTCATAATTACTTTAATTTGTTTATATTCAAGGTTATTTATCACTTGCATTTTTATGTTTTCGATGTCAAAACCGCCCTGTTTTAAGGGTAATCATATAGGGTTAATTTCTGGTAATAAGACACTTATCCCAGGTTGGTTGCAACACCGCCATAGCGAAAAGACGCTTCTTTCCACTATATTTCATACAAATCTAATACATTATTTTAGATTGAAGATGTTTTGTTAATTATAATTTGATATTTTTTGCGATAGTACACATTTTTTCACATATCAAGCACGCTCTTTTTCACACCATCATTACTACCTCAACGCCCTACTCCATCTTTGATAATTCCTCACACCACCCGACCATCTACCCCGCCGGCAAATGTCACTCATTTCTACCCCATCGGCCAAGCACCAGCTTTTGCCCACTCGACACTATCCACCTTCGCGCCCCACAACCGTCCACAGCCGCCCAACCCATTTTGTTTGCTCTTATATATATAAATAATGTGTAGTTTCGCGCAAAATCACTACCTTTGCATAAAATTCATTTTCACCATCATTTTTATATGCGCATAGATATTCTCACCGTTCTGCCCGAAATGTTGGAGTCGCCCCTCGGCTGCTCTATCCTTAAACGCGCCCAAGACAAGGGCTTGGCCGAAATCGTGGTACACAACCTCCGTGACTACTCGACCAACAAGCACCGCAAGGTTGACGACTACCCCTTTGGTGGCGAAGCCGGAATGGTAATGCAAATCGAGCCTATCGACCGCGCTATCTCGCATCTTAAAAGCCAACGCAACTACGACGAGGTGATATTCACTTCGCCCGACGGTGATGTATTTGACCAGCCCATGGCAAACTCACTCTCAATGCTTGACAATATCATTATCCTTGCCGGACACTACAAAGGCATAGACTATCGCATTCGCGAACATTTGATCACCAAGGAAATATCTATTGGCGACTATGTACTCACCGGCGGAGAGCTCCCCGCTGCCATCATTGCCGACGCTATTGTTCGACTCATTCCCGGAGCCATCGGCGACGAACAAAGCGCATTGAGCGACTCGTTTCAAGACAATCTGCTCGCTCCGCCCGTATACACACGCCCTGCCGACTACAACGGCTGGAAAGTTCCCGAAATACTCCTCTCGGGCCACCAAGCAAAGATTGACGAATGGAAACACGAGCAAGCTCTTGAACGCACCCGCCTACTACGCCCCGATTTGTTGAAATAAACGCCACAAAATATAGCAGAGGCCGATGAAATTCATCGGCCTCTGCTGTTGTCAAATCAAAACTAAATAACGAGGAACTGCTATCCTCGCAATGTTATTCTTTTTCTTATCAATAAATTACGCTGCCAACGGGTTTTTCGTGGGCAGTTTCGTTTTTCTCATAATTGGCAAGCGTTTCTTGCAAGCTGTTCACCATCATCGCGCGCAATTCGGGCGGCTCAATCACCGTCAACTGCGGACCGTGCGACAACAATTCCTCAACAAAGTCGGGAGTGATGCGCAATCGGTAAGTGAATATCGAGTAGGCATCGTGAATCATCTCTTGTTGTGAGTGGTGTAAGGGCAATGCTCTGAAATACTTGGCTTGGCGCGCACTTGCCTTGATAGTGACGCGTTTTACCTCGCCTTGGGTAAACACGATACCGAAACTGTCGCGGAAATAGGTTTCGGCGTCAAAGTCTGCGGGAATTTCAAATTGGGTTTGCTCCACGGTCACTTCACGCATGCGGTCAAGCGCATAGGTCTTGATAACATCTTCCTTCACATTGCGGCCTGTCATATACCATCTTTGCTTGAAAATTTTCAAGAAATAGGGCTCGACTACAATATCGGGGGTGGAATTGATGCGAGTGTAAGGGTGGTAGTTAAACTTTATTTGACGATTGGCTTTCAGCCCGTCCATAATGACGGCCAGATACTCACGCGCCGACGGCACTTCTTCAAGGAAAATGCGGTTTGAAATCTCGCGCGAATCACTCAACACATTGCTCATAGCGGCCGAGTTGAGCAGCCAATTGGTCATACTTTCACTGTGAATGTCGCCCTCCTCGATATAATACTCAAATGTCGACGGGTTACACTCAATGTTAATCTGAAATAAATCTTCAATGGCTTGGCGGTAATTGTAAAAGGTGCGACGCGGCAATGACTCACCATTTGAGAACGGCGAATTTTTCCAACGCGCATTAAGTTCCTCTCGGGTTATTTTGCCATAGCGCTTAATCGTGTCAATGAGCCAAACATAACGATTGAATAGGTCTTTTGGCATAGTTAGTTAGTAAAAAATTTGGTTATGAATGAATTTTGGTTTTATATCCGATGTTAGTTCTGTTTCTTACCGACCGAAAGTATAAACATACCAACCACTGTTAACAAAGCATTAATAATCAATAGTTCGAAACTCACCTTGTATTGCCACAACTCGTTGAGGTAATACTGAATAAACCACGAAGCAACCGGCGCTGCGATACACACAACCGGCACAAGACGGTCGATTACTCGACGCTTGCAGAACATGCCGAATACAAACAAGCCCAAGATTGGACCGTAGGTATATGACGCCAAGGTGTAAACCGCACTGATAGCATCTTGATTGCTCAAATAATAGAATGCAATTATCACAAGGCCCATTACAACCGACATTCCCACATGCACAAATTTGCGAATGCGAGTCAAGCGCGACTCTTCAAAGCGTTTTTGTCCTTCGAGAATATCAACTGTAAACGATGTTGTCAATGAAGTCAAAGCCGAACCGGCTGCCGAATAGGCTGCCGCAATCAAGCCAACGATAAACAAGATGCCGACAATGATGGGCATTTCGGGATTAGCAGCCACCAAACCAAAAATTTCGTCGGTCTTTTCGGGCATCGCAATGCCACGGCTGTTGAGATACATCACGAGCAATGTACCGAGAATGAGGAACAATGCAATCACAAAGAACTGCAACACGCCGCTCACAATCATGTTTTTTTGCGACTCTTTTGAGTCTTTGCAAGCGAGGTTGCGCTGCATCATATCTTGGTCAAGACCGGTAGTGGCAATCACCATGAACACACCGGCAAGAAATTGTTTCCAGAAATATGTACCTGCTTTGGGGTCGTCAAAGAAGAACATCTGCGATGATTTGTCGGCAGCAACGGCATTTACCATTTCGCCAAACGAGAATCCCAAACCTTTGGCAACGAAATAAATACATAACACAACCGACATGATTAGACAGAAACTTTTGAGCATATCGGTCCAAATGATGGCCTTCACGCCGCCATTAAATGTGTAGAGCCAAATCAAGGCAATAGTCACAAGCACATTTATCTCAAACGGAATGCCGAGGGGCTTAAACACAAGTGTGTTCAACACCAAGCACACAACGAGGAAACGCACCGATGCGCCCAACATTTTCGAGATAAAGAAGAACCATGCACCCGACTTATAGGTCGATGTACCGAAACGCTCGCCAAGGTAGCCATAAATCGACACCAAATTGCGCTTATAGAACATGGGCACAAGAATGTAGGCGATAACAAAATAACCCACGATAAAGCCCAATACCATCTGCAAATATCCATATCCGCTATTTACCACCATACCGGGCACCGAAATAAAGGTCACGCCCGAGATAGCCGCACCAATCATTGCAAACGCAACAATGGGCCAAGGAGTTTTGCGATTACCTGTGAAAAATGTAGAGTTGTCAGAGCCGCGCGATGCAAGGAACGAAATGCCAAGCAACACGCAGAAATATCCTATAATGGTTGCAATTACTACCCAAGGTGTCATATCTGTTTCTATTTGATTTAGAGTGAATTATTCTTTATACAATAAGTAGGGACGGCGTTGTTTCTTAAACGCCTCAACATCATCGGCCCAAGTGGCTTTGATTTCGGCTGCGCTCTTGCCTTCGGCAATCATTGTGCGGATGTTACCGTCGCCAATGAGTTTTTCGAAGAAACTGCGGAAAAACTTGTCGACAGGCATACCTACGCCATTATAGGCGTCAATAAGATATTCAAGATTTATACCTGCCGCTATAATATCTTCGTCGTTAAGGTCACACAAGTTGCGGCCATAGCATTTGTTGTTGAGTTGAGGAGGATTTTTTGCGCCGTCAACCGAGCGGGGTGTGAACGAGTAGTCACAGCCTTTCATGTCGGGGTGGCCATAAATTTTGAATGGATGGTCGGTACCACGGCCAAGGCTCACGGGAGTGGCTTCAAAATAGCATGTTGATGCATAGAGATACACCGCCTTCATGTCGCGCAAATTGGGCGAGGGAGCGATGGGCAACACATAGCGAGTCTGGTGGGTATAACCTTCACACGGAATCACAGTCAAGGGCACTTGTTTGCCTTCTTTGAGCCAACCTTCGCCATTTGCCATAAGGGCAATTTCGCCCAAGGTCATGCCATGAACCACAGTCAAGGGCAATCGGCCCACACCCGATTCATATTTCATGTCCAAAATCGGACCGTCGACATACATGCCGTTGGGGTTGGGACGGTCAAGCACCATAAACTCTTTGCCGTAGGTAATGGCCGCGTTCATCAAGTCGGTCATTGTGCAATAGTAGGTATAATAGCGAAGGCCAACATCTTGAATGTCAGTCACGATGATATCAATCTGATCCATCACAGCCTTTGCAGGCATGCGTTTTTTGCCGTCATAAAGCGATGCAATGGGTATGCCGGTTTTAGAGTCAACCGAACTGCTTACATGCTCACCGGCATCGGCCTTGCCTCGAAAACCGTGTTCGGGCGAGAAAATTGTGGTTACATTTATGCCGTTTTCAATCATCAAGTCGAGAGTGTGCTTATCGCCTACCATACCGGTGTGATTTGAGAGCAACGCAACTCGCTTACCTTGAAGTTTTGACACATATTGGTCGAGGCGAGCAGCACCAACAACGACATCTTGTGCCGACATCACTGCCACTGTGAGCATCAATGCCAACACAGTCAATATATTTCTCATTTTATTCATATTTTTATGCATTTTATAATAATGTGCGAAATTAGTGTAAATCCACATTTTTCGCTATTTAATTTCCGTTTCTCTTTGTTAAATTTTATTAACCCACAAGGATTTACAACCAACTTATCACTTTTTGACCAATCTTTTCCAGCTAAATTCCACCACTTCGGCCATTTTGGGTCCTTTTTGGTCCACGCCAATCATTTCACATTCTTTGCCGCCAACATTCGGTGGCCGATGCGACAATAAAGACATTTGTGAGCCTCGCAATACTCACGGCGCAACTGCACCATAGCCTGCGATGTCAGCGCATCACGGCACTTGATGCCCGCGTTGACAAACATATCTACGACCGAGTTTCGCTCGGCCGGCAGTTGCTGCAACATCTGCATGGCGCGCTCACACATCGCCTCATCGCCGCGCTTTGCTCCGTAGGCATACACCAACGGTACAACCGCATTGATTATCAATATATTGATGGACAATTGGCTCAACACCTCCATTACCCTTGATGAGGGCACTCCTATCGAATAATGATTGGCCCAATATCCAGTCATGGGCGACTGAAACAGCAAGCGCGCTTGGGCCTCATCTTGGGCCGACAATATCTGCGACATCAGCCCAAAACCGCCATGTATGAGCGAAGCGAGAAATGCTATGCGGCGGTGGGGCGAATTGGCTGGTCTCATGCGCGCCATTTTCCACATCATTCCATCAGGTCGGCGCAATGAAAACTTGTTGGCAAGAAAATCATACTCGCGACGCAAACTGCGGGCATATTCATCGGCACTGTCAAGATTATCAAGCATGCCCGACTGCCCGAACAACAGAGCCTCGATGCTCAACAGCGAGTCACTGTGCTTGCCCATAAACCGCAATGGCATCGACTGAGCCAACCGTTCAAACACATCGCTGTTCACGCCAAAACCGAGACATCGCGCCACCGTGATGTAACACACCTCTTCCCAATCGCCACAATACCTTTCAAGCAAAGCGTTTATTCCGTCTACCTTGCGATACAATCGTTCGACGGCAAGCGCTGTAATCCAAGTAGATATGTGAACATCGGGTATTTGCGTAATAACATCTCGGCAAGGCAACTCGTGGTGCGAACTGCCCACAAGATGCATGTATCGCTGGTGAAAATCGGGCGAACAAGGCATGCGCAACTGTGGAATTATATCGCCGTTGCGACGGCGAATGGGCATATCATCTTTGTCAACCACATGTAGTATCACCGAGTCATAGGCATCGTCCTGGTCGTGGTGATGGCGCAACCAATCGCTCGCCTTGTAATGTATCTCGACATTTCCCACCCACATCTCATCGCCAATGCGCACTTTGGCGTTGAAAAAATCGGGTCCGGCATCGGTATTGAGTTTGCCAGGGTCTATTACATGCACAGTGCGGCCGTCAACCGTCGCCATTTCGCCCGACGGCCACAACCTATGTTGCCACACATATTGCATCAGTTTTTCCATACTCTTCAAAAAATCTCAACAAACTTACAATTTTTTTCAGAAAAATCAATCAATACACACACATTATTATATAGCACCCTATCAAAAACCGGCAAAATGAAGAAAAATCACTTTTTTGCGCATTTTTTTTGCGAAAAGTTTGCACAGTTCAAAAAGTCGTCGTACCTTTGCATCGCAAAACGGAAATAACACCAATTGCAAGACTCAAAACTGGTGTGGTAGTTCAGCTGGTTAGAATACCTGCCTGTCACGCAGGGGGTCGCGGGTTCGAGTCCCGTCCATACCGCAGAGGAGAGAGGAGAAGAAGGAAGTAATCGCAAGATTTTTTCTTCTTCTTTTTTATTTCCCACCGACACATACACCCGTCGGCACCCATTTCGCTGAAACGGTTACCTGGACAAAAAGTAGGATGAAAATACACTAAAAAACTCTTAGTAGACAAAAAGTATGATAAATACCCCATTGGAACGCGTTCCAATGGGGTATTTATGCCTAATATTTTCTTTTAATATATTCAT
>JAFZHD010000002.1 GCA_017555085.1 Muribaculaceae bacterium | reverse complement strand
GGTGATAACACTCCAATCATCCGCGGTTCTGCACTTGGTGCATTGAACGGTGAACCACAATGGGAAGAAAAGGTTATGGAACTTATGGAAGCTGCTGATACTTGGATTCCACTTCCTCCACGCGATATCGATAAACCATTCTTGATGCCAGTTGAAGACGTATTCTCAATCACAGGTCGTGGTACAGTAGCTACTGGTAGAGTTGAACGTGGTAAAGTTAAAGTTGGTCAAGAAGTTGAAATCGTTGGTTTCGGCGAAACTAAAAAAACAACTGTAACTGGTGTTGAAATGTTCCGTAAATTATTAGATCAAGGTGAAGCTGGTGATAACGTAGGTCTACTACTTCGTGGTATCGACAAAAACGAAATCAAACGTGGTATGGTTATCGCTCACCCAGGTCAAGTAACCCCTCACAACAAATTCAAAGCTTCAGTTTATATCTTGAAGAAAGAAGAAGGTGGTCGCCACACACCCTTCCACAACCACTACCGTCCTCAATTCTACATCCGTACGCTTGACGTAACAGGTGAAATCACTCTCCCCGAAGGTGTAGAAATGGTAATGCCTGGTGATAACGTGGAAATCATCGTTGAATTGATCAACCCCGTAGCTTGTGACCAAGGTCTCCGTTTCGCTATCCGCGAAGGTGGTCGCACAGTAGGTTCAGGTCAAATCACTGAAATCCTCGACTAATAAGTTGATATAACTTAAACATACTATTGATTCCCGCTGGCCGGGAAACTGAAAGACGGGAATCAATAATATACGGGTTTAGCTCAGTTGGTAGAGCACTGGTCTCCAAAACCAGGTGTCGGGAGTTCGAGTCTCTCAACCCGTGCACAAAGGAAATAAAAATGAAGAAATTAAAATTACTTACGAATATTGAGGAGTCTTATGCCGAATTGCGCTATAAGACTTCTTGGCCTACAAAAAAGCAGTTGATCAAAAGCGGTATCATAGTGATGATTGCTTCCATCCTTATCTCACTTGTGATTCTCTTTATGGATCAATTAGTTAATGGCTTGATGCATTTTATCTACGGTTTGGGCGCTTAATCTTAAAGTTGGAATTCAATGTCTAATCCTGCTGAAATCAAACGAGCATGGTACGTTTTGCGTGCCATTTCTGGTAAAGAAGCCAAAGTAAAGGAAGTTCTTGATGCTGCAATTAAGAACACCGATCTTGGCAAGTATGTGTTTCAAGTATTGATTCCTACCGAAAAGGTTTTGTCGGTTCGCAACGGAAAAAAGGTTGTTAAAGAAAAGAACCTTTATTCCGGCTATGTGTTTGTTGAGTGCATGTTGTACGGTGACGTAATGCATGAACTTCGCAACACAACCAATGTGATTGATTTCCTTCGTGGCAAAGACAAGGAGGCTAAACCCGAAGCTTTGCGCCAAAGCGAAGTGGATCGCATGTTGGGCATCGCAGACCAATCTTTGGATATTGCCGAAAATGCAGTGAACGATTACATGGTCGGAGAGGTCGTAAAAGTAATCTCTGGTCCTTTCACTGACTTTACCGGTCGTATTGAAGAGGTAAATGCCGAAAGAATGAAACTTAAAGTCATGGTTAAAGTATTTGGCCGTGACACTGCTTTGGAGTTAGAAAATTCGCAAGTTGAGCGAAGTTAATAAGAGTGGTTACGCACCGATAGAGATTTCGCACTAATAACTATTTAAATTTAGAAATAACAATGGCTAAAGAAATTGCTGGACAGATCAAATTGCAGATTAAAGGTGGCGCAGCAAATCCATCTCCTCCCGTAGGTCCCGCGTTGGGTTCTAAGGGTATCAACATCATGGAGTTTTGCAAGCAATTCAATGCCCGTACTCAGGACAAGGCAGGCAAAGTACTTCCTGTTGTAATTACTTATTACACTGACAAGAGCTTTGATTTCGTTGTAAAGACTCCTCCTGTTGCTATTCAACTTCTCGAAGTGAGCAAAAAGAAGAGTGGTTCTGCTCAACCTAATCGTAACAAAATCGCCGAAGTAACTTGGGAACAGGTTAAAGCGATTGCAGAAGACAAGATGCCTGATTTGAACTGCTTTACTGTAGAATCGGCTATGCGTATGGTTGCCGGTACAGCCAGAAGTATGGGTATCACCGTAAAAGGGGAATTCCCTGGAAATAACTAATAAACTTCAATTGAAATGGGTAAACTTACAAAAAATCAAAAGATTGCTTTAGAGAAGATTGAAGCTGGGAAGACTTACACTCTTGCGGAAGCTGCAGAAAAAGTAAAAGAAATCACTTTTACAAAATTTGATGCATCGCTTGATATTGACGTACGTCTTGGCGTAGATCCACGTAAGGCTGATCAAATGGTACGTGGCGTCGTTACATTGCCTCACGGTACAGGTAAAGAAGTAAAGGTGCTTGTACTTTGTAGCCCCGACGCTGAAGCAGCAGCAACTGCTGCCGGTGCTGACTATGTTGGTCTCGATGAATATATCGAAAAGATCAAAGGCGGTTGGACCGATATCGATGTAATTATCACTCAACCCGCTATCATGGGTAAAATCGGTGCCCTTGGCCGTATCCTCGGTCCTCGTGGCTTGATGCCTAACCCCAAGAGCGGTACAGTGACTCCTGACGTAGCAAAAGCTGTGTCTGAAGTGAAAAAAGGTAAAATCGACTTTAAGGTTGACAAGAACGGTATCGTTCACTCATCAATCGGTAAAGTTTCATTTACTGCTGAGCAGATTAAGGAAAACGCGAAAGAGTTTATCAATACTCTCATCAAGTTGAAACCTGCAACTGCAAAGGGTACATATGTTAAGAGCGTTTATCTTTCAAGTACAATGAGCCCCGGTGTAAAAGTGGACTCTAAGTCAATCGATGATTAATTTTAAACGATTAAGAAAATGAAAAAGGAAGATAAAGGACTTATCATAGAGAATATCGCTAACACTCTCAAAGAGTTTAGCTGTTTTTACCTCGTAGAAACCGCTGGCTTGAATGCTGAAAAAACAAGCGATCTCCGTCGCGCATGTAACAAAGCTGACATCAAATTGATGGTTGTTAAAAACACTTTGTTGCAAAAAGCACTCGAACAGCTCGAAGGTGACTATTCAGAACTCTATCCCGCTCTCAAAGGCTCAACCTCAATCATGTTCTCAAATGTAGGTAACGCACCTGCAAAATTGATTAAGGATGTGCTCAAAAAAGAAAAGGATGCTACACTCCCTCGTTTTAAGGCTGCATACGTAGAAGAAACTATCTATGTTGGTGCTGATCAACTCAACACTCTTGCAACTATCAAGAGCAAGAACGAACTCATCGCAGATGTTATCGCTCTTCTCCAATCACCCGCCAAGAATGTCGTTTCAGCTCTTACTTCAGGTGGAACTAAACTTCACGGTATCCTTGAAACATTGTCAAACAAATAATTAACCAAGTAAATAAACTATAAAACTAAATAATCATGGCAGATTTAAAAGCTTTTGCAGAACAACTCGTTAACCTTACAGTTAAAGAAGTAAACGAACTTGCTCAAATCCTCAAAGAAGAATACGGTATCGAACCCGCTGCTGCAGCTGTTGCAGTTGCTGCAGGTCCCGCAGCTGGTGCTGCTGAAGCTGCTGAAGAAAAATCATCTTTCGATGTAGTTCTCAAAGCAGCAGGTGCTAACAAACTCGCAGTTGTAAAACTCGTTAAGGAACTCACTGGTCTCGGCTTGAAAGAAGCTAAAGAAATGGTAGACGGTGCTCCCAGCGTAATCAAAGAAGGTCTCGCTAAAGCTGACGCTGAAGGTCTCAAAAAACAACTCGAAGAAGCTGGCGCTGAAGTTGAACTTAAATAATATTGCCTGTTAATCAGGTAATTAGGTTAAGAATCCCCTTGTAGGATGATTCTTAACCTTTTTGTGTTATAATTTAAGTTGAGTTCCCTTTAACGATAAAAAAATGTCAGTTTCAAACAATAAACCCCGCGTAAACTTCGCATCGGTAAAGAATCCTCTTCCTTACCCCGACTTTTTGGAGGTGCAGTTGAAGTCTTTCTATGATTTCCTTCAACTCGACACCGCTCCCGAAAAAAGAAATAACGAAGGTCTCTATAAGGTTTTCTCTGAGAATTTCCCTATTGCCGACACTCGCAATAACTTTGTGTTGGAATTTCTCGACTACTATATCGATCCCCCTCGCTACACTATCGACGAGTGTCTCGAGCGTGGCTTGACTTATAGTGTGCCTTTGAAAGCAAAACTTAAACTCTATTGTACCGACCCCGACCACGAAGACTTTGCAACAGTTATTCAAGATGTTTACCTTGGTCCTATCCCTTATATGACCGAAAAAGGTACATTTGTGATTAATGGTGCAGAGCGCGTTGTTGTATCACAATTGCACCGTTCACCCGGTGTGTTCTTTGGTCAAAGCACACATGCTAATGGTACAAAGTTGTACTCGGCTCGTATTATTCCTTTCCGTGGTTCATGGATTGAATTTGCAACCGACATCAACAATGTAATGTATGCTTACATCGACCGTAAGAAGAAATTGCCCGTAACAACTTTGCTTCGTGCTATCGGTCTTGAAAGTGACAAAGACATCATTGATATTTTTGATCTCTCTGAGGAACTCAAAGTAACAAAAGCAAATCTCAAAAAAGCGGTTGGCCGTCAGTTGGCTGCTCGTGTGCTCAAATCATGGACCGAAGACTTCGTTGATGAAGATACCGGTGAAGTTGCATCAATCGAGCGCCACGATGTGTTGTTTGACCGCGAAACGGTTCTTGAAGAAGAACACATTCAAGAAATTCTTGATTCAGGTGTTTCAACAATCGTTTTGCACAAAGAGGGTAAGAGCGCTGCCGAAAGTGCTATTATCTTCAACACTTTGTCAAAAGACCCCACCAACTCTGAATTGGAGGCTGTTCAGTATATCTATCGCCAATTGCGCAATGCAGAGGCTCCCGATGATACAAGTGCCCGCGAAGTTATCACTAACCTTTTCTTCTCTGAAAAGCGTTATGACTTGGGCGAAGTTGGTCGCTACCGCATCAATAAAAAACTCTCGCTTGATATCCCCATGGACGTTAAAGTCCTCACTAAGGAAGATATCATCTCTATCATAAAATATCTTATCGAGTTGATCAATTCAAAGACTACTGTCGATGATATTGACCACTTGAGCAACCGTCGTGTTCGCACAGTTGGTGAGCAACTCTACAACCAATTTGGTGTAGGTCTCGCACGTATGGCTCGCACTATCCGTGAGCGTATGAATGTTCGCGACACTGAGGTGTTTACTCCCATCGATTTGATTAACGCGAAGACTATTTCTTCGGTTATCAACTCATATTTTGGTACCAACGCTCTTTCACAGTTCATGGACCAAACCAACCCCCTTGCCGAAATGACTCACAAGCGTCGTATGTCGGCTCTCGGTCCAGGCGGTTTGTCTCGTGAGCGTGCCGGTTTCGAGGTTCGTGACGTTCACTACACTCACTATGGTCGTCTCTGTCCTATCGAAACTCCTGAAGGTCCCAACATCGGTCTTATCTCTTCTTTGTGTGTGTATGCGAAGATTAATGACCTCGGTTTCATTGAAACTCCTTACCGCAATGTTGAGAATGCCAAGGTTAACCTCAATAACGACGAAATTATCTACCTCGCTGCCGAAATGGAAGAAGGTCGCGTAATCGCTCAAGGTAATGCTCCTTTGAACGAAGACGGTACATTCATCCGCGAACGAGTTAAGGCTCGTAAAGATGCTGACTTCCCCGTTGTGGCTCCCGGTGAGGTTGAACTTATGGACGTATCTCCGACACAGATTGCGTCAATCGCTGCTTCTTTGATTCCCTTCCTTGAACATGACGACGCCAACCGTGCACTCATGGGTTCTAACATGATGCGCCAGGCAGTTCCCTTGTTGCGTTCTGAGGCTCCCGTTGTAGGTACAGGTCTCGAAGGTCAGTTGATTCGCGACTCTCGCACTCAAATTACTGCTGAGGGTACAGGTGTTGTTGAATATGTTGACTCTACTGTAATCCGCATTCGTTATGACCGCACTGAGGACGAAGAATTTGTTTCGTTCAAGAGCGCTGTCAAAGAATATAAGATTCCCAAGTTCCGCAAAACCAACCAAAGCACTACTATCGACTTGCGTCCCATTTGCGAAAAAGGCGACCGCGTTGTCGAAGGTCAGATTTTGACCGAAGGTTACTCGACTGAAAACGGCGAACTCGCTCTCGGTCGCAACCTTAAAGTAGCGTTCATGCCTTGGAAGGGTTACAACTATGAGGACGCGATTGTGCTCAACGAACGCGTTGTTCGCGAAGATATCCTCACTTCGGTTCATGTTGACGAGTATTCTCTCGAAGTGCGTGAAACCAAACGCGGTATGGAAGAATTGACATCTGATATTCCTAACGTTAGCGAAGATGCTACAAAAGACCTCGACAGCCGCGGTATCATTCGCGTGGGTGCTCATGTTGTTCCTGGTGACATCATGATTGGTAAGATTACTCCCAAGGGTGAATCTGACCCCACTCCCGAAGAAAAATTGCTCCGTGCTATCTTTGGCGACAAAGCTGGCGATGTTAAGGACGCTTCACTCAAAGCATCTCCCTCGTTGAAGGGTGTTGTTATCGGCACAAACCTCTTCTCTCGTGCTGCTAAAACAACTCGCAACAAGGCTGCCAATGCTCAACTTGCTGCTCTCGACGAGCAATACAACAAGAAGCAAGAGGCTCTCAAGGATATCCTTGTTGAAAAATTGATGACTCTCACTGATGGCAAAACATCACAAGGCGTTAAGGACTACCTCGGCGCTGAAATCATTGCCAAAGGTGCTAAATTTACTGCCGCATTGTTCCGCGACATCAATTATGACACTCTCAACCTCAGCAAGTGGACTAATGATGCTCACAAGAACGATATGATTCGTGCCACTATTGTTAACTACATGCGTGAGTCAAAAGAAGTTGATGCCGAATTGCGTCGCAAGAAATTTGACCTCACTATCGGTGACGAACTTCCCTCTGGCATCATGCAGATGGCGAAAGTTTACATCGCTAAGAAACGCAAAATCAGCGTAGGTGACAAGATGGCGGGTCGTCACGGTAACAAAGGTATCGTATCGCGCATCGTTCGTCAAGAAGATATGCCTTACTTGGCCGATGGTACTCCCGTTGATATCGTGCTTAACCCCCTCGGTGTGCCTTCTCGTATGAACCTTGGTCAGATTTTCGAAACCGTTCTCGGTTGGGCAGGTGTAACTCTCGGTGAGAAGTTTGCTACTCCCATCTTTGACGGTGCAAGTCTTGACGACTTGAACGAGTGGACCGACAAGGCAGGCTTGCCTCGCTATGGCCGCACATATCTCTATGATGGTGGCACAGGCGAACGCTTTGACCAACCTGCAACTGTCGGCGTGATTTACATGTTGAAACTCGGTCACATGGTTGAAGACAAGATGCACGCTCGTAGCATTGGTCCATACTCATTGATTACTCAACAACCTCTTGGTGGTAAGGCTCAATTTGGTGGTCAGCGTTTCGGGGAAATGGAAGTTTGGGCACTCGAAGCATTCGGTGCCGCACACATTCTCCAAGAAATCCTCACTGTTAAGAGTGATGATGTTAACGGCCGCAGCAAAGCCTACGAAGCAATCGTTAAGGGTGACCGTATGCCCGAAGCAGGTATTCCTGAATCTCTCAATGTGCTTCTCCACGAATTGCGTGGCTTAGGATTGAGCATCAACTTAGAACAATAATATTCTTTTATAAGACACAATATGGCTTTTAGAAAAGACAATAAGATAAAATCTGGTTTCTCTAAAATTTCTATCGGGCTCGCTTCGCCCGAAGAAATTTTGGAAAAATCAAGTGGTGAGGTTCTCAAGCCCGAAACCATCAACTATCGCACTTATAAGCCCGAGCGTGACGGTTTGTTCTGCGAGCGCATTTTCGGTCCTTGCAAGGATTATGAATGTCATTGCGGTAAATACAAACGCATCCGTTACAAAGGCATCGTCTGCGACCGTTGTGGTGTTGAAGTAACTGAAAAGAAAGTGCGCCGCGAACGCATGGGTCACATCAAACTCGTTGTTCCCGTTGCTCACATCTGGTATTTCCGTTCACTCCCCAACAAAATCGGTTACCTTTTGGGTCTTCCCTCAAAGAAACTTGATGCTGTAATCTACTATGAACGCTATGTAGTTATTCAGCCCGGTACTTGCGAAGATGTTCAACAATTAGACCTTCTTTCAGAAGAAGAATACTTCGACATTGTTGAAAAACTCCCTCGCGAAAATCAGTATCTTGAAGATACCGACCCCAACAAGTTTGTTGCCAAGATGGGTGCAGAAGCAATCTATGAACTTTTGCAACGCATCGACCTTGACGACTTGTCATATAAATTGCGTCACCAAGCCAATACTGATGGCTCACAACAACGCAAAACTGAGGCTTTGAAACGCCTTCAAGTTGTTGAATCGTTCCGCTCATCACGCGAACGCAACAAACCTGAATGGATGATTCTTCAAGCAGTGCCTGTGATTCCGCCCGAATTGCGTCCCTTGGTGCCCCTCGATGGTGGCCGCTTCGCAACAAGTGACTTGAACGACTTGTATCGTCGCGTAATCATTCGCAACAACCGTCTCAAACGCTTGATTGAAATCAAAGCTCCCGAGGTAATCCTCCGCAACGAAAAGCGTATGCTCCAAGAAGCGGTTGACTCATTGCTCGACAACTCACGCAAATCATCGGCAGTTAAGTCTGATGCAAACCGTCCTTTGAAGTCACTCTCTGACAGCCTCAAAGGTAAACAAGGCCGTTTCCGTCAAAACCTTCTCGGTAAGCGTGTTGACTACTCGGCTCGTTCGGTAATCGTCGTTGGTCCCGAGTTGAAAATGCACGAGTGTGGTCTTCCCAAAAATATGGCTGCCGAATTGTACAAACCTTTCGTTATCCGCAAACTCATTGAACGCGGTATCGTTAAGACTGTGAAATCGGCTAAAAAGATTGTTGACCGCAAAGAGCCCGTTGTTTGGGATATCCTCGAACATGTGATGAAAGGACACCCTGTATTGCTCAACCGTGCTCCAACACTTCACCGTCTCGGTATCCAAGCATTCCAGCCCAAGATGATTGAAGGTAAGGCTATTCAGTTGCACCCCCTCGCATGTACTGCGTTCAACGCCGACTTCGACGGTGACCAAATGGCTGTGCACTTGCCTTTGGGCAACGAGGCTATCCTCGAAGCACAAATGTTGATGCTCGGTGCTCACAACATCCTTAACCCCGCTAATGGTGCACCTATCACCGTTCCCTCTCAGGACATGGTGCTCGGTCTCTATTATATCACTAAACTTCGCAGAGGCGACAAAGGCGAAAAATACAAGTTCTATGGACCCGAAGAAGCCGAAATCGCTTACAATGAAGGTCGCGTAACACTCCACGCACCCATCTCTGTTGTGGTTGATGACATTGACGAAAACGGCAACCGCGTTAAGCGCATGATTGAAGAAACATCAGTAGGCCGTATTCTCGTTAACCAATATGTACCCGAAGAAATCGGTTATGTTAACGAAATCTTGTCAAAGAAATCACTCCGCGACATCATCGGCCGTGTAATCAAACGCTGTGGTATTCCGCGTTCAGCACAATTCCTCGATGACATCAAGAACCTCGGTTACAAGATGGCATTCAAGGGTGGTTTGTCGTTCAACCTTGGCGACGTGCTTATCCCCGCTGAAAAAGAAGAATTGGTGAAAGAAGGTCACGCACAGGTTCAAGAAATTATGGCCAACTATGCGATGGGTTTCATCACTGAAAAAGAACGTTACAATCAGGTTATCGACACATGGACACATGTCAACACTCGCTTGACTGCAACATTGATGAAACAGATTTCAGAAGACAAGCAAGGCTTCAACCCTGTTTACATGATGCTTGATTCAGGTGCCCGTGGTTCAAAAGACCAGATTCGTCAGTTGTCAGGTATGCGTGGTCTTATGGCTAAACCTCAAAAGGCCGGTGCCGAAGGTGGTCAGATTATCGAAAACCCCATCTTGGCTAACTTTAAGGAAGGTCTTTCGGTGCTCGAATACTTTATCTCAACTCACGGTGCTCGTAAGGGTCTTGCCGATACCGCGTTGAAAACTGCCGACGCAGGTTACTTGACTCGTCGTCTTGTTGACGTTGCACACGATGTAATTATCCACGAAGAAGACTGTGGTACATTGCGTGGTCTCGTTTGCACCGAAGTCAAGAACAACGACGATGTTGTTGCTTCTCTTGGCGAACGCATCGTAGGCCGTGTATCTGTTCACGATATCATTGACCCCACTACTGGCGAACTCATCGTTGCTGCTGGTGAAGAAATCAACGATTTCATGGCTGAACGCATCGACAAATCGGCTATCGAATCTGTCGAAATCCGTTCAGTGCTCACTTGCGAATCTAAACGTGGTGTTTGTGCTAAGTGTTATGGTCGCAACCTCTCAACCAACCGCCTTGTTCAGAAAGGTGAAGCAGTCGGCGTAATCGCTGCTCAATCAATCGGTGAACCTGGTACTCAGTTGACATTGCGTACATTCCACGTCGGTGGTGTGGCTTCAAATATTGCCGCTAACTCATCATTGAAATCACGTTATGACGGTGTGCTCGAAATCGACGAATTGCGCACAGTTGAAACAGACGAAAAAGACTCACAAGGTCGCAATGTAGAAGTAGTAGTTGGCCGTCTTGCCGAAATGCGCATTATCGACCCCAAAACTAAGATGATGCTCACATCAGCAAACATCGCTTACGGTTCTAAACTCTACTACCGCAATGGTGAAACAGTTAAGAAAGGCGATTTGATTTGCGAATGGGACCCCTTCAACGCAGTAGTTGTTACCGAAGTTGCCGGTAAGGCTCGTTTCAACAATGTGATTGACGGTGTAACTTGCCGCAAAGAAATTGATGCTCAATCAGGTAATACTGAACTTATCATCACAGAATCAAAAGACCGTACAAAAGCACCTGAGGTTGAAATCCTCGATGCTAACGAACAAGTTCTCCGCACATACGCACTCCCCGTGGGCGCTAACGTGATGATTTCTGACGGTGCTGATGTTAAGGTAGGTGAAATCCTCGTTAAGATTCCTCGCTCGGCAGGTGGCGCTGGTGACATCACCGGTGGTCTTCCCCGTGTTACCGAACTCTTCGAGGCACGTAACCCGTCTAACCCTGCAGTCGTTTCTGAAATCGACGGTGAAGTTACCTTCGGTAAGGTTAAACGCGGTAACCGCGAAATTTCTGTGACATCTAAACTTGGTGAAGTTAAGAAATATCTCGTACCCCTGTCAAAACAAATCCTTGTTCAGGAAAACGACTATGTTCGTGCCGGTACACCCCTCTCTGACGGTGCAATCACTCCCTCGGACATCCTCAACATCATGGGTCCGACTGCTGTTCAGGAATATATCGTGAACGAAGTTCAAGATGTATACCGCATGCAGGGTGTGAAGATTAACGACAAGCACTTTGAAGTTATCGTTCGTCAGATGATGCGCAAGGTTAATATCGTTGACCCAGGTGACACTTGCTTCCTTGAACAACAAGTTGTTGACAAGCGCGAGTTTATGGAAGAAAACGACCGCATTTGGGGCAAGAAAGTGGTAACAGACGCAGGTGACTCTGAAAATGTGAAACCCGGTCAAATTATCACTGCTCGCAAGTTGCGCGACGAAAACTCTTCACTCAAACGCCGTGACCTCAAACCCATTGAAGTGCGTGATGCTATGCCTGCAACATCAGAGCAAATCCTCCAAGGTATTACTCGTGCTGCATTGCAAACATCAAGTTTCATGTCGGCCGCATCGTTCCAAGAAACTACCAAAGTCCTCAACGAAGCCGCTATCAACGGTAAAGTTGACACATTGGAAGGTATGAAGGAAAATGTAATCTGTGGTCACTTGATTCCTGCCGGTACAGGTCTTCGTGATTACCAAAACATTGTGGTAAGCGGTAAAGACGATGTTGTAACAGGCAACCTCGATGTTATCAAGTAAACATTGAAACTGACTCCTTATAAATGCAAAGGTGCTGCTCTTGTGAGTGGCACCTTTGTCGTTTTAGATAGACCGATTATTCGCGAAAAATGCGTACATTTGCAAATAAAACATTAGGATATGAAAACTCAACGACCACTGATATTGATTAGTAATGACGACGGGGTGAATGCCCGCGGATTGTATCATTTGATTGACTGTGTCAAGGACCTAGGTGATGTGGTGGCGGTAGCACCTGCACAACACTGCTCGGGACAATCGTCGGCAATCACCGTTGATCGCATCTTGCGCGTGACCCGTCACGACGATTATCAGGGGGCAAAGATCTATTCGGTAAACGGCACTCCAGTCGATTGCGTCAAAATGGCCATGCACACCATTCTTGACCGTCGTCCCGATGTGATGCTCTCGGGCATAAATCACGGGGCCAATTCGGGTAACTCGATAATCTATTCGGGCACGATGGGAGCGGCAATCGAAGCCTGTATGATGGGTGTGCCGGCAATCGGCTACTCATTCCTTTCGTTTGCCAAGGATGCCGATTTTGGCGTGACAACGCCCATTATCAATGCCATTACGGCACAAGTGTTGCGTGAGTCTTTGCCCGCCAATGTGTGTCTCAATGTCAATGTCCCCGCCTCGGCCAAAGTCAACGGAGTGAAAGTCGTTCGCTCGGCACGCGGCTATTGGACCGAAGAATATGCAAAGTTTGACGACCCGATAGGCCGTCCGTTCTATATGCTCACAGGCCATTTTCACAATCTTGAACCCGATGCCGATGATACCGACGAGTATTGGTTGGCCCGCGACTATGCAACAATCGTACCGGCGAGAGCCGATATGACAGCCCACGATTGTGTGGCCGAGTTCAAGACCAAGTATGAACAATAAAAAAGGGGCTTAATTGCCCCTTTTTATGTATGTAGCCAGAAAAGTTGGTTAGTGGATAGTTACTTGTGTAGCGCCGAAACCATATTCGCGAAACGAAGCATCTTGCACCGAGCATTGCTTGTATTTATGATTCAATTCTTTGAGCAACGCGCTGCGCAATACACCCTCGCCCTTACCGTGAATAAACACGATTTTCTGGCCCTTGTTGTTGCGGTTTTCGTCCATCACACGGCGAAACTCTTTGAGTTGCACTTCGAGCATATCGCTGTTTGAGAGGCCGGCAGTGGTGTCGATAAGTTCGTGAATGTGTAGGTCAACCTCTATGATTTGGGGGCGCTTATCCTTGCGTTGCACAGGTTGACGATTGGGACGCTCGGCTTGGCGTTTGGCGCGCATAGCATCTTCGAGTTGGCCGCTGTCAATTATCATTTGGCGATAGGGAACATCGTTTTTGACAATGTCAACCGCAATCACAGGAGTGTCAAAATACATGTTTTCATGGAAGCAATGCAACTTGCAGAACTTGGTAGTGTCAAGCGAGTATTCGACAGCCACAGGTGCTTTGAGTTTGAACTCCTTGTCGCGCTTGAAAGCAATGTATTGAATAGCCACACGGTCCATTTGAGGCAATTGGTCGCGAGTAACCTCGCCCAAGAAAACCTGAATGTTGGGCTCAACGATACTCGCATAGCGAGTAATCCAACCGCCACCATCGGCGCGAGTCAGGTAAGTGAAATAAAGAAAATAGTTAGAATCGTTGACCAAATAAGCATCAAAAGTGGTAGTGTTGAGATGCTTTATTTCGGCAGGCTCATAGGCGAGCACGATATTGAGTTTTTCGCCAGTCTCGGTTTCCTCAAAAGTTTCAGGCTTAGGAGCCTTAGGTTGTTCGGGAACCACAGTCGGCGGCACATACTTTGACGGAGCAGGTTCAGAGCCGGCAGCAGGAGTCACTACCACGCATTCACGCAGCAGCACCGGAGTTTCAAAGCCGTCCTCATCAACATAAGCAATGTTACCTTCAATTTTCACAATCTTACCTCCGCCAACAGAGTTAAGAAAACGCACAGTATCGCCAATTTTTGCCATAAAATTCAAGTTATAGATATATTATTAGTGTAAAGTTACACCTTTTTTGCCAACCAAACCTAATTTTAACCTCACATTTGCTAACTTTGCAGTGTTAAAATGCAATTTAGTAATCAGATGAGTGATATTAAGGATATAAGAATTGAAGAGTATAACTATGAGTTGGCTGATGAGCGCATTGCAAAGCATCCGCTTGCCGAGCGCGACCGCTGCAAACTGTTGGTGCGCGATGGCAATGGTTGTTTGTCGGAACATGTGTTTGCCGACATTCCCGATTTGTTGCCTGCCGACTCGATGCTCGTTTACAATAATACGCGTGTGATTAATGCCCGTCTACGTTTTCGCAAGGGCGAGGGTGGGGCGCTGATTGAGATTTTCTGTCTCGAACCTGTTGAGCCGCGCGATTATGCTGTGAGTTTTGCCATGACTACGGGCTGCTCATGGCTGTGCTTTGTGGGTAATTCAAAGCGTTGGAAGCAGGGCGAACTGACAATGGTTGTCACTGTCGGCGATGTGGTGGTGACGCTCTGTGCGACTCGCGTTAGCAAGGAGGGAAATGCTTCGGTAGTGATGTTCTCGTGGAACAACGCCGATGTGACTTTTGCCCAAATCATAGGCGCAGCCGGCGAAATTCCCATTCCTCCCTATCTCAACCGTTCGACCGAGGCAAGTGACTCAACCGACTATCAAACAGTCTATTCTCACATCGACGGCTCGGTGGCGGCTCCTACAGCTGGGTTGCACTTTACTCCTGAAGTGCTTGATGCTGTGAGTCGTCGTGGTATCGAACGCCGCGAGTTGACTTTGCATGTCGGCGCTGGCACTTTCCAACCGGTGAAGAGCGATAACATTGGCGAGCATGAAATGCACAGTGAGTTTATTGCTGTGTCGCGCAGTCTGATTGAGGAATTGGCCGTTAGCCAACGTCGTGTGGTGGCTGTGGGCACAACATCGGTGCGCACTCTCGAAAGCCTTTACCATATCGGTTGCATGATGGCGCAAGGAGAGTGGGGTGGTGAGTTGCCTCAATGGTATCCCTATGCCGACAATCATCCCCGATTGAGCGTGGCCGAGTCGATGCAAGCGGTGTTGCGCCATATCAATGCTGAGGGCGCCGATCGTCTTATTGCTTCAACGCGTGTGATTATTGCTCCGGGCTATGACTATCAGATTGTTAAGGGTATTATCACTAATTTCCATCAGCCTCAATCGACATTGTTGTTGCTTGTGTCGGCATTTGTGGACGGCGATTGGAAGTCAATGTATGACTTTGCCCTTGCCCGTGATTTCAGATTTTTGAGTTATGGCGATGCATCGTTGCTGATGCAGCCTGTGAAATAAAACATTTAACAGTATGAAGAATATATTGGCCTTAGTGGCTGTGATTATGATGATTGTAACAGGAACTGAAAAGGTTGATGCACGCGCTATTGACAATGGCAGGGTTGAGGTGGCTATCGCGCAACTGAAACAGCAGTATCCCGATGCCGACTGCGATTTGATGAGTCGCGGTGTGGCCCAGGTGGCTGCTTTGTGGAACGAAAACGACGGCTCGGCCGAACAGTTTGGCGAGTTTGTTGCCGAAAATTTCGTGGCCGACTCGGCTGCGCGCCATGAGTTGTTTGAAAAATTGTGCAAGAACTATGAGGTGTTGTTGGGTACACAAAATCAGGTGGCTGTGCAGTTGAGCCTGCCCACAATTCTTGCCGGTCCTGAGCCTGCAAACATTGACTATATAATGAGTGCGTTCAACCCCTATTCTCACTTGTGGAACGACCTATATGAAAACAAAGTGGCATTTATCACCATTTTGAATTTCCCCAATTATACTCTCGTTGAGAAAAACAGCCTCAGTGCAAATTGGTCGCGTGCCGAGTGGGCTTATGCTCGCATGGGCGATATGTTCACATCGCGTGTACCGGCTCAACTCAACAAGGAGGCCGGTCAGGCTAATGCCGATGCCGAAAACTATATAGCAAGTTATAACATTATGATGGGCAATTTGTTGACCGACAAGGGCGAGAGATTGTTCCCCAAAGATATGGTGTTGCTGTCACATTGGAACTTGCGCGACGAGATTAAGTCAAATTATGCCAATCACGTCAACGGCCGCGAAAAGCAAGAGATGGTTTATCGCGTAATGGAGCATATTGTCAACGGCACAATTCCAGCCGCTGTGGTTAATAATGCCGCTTATGATTGGGCGCCAATGAGCAACCGCAGTTATGCCGACGGTGCCGAAATTGCGCTCGATGCCGAAGATACACGCCGATATGAACACATTTTAGGCCACTTTAAGGCTATGGTTAAAATCGACCAGTATGAGCCGCAAAAGCCCACAGGTATCATTCGCAACTTTGAAGGTAGCATGGAGGTCACTCCCCAAGAAATCGAAGACTTGTTTGTCAACCTCGTGTCATCGCCCCAAGTCAAGAAGGTGGCAAAACTCATCAAAAAGCGTTTGGGCCGCGACTTGCGCCCCTATGATATTTGGTATGACGGTTTCAAAAGCCGTAGCGCTATCTCGGAAGACGAACTCACAGCGTTGACGCGCTCAAAATATCCCAATCCCGAGGCGTTTGAGAAAGACATGCCGCGCATGCTCGGAGTGCTCGGTTTTGAAAGTGCCGATGCCGATTTCATTGCAAGCAAAATCAAGGTTGAAGGTGCGCGCGGTTCGGGTCACGCATGGGGTGCTGCCAGCCGATGGGAAAAGTCGTTGTTGCGCACACGCATCGGCGCCGACGGCATGGACTATAAAGGCTACAATATTGCCGTTCATGAGTTTGGCCACAATGTGGAGCAGACTATCGACCTCTACAATATCGACCACTTTACACTCAGCGGAGTGCCCAATACCGGATTTACCGAAGCGCTCGCTTTTGTATTCCAAAAACGCGACTTGCGATTGTTGGGCTATGACCAAAAGGTTGATGACAACACTACGCTCGACATATTTTGGGGCTTGTATGAAATCATGGGTGTGTCGCTTGTTGACATGAAGATGTGGCAATGGCTCTATGCCAACCCCGATGCCACAGCCGCGCAACTCAAAGCGGCAACTATCGAGATTGCCCGCGATGTGTGGAACAAGTATTATGCTCCAGTGCTCGGCGAGAAAAATGCCACAATATTGGCTTGCTACTCCCACATGGTTAATGCGCCGATGTACTTGCCCAACTATCCGTTTGGCCACATAATAGAGTATCAACTCGAAGCGCATTTTGCAAAATGTGGCACCGATGCACAGTTTGCGGCTGAGATAAACCGAATTTATCGTTTGGGTCGACTCACACCCAACGAGTGGATGCGTCAGGCTGTCGGAAGCAATGTCAGCACCGATCCCATATTGCATGCCATCGACGCGATTGTGAAATAATAACAAAACGAGCGACAATCATCGATGATTATCGCTCGTTTTTGTTTTGTTATGAGGCGATTATTCGGCGGGAGCCCATTTGCAGCGAACGGGTGACACGATTGCGCCTTCTTCTTTGAGCGCTTTCATGGCTTTGTCAACCTCTTTGCGGTCGAGTCCGCAGAGTTCGGCAATTTTGCCTGCGTTTAATGGCTCGCCAGCTTGTTTCATAGCCGCTAAAACTTTTTCTTTTGCTTCCATATTAGTTGTCTTATTTGTTGGTTGTAATTGTTTGTGATGGCACAAAGTTAGTCAAAAACATAAATACAACAAACATGCAAGGCAAATTGTTCGGCCAATGGCGTTATTGCCTCATTAAATTTCCTTAAAACGGGATATAATTACGGCGATATGCCTATTTTTGCAGTTGCGAGGCCGCACAAAGCGAGCCAAATAAGTAGAAACGATTAAAGATAGAATTATGAGAGTAGCAATATATGGCGCAGGGTCGTTAGGCACGATTCTCGGCGCATTTATCAGCAAAGCAGGTGTGGAAATCGAGTTAATCAACCGCAACAAAGCACATGTCGAAGCGTTGAAAGCCGATGGCGCAAAAATAGTAGGGACAATGAATTTCACGCAGCCGGTGGTGGCTTACACGCCCGACGAAATGAGCGGAAAATATGATGTGGTTTTCTTGATGACCAAGCAGCAACATAATGCCGAAGTGGTGGATATGCTCAACGGTTATTTGGCCCAAGACGGAGTGTTGGTAACATTTCAAAACGGCTTGCCCGAAATGCAGATAGCCGAGATATTGGGCGAGGAACGCGTGCTTGGCTGCACAGTGGCGTGGGGCGCGACATTGCAGTCGCCCGGAGTGTGTGAACTCACAAGCCAGCCCGATGCATTGTCGTTCTCGTTGGGCGCAATTTCGGCAAACCGCAGCCGTCATTTTGAACAGGTAAAGCAACTGCTTGAAATGATGGGCACTGTTGATGTGGAAGAAAACTTTATAGGCACGCGTTGGAGCAAACTGCTGATAAACGCAGCATTTTCGGGAATGAGTGCCGTGCTTGGTTGCACATTTGGCGAGGCTGCCGCACCGCGAAAATCGCGCCGCATAGTGCAAGCGCTCATAAAGGAATGTATTGATGTTTGTCAGGCCGGAGGCATTCGCATCGAGCCTGTTCAGGGCAAAGACATTGTCAAGTTGCTCAACTATACCAACGCACTCAAACGCGCATTCTCGTTTATGATTATCCCCATTGCCATTCGCAAGCATGCCAGACTCAAAGCGAGCATGTTGCAAGACCTTGAAAAGGGCAAACTTACCGAGGTTGATGCCATCAACGGCGTAGTGTCGGCCTACGGCCGCAAAGTCGGCTGCCCCACACCCATGAACGACCGCGTAGTCGAAATCATACACAACATCGAACAAGGCAAACTCCAACCCTCTTTTGAAAACCTCAAATACTTTGCCTGAAAAAGGGGCGGGGGAGTTTTATAGTTGCTATAATCATCGCTATGTAATGAAAAATTTTGTATATTTGCCGATTGAAATTCATAAACACTAATTATGATGAATCAGGAATTGAAAAAAGAATTGAGCAAGGACCCGGATGGCCTTCTCACTTATGAATATATCGCAAATAATATCGATACATGTCATGAGATTATCGATGATTTGGTCGAGAATATGATTTTGGTTGACCGCAATGGTCAGTTTCTCGTGAGTGCGGCTCGTTATCTCAACGCGATTGAAAGCGAGTTTTATGCTTCACAGATTTCGCGACTCATTGCTGCGGCGATTGAAAAGGACCGCGAACACCGTTATATCGGCGATTTGTTGCAAGGAATTTGGGGCGCTGACTATGCAAGCCGCGTTGATGAATTGAATGCAAGCGACGACAATTTCCGCCGCATCTACAAACGTCTTTACCCCTCTGGAATGTAATTAAACAAAAACATAATCATGCGTAAATTTTTATTCTCTTTAGCTGCTTTGATGATGGCTCTCGTTTCATGCAGCGCCGAAGCCGGTTCAAATGCAGGCGACAAAAACAACGACACTATTAACAACACTTCTAATAAAACAACTATGGCAACTCCCACAGTCAATGCCGAAGATGTAATGGTTGACATCAAAACATCTTTGGGCGATATTCGTGTGCTTCTCTATGGTGAAACACCTAAGCATCGCGATAATTTCGTTAAACTCGTTGAAGAAAAATTCTATGAAGGAACACTTTTCCACCGTGTGATTAACGAGTTTATGATTCAGGCTGGTGACCCCGATTCAAAGGGTGCTCCCGCTGGTAAAATGCTCGGTTCGGGCGGTCCCGGTTATCAGATTGATGCCGAAATCGTTTATCCCAAATACTTCCACAAACGCGGTGCGCTTGCTGCTGCTCGTCAAGCCGACCAAGTAAACCCCGAACGCAAATCTTCGGGCTCACAATTCTATATCGTGACCGGTAAGGCTTATAACGAACAATCGCTCCGTCAAATGGAAGGTCAGTTGGCAATGAAGACCAAACAATCAATTTTCAACTCTCTTGCTGCTGCAAACAAAGACCGCATTATGGACCTTCGCCGCAACCGCGACCAAGCAGGTTTGCAAACATTGCAAGACGAACTCGTGAAACAAATGGAGGCACAATACGCTGCCAACCCCTTCAAGTTCACTCCCGAAATGGTTGAGGCTTACACTACTGTTGGCGGTACTCCCCACCTCGACAACGACTACACTGTGTTTGGCGAAGTGGTTGAAGGTATGGATGTAGTTGCCAAAATCGAAAAAGTGGCAACAGGCACAGCCGACCGTCCCGTTGAAGATGTGCAAATCATTAGCGCAACAATCGTAAAATGATAAAAGTAAATCGCGCCACTCTGTCAAACGGGTTGCGCATTATACACAATTATGATAGTGCCACCGCCATGGTGGCACTAAATATATTGTACAATGTTGGCGCTCGCGATGAAGACCCCGAGATGACCGGCCTTGCTCATTTGTTTGAGCATTTGATGTTTGGCGGCTCGACCCATATCCACGATTTTGATGCTGCAATCGAAGATGCCGGCGGGTGGAACAATGCGTGGACCAGCAACGACTTTACCAATTTTTATGATGTGTTGCCCGCTCACAATGCCGAGACTGCATTTTGGCTCGAAAGCGACCGCATGCTCGCGCTCGCATTCAGCGACAAGGCTCTTGAAGTGCAACGCAATGTCGTGATAGAGGAGTTTAAGCAGGTGTGTCTCAATAAGCCTTATGGCGATATGGGCCACCACTTGCGTTCGCTCATTTATACGACCCACCCATACCGATTTCCGGTAATTGGCAAGGAGTTTTCACACATCGAGCGCGTAACGCAAGATGATGTGCGCAACTTTTTTCATGCACATTATGCTCCCAACAATGCCGTGCTTGCAATATCGGGCCACATCTCTTGGGAAGAAACGTTGCGATTGGCCAACAAATGGTTTGGCGATATTCCTCGCCGCGACATCGCTCTGCGACTTTATCAACCCGAGCCCGAACAGACATTGCCCCGCACCAAAACCGTCAGCGGCAATGTGCCTCAAACGGCGTTGACAGTCACATTCCCCATGCCGGGATATGACTCGCCAATGTATATTCCTTGTGACATCATCACCGACTTGCTTGCGGCAGGTCGTTCGGCGCGTTTCTATCAAAATCTGCTCATGGGTACAGACCTCTTTACCGAGGTTGATGCATCAATTTCGGGCAGTGAGGAACCAGGCTATCTGATGCTCTCGGCAAAACTGCGCGAGAATACTCCCGATGCCATTGCGCGCGCCAAAGATGCTATGATTACGCAGGCATTGTCGTTGGCCGACGGCTCGTTGACCGAATATGAACTTACCCGAGCCATCAATCGTTATGAGTCAAATTACACATTCGGCTCAATCAGTTTCTTGGCCAAGGCGCAGGCCCTTGCTCTAGCCGAGATGCACGATGAAGATATCAACGGCGTAGTGCCACGCTATCGCAGTGTCACAGTTGACGATATTGTGGCTACAACGCGAAGCATAATCGACCCGCAACGCGCTTCAACACTCATTTATACCCCCGCATAAATTATGGAATACATATTGATAACATTTGGCATTATATGCATGGTGGTGGGTGTATTGGGCTGCATTGTGCCCATGATTCCCGGACCGCCCATTGCCTATCTCGGAATGTTGTGTTTTCATTTTACCGAGTTATATACCTTCTCTACTTTAGGACTTGTTACATGGGGGGTAGTGGTTGCTCTGTCGGTGGTGCTTGACTATGTGATACCCATAATCGGCACCAAGTTCTTTGGCGGCTCGAAGTGGGGTTCGTGGGGCTGTGTGATAGGTACAATAGTGGGCCTTGTGGCTGGTCCGTTTGGAGTGATTGCAGGTCCGTTTGTCGGTGCGCTTGTAGGCGAACTGATGGGCAACAAGCCGTTTGACGAAGCATTGAAGTCGGCAATAGGTTCATTCCTCGGATTTTTGTGCGGCACATTGATGAAGATTGCAATTTGCGGATATTTTATTTATGTGCTGATTGCTGCAATTTGGTAAAAAGTATATATATTTGCACAAACTAACTTAAAACATATAACTCTATGCTAAGTAAGACTATCGAAGACGCAATTAATGCGCAAGTAAACGCCGAATTTTGGTCGGCATATCTCTACTTGTCAATGGCTCAAAACTTTGAGGCTGACGGCAAAAGCGGTATTGCAAATTGGTTTAAAGTGCAGTTCAAAGAAGAACAGGCTCACGCAGAGATATTTATGAACTATATCAATCAACGTGGTGGTCGTGTGATTCTCCAACCCATTGAAGCTGTTGAGACAGAATGGGCTACTCCCTTGGACGCTTTCAAAGCAACTTTGGTTCACGAACAAAAAGTGACTGCAATGATTAACAATCTCTATGCAATGGCCGAAGCTGAACACGACTACGCTACACGCGAAATGCTTAATTGGTTCATTTCAGAGCAAGTTGAAGAAGAAGAAAGTGCACAACAGTTGATTGACAAGTTCACTCTCATCGGCAACGACGGTATGGGTATCTATATGCTCGACCAAGAACTTGCAGCACGCGTATATAATGTTCCCTCGCCTTTGGCAACAGCCGAATAATAGTTGAGGCATAACAAAACGCATAATAAAAGGCGGCATCTTGATGATGTCGCCTTTTTCTGTGTCGTGAATCGCTTTGATAGCGGGGAACGGTCGTTTACTGACGCTTATTCCTCCGGCTGATTCTTGGCTTTTGACTTCGCCTTTGATGACGAGTTCATGTCTTTTTCTTCCTTGAGGTCGATTTCGTTGCGCTGCTTGTCTAAAATGCGATATTGCAAGTAGGCCAAAGATTGGTCGGGCATGATGCGGAAGCGTCGGCCCATCGACAAGCGCCAGCGTGTGTACATTGAAATAAGGCCTTTTTTGATGTAGGCATCGACAAATGGGTGTACATACACGATGAAATCGCTCACTTTGAGAGTGTTGAGGAGATAATTGATTTTCTCCTTTAATGTGTCGGTAAACAACAGGGACGGTTGCACTTCGCCTTTTCCGTAGCATGAAGGGCAGGCTTCGGTTGTGGTGATGTCAAGGGCCGGACGCACACGTTGGCGTGTGATTTGCATCAACCCGAATTTGCTCAACGGCAAAATGTTGTGTCGGGCACGGTCGTTGGCCATGATTTCACGCATGTGGTCATAAAGAGCCTGTCGGTGTTCAGATTTGTTCATGTCGATGAAGTCGATAACGATGATGCCGCCCATGTCGCGCAAACGCAACTGACGCGCAATTTCGTCGGCAGCACGCAAGTTTACTTCAAGAGCGTTGCTTTCTTGGTCGTTAGATGCCTTGGCGCGGTTTCCCGAGTTCACATCGATAACATGCAGAGCCTCGGTGTGTTCAATGATAATGTATGCGCCAGACTTGAATGACACGATTTTACCGAACGATGACTTGATTTGCCTTGTGATGTTGAAATGGTCAAATATGGGCTCGTCCTTGTCGTATAATTGCACAATCTCTTGTCGCTCTGGGGCGATGAGATTGACATACTTTGATATCTGATTACAGATATCGGTGTCGTTAACATAGATATTCTCAAACGAGGGACTGAAAATGTCGCGCAACACACCCACAATGCGGCTCTCTTCTTCAAAGATGAGCGAGGGTGCTTCTACTCGTTGTGCCTTTGCCACGGCGTCGTCCCAGCATTTGAGCAAGGTTTTTAGCTCGTGGTTAAGTTCGGCAACGCGCTTTCCTTCGGCCGATGTGCGAACAATCACTCCGAAATTTTTGGGTTTGATGCTCTCAATGAGTTGGCGCAGACGCAATTTTTCTTCGGTGCTTTTGATTTTCTGCGAGATAGAGATTTTGTCGCAGAAAGGAATCAACACCATGTAGCGTCCGGTAAACGAAATTTCGGTAGTGAGTCGCGGACCTTTTGAGGATATCGGTTCTTTGACAATTTGTACCATCAGTTCCTGACCCGGAGTGAGCACATCGGTTATTGAGCCGTGCTTGTCAATGTCGGGGAGAAGTTTTGACTTTGACAATGCGGGTTGACGCTTCTTGTCATCAAGCATCTGTTTAAGGAACGATGAATAGGAAGAGAATTGGGAGCCAAGATCCAAGTAATGGAGAAATGCGTCTTTCTCATAGCCTACATTGACAAAAGCGGCATTGAGTCCCGGCATCAGTTTTTTGACCTTTGCCAAGTAAATGTCGCCGACAGCGTAGGATAGATTGCGCGACTCTTTCTGCAACGAGACGAGTCGTGAATCTTCCACGAGGGCAATTGACACCTCGGTGGGTTGAACATCTACGATTAATTCGCTTTTCATTGTTTTACTTAATCTTTTAACCGGGATTTTAGTCCCGTTTTACTATAAACAAAGAACAAACTGTTGTGGATTTAGCGAAATTGCCACTTCAAGTTTGTTCTCCGTATAGCGTTTTACAAAAGTTTAACGTCAATGTCAACTAAGAAAATTATTTCTTTTTATGACGATTTTTTCTCAGACGTTTTTTGCGCTTGTGAGTAGCCATCTTGTGGCCTTTTCTTTTCTTTCCGTTTGGCATTGTACGTTTAGTTTTATATTAATAAATCGGGTTATTTGTCTCGTGATGAATAAGTGATATAGGCAAGCAATTATTATTTCACTTCTTCCATGAACACTTTCGCGGGTTTGAACGCGGGGATTTTGTGTGCAGGGATGATGATAGTAGTGTTTTTAGAAATGTTGCGTGCTGTTTTTTCAGAACGAGTTTTTACGATGAAGCTACCGAAACCACGGAGGTATACATTTTCGTTGTTAGCAAGTGAATCTTTTACAACTTCCATGAATTTTTCAATAGTCAACAACACATTGGCTTTTTCGATGCCAGTTGTTTTTGCAATCTCGTTAACGATTTCTGCTTTTGTCATTGTCTTTTTATTTTTATATAGGTTAATATCATTGATTTGCAAGCGATTAGCGAGTTTTTGCCTACCGCTTTTATTTTGCAACTGCAAATATCGCACTTTTTTTTGAATTAGGAGCAATAAACAGTGCCCTTTTTTGTAATAAAGTTCACAAAATGTGAGAAAAAGGTGATTTTTGTGCCTAAAACCGAAAGTTACAAAATTATGTTTTTGACTTGGTCGAGGTGAGTCACCGTTAATGCGCCTTGTGGGGGCCTGTTGGGGTTGGCATTATCGCGGTTGAAATAGATGGCATTCCACCCAGCGCCCAATGCTCCGCTGATGTCGGTGTCGGGGTTGTCGCCGACGATGATGCTGCGGTTTGCCAATGTGCCGGCTTTGGCTATCGCGTGGTCAAAGATGCGGCGGTCGGGCTTATTGACACCTATGTCGTCGCTCAGCACCATGACATCAATGAGGCTTTCGATTCCCGACGAGCGCAGTTTGTTGCTCTGCACTTCAAGGAAGCCGTTGCTGATGATGCCTATTTGATAGCCTTTGTCGCGCAGGTAGTGCAGCAAGTCTAATGCTCCGGGAACGAGGTAGGGCAGTTGACCCAAGCGTTTGAGATACTCGACATCGAGTCGTGCAACGGTTTCGGCCAATTTGTCTTGCGGAAACGATGCGTCGGCAAGCGGTCGGCGAAAACGCTCGGTCATGAGATATTCTTTGGTGATGCTGCCGGCATTGTAGAGAGGCCATAACGAGTGGTTGACGGTGAGATAGCACTCTTGCCAATGCTCAAGCGAGTCGAAGTATAAGTCAAGATGCTCGGTCTCATAAAGGCTGGCAAGCGATATGAGCGAGTTGTTGTGAAAGTCCCACAAAGTGTCGTCGAGGTCGAGCCACACTGTGTCGATTGTGTCGCGGCTAAATGAGGTCATGGCAGTTGCAGATTATATTGTCACTTCGCCGCAGAGCGAGCAGTTGAGATAGCGTTTTACTTCATCGGTCGATAGTCCCAAACCAAACAGGTACATCATCTTGGTGATAGCGGCTTCGCTTGTGATGTCGTGGCCCGAGATGACGCCTGTCGATGCAAGTTGGTTGCCCGACATATACATCATGGGGTGAACACCGCCGTTGACACATTGGGTAACATTGAGAATAACCATTCCGTTGTCAACAGCATCTTTGATGGCTTGTGTAAACCATTGTGCCGTAGGGGCGTTGCCTGCACCGTAGGTTTTTAGCACGATGCCTTTGATGCCCGGAGTGGCAAGTTGGTAACGCAACACCTGCTCGGTGATGCCCGGAGTGAGGTCAAGCACTATTACCGCATTGTCGAGGCCATATTGCACTTTGAGCGGGCGTATTGACTTGGTGCGCCACAGGGCTTCTTCGTTGAAATGTATGCCCAAGCCGATTTTGGCAAGCGAGGGGTAGTTGTTGCTTTTAAATGCGTTGAAGTTGTCGGCACTCATTTTGGTTGAGCGGTTGCCGCGCCACAAGTAGTTTTCAAACAAAATGGCCACTTCTCTCACCATCGGGTTGCCGTTGATGTCGGTAGCGGCAGCGATTTGCAGTGCGGTGATGAGGTTTTCTTCGCCGTCGGTGCGCACCTCGCCGATGGGCAGTTGCGAGCCGGTGATGATGACGGGCTTGTGCAGGTTTTCAAGCATGAACGATAATGCCGAGGCTGTGTAGGCCATCGTGTCGGTCCCGTGCAACACCACAAAGCCGTCAAAGCGGTCATAGTTGTTGTCGATGTGTCGTGCAATGTCAACCCAATGTTGCGGACTCATGTCAGATGAGTCGATGGGAGGGTTGAATTGGATGTTATCGATAAAATAGTCAAGTTTTTTGATTTTGGGTACATTATCGATAAGATGGGTAAAGTCAAATGGTTGCAGGGAGCGCGTATCGGGATTTTCAATCATCCCGATAGTCCCTCCTGTATAAATAATGAGAATTCGTGGTTTCTTTTCTTTACCCATATTTTGGCGTTGTTGTGTTATTTTACTTGTGCACCGGGAACTACGGGAGCCGAGGGGCCCATAACAACAAGGCTGCCGTCGGCATTTTCGGCCGAGAGAATCATTCCTTGTGATTCGATGCCTTTGAGTTTGCGGGGTGCGAGGTTGGCAATGAAGCACACTTGTTTGCCCACGAGGTCTTCGGGGTTGTAGTATTTTGCGATGCCCGATACGATGGTGCGAGTGCCCATGCCGTCGTCAATGAGGAACTGAAGAAGTTTGTCGGCTTTGGGAACTTTCTTGCATTCGAGTACAGTGCCCACGCGCAAGTCGGCTTTCATGAATGTTTCAAAGTCAACATTTTCCATTTGGGGTGCTGCTTTGAAGCCTTTTACGCGGTTTTCTTCCTTGATGCGTTCAAGACGTTGGATTTGTGCGTCGATAGCATCGTCTTCGATTTTCTCAAATAGGAATTCGGCGGGAGCGATGGCTGTGTCGGCTGCGATGAGGTCGCTCTTGCCGAGGTCGTCCCAAGAGATAGCACCCATATTGAGCATTGTGCGGAGTTTCTCTGACATGAAGGGAAGGAACGGCTCAAATGCGATGGCGATGTTGCCGCAGATTTGCAATGCAACATTCATGATTGTAGCCACGCGTTCCATATCGGTCTTGGCGAGTTTCCAAGGTTCGGTTTCTTGGAGGTAGCGGTTGCCGAGACGGGCAATTTCCATTGCATCTTTGAGGGCTTCGCGGAAGTGGAATGTGTCGAGGTTGGCGCTGAGCGATTCTTTCGCCTTGGCTATGCCGGCAAAGAGTTGAGTGTCAACATCGGCGAGAGCGCCTTGTGCGGGCACTTTGCCTTCAAAGAATTTGTGGGTGAGAACGATAGCGCGGTTTACGAAGTTGCCGAGGATGGCCACAAGCTCGTTGTTGTTGCGTGCTTGGAAATCGCGCCATGTGAAGTCGTTGTCCTTTGTCTCGGGGGCGTTTGCTGTGAGCACATAGCGCAACACATCTTGCTTGCCGGGGAAGTCAACGAGATATTCGTGCAACCACACAGCCCAATTTCGTGAGGTTGAGATTTTGTCGCCTTCGAGGTTGAGGAACTCGTTGGCTGGAACATTGTCGGGTAATTGGAAATTGTCGCCATAAGCCATGAGCATAGCGGGGAAGACGATGCAGTGGAACACGATGTTGTCTTTACCGATAAAGTTGATGATGCGTGTTTCGGGGTCTTTCCAGTATGTTTGCCAAGTGTCGGGGAGAATTTCCTTAGTGTTAGAGATGTAACCGATGGGGGCGTCAAACCACACATAGAGCACTTTGCCGTCGGCACCTTCAACGGGAACGGGTACGCCCCAGTCGAGGTCGCGGCTCACGGCACGGGGTTGCAAGCCCATGTCAATCCACGATTTGCATTGGCCATAAACATTGGTTTTCCATTCTTTGTGGCCTTCGAGAATCCATTTGCTCAAAGCAGGCTCCCATTTGTCGAGGGGCAAATACCAGTGCTTTGTTTCTTTGAGCACGGGAGTGTTGCCTGTGATTGCGCTTTTGGGGTTGATGAGGTCGGTTGCGTTGAGCGATGTGCCGCATGCTTCACATTGGTCGCCATAAGCGCGCTCGTTGTGGCAGTGGGGGCATTCGCCGGTTACATAACGGTCGGCCAAGAATTGGTTGGCTTTCTCGTCATAGAGTTGCATAGAAGTTTTTTCTACAAACTCGCCTTTGTCATAAAGACGGCGGAAAAACTCGCTAGCAGTCTCGCGGTGCATAGCCGAACTGGTGCGAGAATATACGTCAAAAGAAATGCCGAGCCCTTTCATTGACTCTTTGATGATAGAGTGGTAACGGTCAACGATGTCCTGAGGAGTTACGCCTTCGCCGCGTGCTTTGATAGTGATGGGCACACCGTGCTCGTCGCTACCGCCAATCATGACTACATCCTCGCCACGCATGCGCATATAGCGAGCATAGATATCGGCGGGAACATAAACACCAGCCAAGTGGCCGATGTGTACCGGGCCGTTGGCATAGGGGAGAGCGGTTGTAATGAGGGTTCTTTTGAATTTCTTTTCCATTATGTATGAGTTTTTTATTATTCAAATTTATTTCAGCCTACAAAGATAATATTTTGTATTGATAATTGAAAGATTAAACGGCGATTAAGGATGCTAAAATTGGTTGAAAACAGTCGATTGCGTCGGTGTGGGCATCGGTTTGGACTTTAAGGGTGAGAAAAGCCGTCATTTTTAGCGAAGAATTGAAATAATATAACTACTTTTGCCTTTTGTTAGCAAAAATGTGCCGTGGCGTTAGGTCGGGTGCTAATCTAAACCAAGAAAAAACAATAAAAACATATCAAAGAAATGCTTAAATCCAAAAAATGGCTCCTCGTAGCCTTGTTACTCATTCTGACTGCCAACATGAGCGTGGCAGAAACTGTGAAACGCGAAATGCGCTCGGTGTGGATTGCGACAGTTGCCAACATTGATTGGCCCAAAACAAAAGGCACATCGGCTTCTACTGTTCAATCTCAAAAAGAAGATTTGATTGATTATCTCGACCGCATGGAGGCGATGAACTTGACAACAATCTGTTTCCAGGTGCGCAGCATGTGCGACGCAATGTATAAATCAAGTTATGAGCCTTGGTCAAGTTATTTGACAGGTACTCGTGGCACCGACCCCGGTTGGGACCCCTTGGCGTTTATGGTTGAAGAATGTCACAAGCGCGGTATCGAGGTGTATGCATGGGTCAATCCCTATCGTTGGTCGAGCACCGGCACAACCTCAACTTGGAACACTGCTTTTGACAACGATGTGAAAAACAAAGGCTGGTTGATTACCAACGGCACTTTCACTGTATTGAACCCTGGTTTGAAAGAAACTCGCGACCATATTGTCAAAGTGTGTAAGGAAATCATCACAAACTACTCGGTTGAGGGTATGATTTTTGATGACTATTTCTATCCCACAGGTGGCACTGCCGAAGACTCTACCGCCCCTGACTATCAGTTGTGGAAAAACAGCGGCACAACATTGTCAATTGCCGATTGGCGTCGTGAAAATGTTGACAAGATGGTTACCGATGTGTATAATATGGTGCAAGAAACCCGTCCGGAAGTGCGTTTTGGTATCGCCCCTCCAGGAACTGCAGGTGCATCGGCAAGCAAATATGGTCTTTCAATTTGGAAAAACGGTTATGACACTCAATATGCATCACTTTATAGCGATCCATTGTCGTGGATGAGTAAGCACATCGTTGACTTTGTGTCTCCTCAGATTTATTGGCACAACGACCACCGCTTGGCTCCCTTCGGCACAATTTCAAAATGGTGGTATAGCCTTGCCAAACACTTTGGTAATGTGCATTGCAACATCAGTGTGAATATCTATGACTTGGCACAATCAATGGGTTATCAAACTGAGTTGGGTAATACGCAAGCACACTGGGAACAGCATGTCGAAAATGTGAAACAATCGCGCCAATATGCAGCCGAGTATGGCCTTGATGCATTTGGCTCAAACTTTTACAGTATTACATATTTCCGCGGCACGTTTGCCAATCACGCCGACTTTGTTGCCAAGAACTGTTTCCCCGCAAAATCGTTGGTTCCCGTGGTTGACTGGAAACAATCGCCCACTTATGGCGCTGTAAGCAATTTGGCAAATAACAATGGCAAATTGACATGGAACGCCGTTACCGATGGTTTGTCAACAATTCGCTATACGGTTTATGCTGTGCCTATGTCGGTATCGCGTGATGCAGCTATGACAACCGACGGATTTGATGGTCAATATCTCCAAGGTGTTACTTATGCACCATCATTTACTCTCGACAGCAGCAAGTTGTCAAATTATTGGTATGCAGTGTGTGTTTATGACGGCTATGGCAAAGAGCATGCGGCTGCAATCGTTGGTTATCCCGAGGGCAATGCCGAAAAGGTAACACTTATATCGCCCGTTGGAGGTGTTGCAACAACATGGAATCAGCAGTTCTCATGGTCGGCTATTGAAAACGGTACTTATGACTTGTATATCGGTAGCGATGCAAACAGCACATCGGTAAAATATAGCAAAACTGCGTTGACCACATCTTCTGTGACTGTTGACCTTGGCGAAATTGCCGATTTCAAAGACAATGCGGCTTACTATTGGAAAGTCGTTTCGCATCAGCCCGGCAAACTTGAAGTGTCAAGCGACATCGCATCGTTTACTTCTCCCGCTCGTGCAATGGGTGTAAAACCTGCTCTCGTGGCTCCCGCTGATGGCGAAGAACTTGAAAACGAGGTTACATTCTCATGGACTCGTGGCGATAATAACTTTACAAGTTATGTTGTTCAAGTGTCAAGCACGCAAGCATTTGCCGCTGCAACAACCAAGTCGCTTGCCGAAACTTCTGACTTGACAATGACAGTTCCCGCATCAACTATCGGCAAAGGCACTCACTATTGGCGCGTTGTGGGTAAAGGCAAATATACGCTCGACACTCCCTCTGATGCACAAATGTTTGTAATCACAAATACCGGCGTGGGCAACTATGAACCGGGATACACTATCAAATATGACGACGGTAATTATTCGCCCGTAGGCAATATCGAAATCCGCAACTTGTGGATGCGCTCGGTTCGCTCGGGATATAGCAACATCGTGTTTGCAAGCTCGGGCTCATTAAACCGCAGTATGGTTGCCGTAGGCGATTATGTGTATTTGTCGGGCCGCACCGAAAACAGCGCGACAGCCACAGCATTCTTTGAAAAATATAACGCATTTACGGGTGAGCACATGGGTCGTTTGACTCTCGGTGGTGCTGCTTCGGTAAAATACTACCCCTGTAATAATATAATGAAAGACTCTGACGGCGAAGTGTTCATTTCTAACCTCACTGTTACTGATGAGGCTCCGTTGGTTATTCACCATGTAAATCTCGAAACAGGTGCAGTGACCGAGGTTGCCCGTTTGTCATCGACCAAACAGCCCAAAGGCCGCTTTGACCATGTGGCATTGTTGGGTCAGGCTACAAAAGGCAATTTCTATGTGTTTGCAGTGGCAAAAGACACTGGCAACATTATCCGTTGGGCTATCAATAACGGTACCGTGACCGAAGCAATGACCACAGCAAAAGCCTATTATCCTGCAAATGCAACCTCATTTGGCCTTGCGCCCACCATTATTCCCGTTTCGGTTGACGATGTATTTGTTGACGGTGCTTCAACCGGATTGACACGTTACTCATTTGCCGACGGCAGCCGCACAGGCTCGTTCTTGGCGAACACCACAGTCGCTCCTGAGTCAACAACCAACAACGGCGGTACAATCTTCCCCCTTGGCAATAACAAGGTGGTGGTATTTGCCAACGGCGACAATTACACCAACCCCGCCCAAACTCTCAAAGCTGTGGTTACAGACAGCGACCTTACATTCTCGGGCATGAGAGAATTGTGGGTATTGCCCCAATATGGTATGGGTACTGTAAACAGTGTGACTTACCACTGCGAGGCCGATTATGTGATTGACCATGCGGGTAAGGTGCGCTTATATATATATGTGCCCGGCAATGGCGTGTCGGCTTATGAAGTTGTTGATGCTTCGGTTACAAGCATTGAAGGTGTTGCTGCCGATGCTGTTGAAGGCGCGGTAGAGTATTTCAACCTTTATGGCGTTAAGGTTAATGCCGATAACCTCACCCCTGGCATTTATGTGAAGAAACAAGGCGACAAAGCACAAAAAGTATTGGTGAAATAACATCAGTGAAAAATAGTTGCAACGGGCGAGAAAAAAACTTCTCGCCCGTTTGTTTTTGTCGTTGCGTTTCTATAATTTTGTGTGTCCGATTTTTTTGCTGGCGTCAAAGTCGGGGTGGTCGAGAGATGCCCGATTTTGGCAAAATCAGAAAAATCGTAATAGTGTGGAAAATTTACGCAAAAATGCTTGCATATTCCAGCTATTTGTTCTATCTTTGCTTTTGAAAACACTATTCTTTAAACCCAAAACTTAAAATCTTTATAATATGGAAACAACATCTTTTCCCAAAACTTTCGTAGTAACTAATCAAAAAGCTGCTAACATGTGGCAGGCTAGTGGTGTGCAATTGCTTAAAGATGACGCTGTTGCGGCTCGTCGTGTGATGCTCAGAGCGGCTCTCAACGGCAACCCCCAAGCGGCTTTCGCTTTGGCAGAGTCTTATCGCAAATCGGGCGATGCGCGTCGAGCGTTCCGTTGGTATCGTCAGGCAGCCAAACAGGGTGTGGTCGATGCTATGAGATATGTGGCAGTTGCCTATAACCAAGGGGTTGGGGTGGCCGCCGATGCTGACAAGGCGTTTTATTGGGCATTGCGAGTGTCGGCACTTACAGCCGACAATGAGGTCTCGACCGAGGATGCGACGAAAGTGCTTTTTCGTAACATCGCGTGAAAATTAATTGAGGTCAGACCATTGCGTCTGACCTCTCTTTTTTGTTATTACCAACCATTAAAACACACATGACTATGAACGAACTTACTATTAAACAGCTTAAAGAAATCATTGAATCTTATGGCGGCGATGTAAAGGTGAAAGTGACCCTGCCGAATGGCGGTGTCAAATCATTGATTGCATGCATCGGTGCGTTGGAACGCAACGGTGTTGACAATGTCGCTATTGAGGTAAAGCCCGCAGTTGAAGAGGCTGAAGACGGTGAAAACGAGGATGTGGCAGATAAGGAATGGTTTGCCGCATCGTGGCATTATCAGATTGCCGACCGACTGTTGCTATATCATTGTTTCAAAAAGGTTGTTGATGAAGAAGGCCGATTGTGCATTTGCCGCACAACACCCGTCGGCAATATCTATGTGTCAAATTATATAGTTGACGACCTTGACTGCATTGCCAATTATGTGTTTACCGGTTACGAAGGTTATGAGAAATTGGAGCAGGAAAAGGCTGGTCGCGAACGCATCCATATTTACGACGATGATGCTTTATGCGCAGATAAATTGATTAACTATGGCGAAATGTATCAAAATCTTTATGAAAACATCATATCGATGGCTTATAGTGCCGACTCGGTGCTGATGAAGTAGGAGTGTGGTCTTGTCGGTTTGCAAAAATTGCACAAATAGTGGTGATTTGTGCATTTAGACAATGAAAAATTTGCATAATCATCAGATATTTGTTTTCTTTGTAGTTGTAAGGCATAAGATGGCCGTTTCGGTTTTGGAAGCAAGATTGTAGCGGCCCGATTAAATCTTGCGATGAAAAACTTAAAAAACAGATAACATGCTCAAAGAGAACTTATTGTCAATATATGCAGATAGTTTCAAAGACCATTGGTCACTGCCGGCATTAACCGATTATATAACTAAGGAGACAATGACCTATGGCGACTTTGCCAAGGCCGTTGCTCATTATCATTTGCTGTTTGGGCAGTTGGGCATCAAACCCGGCGACAAAATTGCGCTGATGGGCAAAAACACCACCACATGGGTGACTGTGTTTATGTCAACAATCACTTATGGCGCAGTGATTGTGCCGGTGTTGCAGGAGTTTAACCCGCAAGATGCACAACACATTATCAACCACTCTGATGCCGAATTGCTGTTTGTTTCAAACAATTTGTGGGAAACATTTGAGTTTGAGAAAATGCCCCGAATTAAAGCGGCGTTTTCGCTTGAAAGCAAATCGGTGCTTGCCGAGCGCGATGTAGACGATGCTCCGGCTGATGTGGTTGCCAAAATATATGCCAACATACCCCAACTGTTTAAGGAAAAATATGGCGAAGAGTTTGAGTCTAAATATGTGGTGTATCCGCAGTTGCCGCCCGACTCGCTTGCGGTAATCAATTACACCTCGGGCACAACAGGTTTTTCAAAGGGCGTAATGCTCACGCTCAATAACTTGTGTGGCAATGTGGTTTACGGCATCAAGTCGCGCTTGCACTATTCAGGCTCAAAATGTTTGTCGTTCTTGCCTTTGGCCCATGCCTACGGCTGTGCGTTTGACTTGCTGACTCCCTTGGCTGTTGGCTCACACGTCACGCTGTTTGGCCGATTGCCGTCGCCTAAATTGTTGCTCAAAGCCATGAGCGAAGTGCGTCCCAATTTGGTGCTTTGCGTGCCGCTTGTAATCGAGAAAATATATCGTAATCAGATATTACCCATGATAACCACGCAGGCAATGCGTTGGGCATTGGCTATTCCGTTCTTGGACGCGGCCATTTGTGCGCGCATTCGTCGCCGACTCGTTGAGGCCTTTGGAGGCGAGTTTGAAGAGGTTATCATTGGCGGTGCTCCGCTCAATCATGAGGTTGAAGATTTCTTGCACCGCATCAAGTTTCCCTTTACCGTTGGCTATGGCATGACCGAGTGTGGTCCGCTCATTAGCCACACCCCTTGGCGACAGTTCCAATGTCTGTCATCGGGCCGCACATTGCCCATTATGGAAACCCGTATAGATAGCCCCGACCCCGAAAATATTCCCGGCGAAATATGTGTTCGCGGCGAGAATGTGATGAAGGGTTATTACAAACGTCCCGACGCAACAGCCGAGGTTATTGACAGCGAGGGCTGGTTGCACACAGGCGATATGGGTACTCGCAGCGCCGACGGCACTATCTTTATCAAAGGCCGTTATAAAACAATGATTTTGACCTCCAACGGTCAGAATATCTACCCCGAAGAAATCGAGGCAAAACTCAATAATATGCTCTATGTGGGCGAAAGTCTTGTTGTGGAACGCGGCAAGCATCTTGTGGCATTGGTATACCCCAATTATGACGAGATGGACGAGGGCGGCATTACGACCGACGCGTTGCCCGAAGTTATGGAGCGCGTTCGCACAGAGTTGAACAAACTTGTTGCTCCATATGAAAAAATTGACCGCATTCAGTTGGTGGCAAACGAGTTTGAAAAAACGCCCAAACGCTCAATTAAACGCTATAAATATCAATAAGTTATGTCGTTAAGTCAAGCACGATTGATAGAATTGCCCAAGGTGTGTGATGCACGCGGAAACTTGTCGTTTATACAAAACAGCGACCAAATTCCGTTTGATATAAAGCGCGCCTATTGGATATATGATGTGCCCGGCGGTCGCAATCGCGATGGCCATGCATTTCGCACCCAAGAGGAGTTTATTGTGGCTCTCTCGGGAAGTTTTGATGTGGTGCTGAACGACGGTGTGGAGAAAAAACGCTTTCATTTGAGCCGGTCGTATTACGGGCTGTATGTGCCGCCCATGACTTGGCGCGAGATTGATAACTTCTCGACCAATGCTGTTGCAATGGTGTTGTCGTCGACATTGTATAGTCCCGATGATTATATTCGTGATTATGAACAGTATAAGCAATTATTAGGCAATGGAGAATAAACACGCTATATCAAGGTTGAGTGATTGTAAAATGATAGAATTAGCTCGTCATCGTCACGAGAACGGCTCTTTGTCATTTGTTGAGAACTCACAAGAGTACCCATTTGAGGTAAAACGGGTGTTTTATCTTTATGATGTGCCGGGAGATACAGTTCGTGGCGGACATAGTCACCACAAAGGAGAGGAGCTTATTGTGGCTGCGAGTGGTAGTTTTGATGTGACACTGACCGATGGTTGCGAAACCCACACATTCAGTCTCAACAGACCATATAGGGCGCTTTATATTCCAGCAGGAGTGTGGCGTAATCTTGATAATTTCTCGTCGGGATCGGTGTGCTTGGTGCTTACATCGGAGTGTTATAGCGAAGATGACTATGTGCGCGAGTATGATGAGTTTTTGGCTTTGACAGCATCAAAACGCAATAAATAGCAACTGATAATGAAACAATATACATTTCTTGATTTAGGAGAAATCAACCGCCAATATGCGCCAGACATCAAAGAGGCTGTGTGTCGTGTTGTTGACAGCGGCCGTTATATAGGTGGTCGCGAGGTCGAGCAACTCGAAAGCAGTTTGGCCGACATCTGCCAAGCCAAAGCGGTTGTTGGTGTGAGCAATGGCCTTGATGCACTGCGACTCATATTCCGCGCCTATATCGAAATGGGGGCGATGGCTCCCGGCGATGAGGTGATTGTGCCGGCCGACACCTATATAGCATCGGTGCTTGCGGTGACCGACAACGGTTTGGTGCCCGTGTTTGTCGAGCCCGATTTGGCAACATATAACCTTGACACCAATCTCATAGAACAAGCCATTACGCCCCGCACCCGAGCCATTATGCCTGTACATCTTTATGGTCGCGTGTGTTGGGATGAGAAACTCGTTGAGGTAGCCCGCAAATATAACCTTAAAATTGTAGAGGATAATGCACAAGCCATTGGCGCGACAGCGCTTGTCGATGGATTGTATGGCACTCGCACAACCGGCGGTCTCGGCGATGCAGCCGGAATAAGTTTTTACCCCACAAAAAATGTCGGAGCATTGGGCGATGCCGGAGCGGTAGTAACCCAAGATGAGCAGTTGGCGCAGGTCGTGAAGTCGTTGCGCAACTATGGCAGCAGCGTGCAATATCAGAACGATTATGCCGGACTCAACTGCCGTCTTGACCCTATGCAAGCGGCGATATTAAATGTCAAATTGCCATATTTGGATGAAGAAAACGAACATCGTCAGCATTTGGCCGATATATATGATGCCAAGATAAACAACGATTTGGTAATTAAGCCATTGCGCCGCGAGGCCAATGAGCAGGTGTGGCATCAATATGTGGTGAGAGTTGAAAATCGCGAGGCGTTCCGCTCTTATTTGGCCGAGCATGGTGTTGAGACCGGAATACATTATCCCATAGCGCCACATCGACAACCATGTTATGCCCAATATGCACATTTGCCGCTGCCCATAGCCGAAAAAATTGCGGCACAAGTGGTGAGCCTACCCATCACCCGTTGCACAAGCCCCACCGCAGCTGCTGAAATAGCCGCCATCATAAACGGATATAAGCAATGCTGAAAAGATAAAAGGAACATTTTCTAAAATGCTTGCTATTGCAGTCCCCATTGACGCAGATTTTGTGTCTGGTTCGTTATGATTGCTTTTTATAAGTGAAGGCGGCGAGGGCGTTGAAAACGATTACAAACACACCCAATGCAACAAAGTTGGGCCACAAATCGGCAATAGTGCTGCCTTTAAGATATACTGCACGCATGATGTCAATATAGTAGCGAGGAGGCAAAATGGTGGTGAAGTTTTGTGCCCATTCGGGCATTGAACTGATGGGTGTGAGCAAACCGCTTAACAATACGAATATGATGATGAAGAAAAACATCACAAACATTGTTTGCTGAATGTTGTCAGAAAGGTTTGCTACTGAAACACCAAATCCTGAGAAACCGAGAATAAATAGTATTGTAGCCAAGTAAATGCTACCCAAAGAGCCCGTGGGCGACAGATCATAGACAGCCCATGCAACAATCATCGCGATAGAAACTACAAATAAACCGATAAACCAAAATGGAATAAGTTTGGCCAAAATAAAGGTGACTTTGCCGATAGGAGTTACATTTATCTGCTCGATAGTTCCGTTTTCTTTTTCTGATACGATGTTAATAGCCGAAAGGAATCCACAAATCAAAATCAAAAGCATAATCATGAGCGCGGGTATCATCAAATGACGATAATTAAGCGTCGGATTAAAACGATTCTGAATGACTATCAAGTCAGATGTTTTGGCGGCAGTCAAATGGTTGTTGTAATTTGAAAGCGTAGAACCTATTGTCAGAATCAGGTATTGGCTGCCCAACATGCCTTTAGTCGCATTTACAGCGTTGGCTGAAATGTCTAACTTTTGTGGGTCTTGACTCAACAGGTCGCGCTCAAAGTGCCGTGGAATCAGCACGATTGCGTCAACTTTGCAGTCTTCCAAAAGGGTCAGAGCTTCATTGTGGGTCTTCACATTGTCGTTGAGCGAGAAATATTCGGCGGCACGAATGTCGCTTATGATGTGGCGTGACAAAGAGGAGCAATCTTCATCGATTATGGTTACGCCGACATTGCGTACGTCCATAGTTGTTACCCATGGCATTACCAACATAACCATAATAGGGAAGATGATGATGAGTTTAGGCAACAAAGGGTTGCGGAATATCTGAATAAACTCTTTTTGTATTAATATGTATAGTTGTCTCATCATTTATTCAAGTCGGTTTTTGAAGTTTTTGAGTGCTATGCCCATAAAGGCAAATGTCATAAAAATAAGTATGCCAACTTCTTTTAGCACAGCCGAGAACGGAAGCCCCATAATCATCAGTTTGCGAATGGCTTCAATATACCATCGGGCTGGTACGATATATGGGAGCGGCTTTAATACTGTTGGCAAGTTTTCAATAGGGAATACCATCCCTGAAAGCATCATCATGGGTAACATCATCACCATTGCCGACACAAGCAAAGCGATAACTTGAGAAGAGGCTATGGTTGAGATAAGTAATCCGAGCATGAGTGAGAGAATGAGATATATGATGGATATTGTGATAATGCCACCCATACCACCGCTCATTGGCACATCAAGCAGATAGCGTGCAATGAGGAGGATTGTGGCAAGATTAATGCATGAAATCAGAAAATAAGGCACCATTTTGGCCAAAATGATTTTGATGGGTCGAACGGGCGACACCAACAACACTTCAAGAGTGCCGACCTCTTTTTCTCGTACAATAGAAACCGATGTCATCATTGCGCAAATCAATATGAATATGAGCCCCATGATTCCAGGCACAAAGTTGTAGGCCGACTTCATTTGTGGATTGTAAAGCAAATGCAAGTTGAGCATCTCTTGATGCGTGAGGTCAGATGATATGACATTTTGCAAATAAGCCGCCCCGGTTTGCGCGATATTTGTGTTTGAAGCGTCAAATATAAATTGAATGGCTGGCGGGGTGTCAACGCCTTGAGAACGCTGGGACAATAGGCGGTCATAGTCTTTATCAAATACAATGATTGCGTCAACCTCGCCTTTGCGCAGTTTTATGTCAATATCGCTATTATCGATGTAGCCCAAGAAAGAAAAATAGGGGTTTGCCGAAAGTTTATCGGCTACTTGCCGCACGCTTTCGCTGTGATTGGAAGCCACAATTGCTACATTGAGATTGTTGACCTCGGTTGATATGGCAAAACCGAAAAGAATCATGAGCACTACCGGAATCAGAAGCACTATCATCATAGTTCTTACATCGCGCAAAATGTGCAGTGATTCTTTTTTTATGAAAGATGAAAATTTTTGTTTCATAGTGTTAATCTCCTCGTTTTGCTCCGCGAGCCAAAATACGGAAAACTTCGTCCATTGACTCGGCGGCAAATTGTTCTTTAAGACGGGTGGGGGTGTCAATAGCACGCACCTCGCCGTCAACCATTATCGACACCCTGGAACAGTATTCGGCTTCGTCCATGTAGTGGGTGGTGACAAAAATGGAGGTTCCGTTATCGGCAGCTTCATATATCATTTCCCAGAATTGGCGGCGTGTTATGGGATCAACTCCGCCTGTTGGCTCGTCCAGGAAAACTAATTCGGGACGATGGATGGTTGCTACGGCAAACGATAGTTTTTGTTTCCATCCCAATGGAAGCGAACCGACGAGTGTGTCTCGTTCTGATGTGATATCAAGTCGGGCAAGAATCTCGTTGGCGCGTTCAATGGTCTCTGCTTTTGAAAGGCCATATATGCCAGCAAACAATCTGATGTTTTCCCACACAGTAAGGTCGTTGTAGAGTGAGAATCGTTGACTCATATAACCGATGTGTCGTTTTATTTTTTCGCCTTCGCGAGTTACATCAAATCCTACAACAGTTCCGCTACCTGACGTAGGATAACTTAACCCACATAGCATGCGCATAGCAGTGGTTTTGCCAGCGCCGTTAGCACCTAAAAATCCGAAGATTTCGCCACGTTTTACGTCAAACGAGATGCAGTTTACGGCGGTGAAATCGCCAAAACGTTTGGTTAATCCTTTGACCGATATAACTGTGTTGTTCATTGTCTCATTAGTTTAATAAACATGTCCTCGATAGTGGGCCGCATCGGCATGATGTCAAATCCCTTGATGTCAGCATGTGCTGTTTTGAAACTGTCTATGTCAAAATTGTTGTCAACTACTAAGTGGTGAGTTTCGCCAAACGGATAGCAATTTGTAATGCCTGGTTGATTGCGTGCCGACAATAGGAGTTGATACATGTTGTCGGCTTTGATGGCATATAGAGCAGAATCAAAAGTGGCCACTATGTTGTCGGGAGTGTCAATTCTCATGATGCGCCCTTCGTTGCACAAAGCAATGCGGTTGCATCGTGAAGCTTCGTCCATGTATGGCGTTGAAACCAAAATTGTGATGCCTCGGTTCTTGAGGTCGGACAGCATGTCCCAAAATTCGTTTCGGGAAACAGCATCAACGCCAGTTGTTGGCTCATCTAAAAATAGAATGCTCGGGTGGTGAATGAGTGCGCACGATAGTGCTAGTTTTTGTTTCATGCCACCAGATAGTTTGCCTGCTTTGCGGTTTTTGAAGGGCTCGATTTGCCGGTAGATGGGAGCAATCAGGTCATATGAATTTTTGAGATTGCTATCAAATAGTGCCGCAAAGAAATTTAGATTTTCCTCAACGGTAAGGTCTTGGTAAAGCGAAAATTGTCCAGGCATATATCCCACACGCTCGCGAATAGAACGGTATTGATTCACGATGTCAAATCCGTCAACCGATGCTCGCCCGCTATCGGGTGTGTATAGTGTGGTAAGCAAGCGGAAAAGCGTAGTCTTGCCAGCTCCGTCGGGGCCAATAAGGCCAAACAATTCTCCTCGTTTTACATTAAACGAGATGTTGTCAAGAGCCTTCGTTTTGCCAAAACTCTTGGAAATGTTTTCTACAACTATGGCTGACATTTTTTATAAATTTACGTCTCCGGCAAGTCCTATTTTTAAGCGACCGTCGTTCTTGACAGCGATTTTTACTGCGTATACCATATTTGCGCGCGAGTCTTGAGTCTGAATGTTTTTAGGTGTAAACTCACTCTTTGATGAAATCCAAGCGACGCGACCTGCATATTCATATCGTTGGTCGCCACCAAAATTGGCTGTAACAGTGACTTCATCGCCGAGGTTTATATTGGCTAATTGGTCTGAAGTGAAGTAGGCGCGCAAGTAGATGTTGTTGAGGTCGGCAACCTTCATGAGAGGTTTGCCAGCAGTAGTAAATTCGCCAGCTTCGGCATATTTGACCAATACGGTGCCGTCTATTGAAGCGCTGATGCTGCATTTGGTGATGCGGTCGTCAAGCATGGCTATTTGAGCCTCAAGAGCAGCAGCATTTTCGTTGATGCTTGCAGTGCTGTTGTCGATGGTTGAGAGAGAAGCCGAGAGTTGTTGCTCCAAAACTTTTATTTGTGCAACTATGTCGTCGTGCTGTTTTTGGGTGGCGGCTCCGTCACGAAGCAGATTGTCAATGCGTTGTAGTTCGATGCGTTGTGTGGCTATTTGTTGGCGAAGTGATGCAACTTGTTTCTCTTTGTTTGGTCGGCTGTTTAACAAGGCCGATTGTTGTGCTTTGAGTTGCTTGCGTTGCAAGTCAAGTTGAGTGCTGTCAATAGCGCCAATGGGTACATTAGCCTTAACGGTAGCGCCTTCTTGAATGTCAAAATTGATGATTCGTCCGGTTGCTTCGGCCGATATTGTAACTTCAGTGGCTTCAAAAGTGCCTTGAGCGTCATAGTTAACGCTTGAAGTGCATGAAGCGATAAAAGGAATTGCGAGAATATAGATAAATTTGTTCATGTCTTATTGGTTTAATGTTGTTTTTAATCGATATATAGCTTGTAAAAGTTCTATTTCGTGGGTGCTGCGATTGCTGATAGCTGTTGTTTCATCAGCAATTTTTTGTAGTAGGTCGTTAGTATCAATGACGCCGTTTTGGAATTTTGATTCGGCAGCCTGTCTTACCGATTTTCGGAGTCTGACAATCTGGTTGTCGTTGTTCAGGGTGTTTTGTAAACGAGCTATTTCACCATCGTCTTGTGTGACTTGCAGTTGAGTGTTGAATAAAAATACATCACGCTGAATGGCGACATTTTGCTCGGCGGCATTAAGTTTGCTCAAATTATTTTTCCGGGTATAGTATGCACCGATGTTCCAAGACATGCGAATGCCAATGATACCATTCAAGGTCCATTCGGGAGCAACCATGCTCTTGAACATGTCCAACCCGGGATATCCATAATAGCCTTGGGCAAATGCACTGAATCGAGGCATGGTTGAGGCGTTGATGGCTTTGCGTTGGGCATTGAGTTTGTTGATTTGTGCGTCAAACAATTGTAACTCGGGTCGGGCCGAATTACGACTTTCAATGCTTGCCAATTCGGGCTTAGAAAGTTTCTCGTCAGAAAGAGGTTGGCCGATGAAAATTTCTAACATTCGACGAAAACATGCTCGAGACGCTCTGACTTGTTCGAGAGTTTGCTGCATTGTAAGCACTTCGGCCTCGATTGCATCAACATCAGCCATTGTTGCAATACCGTTATTATAATATGTGCGCATTTGGTTGAGGTTGTTGTTGAGAACACCGATGAGAGTTTCGGTGTTAGCCTCTCGCTCTTCTAATAATAAAATACCGAAGAAAATGTTGTTGACCCGCGTTTGCAGATTATGGAGAGAAACGTCAACCATAGAGCGCTGTTCGTCGGCTTCGGCTTTAGCGATTTCGCGAGATGCTTTTGATTGACCTCCGTCCCAGATATTTTGCGAGATGTCAATAGCCACTTTGTATTGGTCTTTGCGAATGCCCGACATTTCCAACCCGTTTGCCTCAATCATGGCGTTAAGTGCCTCGGGATAAGTGGGGGTGGCTGATTGGTATGAGGCTTGTCCTGATAATACTACCTGCGGAATCCAAGCGCGTGAGGCATTAGATAGGTTGTATTGTTCGGTGGCTAAAATGAGATTGTATTTTTTAATTTCGGGATAATTCTCGGTTGCTAAACTGTGGCATTGGTCGAGGGTTTGAGCACGCATCGTGAAAAATGTCACGAATAGTGTTAATAAGGAAATGAAATGTCTCATGGTTGTTGAATTTTAATTCTACGCATAATTGTTTCAACGTTTTCGGCTTTGCGGGCTGCTAAAAAAGCCTCGCGGTTTATGGCAGCATCATTGTGAATAAACTCAATGATAGGGTATGCGATAAAAGAGAAAAGGTTGAGAGAGACCATGCTGATAAATAACATTCTGCAATCAATTTGGGTAATTTCTCCGCGTTGGGCGGCTTCGTTAATTTCTTTTTGCAATTTGTCGCTGATTATTTGGGCTATTTTGCTGATGTTGTTTGTTAGTAATTCATGTCTGTGAGGATCTGTTATTACCTCGTTTATTACGAATCGTGGCAGAAGCGGGTTAGCTGCAATAAAGTCAAAATGTGTGCAAATACCATTGCGGATTCGCTCGATGAGGGGTTGCGAGGGGGCTCCAAAGATGCAGAGCATGCTTTCTGCCATGAGTTTGAATTTGTCGTTTACTATTCGCTCAAATAATTGTTCTTTGGTGCGGAAATAGTAGTGAAGCATGGCGTGAGTGACGCCAGCAGCTTTGGCGATAGATGTGGTTCTCGCTCCGTCGTATCCTTTGGTCAGAAACTCAGTTTCGGCAGCGCGAAGAATTTGTAACTCTTTGTTTTGCTTGTCGTTATTGCTCATGGTTAAATGTGTTAACAAAAGTGTCTAACAAGATTGTTAGCAAAGGTATGTAATAAAAGCGCCCTTTCCAAATTTTTGTAAGAGTATTTTTGGGGTGGCGCCTATTTTTTTACTTTGTCGGGATTTTTGGCGATGAATTCTTTCCAAGAGCGGCAGCCTTTTTCGACTTGGGGGCGGGTAGATTCATAGAAATGGCATAATGCTGCTGCGAGTGCGTCGGTGGCATCGAGTTGCGGCAGCATGTTTTCTTGTGGGATGTTGAGGATGCGTCGCACCATTTCTTTGACTTGCTCTTTGCTTGCTGCACCAGTGCCGGTGATGGCCATTTTTATTTTGCGCGGCTCGTATTCGCTGATGGGTATGTCGCGGTTGAGGGCGGCTGCCATTGCAACGCCTTGTGCGCGACCGAGTTTGAGCATTGACTGAACATTTTTTCCGAAGAATGGCGCTTCGATGGCCATTTCGTCGGGGAGATATTGCTCAATGAGTCCCGACACGCGCTCGAAGATGCGCGCGAGTCGCAGATAGTGGCTCTCAAATTTGTTGAGTTCGATAACGCCCATCATTATCATTTCGGGAGTTTTGCCCTTAACGCCCAATATGCCATATCCCATGACATTTGTGCCGGGGTCAATGCCGATGATGATGCGGTCCCAATGTTTAAGGTCTTTTCCTTCGGCCATTTATCCTACAATTTGCATGAAGGTTGAAAAGTGCAGAAAACTGTCGCCCCATTTCATTGAGCATATTTTGCGCATGTCGTCGCCCGCGCTTTCGTGCCATGCGTTAGCTTCGTTGACGCTTTTTGCGCGCATTTGCAATGCGTAGGCCACTGTTCCGGGTTCGTGTTCGGCAAGTATGCGCGATAGAATGGGAGAGTAGAATACGCCCGACTCCATGGCTGTGGTTATATATTGGTCTTTGGCCCAAGCGATAAACTTGGCTTCGATTGCGGGAGTGACTACAAATGTGGTGTTATAGAGATACATATATAGTTAAGTTTAGCGGTTTTTGCGTTCTTTGAGAGTCTGCTTGATGAAGCGGGGAATGAATGCGATGTGGCGCATGATTGTGGGCATTGTACCGTAGTAGTGACACATGATTGCGAAACGTTCGCGCAACGACTTGCGACGGTTGGCTGTTGTGAGGCCTTCGTTGAGGTAGTCGATGATGGTGTCGTCGATATAAGCGTTGCGGCGAGAGCGTTTGAGGCAACGGATACACCATTCATAGTCGGCCGAGAAACGATATTTCATGTCGTAGTGTCCGGCAACGCGGCGCAACACGATAAATGCCTGATGACACACTACCATGCCGTTGGCAAAACTCTTGAACGACAGTGTTTCGGGTGCAGTGAGGTGACGGTCGCCGATGCGCTGACGGTTGCTGTCAACTAATTGTGTCTGTCCATACACTATGCCAGGGAAGTCGTTGTCCATAACCGTGTCGGCGATTTGCTGCAAGGTGTCGGCGCTGTGAAAGGCATCGCCTGCGTTGAGAAAAATGAGATATTCGCCAGTGGTTTTGTCAATGGCCTTGTTCATAGCATCATACAGGCCTTTGTCGGGCTCTGAAAAAATGCGTGCGCCGTTGATTTGGGCATCGGTGGCCAATGCCACGGTGTTGTCTTTTGATGCACCGTCCATGATGATGTATTCAAATAACTGGCAAGTCTGCTCCTTGACGCTTGCAAGAGTGGGGGGCAGGGTGGCGGCAGCATTATAGGTCACGGTGATGATGCTGAACAATGGTCGGGTTTCGCTATTCATATATGATGATTGATAGTGTTATTGACAAGCAAAGATAACTAAATTATTCGGTAACAAAAAAGAGGACGCGACAAATTGTCGAGCGTCCTCCTTAAATCCTTTCGAGGTGAATATTATTCGCCGGGAACGATTGCTTCGCTGGGGCAAACGCCTGCGCAAGTACCGCAGTCGATGCAAGTGTCAGCGTCGATTACATAGATGTCGCCTTCTGAGATTGCTTCAACGGGGCATTCAGCGATACAAGTACCACATGCTACGCAGCTGTCAGTAATTACATAAGCCATAGTTCAAATAGTTTTAGTTATTAAACAATACAGTTGTTTTGATGAGCAAAGTTATAACAAATAACTTAATTGATGAAATAAAAAATTGGCAAATTTTAGTAATTATCCTATTTTCAGCATATTTTCTAACTCTTATTTAGAATTAGTCTAATTTTTCCGATGAGTGAAAATGTGCTTATATGTGGCTTTACAACTCTTTTTAACCAATTTCGTGTAATTATTAATGAGTGATAGGTGAGATAAATTTGCGGAATTTCAGTAACTTTGCAGTTTAATAACACTATAAAACATAGCAAAGATGAAATTTGACCTGAATATGACTCCTGAGAAGTTGAAAAAAACTGTGATTGTGCTTGGCGCAGCACTTGGTGTGGCTGTTATTGCCGTGATTATCGCAGTGTCGGTTATGGGCGTGAAAGTGTCGCAGATGTCGGCCGAAAATGAGCAGTTGCAGTTGACCAACGAGCAGTTGCAACTTGCAGGCGAATATGAGGCGTTGAACGACGAGTTTGCCCAATATGAAAATCAAGCACAGCGATTGGCCAACGACTCTATCGTGATGAAATATGCTGCGGCAAAGAGCAAGGTTGAAAAACTTCTTCAAGAACTCAACAGCGAAAAGAAGAAAAGTGCGGCCCGCATTCGCGAGTTGCAATCAGAGATAAACACTCTCAAAGGTCTCTTGCGCCACTATGTAGCTCAAATCGACTCGTTGGGCAAGGAAAATGCCGGTTTGCGTGCCGAAAACAAAAAGATTAAAAACCAAAACCGCGAACTCTCATCGCAAGTCGAAGAAACTTCTCGCAAAAACGAGGAACTTACCGAGCGCATGACGCTTGCCGAAAAACTCAATGTCACTGGTGTGACTCTTGTCGGCCTCAAGAAGAACGGTAAGGTTGAGAAAAATGTGAAGAAGGCTAAGCAGTTGATGGTAACTTTCACTATTCCCCAAAATAACTCGACTCCCGTAGGCGAAAAGGTGGTGTATTTGCGCATCGTGTCGCCCGAGGGTAATTTGCTTGGCGGAGCCGGTACTTTCAGTTTTGAAGGTGGTAAGGTTGAATGCACTGCTCGCAAATCGGTAGAATATGCCGGCGAAGAACTTTCGGATATCACTATTTATTGGGATATCAATACCGCTCTCTCGCCTGGCGAATATCTCGTTGAACTTTTTGCCGACAACTATCGTTTGACATCAAAGAAAATCACTCTCAAATAAAAGCATAAATGGAGCAATTTAGCCAATTATGGGCCGAATTTTGCGTTGCGGTTAACAGTGTGGATGTAAATCCCACCTCGGCGGTTTTTCGCTTGGGCGTCAGTCTGTTGCTCGGTTGTGTCGTGGGCTTTGAGCGCAAGCGCAAAGGGCAGATTGCCGGTGTGCGAACCTTTGCCCTCATTTCGATGGGCGCAACGCTTGCCATGCTCATTTCAATCTATGTTCCGCAAGAATATATGGCAGCCAAGCGCGGTGACCCCAGTCGCATTGCGGCCCAGGTGGTGACCGGTATCGGTTTCTTGGGTGCCGGCGCTATCATTCACATGAAAGGCTCGGTCAAGGGTCTCACTACGGCTGCAGGTATATGGATTGTTGCGACAATAGGCCTTGCTGTGGGCGTCGGCTTGTATGTGCTTGCCGTTGCGGCTACATTGCTCATATTGTTTATTCTTGTTCCGCTCGAAAAGTTGGAGCATAAAATCAATATCGGTGCCGAAATTCGTGTCATCACTATCGGTGTGTCACATGTGGTTGAGGATATGGAGCCATATCGCCAAGTGCTCAAACGTTTTGATGTGCATTTGAGCAATGTGTATGTCGACTATGACTACACTCATCAATCAACCGTTGTGAACTTGGCTGTCAGAGCCAAGGAGGCAACCGACTATGTGTTGCTGTTCAAGGAATTGCGCAAGGTGTATCCCACAACATCAATCTCACTCGGCCATCAAGCCAACATTTAAGACAAACTCATAACTGTAAATAATCAAAACACATAAATGGAATTAAATATCGAAAGCCTCATCACCGACCTTGCGTTGATATTGCTCTTGGGCGGTGTTGTGACAGTATTGTTTAAGTGGCTCAAACAGCCCGTCGTGTTGGGCTACATCGTTGCCGGTTTCTTGGCGAGTCCCCACTTTGAGTATTTGCCCTCGGTGGTAACCGAATCTAATATCGAGTTTTGGGCGCAGATAGGTATTGTTGTGCTGCTGTTCTCGCTCGGTTTGGAGTTCAGTTTCAAGAAGTTACTGAATGTGGGTGGCTCGGCCGTGGTAACGGCGCTAATCATCGTGATAGGTATGATGACCGCTGGATTTTTTGCCGGCCGTTTGCTCGGATTTACCAATATGAACAGTCTGTTCTTGGGCGGTATGCTCTCAATGTCGTCAACCACTATTATCATTAAGGCGTTTACCGATATGAACTTGCGACACAAGAAGTTTGCGTCATTGGTATTTGCCGTGCTCATTGTCGAAGACCTCTTTGCCGTGTTGATGATGGTGATACTCTCGTCAATAGCCATCAACAATAGCGTTGAAGGTGGCGAAATGTTGCTCAGCGTGGGCAAGTTAGTATTCTTCCTCGTTATGTGGTTTCTTGTGGGCGTATTTGTGTTGCCGTCGTTGTTTAACTCGGTTCGTCGTTTTCTCAATTCCGAAACATTGCTCGTTGTGTCAATGGGCTTGTGCTTGGGTATGGCCGTGTTCTCGGTATATTGCGGCTTCTCGCTTGCGCTTGGCGCGTTTGTGATGGGCTCGATTTTGGCCGGAACAAGTATGGCCGAACGCATTGAAAAAGTGGTTATGCCCGTCAAAGACCTCTTTGGCGCCGTGTTCTTTATCTCGGTGGGTATGATGGTAAATCCCACAATCATTGTAGATTATTGGTCGCCCATCATCATCTTGTCGTTGGTGGTGATTGTGGGTATGATATTCTTCGGAACATCGGGTATGCTCGTTACCGGACAATCGTTGCGTGTGGCAATGGAGTCGGGCTTTTCGCTTACTCAAATCGGTGAGTTTGCCTTCATTATCGCTTCGCTCGGTATGTCGCTTGGCGTGCTTGACCCGACGATTTATCCCGTTGTCGTGGCTGTGTCGGTGCTCACAACCTTCACAACCCCATATTTTATTCGCCTTTCGGGCCCGTGCTACAATTTTGTGGAACGACACTTGCCTCGCCGTCTGCATTTCCTTATCGAAAGATATACCAAACAGGCTGTGGCCGAGAGCGAAACAAGCCGCTTGTGGAAAACGCTTTTCCAACATTATTTGTGGCGTGTGATGCTCTATTCGATAATTCTTATTGCATGTACGCTCATCTCGTTGAAATTCTTTATCCCTTGGTTGCAAGAAATCATGCCCGAATGGTATAAACTTGTGGGATGCATCACATCGCTCGTGGTTATGTCGCCGTTCTTGCTTGCATTGTCTTACCCCGTGTCAAAGAAAATTGAACTCAAACGCTTGCGTGAGGTTAATGCGCGCATTGATGTGCCGTTGATTGTTATGATGTTGTTCCGCATGTTGCTTGCACTCGGTTTTATCGTGTACTTGTTAGGCTCAATCTACACAATGACCGTGGCAATGTCGTGTGGTTTTGCGATATTTGTTATTCTCATATTGATGTTCTCTAATCGTGTGCGAGTGAGAATGCGCAACATTGAGGCCAAATTTCTCGACAACCTCAATGAGCGCGAATTGCGCCGTAGCGGTAAGAACAACAACATTGTCAGCGACTTGCACTTGGCATATATGGAAGTGGGTTATGAATGTCCCTTTGTTGGCGAGCGTTTGAGCCAATCAAACCTCCGTCGTCGCTATGGCGTGAATGTGGCATCAATTCAGCGCGGAGCAACATTGATTGCCGTGCCCAACGGCGACACTCGCGTGTTTCCTGGCGATGTGCTTGGCGTGATTGGTACCGACGAGCAGATTCAGGCGTTGCTCGGAGTGGTTGAGGACCAAGGCGAACATGATGCAAGCGCACCTGCCGAAACTGTATCAATGATTACAGTGTCGATTGGCGAGGAATCGCCCTTGTTGGGACACACCACAGCAACAGCGCAGATGCGCGATTCATATGGCGTGCTTGTGCTTGCTATTCAACGCGGCGAAGAGTATCTCAAACCCACAGGCGAAATACCCTTTGAACTTGGCGACATCGTGTGGATTGTAGGTGGTGAGTCGGCCGTTGATAAATTGCGTCAGCACTAATTGATATAAAAGATGGGAACTATAACTTTGTTGGCGCAAAGACAGTCATAACAAACTGATTATTATAATCTCACCCCCTCCGAACTCGCGAGCTCGTTCTGGTACGGTGAGTCTCGCCATCGTGCACCGGCAAGCCGACAAGCACTGCTCGCTCACTCGTGAACTAAAGGTTCCCCCTATCCACTTCGTGGCAGAGGGACACTTGACAACACAACGACCCCGGAAACACTAGGTTTGTGCACCAGCAAGTCCTCCACTGCTTTTTGCGGAGAAATTTCGGAGCAAAAAATAGGGGAGGTGGGGCAAAGCCCC
>JAFZHD010000024.1 GCA_017555085.1 Muribaculaceae bacterium | reverse complement strand
TAGCGTGAGGGTTCCACCTCTTCCCATTCCGAACAGAGAAGTTAAACCTCACCACGCCGATGGTACTGCGAAAGTGGGAGAGTAGGTAACCGCCCCTTTACCGAGCGCCCTGGTTCAAACGAGCCGGGGCGCTTTTGTTTTTGGAAGGTGAGAATGGAGTTGTGTATTTAACTTGATTTGTGTAATTTTGTCCAGGTAACCTAATTTTGTGTTATGAAAAAGATTTTTGCAATTGATTGGTGGCTAGTTGCTCTATTTGTGATAATGGCTGTGTCGGGTTTTGGAATGCATATTTCAGGAACTCGTTGTTCACATGAAGTATGGCATAATTGGGCTGTAGTTCACACTTTATCAAGTATGGCTTTTTTAATAGCTGGAATAATGCACATTCAAACACATTGGGCTTGGTATAAATCTTGGTTTAAAAAAGGCCTCGGGAATAAAAGTCGTGTAACTGCATTCTTGTCAATTGTTTTTGTTATTATTTCGGTTACCGGAATTTTGTTGCTTGCACTTGTAGATGGTGCAAATAGCGGCATAGGATTATGGCATTATCGCATTGGGATAATAATGACAATAGTGGGAATTATACATTTAGTAAAGCGTTTTCACATATTGACCAAAAGTTTATTGAGAAAATAGGATAATGAAAATTGATTCCATGTGTAAATATGTTTATTGTTTGATGGGGTAACAATAGATTGCTGAATGATGTTGCGTTGCTGTGGCATCATTTTTTTTGTGTGTAAATTGAATGTTTAAATTTTGATGTTAGTGGCTTATTTGCTAACTTTACAATTCTAAAAATTAATTGAATTATTTGTGGCAAAGACTATTGTTGAGACTCCGTTGATGAAGCAATATATCGAGATGAAGCAAAAACATCCCGATGCTGTGTTGCTGTTTCGTGTTGGTGACTTTTATGAAACTTTTTCGGACGATGCTATCGCAGCATCGGAGATTTTGGGTATCACTCTCACAAGGCGTGCCAACGGCTCGGCTCAACACGTGGAGTTGGCGGGATTCCCTCACCATGCTCTTGATACTTATTTGCCCAAATTGGTGCGCGCAGGTAAGCGTGTTGCCATCTGTGAGCAACTAGAAGACCCCAAGTTGACCAAGAAACTTGTTAAGCGTGGTATTACCGAATTGGTGACTCCAGGTGTGTCAATCAATGATAATATACTTGACCATCGCGAAAACAACTTTGTGGCGGCCGTACATTTTACCCGTTCGAGTTGTGGTGTGGCGTTCTTGGACATCAGTACAGGAGAGTTTTTGACCGCTGAGGGCTCAACCGATTATGTTGACAAGTTGTTGGGTAACTTTGCCCCTAAGGAAGTGCTCGTGGAGCGCGGAAACCGCTCTAAATTTGACGAGACTTTCACTGCCCGCTACCTGACATTTGAACTTGACGATTGGATTTTCACAGAGGAGGCGGCAATGGACCGTCTGCTCAAACAGTTTGAAACGCGAAATCTCAAAGGTTTTGGCGTTCACAACCTTCGCTCGGCTATCGTGGCATCGGGTGCTATTCTTCATTATCTCGATATTACGCAGCACACTCAGATTGGCCACATAACCAATTTGTCGCGCATTGAGGAGGACCGTTATGTGCGCCTCGACAAGTTTACTGTTCGTAACCTTGAACTTATTGACAGCATGGCCGAGGACGGCAAGAGCTTGTTGAGTGTCATAGACCGCACTATTAGCCCCATGGGTGCGCGTTTGTTGCGTCGATGGTTGTTATTCCCTCTCAAAGATGTGAAGGCTATTAACGACCGTTTGGATGTCGTGGAGTATTTCTTCCGTGAGCCTCAGCGTCGCGATGATATTCGCTCTTTGCTTGAACAGGTGGGCGACCTTGAGCGCTTGATATCAAAGGTGGCTGTTGGCCGCATCACACCGCGTGAGGTGGTGCAAATGCGCAATGCGTTGACTGCTATCGAGCCAATCAAGCAGATGTGTATGGAGGCAAGTCAAGAGGCTTTGCACTCAATAGGTGAGCAGTTAAACCCATGCACATTGATGCGCGACCGCATCGCACGTGAGATTGTTGACGATGCTCCCACGGCTGTAAACCGCGGCACTATTATTCGCACGGGCGTTGATACCGAACTTGACGAGTTGCGCGACATTGCGTTCCAAGGCAAAGATTATTTGTTGCGATTGCAGGCACGCGAAATCGAGGCTACTGGCATTCCAAGTTTGAAGATTGGTTATAACAATGTGTTTGGTTACTATATCGAGGTGACAAACACTCACAAAGATAAAGTTCCCGAAGAGTGGATTCGCAAGCAGACGCTTGTCAATGCCGAGCGATACATTACTCAGGAATTGAAAGAATATGAAGAGAAAATTCTCGGTGCGCAAGAGAAGATTGCGATTATCGAGACACGATTATATAACGACCTTGTGAGCCGTTTGGCCGAATATATTCCGGCTATTCAACTTGATGCGGCTCTCATTGCCCGCCTTGACTGTCTTGTGGCTTTCACTCGCGTGGCGATGGAAAATCACTATAACCGTCCGGTGGTTGACGATTCGCTCTCGCTCGAAATTGTCGAAGGCCGTCACCCTGTTATTGAAAAACAGTTGCCTCCGGGCGAGCCTTACATCACAAACTCTGTGTCGCTTGCCAATAACGGAACGCAGATTATGATGATTACCGGACCGAATATGTCGGGTAAATCGGCGTTGTTGCGACAAACTGCATTGAATGTGCTTATGGCGCAGATAGGCTGTTATGTGGCTGCCGACAGTGCGCGCATAGGTATTGTAGACAAGATATTCACCCGCGTGGGAGCATCAGATAACATCTCGCTCGGCGAATCTACATTTATGGTGGAGATGAATGAAGCAGCATCGATTCTCAACAATATGAGCGAACGCAGTTTGATTCTTTTTGACGAGTTGGGCCGCGGTACATCGACCTACGACGGTATCTCTATCGCATGGGCCATTGTGGAGCATATTCACGAGTATGGCACAGCCCATCCCAAAACATTATTTGCCACACACTATCACGAACTAAACGAGATGGAAAGCACCTATTCGCGCGTGGTAAACTACAATGTGTCGGTAAAAGAAATCAACGGCAAAGTGGTGTTCTTGCGCAAACTTGCCCGCGGCGGCAGTGAGCACAGTTTCGGTATTCATGTTGCCAAACTTGCAGGTATGCCTCCCGCCATTGTGCAGCGTGCCGACCAAGTGTTGCACCAACTCGAAAGTTCAAACCGCAAAGAGGGTGCTATTGCCGAGAAAAACCTAGGTGCGGTGGCCGAAAGCAGCAACGGAATGCAATTGTCGTTCTTCCAACTTGACGACCCCGTGTTGAGTCAGGTGCGCGACGAGATTCTTGACCTCGACATAAACAATCTCACGCCCATGTCGGCATTAAATAAGTTGCACGATATCAAGAAAATCATTACTGGCCGCGATTGATGTAGTTGGTTTGGTACGGAATTTGTTGTATATTTGTGATATAAATCAATAAAGAAACAAACAAAAAATAATAGCAATATGGAAAAAATCGAACTTGGTAAATATGTAGAACTCGGCTATGACCTCTATGAAGTGGCAGCTGACGGTACTCAAAAACTCGTGCATCAAACCGATGTAAACGATCCCGAACGCTTTGTATATGGCGTTACTCCCGGTATGATTGTTCCCCTCGAAAAGGCTGTATGCGGTCTTGAAGCAGGTGGCGAGTTTGATATCATCGTTAAATGTGAAGATGCATTTGGTCCCCAAGACCCCGAACAAATCGCCGAACTCGAACGCGACATCTTTGTTGTTGACGGCAAATTTGATGAATCTCAAATCAAACCCGGTGCCATTGTTCCCATGATGACAGCCGACGGCTACCGCATCAACGGTCTTGTAACAGCAGTAAGCCTCACACATGTGACAATGGACTTCAACCACCCCTTGGCAGGTAAAGATGTGAGATTTGCAGGCAAAATCCTTACTGTTCGCGATGCAACACCCGAAGAATTGAATCCTTCACACGGTTGCGGTTGTGGCTGCCACGGAGATTGTGAAGGCGGTTGCGACGACGGTTGCGGCTGTGGTGATGACGACCACTGCGGTTGTGGCGGTTGCCATTAATAACGATATTAAAGCGATAGTCCGATGACAAAGTCAGTGTGTGTCTATTGCGCATCAAGTTCCCGCGTTGACGCCCAATATATCGAGGCGGCCAGGGAACTTGGTTGCATTCTTGCCCAAGAAGGAGTGGGCGTGGTGTGTGGTGCAGGTCGTGCAGGACTGATGGGTGCGCTGATTGATGGCGCTGTTGAAAACAACGGCGAGACTATCGGTGTGATACCGCAGTTTATGGTCGATAACGGATGGCACCACAAAGGGCTTACCCGAATGGAGGTGACCGACTCGATGCACACCCGCAAACAGATGATGGCGCGCTTGTCGTGTGCCGCGATAGCCATGCCCGGAGGTTGCGGAACACTCGAAGAGTTGCTTGAAATCATCACATGGCGACAGTTGGGCTTGTTTAACGGCAACATAGTGATACTTAACATCGGCGGATATTACAATCCGTTGCTGCAAATGCTCGACAATGCTTTGCAGCAAGGATTTATGAAAAACGAGCACGCGCGATTGTGGACAGTGGCCACAACGCCTCAGGAGGCTGTTGAACAGGCGTTGGCACACAGTGAAGTGTTTGTTGCACAAGATAAATACTGATATTTTCAGACTAGATAAAGGCAAATGAATTCATCGACATCACATAACACCCTCTTTTCGCAGCCTGCAACACTGTCGGTTGTCGAATTGAGTCGCGAAGGCGATGCACCTGTGGCTTATAATGAGCCCGACTTGTGTGCTACATCGCGTGCCGGATATGTTGACGGCCGTGTTGGCGATGAACTGCAATCGATGCCGGCCAATGATAGCGGTGTCATTACCTTGGTGGTTGTGACATTTCTTGCTGCGCTCTTCGGCTTGCGCCATTCGTCGCGATTGTTCCGCACCTTTGCCCAAGACCTATGGTCGACCCGTCGTCGCGAGAATGCGTTTGACGACCGCACAGCGAGCGATTCGCAAGTGGTGATGGCCATGGTGTTTCAAAGTTGTGTTTATCAAGGGCTGTTGCTGTTTCTTCACTTTGACTCGGTAGTAGATGTTGCCATCGGGTCGATATTCGGAGCCGCGATGGCCGTCGTGGGAACGATTTTGGCTTTTTATCTGGTGCAGTTGTTGGCGGTAGCCGTCGTCGGTCATGTGTTTAGCGACAAGATGGGAGCGGTGCAATGGATAAAAGGATTCAATGCTTCGCAGATACTTTTGGGCTTCGCGATAGCCGTTCCGACACTGATTGCGCTATTTTATCCCGAGACCACAAATGCCATGTGGATTTTGGGTGTTTTTCTCTATTTCGTTGCACGTGTGATATTTATTTGCAAGGGATTTAGAATTTTTTACCACAATTTTGGCTCTTTGCTTTATTTTATTTTGTACCTTTGCACCCTGGAAATTATACCATTAATTTTGGTCTATTCAGGAACCCGATTTTTGGTAGATTTGTTGCAATAAATATAAACAAGTAGAGAGTGAAAGTAAACAAAATTCTAGTTTCTCAACCGAAACCTGCATCTGAGAAATCGCCTTATTACGATATCGCCGAGAAATATGGCGTAGAAGTCGTATTCCGTCCTTTTATCAAAGTAGAAGGTTTGACAGCAAAAGAATTTCGTCAAGCCAAGGTTTCGATTGCCGATTTTACTGCGGTAATCTTTACAGCGCGCACAGCTATCGACCATTTCTTCCGTTTGGCCGAAGAAACTCGCGTAACTATTCCCGACACGATGAAGTATTTCTGTACAACCGAGGCAATCGCATTGTACTTGCAGAAATATACCATCTATCGCAAGCGCAAGATTTTCCATGGCAAGACAGGTAAAATCGAAGAATTGTTGCCTTTCTTGGTTAAGCATTCAAAAGAAAAATTCTTGTATGCAATCTCTGATGTGAGCAAGAAAGATGATGATGCAATCTTGGTGCAAAACAAAATCAACTACACCAAGGCTGTCATGTATCGCACTGTGAGCAACGACTTTGCTCCCGACGAGCCGTTTGACTATGATATGCTCATCTTTTTCAGTCCTTCGGGTATCGCGTCATTGCTCAAAAACTTCCCAGAGTTTGAGCAAGGCGACATCAAAATCGGTTGTTTTGGTGCGGCAACAGCACAAGCCGTCAAAGATGCCGGATTGCGACTTGATATCGAAGCACCCTCGGCCAAGGCTCCTTCAATGACAGCAGCATTGGATGCCTACTTGAAAGAAAATCAAGAATAACGGTTGCTCCGAAATAAAAACTGATATAACACCTTGCCTGTTCCGATAAAAATTATTAAACTTGCAAGGTGTTTTTTTATACTCCGAAAAATTGACAAACAATCGATTATATAAGAAAGAGAAACTGTGTGGCACCATAGCCATCGACACGCTGTTTACGCGAGGCGAGAGCCAAGTGGCAACGGCCTATCCGTTGCGTGCGGTGTGGCGTGAAAACGAGCGCCGCGAGTTGAAGAATGTGCAGTTTCTCGTTTCGGTTCCCAAAAAGCGATTTAAGCATGCCGTTGACCGCGTGAAATTGCGCCGTCGCATTCGCGAGGCCTACCGTCTCAACCGTGCCGCGCTTGAATTACCCGAGGGCAAGGCCGTTGATGTGGCATTCATTTATCTTGGCGACAAGATAGCCAAGTTTGCCGACATTGAGCACGCCATGAAAAAAGCCCTTGGCAAGATAACCCTTGCGTTAACCCCACCTGTAACCGCGGGCGATGAAACAGATAATTAGTTCCTTATTGATATTGCCCATACGCTTTTATCAGCGGTGTATCTCGCCGATGTTACCACCAGCATGTCGCTACACCCCCACATGCAGCCAATATGCCGTAGAGGCGATACAAAAGCACGGCCCGATAAAAGGGCTGTGGTTGGCTATTAAACGCATTTGTCGCTGTCATCCTTGGGGCGGCAGCGGATATGACCCAGTGCCATGAAACCGCAATTTCCACATCTCGATATTCATAGTCACGACTTGTCGCGTGCCGGTAGCGCCGTAGTCAATCTCTCGCCCGGCGACGAAATTCCTGCGGGAGCATATTGCTCGGTGGGAGTGCATCCGTGGAATGCCGACAAAGCCACAGAGGCGACATTTGCCCGCATGGCGGCAATGGCTCAAAGCGAGAGCGTGGTGGCGATAGGCGAATGTGGACTCGATGCGCTCAAAGGTCCGTCGTTAGAGGTGCAGCAAGTCGCATTTGAGCGGCAGGTGGCAGTGAGTGAGCAAGCGGGCAAGCCGTTAATAATTCATGCCGTCAAAACCGTTAACGAAATCATTGCCTTGCGCCGTCGGCTCAATCCCGCACAGCCTTGGATAATTCACGGGTTCAGAGGCAATCCGCAGCAGGCAGCCGAGTTGTTGCGACACGGCTTTTTTATTTCGCTCGGCGAGCGGTTCAATGCCCAAACGGCTGCCATGATACCGGCCGACCGACTGTTTTTTGAAACCGACGAGAGCACGCTCCCCATAGAACTAATAGTTGAAAACATAAACACACACCGCAATGCGAAGAATTGACGACATCGAAAAAATAAAGAAATCATATAACGCATATCTGATGCTTGAACGAGGGTTGGCCGACAACACTCGCATGGGCTATTGTGCCGATTTGGATAAATTCATATCATATCTGGCTGGCGAGTCAATTAAATTGCGCGATGTGACACTTGAAGTGTTGCAGTTGTTTGTAGGTCAGTTGCACGATTTGGGCATATCGGCCCGTTCGCAAGCGCGCATCATATCGGGTCTGAAATCGTTTTACCGATTCATGGAGCAAGAGGGGTATATCGAAAACAACCCCACGCTATTGCTCGAATCGCCCCAAACAGGTCGCCATCTGCCAGAGGTGCTGACCGTAGAGGAGATTGACAGCATGGTGTCGTGCATTGACATGAGCAAAAGCGAGGGACAGCGCAATCGCGCCATAGTAGAAACCATGTATGGCAGCGGACTGCGTGTGTCGGAATTGATAAACCTTGAAATTAACCGAGTGTATCTCGAAGAGGGATATCTGATTGTTCGTGGTAAAGGCAGTAAAGAACGAATGGTGCCATTGTCAGAAGTAGCCATGGGCGAGATAGCCATGTATATGGAGCAGCGCAAACATATGTATGTGAAGCCCGGCGAGGAGGGTATATTGTTTCTCAACCGCCGCGGCGCGCGATTGACCCGTGTGATGATATTCTATATAGTCAGAGACCTTGCCGCATTGGCAGGCATCAGAAAAGAGATAAGCCCCCACACCTTGCGCCACTCGTTTGCTACACACCTCCTTGAAGGGGGAGCCAATCTGCGCGCCATTCAGCAGATGCTCGGCCACGAAACCATTGCCACCACCGAGATATATCTGCACATCGACCGCACCCGATTGCGCGAGGAGATATTGATGCATCACCCCCGCAACAACCAACAATAGGCTCGCAACATTTGGCAGAAAAGTTTTTTTGGGTTAAATTTGCGCAAACAACAACTCAATAAAATAGTAAAATCATGAAACAAAGAGTAGATTTCAGCACATATTCATTTGTAGGCACTATAATCACATTAGGAGTTTTGGCTTGTGTGTTCTTTATGCCTATTGAGGAAGTTCACGATGTGAAGTGGTGGTATATCGGATGGGGCTCGGCAGTGACAATTTTGTTGACCTGCTCGTTGTGTTATTGTCCGCTCAGCGTTGAGGTAACCGACGATGCTGTTGTGGTAAACCGTGCGCTCTCGTTTGCAAAGCGATTGCCGCTCAAAAGCATCAGGTCGGTGCGCGTTTGTCCGCCCACGATGGGTGCTAAACGTATTTGTGGCAGCGGTGGCTTCTTGGGCTATTGGGGATGGTTTAGAGAGCGTGACCTCGGCAAATATTTTGCCTACCACGGCAAGGCATCAGACTGCTTTTTGGTGACTATGAAAAACGGTCGCAAATATATGCTTGGATGCCGCAACAGTCGCGAGATGGTTGACTACATCAACTCGCGCATCTCGACCATGCAGTAGAGTCATTGCGCTAAAATTACTATCTAAATTTGTTAATTGTGTCCGAGGGTGTTATCTTTGTATTTTAATGAATGAAAACACCACCATCAACAACCCCAATGGCACGGTTGCCAATATATACTCCACAACTTCCAATATGGTCACGCCAATAATGTTCCTTGCCACCGACAACAAATCATGGATACTATCGGGTGCAATGACATTTGACTCCAATACCATCGTCGATTATGACTCGGTTGCCCCGGTTATAAACGCCGTGAAACGCGATTTGATTTACACCTTGCAAAAATTGATAAGCAATGAGTCACAGCACCATTAACATAAATGGCACCGACATATACATTGCCTCCATCGGCGACCTTGACAACCTCATCGCAAAGGCGACACCCGAGCACCTACAACTCATCGACTTTATTAATTCACCACGACGAAAAGCCGAAATACTCGCAACCCGACAGTTAGTGTGCGAAATTCTCAGTCCAACGGCAACCATCGGTCACAATCCCGACGGCAGCTCCAACATAATCGGTAGCAACCTCAACATCTCCATTTCCTATAGTCACAATCATGTAGCCATTGCCCTCAACCCTCACCAACGCATTGGCATCGACATCGAATCGTGGCGCGACTCGCTCAACATCGTCCGCGAAAAATTCCTCACAACACACGAAATAGCAGTTTACAATTCTCCCCAATTGCTATTACAAGCCTGGACCGCCAAAGAAGCCATATATAAGGCGGCCGGCATCACCGGACTCCCATTTCACAACATCTTATTACCACTCGACACCACAAAAAACATAGCAACAGTCACACATAATTCCCTCAATATCAACTTTGAATTGCACACCCCCCCACACACCAACCACACCCTCACCTTGGCACAAAACAGCAAGTAATATTGTCTTAATCCAACCCTATCTACCATTAACCACACTCTCAATCGCATACCGCACATAATAATCGGGCGGTATGACACCTTGTCATGTCATATAAACTGACAAAATATCAGTTTCACAAGACCTTTTTATGGTATTTAATTAACATTTTTTAATGAAATGAATTTGGAGTGCAGATAGGCTGCACAGAAAAATACCAGGCTGTCTAAATTCCTGTTTTGGCACGCATTTTGTCTCCTAATCATGCACAACGAAACAAAATATCATGACAATAAATAAAACTACTTCGCTGAGTGTATTCATAAAATATGTTAAATTATTTACAGTGCAGATACATTGCATAGATACATCTTACATTTGCTTCGTAATTCAAAAAACAATCAAATAATAACTTTAAAATTTATTTAATATGAAAACAATTATTAGTAATTTAAATTTTTCACTTATGACTAATTCTAATTTTATCGCAACCATCGTAGTTGCAACAGTATTAATGCTTACATCTTGTGCAAGCGAAGAGTTATACATCTCGTCTGACAACGATCAGAATATTGCGGTGACCCACGAGTTTGGGTTCAATTTCATCGAAGGTGACGTCATCTCTGTGTTCAAGATTAATGAAGACGACGAGCAAAAACTTGTCGGTGAATTGTTATTCGACAAAGAATCCAACACATTTCGAGGAAACCCCAATATAGCAGAGGGCGATAGCTGCAGACTTGTATTTAACAACGCCGCTAAAGGAGAAAACTCACTTGTATATATTCCATCATCTCAAGCCCTTGATATGGCAATACCTTTGGAAAAATACACACGATGGGGAGCCACCACCTTGCACTTTCACCCTCTGATGGAGTTGTCTCAATTGAGAATCCCACTTGAATTTGAAAACCGTTTTGGCTATGTCTCTTTGAAATCGGCGAGCAGTATGGGTATGGTCGGAATGTTTTACCTCGATGGGATATACCCAAACTCATACGCTCAAAGCGAATTGGTATATAAAATCAACGACCAACAAGATTATGTAGATATATTTTTCAGAGCCGGTGAATATAAAGATGTAACATTAGATTTTATCGATGCTCGGGGTAATTCTTCGCACGGATATATTTATGACAAAATCATATTTGAATCGGGATTAACATTGTGGACCCGTTTTTAAGCCAACAGGGGGCGACACGGTCGCCCTCTGCTCCCAGCAACTATTTACACTTAGCTTTTTCACGAATATTTTAAACCAATAAATTTATCTTTTATTTTATGAAACAGAAAATCGAATTTCCCAACCCCGTGAGTATTTTGAAATCTGCATCTATCGAAACTGCAGTAAGACTCGCTGAACTTTATTTTGGCCGAAAACAGCAAACCGAAACCGAGATAGAATTCCTTAAACGCATTTTGGATTCTACACCAATGGAAAAACAATTGTTGGGCCCTTTTGACGCTTTGATGGTAAATAGACAGGATGAGTGTGACATTATAGGCATGGACGACGTATTTATTGACAGGGAATTTATTGATGAAGAAGAATTAAATGTAACCTTCTTTATAAAGTGGGTAGTATACTTGCACAGTTGTGATGATGATAAAAAGACACTATGGCGGTATTCACAAATTACCTTCATCTTGACGCAAGCGTTGGGGTCCGACAATCAACACTTTCTCGAGACGTGTAGAGAAATCGACAACGATTACGACCAGGGTTATATTACCTGCACCGAACGTATCCTAAAAAAAATACGTGTATATAAATTTGAGGACTCCCCTTTGCGCGAAAACGTAATGAAATTCGGACAAACCATTTGCGATATTCATGATTATGCCTTGGTTATCAAATCTTTGATGGGGGGAGAATCCTGACTCTAAATCTAAAACAATCATGCCATAATCTTATTTAAACTAACACAATATGAAACCAAAAGACAAAAACAGAATTTATTGCGTAGGTGCGCGCCGCCCAAAATTAGCATTTGAGACAGAGAAAAAAGCATTGAATTTCATAAAATTCAATATTGAAAACTGTGAAAATCTGGAGATTAAGCCAACACGAGCTTACTACTGCGAATACTGCTGCGCGTGGCACCTTTCGTCGAGAATTAACTCTGATTCAGTAGAATATTTCATACGTAGAGACCATGACCGTGCGAGTTTCCTTACACAAACTCGTAGTGAGATGGCAGAATCTCTGCAACGCAGAGCTGATGAGTTTATTGCACGAATAGAACCTGCTATATATAATGGCGAAATTGAACATGTTGACTACCTATTCATGAGGTACGATAAAATCAAACTTCGTTATAATCTGACGTTCCCCAACCGCCTTAATAAGCCACGAGCCGAGGAGTTGAGAGAATTGACTCGGCACGTTAAATTTCTTTGCGAAATGGATTGGCGTGATCGACCACAAGTATTAGAGCAGATTCCCGAAGAAATTCGCGAATTCGCACTTAAATCTGCGGCAAATCATGACTTCATTCTCATAGTCAAGAAAGTGATTGCCAGCTTGAAATTATCAGCCTATGAAGAAGGGAAGGACGCTACACTCCGGTTCAAAAAAAGCGTGAAATTTTGCCGAAGTATGATTGATAAAATAAGTTCTCCATATTGTGAGACTTTGAAAAAGGACCTCAGGCAACAAGTCAGCAAAGTGAAGAATTATAGGTATAATCTTCATTTTGGCACCCACAAGGTCGCATCATAACCTTTATCGAAACACTATGAAAAACACACTTTTTTGTATTATCAGTTTTTTTTGTAAATTTACGCACATATTTTTTGATTATGACACAATTGGAATTTGGATTTAAGAATTTCCGCAAATACACAAGCCTGAATATAAAATTAGGCAACACAACTTACCTCGTTGGCGAAAATAATTCGGGGAAAAGTACATTTGTTAAAGGGATTTTACTGTTGTTGAATAATATTAATATAGATATAAGAAATTTTAACACTGCTGTACCGTCGTTTGATTTTAATGACCGTAATAACATCAGTTATAATCATATAAATGTTCCGACATTTGAAAGTGCCTTAAATAAATTTTCTGAAAGTAAGGAGATTTCGTTTTGTTGTCGTGTATCAAATATTACGTCCGACAACTACTGTGACTACACGATTGAGTATTGTTTAGGAGCCTTTGACAGGACCGATATTAAAGAGGGAAAAATCAAACTGATTACCATTGTTGATAATTTAAGAGGACTGGTCTTTAGTTTTGATTTTGAGAATCACATAACTATTGTTAAACAAAATGAAATTGATGACCCTCATATTCACAATCTGCATTGTTTATTGTTAGAAACAGAATTACAACTCGGACTTTATGAAAGCAAGGGAGAGATTTATAACAAGCTTCAAATAAAAAAGTCTATTATACAAGCCTTAGTCGCTCAATTTAAGATTAAAAAACTCCCAGAACAAACCATCACTGTTCCAATGACATTCTCTAAAGATGCGCAAGGTTCAATACCAAGTGTTATGATACACTCTTTACTATCAAATGAAGATGTACGTAAAGAAATCGGTCGCATTTATCCTCCCCATAAAATTAAAGAACAATCAAATTGGATTAACAAATGTATTGAAGATATCAGTAACTTAGAGTATATATATGCCAAAGCGGCAGACCAGCGATTGCTCTACTTGTACCAAGATCGTAATGACTATATGGCGGAAGTAGTAAGCGAATTTAATAAAAACACAGCAAAGAACAATAATTGCCTTAACCTTGCAAAAAGATGGCTTGAATATTTCAATATAGACCCATATATACATACCGAGTCTATAGATGGTGAGGCATTTAGAGTTTATCTCTCAAAAACAGAGCCAATACATGAAAACCGCGAGAGTATGCGACCCCTCGCTTCTTATGGTACTGGTGTTATCCAATTAGTCACTTTAATTATGAATTTGGTGAATTTGGTGTGTAAATATGAGAATAAAAATGTTAGCCCCACAATTATTATAGAGGAGCCTGAGCAGAACTTGCATCCGAAACTCCAATCTAGGTTGGATGATACGTTCCAGGAACTTAGTGAAAGATATGGGTTCAAGTTTATCATAGAAACACACTCTGAGTACATTATACGCAAAACACAAGTGGCCGTGAAACAAGCACGCTACCAATCCAAGGAAGAGATGAACGCACTTAATCCATATAAAGTTTTGTACTTCCCCCAAGACGGAGACCCATACGAGATGCAATATCGCACCGACGGCCGCTTCTCAAACAGCTTTGGCCCCGGGTTCTATGACGAAGCTAATAGTTTGATTTTTGAAGTTTTATAACGTTTTAGCCGATGAATTTATATTTGCCGGAAACAGCTCTTGTCGGGGAGCTTTTCGAAAAAGTTGAAAACCGTCTCATACTCTCGGATGATGAAGAGCCGGCTAAGAAATTTTTATTGGGCGACTATGTTAAAGTCTTTACGAGCGACACTGATCAATTTAAAGAAGAACAAAAGAAGATTTATCGTAAAAGAGCCGAGGCTAAATATGGTAACAATGATGAAAGCGAACCTCAGCGAGAACAATATATTGATGAATGCATGCGAACAGCATCTCCGACAGATGGCGCAGACTCTGTAGGGATTTTTGAATTAGACGATTACAAAAACGAAAAAGATTATACGTTCTATATTGAAGAATCGTCAGAAAATTTAATATGGAAACTTAAAAATAAAGATATCGATAAATATCAACAGCTGACAGACTGGCTAAAAGATGGCGTTTTCAAAGAAGAATCTTATTCGTCAAATACAGACGATAAACAAGAAAATTTTAAGACTTTTCTAGAGAGAATATTTAGTCAAGATAAAATAAACGACATTATCATATACGATCCTTATATAATTGAAATTTTCCATCAAAATGACACCATTAAGATTGAGGATACCTTTTTTAAAGAGTTGAAAAGGTTTAGTCAGTTGAATATCGTCATTTTTAGTTGTAACATAATTAAATATAGTTCGGTACGCCAAAAGATTTATGACTATTTAAAAGAGAATTCTAATGTAACTTTTATTGAGATACCCCAAAACGCTCATGACAGGTTTATACTCTCTAATTATTTTCACATAAAATCAGGTAAAGGTTTTATGCTTGGTTCAGACAAGAAACTTGGGGACGATATTACTGCATCGAAAAGAGGTGTCAATACTCGTAAAACATTTTTAGAATGGGCTGAAAAAAGAAACATGTTACAAAACTATTTGAGTAATTCGGACAAAATAATAAGTTCAGGAGATTACAAGTCTGGGATATTGTCTTTTGATGATACCATCAAATTTTATAAAATAATAGAAGAATGTCAAGACGACAAATCTACTACTACAATTTTAGAAACGCCCGAAAATAAATATAAAGTAGAAATTCGCGCTTTTGCCCGGACACAAACAGTCTCATTTGATGAAAAGCCTGAAATAAAAGACCGAACAATCCAAAGCGAAATGGAAAAACTCTTGGGGAACGGCGCTAATAGCGCAAAAGATAAGTTTCAACAAGAGATTAATTCCGTGTATATTAATTATAATAAAAACTCATCATCGCCACCTCTACCTCTTAATTGGTTGCTTAATAAAAAACTAGATTTTAGTGATATTACAAAATTGAAAGGATTAATTGTCAAAGAAGAGGTCGTTAAGTGTCACATAGATTTCTACATCAGGAGAAAATATGGAACAGAGAGAGACAAGCTTTTGAGGATATTGAAAGGCGATGTTGAAAAAATAGAAAAACTTTTGGAGATTTCAAATTCTGATGACGCATTAAAGTTCTTTAACGAAATAACAACACCAAAAACGACAAAAACAAACAAAAAGAAGGAATCTCCATCTGCAACTGAAAAAGAGTTAAGAAAATTGCAAGAAAAATTCATGTCAAATTCTTCAGCAAAAAGAGATAGGAAATGAATTTAAAGTGCAGAAACTAAAAATCAAATATACACAATATTTCCGGAAGGACATCACATAACAATACTAATAAATTAATGCAACATGCTAACAATCAAAAATTTAAACGCCGACTATTTTTATACTGTCGGAGCGAAAGAAGTTCTTAACAACGTATTAATCAAATCCTATTCTTATCATGACTCTAAAACAAACCCGTTTATTCAATCTCATTCATGTACTAAAGAAGAGCCCAAGGGTTTGTTTAAGTTTGGGGTAAAAACTATTTGGGGGTTTACTAATACCCTATTTAACAGTTTGATATCATTATATGATAATGAAAAATTGGGCTATACACCTAAAAGGTATGTCGCTCATGCACTGGAGCTATGGAAGAATGGCGACCGCATAGAAGAACTCAAAGCTTATCTGCCAAGCTTAAACAACGAATATCATAACATGCCTTGGGGAAATGCAATTTGTGATTTCTTAAATACACTAGACAAAGCTCCCAATTTATTGAGCATAATTCAATATATCCCCATATATACGCTCAGCAAAGAAACAGAAAGAAGCTTTCCGCCGCAAAATAATCCATGGCGTCATATTGATAATCAATCAACGATTTGCATCAACACCCCAACACAAAAAAATTATGCAGAATGGGACCTTTTAAACCATCTCTCAGACGAAAAAGGTTATGAGCCAATATCTCGCGCTGGATCTATAGAGCTGGAAGAGCGCCTAGCGTCGTTGCGCAATACAAACGATAATATTTTAGATTACTTTGGCTTTTATTGTACAAATCTGCCTTCAATCTTCATTCATACTGACGACATATATAAATATGCCCTTAAAGTAAAAGGGAAAAATCCCAGATTGGTTGACGAATACTACGATAATTTAGTAGCTATAGTTATAATTCATGAATATATGCATGCGTTATTCCATGTCGTTGGTTCATCTGAATTCAACCATCGTTTTGAAGAAACAATGGCCAATGCATCCATGCTCAACTTGTTGAGATATTCTAATAATGGTCAACTTTATTTAGATGCAATTGAATTCGTTCAAAAACAATCAACTTGGTACAAAAGAGGTTATGACCTCCATCAAGAATTTCTCAAAGATGAAAATTTGTATAGCAAGACTCTCAAAGCTTTCCTATCGGCTAAAAGAACTCGTGATTTAGGAGAATTACATGGCTTAGGTTTAAGTGACTATCTTACAAATATGGTTTAAGATCACTATAATAGGGGATTATAACTTTGTTGGCACATAATTGAGTGAAAATCAGTTTGTGGTACCAGTAATTGTGCCAACAAGGATATAATTACCTTATAATATCTCAAGTACGGATTTCTATTATAAATATAATTTAGGTTATGCCTATCAACAAAAATGCAATGATTCGCTACCAAGCATTGGATAAGTGCTTTAGTAATTTTAACCGACAATATTATATCGAAGATTTAATCGAGGCTTGCAACACGAAACTTTTAGAGTTTACCGGAAGCGGCGGCATAAGTCGTCGGCAGATTTTTGATGATATTCGATTTATGGAAAGTTCGGCCGGTTGGGAAATCGAGTTAGAGCGTAAAAGATTTGGCAAACGCACATATTATAGGTACAAAGACCCTGATTATTCTATAAATCGGCAACCATTGACACTCAACGAGATTGACCAAATAAAGTTAAGCACATTCATTTTGAGCCGAGTTGATGGGCATCCCGAATATGGTTGGGCAGGTGAAATGTATGCCAAACTTGAAGATAAGTTTAATATTGATGGCCAATCAAGCGTTGTGATGCTTGACAGCAATCCTTATGCCGAAGGACTGACACATATAAGCACCATCTATAATGCCATTACCCGGCCCAAGGCTCTGCATATCGAATATAAAACTTTCCATGACAAGAATTATTCCTGGGACATACACCCCTATTTTTTGCGTGAGTACAACAATCGTTGGTTTTTAATCGCCCTCAACAATCTCGACAGACAATTGTTGCATATTGCCTTAGACCGAATAATCGAAATTCAAGAAACAGACATAGATTATATTGAGAATAATGTCATCGACGATATTCAAAAATATTTTGAAGATGTGATTGGTGTTACTATTCCAAGAGAAGGGCGACCGGAAACCATAAAACTACAATTTTCAGAACATCGATATCCCTACATTATTGCAAAACCCATTCATGGCTCGATGAAAATAATCGATAAAAATAACCGCATAGTTTCTGTTGATGTTATTCCAAACAAAGAGTTGGAATCTCTGATTTTATCATTTGGCAATGATGTTGAAATTTTAGAGCCTGAACGCTTGAGAAATAAAATTGGAAAAATCCTAAAATCCATTTCTAACAAATACAATTAAAATTTCGCTCTTTTTTTGTACATTTGTGCAGTATTAGCTTATTAAAAACACAATCATTATGAAGCAACGAGTTGATTTCAGCACTTATTCATTTGTGGGTACTATAATCACATTGGGTGTATTGGTTGCCGTGTTTTTTATGCCCGTTGAAGATTTTCATCCTATTGAATGGTGGCATCTCGGATGGGGAACTGCTGTTTCTATTCTTTTAATAATCTCGTTGTGTTATTGTCCGCTCAGTGTAGAAGTGACAGACGATGCAGTTGAGGTAAACCGTGCTCTCTGGTTTGCAAAACGATTGCCACTCAAAAGCATTAGGTCGGTGCGCGTTTGCCCACCTACGATGGGCGCGATTCGCATTTGTGGCAGTGGTGGATTTTTGGGATATTGGGGTTGGTTTAGAGAACGCGACCTAGGCAAATATTTTGCCTACCATGGCAAGGCATCAGACTGCTTTTTGGTGACTATGAAAAACGGTCGCAAATATATGCTCGGCTGTCGCAACAGTCGTGAGATGGTTGACTACATCAACTCGCGCATCGCAACAATGCAGTAACATCATTGCGATAAATTGCACTAAAATTACGGTCTAAATTTGTTAATTGTGGCCGAGGGTGTTATCTTTGTATTTTAATGAATGAAAACACCATAAATAATGGACGAATCTTTTGATATACGCTCGGCACGCGTCGATGGCGATCGCGACTTGGAAAAGGCGCTTCGTCCGTCGCAGTTTGACTCGTTTAGCGGTCAGGATAAGATTGTTGAAAATCTCAAAGTCTTTGTCGCAGCCGCACGCATGCGTGGCGAGGCTCTTGACCACTTGTTGCTTCACGGCCCTCCCGGATTGGGTAAAACCACTTTGGCCGGAATCATAGCCAATGAACTTGGCGTAGGGTTTAAGGTGACATCGGGTCCGGTGCTTGACAAGCCCGGCGACTTGGCGGGTATTCTCACTTCGCTTGAAGAGAATGATGTGCTGTTTATCGACGAAATACATCGATTGAGTCCTGTGGTTGAGGAGTATCTCTACTCGGCCATGGAAGACTATCGCATTGATATAATGATAGATAAAGGTCCGGGAGCACGCAGTGTGCAGTTGACTCTCTCGCCTTTTACTCTCGTTGGCGCTACCACTCGCAGCGGCTTGTTGACATCGCCGTTGCGCGCCCGTTTCGGCATTAATTGCCACTTGGAGTATTATGACCACGAGATTCTCGAACGCATTATTTTGCGTTCGGCCCGATTGCTCAATGTGAAATGTACGGGTGAGGCGGCACACGAAATTGCTATGCGCAGCCGTGGTACTCCTCGCATTGCCAATGCATTGTTGCGCCGTGTACGCGACTTTGCACAAGTCAAAGGCTCGGGCAATATTGACCCCGAGATTGCACGATATGCACTCGAAGCGTTGAACATCGACCGTTATGGCCTTGACGAAATTGACAATAAGATTTTGACTACAATCATCTCTAAGTTCAAGGGCGGCCCTGTGGGGTTGACCACAATCGCTACGGCGTTGGGCGAAGACCCCGGAACGATTGAAGATGTTTATGAACCGTTCTTGATTAAGGAGGGCTTTATCAAGCGCACTCCCCGCGGTCGCGAAGTTACCGACTTGGCCTATTCACACCTGGGCAAGCGTCGTGGCGATGACGACGGCGGTCAAGGCTCATTGTTTTAACGACACAAGTTTATGGCAGGTATAAAATCACTTGTTAAAGACACAGCCATATATGGGTTGAGCAGCATCGTTGGGCGTTTTCTCAATTGGTGTCTTGTGCCCATGTACACTATAATGTTTGCGGCCGCCGAATATGGGGTAGTAACCTATGTATATTCGATTGTGGCGCTGGTAATGGTATTCCTCACCTATGGCATGGAAACAGGCTTTTTCCGTTTTGCCAAGCGTGGCGATTATGATTTGTCGCAGGTATATACCACTTCGCTCACCTCGTTGGGCACTACATCAATGCTTTTTGTGGCGTTGGTGTTGCTGTTTTTGTCGCCCATTGCGCGGTCAATGAACTGTGAGGCCACGCCATCGTTTGTGTGGATAATGGCGGTGACTGTGGCTATTGATGCGTTTACGGCCATTCCGTTTGCCTATCTGCGCTACCGTCAGAGACCCATTCGATTTGCGTTGCTCAAACTTATTGGTATCGGCCTTAACATCGGTCTCAACCTGTTTTTCATTTTGCTGTGTCCGTTGTTGTGGAATGTTGCGCCGGCAACCGTTTCGTGGTTCTTTAACCCTGACTACGGTATCGGCTACATTTTCGTTGCCAACCTCATAAGTTCGGCAGTAACACTGTTGCTGCTGTTGCCCGAGATTTTGGGTGAACGCTACTCTTTCAACGGCCGATTGCTCAAAACCATGCTTATATTCTCGTTCCCCTTGCTCATTGCGGGCTTGGCTGGCATTATGAATCAGCATGTCGATAAGATATTGTATCCGCGGCTCATTGCCGATGCTCACGAGGCCATGACCGGACTCGGCATTTATGGCGCAAACTACAAGATTGCCGTGGTGATGATTATGTTTATACAGGCATTTCGCTTTGCCTATGAGCCGCTGATGTTCTCGCGCAAAACCGACGACCGCGAGCAGTCGCTCAAAAACTATCGCGATGCCATGAAGTATTTTGTCATCTTTGCGATGTTCATTTTCTTGGGTGTGATGTTCTATCTCCCGTTCTTGAAATACTTTATCGCTCCCTCATATTTTGTGGGCCTCAAAGTGGTGCCCATATTGCTCATTGCCGAGGTGTGCTATGGCATATTCTTCAACCTGTCGCTGTGGTATAAAAACATCGACAAGACCTATTGGGCTGTGGTGTTCACGCTCATCGGTTTTGTGGTGATGGTGGCATTGAATGTGGCGTTTGTGCCGCAATATGGCTATATAGCGTGTGCATGGGCCGCATTGGCTTGCAATGTGGTGATGATGCTTGCGTCTTATTTTGTGGGACAAAAGATAAATCCTATCGGCTATGCTACCGGCCGCATTCTTGGTTACATCGCATTGGCCTTGGCGCTTTATGTGGCGGCAGCAATGGCGGCAACACCGTGGTTGTGGCTCAATGTAGTTGTGCGCACAATCTTGTTGGTGGGCTATATTGTTGTAGTGATTAGATGCGAGAAAATCAATGTGTCGACAATTCTTAAAAAAATCAAGCGATGAAAACATCTCTCAAAGTTGTATTGGTCAATCATAGCGACACGCTCGGCGGTGCATCGGTGGTGACTCTCCGACTCATGCACGCACTGCGCAAAGCGGGTGTTGATGCACGCATGGTGGTAAGTTCCAAGACAACCGACGATGAGCATGTGAGCCAAATGTGTGGCCGCAAAACACAGAAACTGCTGTTCTTGAAAGAGCATCTCGACATATTTGTCAACAACGGTTTTAACCGCGCCGATATGTTCAAAGTGTCGGTGGCGAGTGCCGGATATGACATTTTGAAACACCCGTGGGTGAAGCAAGCCGATGTGGTGTGTCTGAATTGGATAAATCAAGGAATGCTGTCGTTCAAGTCAATTGAGCGATTGGCAAAGGCTGGCAAACGATTGGTGTGGACCATGCACGATATGTGGAATCTTACCGGCGTGTGTCACCATGCCCATGAGTGTGGCCGCTACTGCCAAAATTGCGGTAACTGCCAATATATCAAGCGCGGCAGCAAGGAAAACGACTTGTCGCGCCGTGTGTGGAACGAAAAGAAACGACTATATGATGTGGCCGACATTCATTTTGTGGCAGTCAGCAATTGGCTTGCCGACAAGTGTCGCGAAAGTTCACTGTTGAGCAATCGCCCCGTGTCGGTTATTCCTAACGCATTCCCAACAAGCGATTATACTACCGTTGCAACATTGCCCATGGAGCATTGCGGCATCAACTTTGACAAAAACATTATAATCATGGGTGCCGCCCGCCTCGACGACCCCATCAAGGGCATTGAATATGCCGTAGAGGCGTTTAATCATTTGCACGACAATTATCCCGATGTGGCGCGAGATTGTGTGGCCGTGTTGTTTGGCGACATTCGCGACGAGTCGATACTCTCGCGCATTCGTTTACCCTACCGCCATTTGGGTCGCATTAGCGATACCAAGGTGTTGCGCAATCTATATGCCGCATCAAAGGTGGTGTTATCGACATCGCTCTATGAAACGCTGCCCGGAACTCTCATCGAGGGCGAGGCGGCAGGTTGTGTGCCGGTGTCGTTTGGCAAGGGCGGTCAGCCCGATATCATCGACCACAAAGTGAACGGTTATATTGCCGACTATAAATCGGCCCAAAGCATTGCCGAGGGCATTGTGTGGGCAATAGGCAACGCACCGTCGCGACAACAGCAACACCAAGATGTGTATCAACGCTTTGATGCCGATGTCGTGGCACAGCGATATATCGACCTGTTTGACAATCTGATGTCTAACTAATCACACTTGAACTATGGTAACAATACTTTTCCACTCTACTATATTCGGCCCTATTCACAGCCGCCGTTTGGGCACATCGTTGGGCGTAAACCTGTCGCCTGTTGACGGCAAGGTCTGCTCGTTTGACTGCATCTATTGTGAGGCGGGTTACAACTCTCAGGGCGCAGGCAAGTCGGGGCTACCCCAACGCGAAGAGGTGGCACGACTGCTTGAAGAAAAATTGCAGGCAATGAGCGCAGCCGGCGAAACGCTCGATGTCATCACTTTTTCGGGCAACGGCGAGCCGACCATTCACCCACAGTTTGCCGAGATTATTGACGACACTATCGTATTGCGTGACCGCTATTTCCCTGCCGTGAAAATATCGGTGTTGAGCAATTCGACCCGATTGGGCGACGAGCGTGTTGTTGAGGCTCTCAAAAAGGTTGAAAACAATATACTCAAACTTGACTCGGCCATCACCCCAACCATGCGAATGATTGACCAGCCAAATGTGCCGTCGTTCACATCAGAGGGCGTGATTGAGCAGATAGCGCAGTTTGGACAGCAATGTATCGTGCAGACCATGATGTTGCGAGGTTGGCACAACGGTCAACGCATCGACAACACAACAGATGCCGAAGTGGAGGCATTGTTGCAAGCCTATCAGCGCATCAATCCGCGTGAGGTGATGCTTTATTCTATTGACCGCGCAACGCCCGAAGAACAACTTGAAAAGGTGGAAAAAACCGAGTTGGAAACCATTGCCCAACGATTCAGAGCAGCCGGTATCAAGGTACAAGTAAACTAACGGAACGGTGTCGGCAATCATATATCCCAAACCATTGCGCCAAGGCGATAACATAGCCATCGTGTCGCCGGCCGGAATTGTAAGGCGAGAGTTTGTCGAGCAAAGCGTCGATGTGTTGATGCAGCAAGGGTGGAACGCCCGCATAAGCAAGTCGGCATTAGGCAAAAACGGCACATTCAGCGGCACGGTCGAAGAGCGCGTTGCCGATATGCGCGCGGCATTGCTCGACCCCACGATTCGCGCCATAATCTGTTCGCGAGGAGGATATGGGTGTGTGCATCTGTTGCCACATTTGGCCGATATAGACCTCACGGCCGACCCCAAATGGCTTGTCGGTTTTAGCGATGTAACCGCATTGCACGCTCTAATGCAGTCGCAAGGTGTGGCAAGTCTGCACGCATCAATGACCAAGCATTTGGCGGCACACTTGGGCAATGACCACTGTTCGCAAATACTGTTTGACATATTGCGCGGCGGCCGTCCGCAATATGAATGGGAGTCGCACCAATATAACCGATGTGGCCATGCGGCAGGGCAGATAGTCGGCGGAAACTTTGCCGTGATGCAAGCGCTCGTCGGCACATCTTATGACATAATTCGCCCCGACACCATATTGTTTATTGAGGATATTTCAGAGCCGATATATAAAGTGGAGCGCATGTTGTGGCAACTGAAATTGAGTGGCGTGCTTGGCGGTCTGCGAGCATTGATATTCGGACAATTCACCAACTATCAGCCCGATGCCAACCACCCCGACATGGAGACAATGATACATAACCTACTTGCCGATATTGATATCCCAACGGCATTCAACGCCCCCATCGGCCACATCTCCGCCAACTATCCCATAATCGAAGGCGCCACCGCCGCCTTGACCATAACCCCCACCGGCATCACCCTGAAAATGGAATAAAAGTAAATGACAGATATGCGATAGGCTGCCATACTTGGCAACCTTGATTTAATTTTAACTGGTTGATTATCAGTGTTAGTTTTTACGAAAAATTGCGAGATACTACATAGAAGGCTACATGGAGGGCGTAATTAAGCCAACTAACTGCGAGTACAAAGGCATATAAATCTTTTGAAAGTAAAGCACTGAAATCAAGCATCTTCCAGAGATGTATTGTGAATAGACAACGGTGGCGTATGAAGGAACTACACAGTTTCATACATACGCCACTGAACTTATGAAAGTTTACTCAATAGGAATCTGAATAATAGAAAGCCACTGCTCAGGGTCGTCTTGGTTCCAAATACCATCTATATAGCAAGTGCGCGGATGTCCCGCCATTTTATAGCCCTGCTTTTCCATATAGTTGAAAGCTTCGGCGTAGGACTCATAGAAACGCTCATAAGG
>JAFZHD010000001.1 GCA_017555085.1 Muribaculaceae bacterium | reverse complement strand
TTTAGACGAAAATCCACCGCCTCAACTGACTCTTTTCGATTGGAGGGGCTTGTAAATCGAAAAAAAGAATCTCAACCGCATTAAATCTGCGATTGAGACACTATTTTTATGCTGTATCGATTTTTATCGGACAGCAATAAAATTCAAAAGGAGAAAAAGAAGTTTCAATTGATGGTTATAAAGATATTTATGTAATTCCAAACACAAATAAATTATTGGCAAAAATTGGTAACAATTGGGAATTAATTGACACTGAAGGAAAAACAGTTACAAAAAATCCTCTTTCAGAAGTTAATATTATTCAAACTACTACATCAGTAGGCAGAGTTTATTCCGATATCAAAAATGCTCACACACTTAACGACGATCAAGACATAGTTAATGAATCAGATGCTTACACACTTAACGACGATCAAGATATAGTCAATGAATCAGATGCTTACACACTTAACGACGATCAAGATATAGTCAATGAATCAGACATAGATACTCATAGTTCAGGTGCAAGTTTGAAGGTATATTCGAATGCTCATGACGGCTATGTCAACGTGCGTGCAGAGCCTACAACCAAGGCGAAGATTTTGTGTACGTTGCCAAACGGTCCTGAAGGTGCTGAATTGCTCGGCGTTGAAGGTAAGTGGACCAAGGTGCGTATAAATGGCGTTGAGGGCTACGTATGGAGTGCCCAAGTTCAGTCAACACCTACTCAGCCTTTATAATCAGCACTTCTGAAGTTGTTGGCGAGTTGGTCTTGGCTAATCTAGAGGATTGACTGCTACCTACACAATCGAAAACAACGGAAAGTTTTATTATATTTCGCAAATTGAAAGAAACGGTACTTGGCATCTATCTGGCAATAAACTTGTTCTCAAGTATTCTGATGGTGATACTGACACTTGTACTGTTTCCGGCAATATTCTGATTATTAATGGTAGTGAATACGAGAAATTTTAGGACTCCTTTCGCTATCCAATATAATGATGAGGCTGTGTCAAAATTTAGGATTTTGGCACAGTTTCTTTTTTTTAAGCACGGAGACTTTGATGATGTGCAAAAATGTAAAATTTCAATTTTTCACAAAATATTCGATTCTCAGAGTCTGAAAAGCGGATAAAAGTGATGATTTGAGTAAAAAAGGTGTGATTTTTTTCGGTAATTTGGCTTAAATTTATTCGGAAGTTTATGTTTAGTCAATTTGCTTTTCGGTAATTTGGCATTAATTTGTTCGGTAAAACAGAATTAATACATTGAAATATAATTACCGTTATAATCAATTTATGATGATTATCGCAAGTTCATTGCATGTTATTTTGTTCTGATTGGTAATATTTGTCATTTCTCTCACTTTTTAATGCTATAAACAAATTAATTTCACTCTTATTTCTCATACACAAACCCTCCAACACCTTCTGCCTTATCCTACTTGCTTCATAAGTGTTCAGCCTAAATGCAAATGCAATTTCTTTTGTCTACCATTTTTTCAAATCTATGTTTTCATGACAGATTGCGGCGATGTTATTTTTTGCGGCCGATGAGGTCGTCGTTGGCGATGGTTTTGGCGGTTTTCTTCACTTGGGCATTGAGTGATCCAAAACGATAGGAAATGTTTAGGCCAAACAGTTGCCGGTTGAATTGCCATGAACGTGTGTCGCCAATGTAGTCGCCGTTGACTGTGACGGTTTTATACTCTGACTTGTCGGGGCCAAAGATGTTGCCAGCAGCCAGTTTCACGGTCAATCGGTCTTCTTTCAGGAACGAGCGCTGCAATGTGATGTTGTAATACACAGTTCCTTTGACCGGTATCGTGTAACTATAAGCATCAGAAATCATTCCACTAAACCAATATCCTGTTAAGCCGAGTGTGAGTTTCCACGGCAACCGTTGTGTCAGTTGTGCATAACTTGTGGCTGTCCATCGCGACAATTGGGCGCTAACCGATTCATTGGCATATTGATTATATGCCGCGTTTGCATTAAGCAAAAATGATGTTTTGCGAGTAATAGCCCATTGCAAATATCCCCCTAACGACAAAATGCGGCCACTTCCGATATTGCCATAAGTCGAATATATGTGATCATCTTTGACATAAGTATAGTTTGCGATAACGTTATCAGAAAATTCATATCCTGCCGACAAATTCATGTTCAGCTTGGGGCTGATATACATATAGGAGAGTTTCAGCGAGTTGTGCCGCGCACTTTCGAGAGTGGGATTGCCTTGAGAGGTGGTGGTTACCGATTCTTCCACAGCCGGATTTAAATAACTGATACCTGGACGATTGATGCGCGATGCATAGTTGAGTGAGAGACTGTTTGCGCCGTCGGGACGCCATGCCACCGATGCCGATGGCACCCAATCGCTGAGATTGCTGCCGAAATCGGGGTTGGAGCCGTCGCGATATTCGGCTTTGAGATGAGAGTATTCATATCTTAATCCGGCTCGAGCACTCCATTTGCCGAGGTTTATGCGATAATCGGCATAGGCGGCAGCGATGTCGGTGATGTGGGCAAAGTCGGAATGCGAAGCGTGTGAGCCGACAAATTCTTGGTCGGTAATGCTGTTGTTGTCGCGCAAGATGTATTTTGCTCCGAGGTCTATCTGGTGTATTTTGGCAAACGGGCGCACCCAGTCGGCTTGAAAGGTATGCTCAATGAAGTTCAAGTCAAAATATGCGTTGCTTTGTGTGTAATCGATGGGGGCATTCACCATGTCGGTATACTCGATAAACTGGTCGCGTGTTTGGTCGGTTGTCGAGAGCATATATGACAATGTGATAGTTTCGCCTTTACGTCGTGTGGAGTGCTGGTAGTTAATACTACCGTTAAAGTCAAAGTAGCTGAATCGTTTGAATTTGTGGTTTTTAGACAGCGAATATATCTCATTTCCGTCGGCACTGCTCATCATGGCCGACCCGCTGCCGGTGGGCTTGACGTTATAATAATAGCCGCCAAACTCGGCGCTGAACAAGTTGAGAGAGTCAAGTTCATAGCTTGCCTCGGTTGATACATACATCATGTTGCCGGGATTTGTGCCCTCTGATGCCGTTTTAAGCACAGAGCCCGAATCTTTATATGTGTAGGCCGATTCGTTTTGCGAACGCGTTTGCCGCTCTGAAATATATTTATATCCTGCATTGAGCGAAAATGTCACCTTATCAATTTGAGACATAAGCCATAAATTGGGTTGTGGCACATAATCGCTTGTATTGGCGCTGAGACTTGCGCTACCCATGACTCCCTTGACCATAACATTGTCGAGCGTGACAATGTTGATGATGGCACCTACGCCCTCTGCATCATATTTTGCTCCCGGCTCGGTAATGACCTCTATGCGCTTTATCATTGATGCGGGAATTGACCCGAGTATTTCTTTGGGATTGATTGAAAAAGTGTTGTTGGGACGACCGTTTTTGTAGATCTTGAAATTGGACGAACCGCGCACAGTAATTTTGTCCTCTCCGTCAACACTAACTAAAGGTACCTTGCGCAACATTTCCATAATTGTCGACGATTTGCTATCGTCATCGGCCTGAACATCATAGCCAATGCGATCTATCTCGCGGGTGATTAATGGGCGTTGGGCAGTAACTTCTACCTCGTTGAGCTCTTGCGATAAGATTGGGAGTGTTATTGAGTCGAGGTTTATCGCATGATTTTGGCCGTTTATCTCAAAGGGTACTTCAACGCTTTGTTTGCCCACAGCTCCGGCTTTGAGTGCATATTTACCGATAGAATCTATGTGTTGCAAAAATGTGCCATTGGCATCGGCCACGCCCATAGCCACGGGCTTAAGGCTGTCGTTGAAAGAGTATATGCGAAGTGTGGCATATGGTTCTCCAAGTCCGGTGTCGTCAACCACCACTCCAGTTACATTATAGGCCGATGCCCACAAGGTTTCGGCCATTATGATTAAAATTATTCCAATTTTTACCTTTATGTAATTCATGTCCTTTTTGTGATTTGATGCACAAAGGTATCAAAAAGTTTTGCACCCCCCCATTTTTAACTAATGTTAACAACGATTAACTACTCGTTGCTATCGTCGATGTCGTCGTATTTTTGGAAGAGGAAGTCGTTGTAGGTGAAACGGGTGTTTACAGATTTCAACCTTGTTACGAGTTGTTTGAGCTTTTCATTTCATTGGTAACTAATTCTTGTAACTTATTCTTCGGAAGCAAATATTGATACTCGGCAATACCAATTGGTTTGTTTACATCTTGCAGAGCCAATTCTACCTCCAAATTATCTTTTTCAGCACATAAGATGATACCAATAGACGGGTTTTCATCGGGAGCCTTTTCTAACTTATCTAATAGAGATAGGTAGAAATTCATTTTTCCCACATATTCGGGTTTAAACTCTCCAATCTTCAATTCAATGGCAACCATAGAACGGAGTCGGCGATGGAAGAAGAGTAAATCAACACGATACTCCTTATCGTTACAGGTCAGTGTATGTTGATTGCCGATAAAACTGAAACCGCTACCCAATTCCATTATAAAGGTTGTAATCTTCTGAACAAGGCGACGCTCTAACTCCAATTCCTTCAATGGTTCAACAGCATTAATGAAACCGAGATTATAACTGCTACGGAAAACCTCATTAGCATAATCGGCTTGCTGAGTTGGCAATGTAGAATCAAAATTGTTGGATTTCTCTACCGCCTGTATTGAAAGATGGTATTCTGATTTAAGTGCATGGCGTAACATATCACGCGACCAACCCTTAGAAACAATTTCATTGGCATAAAACACAGTATGCTCGGGAGATAAATCGTAGCTCATCAGGAGCAGATTATGACTCCACGGCAAAACTGCGACAGCCTGTCGCAGTTTTGTATCTCCTTCATTATAACGGAGATAAAACTTCTTCATATCCCATAGGTTTCTTGGAGATAAGCCCATATCGGGGTACTTTGATTTCAAATCTATGGATAGCCTTTTTACGATACTATCGCCATGCTTGCTGTCAATTTTCTTTTCTTCCAACAACTTGCCTATCTCCCAATAGGAAGACATCGCAACTGTGTTTAACTGCTTTGCTATTTGTAATCGAGAAGTTTCGATTACTGCGACAGCCTGTCGCAGTAACTCGTTATACTCATCTTCGTTGAATGGTCTTGATACAGTTAAGTCCTTCATTGTCTTATCTCTCTATTTCTCCTTACTCGTTACTATCGTCGATGTCGTCGTATTTTTGGAAGAGGAAATCGTTGTAGGGGAAACGGGTAAGGTGTATTTCTTTGGCTTTGGCATATACCAAGTCTTTGAGAGTATCAATGTTGATTTGCTCTTTGGCCGAGATAAACACACAGTTGTCGTGCATCTTTGCCATCCACGATTCGCGCAACTCGTCAAGCGAGATATTTGCACGGGTGCGGGGAGTGAGGTCGTCTTCATCTTTGGGGGTGTATGAGAATGCGTCAATCTTGTTAAACACCATGATCATGGGTTTGTCTTTGCTTTCACACACCTCTTGCAAAGTCTTGTTCACCACCTCAACCTGTTCTTCAAATTGGGGGTGTGAAATGTCAACCACATGCACCAACAAGTCGGCATCGCGCACCTCGTCAAGGGTCGATTTGAACGAATCGACCAAGTGTGTGGGCAACTTGCGAATAAACCCTACTGTGTCGGTCAACAAGAACGGAAGATTGTCAATAATCACTTTGCGCACAGTCGTATCGAGCGTTGCAAACAATTTATTCTCGGCAAACACATCGCTTTTGCTCAACAGGTTCATGAGTGTCGACTTGCCCACGTTGGTATATCCCACAAGGGCCACACGGGTGAGCTTGCCACGATTTTTGCGTTGAATTGATTTCTGCTTGTCAATGCTCACAAGCTCGGCTTTCAATCGCGAAATTTTATCGAGAATGATACGGCGGTCGGTCTCAATCTGTGTTTCACCGGGGCCGCGCATACCGATACCCCCACGCTGACGCTCCAAGTGAGTCCACATGCGGGTCAATCGAGGCAACAGATATTGATATTGGGCCAACTCCACCTGTGTCTTGGCGTTAGCTGTTTGTGCGCGTTTGGCAAAGATATCGAGAATAAGGCTTGTGCGGTCAAGAATCTTCACTTGCAATTCTTTCTCGATATTTGACACCTGCTTGGTTGACAAGTCATCATCAAATATCACCATACCTATCTCGTTGTCAATCACATACTGTTTTATCTCTTCAAGTTTACCTGTGCCGACAAAAGTGCGAGAATTGGGGTGGTCCAATCGTTGCACAAATCGTTGCACGGTAACTGCTCCGGCCGTGTCGGCCAAAAATGCGAGCTCGTCAAGGTACTCATGTGCCTTGGCCTCGCCCTGTTGGGGTGTAATCAATCCCACCAACACAGCACGCTCGGTTGTCTCTTTATTTATAATCAAATCTTTCACAACGCAAATGTACCCATAAACCACGAAATCTACAAATTATAGCAACAAAATACCTCAATTTGAACTGCAAAGAGCACAATCTGATGCAATGTCTCGGTCATTATCATTCTACAAAATTACTTAAAACCGCGGCAAAAATTTTTTATTGTCAGTTTTATTCCCTAACTTTGTACTCGTAAATAACATTTTGATAATCAATAGGGTCTCAACTTCATCGGCTGGGATTCTTTATTTTTTTATTTTTAATTAAAACACAGATACCCATGGCAATCACTTATATGACCAAAGAAGGTTATAAAAAGAAAATGGAAGAAATCGCTCACTTGGAAAATGTAGAGCGTCCCAAAATATCACAAGCAATCGCCGAAGCGCGCGACAAAGGCGACCTCTCGGAAAATGCCGAATATGATGCTGCAAAAGAAGCACAAGGCATGCTTGAAATGAGAATCGCTATGCTCAAAAACGAGGTGGCTAGCGCTCGCATCATCGATGAAAGCAAGCTCAACACCGACGAGATTCAAATCATGAACAAGGTCGAAATCAAGAATGTTGCCAACGGTATGGTAATGGAATACACTATCGTTGCCGACAGCGAAGCCAACCTCAAAGAAAAGAAAATCGCGTCAAGCACTCCCATTGCACAAGGTCTTCTCGGCCACAAAGTGGGTGATGTGGTGGAAATCAAAGTTCCCCAAGGCATCATGAAATTTGAAATCACTAAAATTTCAATCTAAAATCTCATAAGGCAATGGCTACAATTTTCAGTCGCATCATCGCCGGCGAAATCCCTTGCTACAAGGTTGCCGAAGACCAAAACAACTTTGCATTCCTCGACATCAACCCCGTTGCTCCCGGACATGTTCTCGTTGTTCCCAAAAAAGAAGTCGATTACTTGTTTGACCTCAACGATGAAGACTATGCTTCGTTGCAAATGTTTGCCAAGCAAGTGGCTACCGCCGTTAAGGCCGCAATGCCCTGCGTGCGTGTTGGCGTAGCAGTAATGGGACTTGAAGTTCCCCACGCTCACATCCACCTCATTCCCATCAACGAGGAAAAAGACATGAACTTCTTTAAAGAGAAAGTTCAACTCCCCCAAGAGGAAATGGTGCGCATCGCCCAAGCCATCGCCGCTCAAATGCAACAACACTCTGAGGTGTACTAATCAGTCCTCAACACCACATACGACGACAGCCCCACACTTGTGAGGCTGTCGCTGTTTTTTAGGGGGATATCCCGTTTATTCTGTCGTTCAAAGTATTCTCACCACGCAATGGTAATCACCTTGCAGTGCCGTGCAATAGCGAGTCACACTCGTCGGGGTTATTGATGAGTTGCAAGGCTTGAGTGTAGATGGGGTTGAGTTGATTTGCCACTCGATAATATGTGCTTATGTCATACAAGTCGCGGGCTATCAGGGCTTTTACCAGCACGCGCATATATTCGCGGCTTGTGGCATATTGTTCTTCATCAAATTTCACTCCGCCTTTCTCGCCTCGGTCAATGAGCGACTGCATCATCTCGTCGGTCACGACAAAGCGTTGCACAAATTCGCTCTCGTTGCGATATTGCTTGTTAAGCTCATCGCGGTGACGGTCAACATAGTCGATGCCAAACTGATTGAGCACGCCTTTGGCCACCAAGTCGCGATAGTATTTGCTGTAAAATGTGGTGTCGATAGCCACAAAACGGTCGGGCATGATGCCTCCGCCGCCATACACCACTCGGCCATTGCGCAATGTTGCATATTTCAACGAGTCGGCAAATTGAATGCTGTCGGCGCTTGAAAATTCGCCCGAGTTATAACGGTTGAGCATATCTTTGCCATAACTTTCGGTGTCGCCGTCTTCATAGGGTTTCTGAATGCAGCGGCCCGAGGGGGTGTGATAGCGCGCAATTGTGAGGCGAATCATTGAGCCGTCGGGGAACGGAAACGGACGCTGAACGAGTCCTTTGCCAAAGGTGCGACGGCCTACGACCAATCCGCGGTCATTGTCCTGAATGGCGCCGGCCAAAATTTCGCTTGCCGAGGCCGAGTATTGGTTGACAAGCACCACCACGCGCGGACTGATATACTTGCCATCGCCTTGCGCATGATAATAGTAAGGCTCCATTCGCGGGCTGTCGGTATATACTATCAAATCGTTGTGGTGCAAGAAGTTGTTAGCCATTTCAATGGCCGCGTTCATGTAACCGCCGCCATTGTCTTGCACATCGAGCAAAATGTGTTTCATGCCTTGCTTTTTGAGTCGGGCAAGGGCATCGGCAAGTTCTTTGGGAGTGTCTTTGGCAAATCTCGAAATGCGAACATATCCTGTGGTTTTGTCGGCCATATATGCCGCATCGACGCTGTAAATGGGAATGTCGTCGCGAGTGATGCGAAACTCGATGGGCTCGGGCTCGCCACGGCGCAACACACTGACTGTCACTACCGTGCCTTTGGGCCCGCGAAGGCGTTTCATGATGTCGGTATTTTTCATCTTCACGCCGGCAATCACGGTGTCGTTGGCGCTGATGATGCGGTCGCCGGCACGAATGCCCACGCGTTCTGACGGTCCGCCCGAAATGGTTTCAATCACATAGAGCGTGTCTTGCATCATGTTAAACTGAATGCCGATGCCACTGAAATTGCCTTCAAGCGGCTCAGTGAGTTCTTTGGTTTCCTTGGGCGGGGTGTATAGCGAATGAGGGTCAAGGGTTTTGAGCATGGCTTTTATAGCCTCCTCAACCATGTGGTCGGTATCAACCGAATCGACATAATATGTATCGATGATAGCGGCGGCATAGCGCAACTTGCGATCGGGAGTCAGTTCATAGTTTTGAGCCAACAACGAGAGCGACGCCAATAGTGCCACCACTGCGACTAAAATTCGTTTCATTCCTTATTTATATAATAATGTGTGTAAGTGCTACTCTTCGCAGCCCGGCACATAGGGGCTGACATCATAACCGTGGCGTTCGAGGTCGCGCACCATTGTCGAGCTGATATATGACAATTCGGGCAATGTGTAGAGCAACACTGTCTCTATACCCGAAATGTTGCGGTTGGCATATGCCAAGTTGCGTTCATACTCATAGTCGGCCACTGTGCGCACTCCGCGCAATATAAAATTTGCGCCATGCTCCTTGGCGGCATCGACAGTGAGGCAGTTGTAACTCACCACCTTGACACGCGGCTCATCTTTCATCACTTTTGTGATGTGCTCTACGCGCTCGGCTGTGGGTTTGTGGCAGTTTTTTGAGTCATTGACCCCAATGGCAATGATTATCTCGTCAAACAATGCCAACCCGCGCTCCACTATCGAGAGGTGGCCTGTGGTAAAGGGGTCGAATGTGCCCGGATAAAGGGCTACGCGTTTATGATTCGAGTTGGGTATCATCTTCTACTACAAGATTGTCAATGATAAAATTTTGACGCTCTGATGTGTTTTTGCCCATATAAAATTCGAGCAACTCGCCCACAGCATCTTCTTTGCGCAATGTCACACGGTCGATGCGCATATCGGGACCGATAAAATCGCGGAACTCCTCGGGCGAAATCTCACCAAGACCTTTGAATCGGGTGATTTCGGCATTCGCGCCAAGCTTGTTTATCGCCGCAATGCGTTCTTCGTCGGTGTAACAGTAATATGTTTCTTCGGGTGCGCTGTCCTTCTTTTTCTTACCAACACGCTTGGCGGTCTTTTTGTTGCGAACACGGAACAACGGTGTCTGCAACACATAGACATGGCCTTTCTTGATGAGGTCGGGGAAGAACTGCAAGAAGAATGTAATCATCAACAAGCGAATGTGCATGCCGTCGACATCGGCATCGGTTGCGATTATCACTTTGTTGTAGCGCAATCCGTCAAGACCGTCTTCGATGTTGAGCGCAGCTTGCAAGAGGTTGAACTCGTCGTTTTCATACACCACCTTTTGAGTCAAGCCAAATGTGTTGAGTGGCTTACCACGCAACGAGAATACGGCTTGTGTGGCCACATCACGAATTTTTGTGATAGAGCCGGCAGCCGAGTCACCCTCGGTGATAAATATCGATGACGCCTCTTTCAAATCCTCATCGCCGCGAGCGTCGTTGAGGTGAATGCGGCAGTCGAGCAACTTCTTGTTGTGCAGGCTCACCTTCTTGGCCTTTTCACGGGCAACCTTTGTGAGGCCGGCCATCGACTTGCGCTCTTTCTCGTTTTCTTGCACTTTTTTGAGAATAATCTCAGCCACACCAAGTTCTTTGTGCAAGTAATTATCAAGTTCTTTCTTTATGAAATCGCCTATAAACTTGGCAATAGTTGGGCCTTCGGGACCCATATCACGAGAGCCGAGGCGTGTTTTGGTCTGCGACTCAAACACAGGCTCTTGCACTCTCACAGCCACAGCCGCCACCATACCGTTGCGAATGTCGCTATATTCAAAGTTGCGGCCAAAGTGGTCTTTGATGGTGCGCGACACCGCTTCTTTGAATGCGCTCAGGTGTGTGCCGCCTTGTGTGGTGTGCTGACCGTTGACAAACGAGTAATACTCCTCGCCATATTGCTTGGTGTGGGTAATCACCACTTCTATATCGTCGCCTTTGAGGTGGATAATGTCATATAAGGGGTCGGTAGTGAGGTTTTCTTTCAACAAGTCGAGCAGACCGTTCTTTGAATAAAAACGCTTGCCATTGAAGAAAATCGACAATCCGGTATTTAGGAAAGTATAGTTTTTCAACAAAGGAATGATAAATTCCTCTCGAAAAGCATAGTCACGGAAAATATCTTTATCGGGAGTAAAACGCACCAATGTGCCGTTTGGCTCGTCCGAAGGCTTGATGTCGCTCTCTTCGAGAATGACACCGCCGCTAAAACGCACCTGCTTGCACATGCCGTCGCGCACACTCTCAACATACATCTCGGTTGACAGCGCATTCACAGCCTTGATGCCGACACCGTTCAGACCCACCGACTTTTGGAAAGCTCTTGAATCATACTTACCGCCGGTGTTCATCTTCGAGGCCACATCAACCACCTTTTCCAAGGGAATGCCACGGCCATGGTCGCGCACAGTAACCGTTGACTCGTCAACAGTCACCAGCACATGCTTGCCAAATCCCATCATGTATTCGTCGATAGCATTGTCAAGCACCTCTTTGAGAAGCACATAAATACCATCGTCGCTCGATGTACCATCGCCGAGTTTACCGATATACATACCCGGGCGACGGCGAATGTGCTCGTTCCATTCGAGGGTTATAATATTCTCTTCACTATAATTTGCAGCACCCTCGGCCGAAGGTGCATCAGAGTCAATAATCAATTCTTCGTCTGCTGCCATATTGTTTTTCGCGATATATGCTATAATTCTACAAAAATAACAAATTTCGCCCAATCCTCAAAATTAAGATTTGCGCCACCACTCATTTTCGGGAAATAATTAGTAATTTTGCACCGTAAACATCAGCGGCAAAGATGTTTTGGCCGTCAAATAGCCGTCAAAACCCATCAGAAACCGACAAAACATCCTATGTGTAAACGAGTCTTGATAACAGCAGCAGCCTTTCTCGCCATAGCCCTGTGGGCCGTAGCGGGACAGCCATCATGGACTCCCACACCGGCTCCGGCCGGAACCGAAATGACCGAAACCGAGCAAATCGAAGTTTCAACTCGCAACGGTTATGTCTATATCTACACACCCCGCCCCGTCACAGTAAAGATTTTCTCGATACTCGGACAACTAATCTCGTCGGAGCAAATACCCGCCGGCACACACCGCTGCCGCATCGACTCACGCGGAATCTACATTCTCAAAGCCGGCCCCATCACCCGCCGAATTACTATCTAACAACTCCGCATACATTATATTTTGATATCTTAATATAACGAGCCAATAATAATCCACCCTTCATCTTTTGCTCACTTCACAATTTTTCGTTAACTTGCAAGCGTAAATGTTGCGTTGCATGAAAAAGTTATTGGTTGCCAAATCTTTCTTTACCCTGTTCATGGTTGCTCATGCCACCGTGAAAGAGGTTGCCGTAGATTATCATGCGGCCGAGCAGGTTTCCCCCGAAAACGACAGAATGTTCAGCGAGGTCTACAAAGTAGATGATCCCTATATTTATTTATCGGCAAAAGATGTCGTGATTGATAAATATTTAGTTGAGCGTACTACATTCGGGCTACAAAACGCTACAATTGAAGACAGTATTTTCATTTCTGCAGGAATTCGACTTGATGAATTAAATAAAGTCAAGGCCATTGAATTCCTCGTTATTTCATCCAAAACAGGAGTATTTAAGCCTTCTATTGTACTCTGGCAAAAAAGACTCAGCCCGAGTAGAAAACCCGTTCCAGAGGATTTGTTATTGATATTGCAAGAACAATATGACAATATCTTATATTGGATAGCTAATCTGAAAACAGATCTTGATTCTTTCAGCATTTTGCTTCCATACAAAGAAAGATTTCTTCCTGTTACATATATTTTAATCCCTAAAACAACACATGAATTCACCGAAACATATAAAGGCGGTCTAATTTCACAAAGGACAAGAGTTAGCTCTCCAGCAGCAAATAACAAAGGGACTGTTCAAAAGAACACATCAATGTATAAAATAGATCAAATAATAAGTAACGATATATTTCACACTATATATGCCGAAAGAAACGATTCGCTATTTATGATTATTTCTCCTATGGTTTTTGATAAACCACATGATAGCCAAGAAATCAAAGCGGGAGAAACATATCCCTTAAATTTAAGGCAAATCTACCCTAAAAACGACACAATTTTAGGGACTGCAATTATGCCAATAGTTCCAGATTTCAACGCCTATGGCATAGATATCCCCATTTCGAACAAATATCACAATCATGTTTATAAAGCATCAAATCTAAAAGGAATATATTTCACCAAATAGGCCAATTTAAAAGAGGAAAATTTAAAAAAAGGGAACCGATGATTAATTTTTTTTAGGGATAAGAATATGACCGTTATAACATCTCGTTTTGCACTAACATAGCTATCGACTATATAACAATAGCCCTTTTGAATCGTTATTAAAAAAATATCAAATTAAAATAGTAGACTTATGAAGCGAATCTTTTTATATTGCCGAATTATAATATTGGTATTGATAACATTTGCAACAAATGACATCTGGGGGAGAGTGCCTCGAGAATTAGCCGAAAGAATTCCATCCATGCCATGTTATTACTCCCCTAGCGACATAAATATAAATTCCATGGTAGAGTCTCCCTCATTTTCTTGTAGTATTGAGACTAACAATGTCTCTGATACTATAGCAATTTTTGTTCAAAGTATTTATGATTTAAACAAAAAAAGTGATTATTTTAATTGCACTATTGTTGAATTTAAAAAAAAAGAGAGAAACCATTATATGTTTTTTTCCGTAAGAGACTACGATAATTATAATTTTACATTAAATGAACAACGGCTATATGCCATATTTAAAGAACAAGAACACAACATTAGAACTTGGATTTCTAAAATAGACATTGCTGCTGCTGAGCAGAAAGGTCGCATGTCTTATTCGCCTGAATTAAAATGCTATGCAATATTTTTTAATTATATATTACTGCCAAGTTCTAATGTTTTAGATTCAGTAAAACCATCATTGGACTACGATTTTCCACCAGATTATAATTGAAGGAAAATCTATGTTAATAGTTTGTTTGGGAATATCTATAACTTATTTAATCTGAATTTGGTCTGTTGATAATTCCACTATTTACCGCGTTAGGTTTTCGCCTTTATGTCAAGGTTGATGTGCGTCAATAGCGCACCAGTTTTTATTTATCACCCGCCGAATCACTATCTAATAGTCCCGTCGCAATGCGCGGCAAAATATTTTAGGGACAAAAATCATTGTTATATAGAAAATTATGTGTAACTTTGCACACTCATTATAATCCAATATAATGTCTAATCTTTTAATTAACCTATTTATTAACTAACTAATGACTGAATTAAAAAATTCACCCATCGAAGATTTCGACTGGGATGCCTTTGAAAAAGGCGAAACTCAAGGAGAGAAATCTCGCGAGGAATTGGTAAAAACCTACGACGAATCTCTCAACACCGTTAAAGACAAAGAAGTAATCGAAGGTACTATCATTTCGCTCAACAAACGCGAAGTTGTAGTTAACATCGGCTACAAGAGCGACGGTATCATTCCCATTAGCGAATTCCGCTACAACCCCGACCTCAAAGTTGGTGATTCAGTAGAAGTATTCATTGAAAACCAAGAAGACAAAAAAGGTCAACTCATCCTCTCTCACAAGAAAGCTCGCAACTCACGTTCTTGGGAACGCGTTAACCAAGCTCTCGAAAACGACGAAATTATCAAGGGTTACATCAAGTGCCGCACTAAGGGTGGTATGATTGTAGACGTATTTGGCATCGAAGCGTTCCTTCCCGGTTCACAAATCGATGTTAAACCCATCCGCGACTACGATGTATTCGTTGACAAAACTATGGAATTCAAAGTTGTTAAAATCAACCAAGAATTCAAAAACGTTGTTGTTTCTCACAAAGCTCTCATCGAAGCTGAGCTCGAACAACAAAAGAAAGACATCATCGCTAAACTCGAAAAAGGTCAAGTACTCGAAGGTACTGTTAAAAACATCACTACTTACGGCGTATTCATCGACCTCGGTGGCGTTGACGGTCTCATCCACATCACAGACCTCTCTTGGGGCCGCGTAAACCACCCCGAAGAAGTGGTATCTCTCGATCAAAAACTCAACGTTGTTATCCTCGACTTCGATGACGAAAAGAAACGCATCGCTCTCGGTCTCAAACAACTCCAACCCCATCCCTGGGATGCTCTCAACGCTGACCTCAAAGTTGGTGACAAAGTTAAGGGTAAAGTTGTCGTTATGGCTGACTATGGCGCATTCGTTGAAATCGCTACTGGCGTTGAAGGTCTCATCCACGTTTCTGAAATGTCTTGGTCACAACACCTCCGTTCAGCTCAAGACTTCATGAAAGTTGGTGACGAAATCGAAGCTGTTGTTCTCACTCTCGACCGCGAAGAACGCAAAATGTCTCTCGGTATCAAACAACTCAAAAACGATCCTTGGGAAAATATCGAAGGCAAATACCCCGTTGGTAGCCAACACACTGCAAAAGTGCGCAACTTCACTAACTTCGGTGTATTCGTTGAAATCGAAGAAGGCGTTGACGGTCTCATCCACATCAGCGACCTCTCTTGGACTAAGAAAATCAAACACCCCTCTGAATTCACTCAAATCGGTGCTGATATCCAAGTTCAAGTTCTCGAAATCGACAAAGAAAACCGCCGCTTGAGCCTCGGTCACAAACAACTCGAAGAAAACCCCTGGGATGTATTTGAAACAGTGTTCACACTCGGTTCAGTACACGAAGGTAAAATCATCGAATTGCTCGACAAAGGCGCTGTAATCGCCCTTCCCCACGGTGTTGAAGGTTTCGCTACTCCCAAACACTTGGTTAAAGAAGACGGTACACAAGCACAAGTTGAAGAAACTCTCGAGTTCAAAGTAATCGAATTCAACAAAGAGTCAAAACGCATCATCCTTTCTCACAGCCGCATCTTCGAAGATGAAGCAAAAGTTGCTGAAAAAGCTGAAAAGAAAGCAAAACGCGCTGCTAAGAAAGCAGAAGAAGCTCCCGCTGCTCCCGCTGTTGAAAAAACAACTCTCGGTGACATCGAAGAACTCGCTGCTCTCAAAGAAAAACTCGCAGGTAAATAATCAATACGATTATATACTATTCAAAAAGCGACCTCACAAGGGTCGCTTTTTTTGTGCCAACACCTCGCTGTGCCAAACACTTTATTATTAAAAATCGTTGAATTATACCGATAACTCAACGATTTTAGTTATATTCGCATAATATTATAATACCAACCCTGTTAACTCTACAACTATGGACAAAATTAAAGTACAAATCATAAATCGTTCAAAACATCAACTTCCCGCTTATAGCACCGAATCATCGGCCGGTATGGATGTCCGTGCCAACCTTGACGCGCCCGTTGTGTTGCAACCCTTGCAACGCGCTCTCATTCCCACAGGCCTTTTCATCGCATTGCCTCAGGGATATGAATGTCAAATTCGCCCCCGCAGCGGCCTCGCGCTAAAACACGGCATTTCGCTCGTCAACACTCCCGGGACAATCGATGCCGACTATCGCGGCGAAATCGGTGTTATCCTCATCAACCTCTCTAACGAGCCTTTCACCGTCAACGACGGCGAACGCATCTGCCAAATGGTTATCACCCGCTATTCTCACACAACATGGGAACAAGTGGAAACCCTCGACGAAACCGAGCGTGGTGAAGGCGGGTTTGGCCACACAGGTCGCCAATAAGCAATATTTACATCATAACGCAAACAGTGAACGCTACGAAAAAACATACGCTCTTGCTCACCTTGCTGCTGGCAATACTGTTGTCGGTGGCAGTTGTGCCTGCGACCGCAAAAAAACGCGACAACTCGGCCGAAAACAGCCGTAAAGCCGAGTATATCTACATGGAGGCGTTGCGCCAAAATGCGCTCAACAACACCGACTCCTACTTTGAATTGCTCAATCGCGCCTATCAGCTTGACCCCAACAATTCGGATGTGGGCTTCTTCCTCGGTTATTATCAGATGGTTCTCGCCAAAAACGACACCATTATGCCAGCAAAAGGCTACAAACTGATGAAAGACCACTTTGACAAAGCCCCCGACGACTTCTATGCCACATATTTCTTTGGCAACCTCAACGAGAAGATACGCAACTATCGCGCGGCACTCAAAGTGTGGGCCACTCTCGACTCAATATATCCCGAGAAATCAGAAATCGCGATGAAACATGCCGAATCGCTTGCCGCATCGGGCGACAGTGCCAACATTGCCAAAGCTCTCGACATTTTCTCGCGCGTGGAGGTGGCCGAGGGCAAAAGCGTCAATATCTCGGCTCGAAAAATGAATGCCATGCTGATGTTGCGCGACACCACATCTATCTTTGCCGAACTGCATCAGTTACTTGAATCGTCGCCCACGAGCAGCGAGTTCCGCACCTTTGCCGGCGATGTGTATGCAATGTTTGAACGAAACGACAGTGCGCGCTACTACTACGATACCGCGTGTCAACTCGACTCGGCCAACGGACTTGTGTATTACTCGCGCGCCAATTTCTTTTTGTCACAAGGCGACAGCATTGCCTATGACCGCGAGGTGTTCCAGGCCCTCAAACAAGAAAACCTCGACTTGGGCACCAAACTGCAATTACTCACCAACTACATCAGGGCGCTCTATGACGACCCCACACAACACGGTCGCATTCAAGACCTGTTTGCCGAACTCATTGAGCAGCACCCCCACGAGGTTGATATTCATGACCTTTACAGCGCCTATTTTGCAGCAATCAAAGACTATGCATCGGCTGCCGAGCAATCAAAATATGCCGTCGACATCGACCCGTCCGACGAGAGCCGTTGGCGCTCGCTGATGAGCATGCACGGCATGTGTGACAACTATGAGATGGCCATTGCCGAAGGGCACAATGCGCTCAACTATCACCCCAAGAGCCTTGCCCTCACCTATTATTTGGCAATAAACTATTCAATGGCCGAGATGACCGATAGCGCTCTTGTCTACTATGACAAAGCCCTTGCACTCATCGAGCCCAACAACTCATCGGCACGCTCCGACATATATTGTTCGATTGGCGATACCTACTACAAGGCCAACAACGCCGACAGTGCCTATGTCTATTATGAAAAAGCCATTGAGGCCAACCCCGGTAACCTGTTGGCTCTCAACAACTGTGCCTACCACATGGCATGCGAAAACCGCGACCTTGAAAAAGCCGAGCGCATGAGCGCAATGACCGTTCGCGAAGAGCCACAAAACAGTTCGTCGCTCGATACCTATGCATGGGTGCTATTCAAACTCAAACGCTATAACGACTCAAAATACTATATCGACGAAGCGTTCAAGTATGACGAAGAGCCGTCGGCCGAGTTATACCACCATGCCGGCGACATCTACTTCTTTGCCACCGGCGAGGCCGAGCAATCGCTCCCGTTCTGGCAAAAAGCCCTCGAACTAGACCCCGACAACGAGTTGTTGCAACGCAAAGTAAAACATCAAACCTATTTCAGCCGATGAAAAAATCGCTTCTCATATTTTCGATTATCTTCCTTGCCATGTTGAGCAGTTGTCGTTCGACCAAAACATCGACCGAAGGCGGCCAATATGACCCCACCGAAGCATCGTCGCTCAACGACCGCTTTGCCGACCTCACCGCGCAATATGACGATTGGAAAGATGTGACCTTGTCAATGAAAGTAAGCCTCATTTCGCCCAAAAACATCACCGTGTCGGGCAAAGCCTATATGACTCGCAACAAGAGCCTATCGCTCTCGCTCCGTTTCTTGGGCATGGAGGTTGTGGCCGTGTATATCACCAACGACTCGGTGTTTGCCATCGACCGCATGAACAAACGCTACATCGCCGAGAGCATCGAGCAACTCGCCGAAATATGCCCCGTTACGGTCAACGACATTCAAGACATGCTCTTGGGACAAGCATTCCTGATTGAAAAAGGCACTATGACAAAGTCAATGGCCAAGCAGGTAAATCTGTCGGCATTAGATGTCCAATCGTGGGTTATCGAACCTAAAAAAGCACCCGAATTGTTTGCATATGCCTTTGCAGCCAATATGGCCAACCAAATAACAGCCCTCGCCGTGCAGAAAGGCGGCAATGCCATTGCCGGATGTGAGTATTCACAACACACATCAACCAAAGCCGGCACAGTGGCCCAACAAGCCGACTTCACAATCAACAAAGGTAGCCAACCAGTTCAGGCATCTATCAAATGGGATTTTAGCAGCGCAAAATGGGACACCAACAGCGAGCGCACTTGGTCAACTCCCAACGGCTACAAACGCATAACATTGACACAACTCATCGAGTCGTTACCCCTCAAATAACATTTTCGGCCAATGAAACGCCTACTATTGACACTACTCATCACTCTATGTGCGACAACATCGGTTATCGCGCGTCGTGATGCGTCGTCAATCAAGCAGGACAAGCAACGCACCGAAAAAGAAATTGCCGAGACAGCACGCCGACTCGACAACAACACAGCCAAACTCAATCAGCAACTCAACCAACTCAACCTCGTTGAGACCGAGATTAAGGCATACAACGACACCATCAACGCCATTCAGCACACCATCAACACCACTGCGCGCCACATCGCATCGCTCAACGACTCTATCACACGCATTGACCGCGACCTCAACATAATGCGACAAAAATATGCCACCGCCGTGCGCAAAATGCAGTCGCAACACGACGACAAAAGCACATTGGCATTTATCTTCTCGGCCGAATCGTTCACACAGGCCTACCGTCGCATGAGATATATGTCGCAATTTTCAAAATGGCGCGAACGCAAATCCGCCGAAATCATTGAGGTGCAATCGCAACTCAACATTCGCCGCGACAATATGGCCAAACTGCAACTCGAACAACAACATTCGCGACAACTCGTGGCTGACGCCCGACAAACACTCGTTGACAAGCGCAACGAGACCAACAAGATTGTCAACAGCCTCAAATCAGAAGAAAAGGCGCTCAAAAAACTTTTGAAACAAAAAGAGGCCGAGGCTCAAAACCTCGACCGCGAACTTGAACGCCTCATCGCCGAGGAACAGCGCAAAGCCGAAGAAGCACGATTGGCCGAAGAGCGCCGCAAAGCCGAGGAGGCTCGCCGCGCACAAGAAGAGCAACGAGCCAAAGCACGCCAAGACTCTATCGACAAAGCGCGCCAAGACTCGGCGACAAAAGTCAAACCTGAACCTCTACCCAAACCAGAGACCAAACCTGAGCAAAAGCCAAAGTCGCAATATGAGCAGACTGTTGAGGCCGAGCGCAAACTGTCGGGCAGTTTTGAAGACAACAAAGGCCGATTGATATTCCCTGTAACGGGCCGATACACCATTGTGCGCCCATTTGGTTTGCACACCCATCCCACCCTCAAATATATCAAAACCGACAACAGCGGCATCGACATTGAGGTCAAGGCAGGAGGCAATGCTCGCGCCATTTTTGACGGTACAGTGTCGGCAATCTTCCGCCAAAGCGGCTTTAACAATGTAATCATGATTCGCCACGGCAGTTACATATCTATCTATGCCAACATCAAGTCAATCACTGTGAAGAAAGGCGACAGCGTAAAGGCCGGAACGATTTTAGGCGAAATATATGCCGACCCCGATGATAACAATCGCGCCATTATGCACTTCGAAATACGCAAAGAGCGCGAAAAACTCAATCCCGAATTATGGGTAAAATAACATTCAACAAAGGCAACCTGTCGGCAACCGTGCTCAAAGCCATGAGCATCTTTGGCGGCGTGCAAGTGATAACAATCATTTGCTCAATCATTCGCACCAAGTTGGTAGCCATTTGGATAGGAGCTACCGGCGTGGGGCTCTTTGGCCTTTACAACACCGCCATCGAGATGATTAGCGCCATCACGCAATTAGGCATGCGGCAGTCGGCCGTTCGCGACATTGCCTCGGCCTCGCCGTCAACCATGTCGCGCATCATTGCCGTTGTGCGCCGATGGGCATGGGCATTGGGCCTATTAGGGGCTTTTATCACCCTTGCGCTCTCGCCATTGTTGAGCCGATGGACTTTTGGCGACGATAGCCACACATTGGGCTTTTGCGCGTTGGCTTGCGTGATGTTTCTCACATCAATCACAGGCGGCGAACTCGCCATTTTGCAAGGGTTGAAACGCTTGCGCCGATTGGCACGCGCATCGGTGTGGGGAGTGCTTGTGGGCCTCGCCGTTTCGGTTCCGTTGTTTTACTTCTATCGCATTGACAGCATCATTCCCTCAATCATAGCCTACACCCTTGCGACAGCCGTTGCGGCTCAATTTTATCGCGAGAAAGAGGTTAAGGCCGACTCCTCGCTGACAGCAAAAGAGACTTTCGACATGGGGCGCGGCTTTGTTGTGTTGGGCATCTACATGACTATCTCGGCATTTACCACAATGCTCATTTCCTACATTTTCATGGCCTATCTCAACCACAATGCCGACACGGCAACCGTGGGCCACTACCAGGCCGGCTTCACGCTCGTCAACAAATATGTGGGACTCATTTTCACTGCCATCGCCATGGAATACTACCCCCGATTGGCACAAGCCAACGGTAGCAACATGCGCACATCGGCATTCGTTTCTCACGAAATGAAACTTGCGTTGTGGATACTAGTGCCCGTAATCACACTGTTCATTACAGCCGACGACCTCATCGTCAACATTCTCTATTCGGCCGAATTTGAGGTTATCATTCCGTTTATTTCGTGGGCGATAGTGGGCATGATTTTCCGTGCCATATCGTGGTGCATGGCATTTGTCATTCTATCAAAGGGAGACGGGAAAATCTTTCTTTTAACCGAAATTAGCAGCGCGCTTGTGTCGCTTGTGCTTAATGTGGTTGCATTCAACCTTTGGGGCATCGCCGGACTTGGCTGGGCCTACATCGTGTGGTATTTCATCTACACACTCATCGTGTGGAGCGTGTTCCGTTATCGCTACCACCTCACATTGGGCCACGGCATTATGCACCTCATCGGCTATGCGTTAGCCATGAGCATTACCGCTGCGTTACTCTCTACATTTGTGGGTTGGTGGGCTGCCGCTATCGTTGCCGTCGCGGCAACATTCTTCACAACGCGACGACTGCTGTTGCGCCGTCGCTGATTACCAGCCGCCCGACGCACCGCCGCCACCGGTCATACCACCGCCGAATCCTCCACCCGAGAAACCTCCGCCGCCTCCGCGACCACCAATGCCGCCTACTACAACAGGCGCAATGGGAGGTTCCACTTTTGGTATCTTATAGGCTGTTTCGGTAGCCTTATGACAGTTGCGACATGAATACACTTTCACGCCTTTACCCTCGCGTGTTACGGTTGCATTCACCACAATGCGGTTGGCAATCATTGAACATGTGCGCGCGCCGCAATTTGGACACACCGAGTAGGCGTTGGTTTTATTCACAAACGGCAACACATTGGTCTCACCACATTTCGAGCACAACCACACATCATAGTCAACCGAGTCAAGGCGTTCTTCCATATCTTGCGCCGCGGTGAGATACCTGTTATCTTCGTCCTCGCTGAGTTTGCTCATCTTGGCTTTACAGTTGGGGCAACAACGGCGTTTATTGCGAACACGGCGCTCTGACCACCATGCGAGCAAGAATGCCAACACGGGAATCCCCAAACCAAACACGGTTGCCGCCAATGCCACCATTTTGAAGGTATGAAGGCTGTCATATCGTTCGGGAGCGGTTTTGCCCTTGTTCATAGCCAACACGGCAAAGTAGAACATGAGCAATCCCAACAATAAGAAGCACGAAATTTTAATGTAGAAGTTAAACAATTCCTCGCCGTCAAAGTCAAATGCCTCGATAGCATCGTTTTCATATTGCGACATCAACTCTTGTGCAGCCGCGGGGTCGGTAATTATAGTCGAAATTGTGGTCAATGCCGCCAATGTCCCCGCGTCATAATCTTCGTTTTTGAAATGGGGGGCCATATCGTTGCGAATAATGCGGCTTGCAATAGCATCGGGCATCACACCCTCCATGCCATAGCCGGTGCGCAACACTGCCTTGCGCTCACCTTTGACAATGAGCACGAGCAATCCGTTATCGTTGTCCTTCTTGCCGATGCCCCAATGGGTAAACAGTTCGGTGGCAAAGGTATTGATATCGGCGCCCTCGATTTCGTTGACAACGACAGCCACTACCTCGGCCGATGTATCACGCCAAATGCGTGAGATGATAGTATCGGCTTGGGCTTGTGCCTCGATGCTTAAAATTCCGTCGGGGTTTGACACATAGCGAGTGCGATTAGCAACATGCACATTAGGCACCTGCTCAACAGTGTAGGCACTTGCCACAAGGGCTACAAATACACATAAGAGAGATATAATTGTTTTCTTCATAATTGCTTTTATACAGCCGGGAGGCTCATTCCATTAAGTTTGCGATATAGGTCGAGCGCATAGACATCGGTCATGCCCGACACATGGTCGATTGCCGCCTGAATTTTGCCAAACAATGTGGGGGCATACACATCATATTGCTTGGGCACTTGCGACAACAGCAAAGTCGAATAGTTGAGTTGGGGATTGCACACCGCCTCAATGAGTTTTTCGAGCAAGAAAGTGATGATGCGATTACCGGCAAGTTCAATGTCAACAACATCTTTGGCGCGATAAATCTTGTCCCACGACAAGTCTGAACAACGGCGATAACCGTCGCGTTCAAGCGCACCGATGTGGTCGAGCAACGAGCCTTCAAAGTCGCCGCTCAAAATCTCGTCTTCATGTGCCATAAAAGCAAGCGCACACTCATGCACAAGAGTGCCGATAACACATGAGCGCATATACGACACCTTCTCATTGGGGTCATCAACATTCTCCATCACTTCCAACATGTGGTCGCGACGCTCCTTGTCAAAAAATCCGGTGAGCAATTCCACCACCTCGGCGGTAGTGAGAATTTTGAGTTTGTGAGCATCTTCAATGTCCATAACCTCATAGCAGATGTCGTCGGCAGCCTCGACAAGATATACCAACGGGTGGCGAACATATCGCACCTCGCCGTTAGCACCGGGACGGGGCAACAATCCCACCTGCTCGGCAACCTTGATAAACGACTCCTTCTCGGTAGTGAAAAAGCCAAACTTATTGGCCTTGACAACGAGCGTTGACTCATAGGGATATTTCACAATCGAGGCAAGAGTTGAATAGGTCATGGCAAAACCACCAGGACGGCGGCCGTTAAACTGATGAGTCAGCACACGAAAAGCATTGGCATTACCCTCAAATTGGGCCAAATCGCTCCACTGCTCGGGCGATAACTGCGACTGCAAATGTCGGCCCGCACCCTCGGTGAAGAATGTTGAGATAGCCTTCTCGCCCGAGTGGCCAAACGGCGGATTACCCAAATCGTGGGCAAGACAGGCCGCAGCCACAATCTCGTCGATAGCGTCGAGTTTGTGACACCACGGTTGGTCGGCATACTTTTCGCGCAACATGGCACTGACCTCGTTGGCCAACGAACGACCCACACACGCCACCTCCATGCTATGCGTCAAGCGGTTGTGAACAAACACGCTTCCGGGCAACGGAAACACTTGTGTCTTATTTTGCAAGCGGCGGAACGGCGACGAAAACACCAATCGGTCATAGTCGCGCTGAAAGTCGCTGCGATAACCACGCTTTGAATCGCGATAATCTTCCAATCCAAAACGCTTCTCGCATATCAACTTGTCCCAATGCATCTTTTCTTTCATGCTGTCAATCGTGTAATTTTAGAATTCGAGTTTGATGCCTTTTCGTTTCAGTTCATCATATTTTTCTTTGTTGAAACGATACATGCGCGGAATGCGTGTCGGGGCATTGTCGGGGCGGTTGCCCTCCTCAATGAGCAAATCAAGTTTGAGAATCTTTTTGGCAAAATTGCGACGGTCAAAACTCACATCGAGAATAGCCTCATACAATCGTTGTAACTGACCCATTGTGAACACCTCAGGCAAAAGGTCAAAACCGATAGGCTCAAAGCACAATTTTTCGCGCAATCGCGATGTGGCCTCCCTTAAAATGCGGTCGTGGTCAAACGCCAATCCTGGCACAGAGTGAATGGGGAACCATTGTGCGCGTGCGGCATCATCGCCGCCTTGAACATCCTTCAAGCGCACCAATGCATAAAACGCAATCGACACTACTCGTTCGCGAGGGTCGCGGCCAACGGCCGAAAATGCCTTTAGCTGCTCCATGTATTTCACTTCGAGCGAAGTTTCCTCGGCGAGTTCGCGAGCAGCACACTGCTCGGCACTCTCATCTATGCGCATAAAGCCGCCGGGGAAAGCCCAAAGGCCCTTGAATGGTTCGATGCCACGCTCAATGAGCAACACATTTATATCATTGCCGTCAAAACCGAAGATAACACAATCGGTAGCGACTGACGGATGGGGATACTTGTAACAATACATGTTTTTATTTTCTTCCATAGTCAATTAGTAAGTCTGATTTATGTTGTTGTAGGTTGACAATGTTTATGAGTGTATTTATAACACAAATATACCACCATTTTCCCAAAATCGCAAATTTATGGGTGCATTTCACACATTCACTGCATTTTCATCGCCTTTCCTCCTTCTTTGCAGCCATAAAAAAAGCCAACCGAGGGTTGCTCGGCTGGCTTGGTTACGATATATCTATGTGATATTATTCGTTGGGGGTGTCGTTGGGGGTGTCGTTGTTTTCACGACGGGGACCACGGTTATCGCGACGGGGACCACGGTCGCCTTCACGGCGAGGTCCGCGGTTGTTGTCACGGCGGGGACCACGGTCGGCACGGGGAGCGCGTTCGCGTTCTACATAGCCTTCGGGTTTGGGTTGAAGAGCGCGCATTGACAAGCGGTATTTACCTGTTTTCTTGTCGATTTCGATGAGTTTCACTTCGAGAGCGTCGCCTTCTTTGATGCCTGATGCTTCCATGTTTTCAATGCGGTCCCATGAGATTTCGCTGATGTGGAGCAAACCGTCACGGTTGGGCATGAATTCTACGAATGCACCAAATTCGAGGATTGAGCGAACTGTGCCTTTATATACTTTGCCTTCTTCGGGAAGTTCAACGATTGCGTTGATGAGTTCCATTGCTTTGTCGATGGCGTCTTTGTTGGCAGCAGCAACTTCGATATAGCCGTGGTCGTCGATTTCTTCAATAGAAACAGTTGCACCACTTGCTTCTTGGATACCCTGAATGATTTTTCCGCCCGGGCCAATAACAGCACCGATGAGATCTTTGGGAATAGTGAGGGTAACGATGCGGGGTACATGAGGTTTGTAGTCTTCGCGGGGAGCAGGGATGGTTTCAGCGATTTTGCCGAGGATGTGGAGACGGCCTTCGCGTGCTTGCATCAATGCTTTTTCGAGGATTTCATAAGAGAGACCGTCACACTTGATGTCCATCTGTGTTGCAGTGATACCGTCAACTGTACCGGTTACTTTGAAGTCCATGTCACCCAAGTGGTCTTCGTCACCGAGGATGTCAGAGAGCACTGCATATTTGCTGCTTTCGGTGTCGGTGATGAGACCCATTGCGATACCGCTGACGGGTTTCTTCATTTGAACGCCTGCGTCGAGCAATGCGAGTGTACCTGCACACACTGTTGCCATTGATGATGAGCCGTTTGATTCGAGAATGTCAGAAACGATGCGGCAAACATAGGGGAAATCATCGGGCAACATGCGTTTGAGCGCACGGTGAGCGAGGTTACCGTGACCGATTTCACGACGGCCTACGCCACGAGTGGGTTTTGCTTCGCCTGTTGAGAAGGGAGGGAAGTTATAGTGGAGCAAGAAGCGTTCGCGACCTTGTGTGAGCACTTCGTCAAGAATCTTCTCGTCAAGTTTTGTACCGAGGGTAACTGTTGACAATGATTGTGTTTCACCGCGAGTGAAGATTGAAGAACCGTGAGGTCCGGGCAAGTAGTCAACTTCACACCAGATGGGGCGAATATCGGTTGTTTTGCGACCGTCCAAGCGAATGCCTTCGTCGAGGATGCAACGGCGAACGGCTTCTTTTTCTACATCGTGGTAGTAACGCTTGATGAGCGCTGTTTTTTCTTCTTGCTCTTCTTCGCTGAGTGATTCGATATACTCTTGGCAAATAGCAGCGAAACTGTCGTGACGCCAGTGTTTGTCGGCGCAACCAGCTTTGGCTACTGCATATACTTTGTCATAGCATTTTTCGCGAACATCTTTACGCAATTCTTCGTCGTTCACTTCGTGGCAGTATTCGCGTTTAACAGTTGCACCAACTGCTTCGGCGAGTTCCAACTGCACTTTACATTGAGCCTTGATTGCTTCGTGAGCGGCTTTGAGTGCGTTGAGGAGGTCGGTTTCAGACACTTCGTCCATTTCACCTTCCACCATCATGATGTTGTCATAAGTTGCACCTACCATGAGTTCCATGTCGGCTTTTTCGAGTTGCTCGAAAGTGGGGTTGATAACAAACTCTCCGTCGATGCGTGCTACGCGCACTTCCGAAATGGGACCGTTGAAGGGGATATCAGAAACGGCGATTGCAGCCGATGCAGCGAGACCTGCAAGAGCGTCGGGCATATCAACACCGTCAGATGAATACATTGTAACGTTTACAAATGTGTCGGCATGGTAATTGTCGGGGAACAAGGGGCGCAACACACGGTCAACGAGACGCGCTGTGAGGATTTCGTAGTCAGATGCACGACCTTCGCGTTTGAGGAAACCGCCAGGGAAGCGTCCGTTTGACGAAAATTTTTCTTTGTACTCTACTTGGAGGGGCATGAAATCCACTCCTTCACCGGCTTCTTTTGCCGATACAACTGTTGCGAGGAGCATTGTGTTGCCCATGCGCAATTCTACCGCTCCATCGGCTTGCTTAGCCAATTTTCCGGTTTCGAGTGTGATTACTCGTCCGTCGGCAAGTTCGATGGTTTTCTTAATTGGATTTAACATAACTTTATTTTAATTTCTTTATCTGTCAAAAAATCACACAAAGTTAGCAATTTTAGTTGGATAATTAACTATCAATCGGTTATAAAGTTGCGCAACAACGCCACAATTACCCCACAAATCGCACGATTTTATGCTATATTCACAAAAAACAAGGGGCAAATTCGTGTAGAATCTGCCCCGGTAATTTTTATGTGAGTGATTGGTCTATTATTTCACTTTGTTGTAACGCGCATTCAAACCTTCGATAACTTCGCCTGTAATGTCAAGCGCGGGATTGAAAAATACGCCTGCGTTTTTGAACAAAATAGCGTCGTAACCGTGAATTGCGTTATAGTCTTTGATGAATGACTCAATTGAGTCGTTCAACTGCAACTGTTGACGAACGATTTCTTCTTGTGCGTTGCGTTCCAATGCTGCCAAATAGGCTTGTGCATCTGATTGCATTTTGTTGAATTTCTCAACATCGGCTTTGTAACTTGCTTCTGACAAGTAGCCGTTTGAGCGCACTTTTTCTTCTACTTGCGCACCAAATTTCTGAATTTCGGCAGCCTTAGCGCGTTGAGCGTTTTCAAGTTTGCTCATTGTGCGAATTGACGCTTCTTTGAAATCTTTTGCGAGGTTGTAACTTGCAGCGATAGAGTCGCCGTCGATGTAACGGATATTGATTGTTTGAACTGCTACTGCGTTAGAGTCGTTTGCAACTACTGTTTGGGGAGCTTGTGAGCCGCCACAAGAGGTCAAGGCCACAGCCGCAGCCAAAATCATGGTCTTTGCCAAAAATGCAATCTTCTTCATTATTGCTGAATGTTAAAAGTAATATGTTGGTTTTATATAATTTTTTTTCAAAATGTGGTCGCAATGGCGGTTTTATCCCGTTTTTTGGCCCGTTCATTGCTTTTTACAATGCAAATATATGAAACGAATCTAAATTATTAGGCATATATAAATTTTATTTTGTAACTTAGTCAGCGAATATCGGTGTTTTTAACATCATTTTTAAGAACGAAATACTTTTTTAATCAGAACAATAACACTTAACATCAATATTATGACAATTAAAGACCTCAAACCGGCACTCGTGTGGTCAATTTTTGACGAAATCACCAAAGTGCCCCGTCCTTCAAAAAAGGAAGAAAAAATTCGCGAATACCTTCTTGACTTTGCAAAGAAGCACAATATCGCCGTTAAAACCGACGAAATAGGAAATGTTGTTATGAGCAAGCCTGCCACTGCCGGCAAGGAAGGTGCTCCCGGCATCATTCTCCAAGCCCACATGGACATGGTGTGTGAATCAAACGACAAGTCTTTTGACTTTGAAAACAACCCCATCACCACTATCATCGACGGCGAATGGGTACACGCCGACGGCACAACTCTCGGTGCTGACAACGGTATCGGTATGGCCGGCGCATTGGCCGCAATGGTTGACGACACTCTCGTTCACGGTCCTCTCGAAGCGCTCTTCACTGTTGATGAAGAAACAGGCCTCACTGGCGCCAACAATTTGGGCGAAGGCATGATTTCAGGCTCTATCCTCCTCAACCTCGACTCAGAAGACGATGCCGAAATCTTCGTGGGCTGCGCAGGCGGTGTTGACACTACTTGCACATTCTCTTATGAAACCGAAGCCGCTCCCGCAGGTTACCACTATTTCAAAGTGGCTGTGGCTAACGGTTGTGGCGGTCACTCGGGTTGCGACATTCACTTGGGCCGCGCCAACGCCAACAAGTTGCTCGCTCGTTTCATTTGGCCTTTGACCAAGAAATATGATGTTGTTCTTGCCGAAATCGAAGGCGGCAACCTTCGCAACGCTATTCCCCGCGCAGCAAGCGCCGTTATCGGTGTTCCCGCTGCAGCAAAAGAGGAAGTTCGCATCGCAATGAACAAATATATCGCCGATGTTGAATTTGAATACAAAGGCGTTGAACCCAACCTCGTTATCGACCTCGAAAGCGCCGACGCTCCCGCTCAATGCATCGACAAGAAAACCGCTCTCAACCTCATCAGCGCTCTCTATTGCGCACCTCACGGCGTTATCTCAATGAGCCGCGAACTCGAAGGTTTGGTTGAAACTTCTACCAACCTCGCTGCCATCAAGATGCTCCCCAACAACGAAATTCTCGTTACTACAAGCCAACGCAGTTCGGTTGACTCTCGCAAATGGGACATCGCCTACCAAGTTGAAACCGTGTTTGCACTCGCAGGTGCCAAGGTTACTCACGGTGACGGCTATCCCGGTTGGGCTCCCAACATGCAATCGCCCATCATGGAAATTGCACGCGACGCCTACAAAGAACTTTATGGCATCACTCCCGCCATCAAGGCTATCCACGCAGGTCTCGAATGTGGTCTTTTCCTCCAAAAATACCCCCACTTGGACATGGTATCATTTGGTCCCACACTTCAAGGTGTGCACTCTCCCACTGAACGCATGCACATTCCCGCAGTTGAACGCTTCTGGGGCCAACTGATACGCGTGCTTGAAAAAGTGGCCGACCTTAAAAAATAATTCAACTCTATAACATAAGGTTGCTCTCGATGTGTGAGGGCAACCTTATTATTTATTATAATGAAAAAGAAATCGGTCATCTCATCTATGCTCATGATGGCATCGCTATCGGCGGGTGCCAACCCTTCGCATGAGCATATTGCAACCGATTCGACCGAATATCCGAGCCAAGATTTCTTTTTGCGTGCAACCATTCCCCAACGCTACCATGACGAGGCCGAGGGCAAAATAATTGTGCGCCTCACCGAGGAAGATTACGCCGAAGCGGCCGAAAAACTCGGCATTGAAATCGCAGCCATCAAAGCCGTTATCGACATCGAGACCGGACGCACCCGCTGCGGATTTGCATCGCCTCGCATTCCTATCATTGACTTTGATACCAAAATTTTCCATTCGTTCTGCCGCCGCCGAGGCATCAGCACGACAAACTTCACTACACATGTCGCTACGCCCGGCACACAGCAACAAAAAGAACACATTCGCCTCGAACGCGCTTGCCTCCTTGATAGCGTGACAGCCAAGGAAGCCACCATGTGGGGCATGTTTCAGATAGCAGGCTTTAACTGGAAAAGATGCGGCGCCGAGAGCCTTGACGACTTTGTCGAAAAGATGTGCTACTCCGAACGCACCCAACTTGAACTTTTCACCAACTTCCTGCTCAACACCGACCTTGCAAAATATCTACGCGCCAAAAATTGGAGCGCATTTGCCTACCGATACAACGGGCCCAAATATGCCCGCTTTGGCTACCACACTCGCCTCGCACAAGCCTACCACAAGCATAGCAAATAACGAGATCAGCAAAGAAATCAATTGATAGTGACTATTGTAATTTAGTTACTATTTTATTGTCTCTATATCAAAAAGGAAAGCCCCCGACTCGCAGTGAGCCGGGGGCTTTTATTAGGGTTTATCAGCAAGAGCGTGGCTCTTGTCGACAGTTATTAGCGGATGTATTCCTTAGTAACTTTGTTACCGCGTTTAACGATGTAGATGCCCTTAGTGGGGTTAACTACTTTCACACCGTTGAGGTTGTAGTATACTGCGGGAGCAGCAACTACTGCTTCGTCAGCAACGATACCTTCAACACCAACCTTTTCGGGGAGTTGGAATGCATAAACACCAGCTTCAACACCTGGCAACAAGTGGTAGATGATAGCGGTATTGTCATCAAGTTCATAGGCGGCCAATGCTCCGTATTGGTCTTTGGC
>JAFZHD010000023.1 GCA_017555085.1 Muribaculaceae bacterium | reverse complement strand
TGACAATCGCGTTTTGATTACTGATGCCTCTATCGCCAACGATAGTCTTAAAGTGACCGTTTCTGAGTTGATTCCTAGCGAAGGATATATCGAACTCGCTCAGACAATCACACACAAGACATACGGTTCAAAAACATTTACAACTACAATCCTCGTCAAAATAATTGACAACACGGTTACAGGCGTTGAAAATGTATCAGCAACCGGCAAACGCATCAGATATGAAGGTCAAAGTCTCATCGTTGAAAACTGCGCAAATGAAATGATTGCCGTATATGACATTGCCGGCACTCTTATCACATCATTTGAAGCAACTCACGATGTATTTGAAAAGAGCCTCAACTTACAATCGGGTATCTACATTGTTATTGCAAAAGACCTCGCACAAAAAATCTCGGTTAAGTAACACCCGATAGCCCTAAACACAAAGCAGCCATAGATGTGTCTATGGCTGCTTTGTGTTTATTATTGCGATTAATCTATATTCTTATTTTTTGAGCCGACACATTTCCTTGTGTATCGGTTACTACCGCAATTAAAACACCCGACACATTATCCAATGGGACTCTATTCACATTGTTATGTGACTTCATTTTAAATCCCGACATTGTGTAGACCTCTATCTTGGCAACATCGCAATTTTCAACAACCAAAGATTTATCTTCAATCACGATTTTTACCGCACCATCTTTATCAATATTGTCAATTTCGGTCAATTCACCCGAATATGTGGCTGTAATAGGGATAACAATATCGTTTGATTCTGATTTAGTTGATGCTAACGGAGAGAAAAGTCGCAATGTGGCATTATAGGTTGATCTATTACTTTTAGGTGTAAACGAAACAGTAACACTTGCACTTGTAGAAAACGCATTATTTGAAGCATTGCTCACTGTGAAAGCATCACCATCCTCGCCGGTAATCACCCCATACCATCGGCCAAACGCATATTCACCATTGGTAATTGTGACCATTTGCGACGGCGTTTCATTGGTTGAAGCAGCAGTCAAATCTATTGATTTTGTGTCGCAAGTATATGACATCGCAGAATAGTCTGAATCGATATAGGTCTTTGTATATGTATCGTCACCCTGATTTGTTGCCGTGGCATTTGTTTCGTCATAGCCGGTGTGATAATCGATAATATATTTATACACATTCACTTTGCGGGCTCCTGCAGCTCCATTGACAACAGCCACATACAAATTGGCATGACCATATTGGTCATGTCGAATAACCATACCCTCAGGCTCTCCAGATACAAGATTGTTGATGCGACCATAATTTAATCGTGTTCGCCAACAGTATTTATTTGTTCGCCAATTATAGCATGTCATTACCAAAGTCGGGTCGCCGGTTGCAATGCCCTCAGTGCTATCATCGGGCAGACCTTCCAATGTGTAAATATAATCTCCTTTTATATCAAAACTTTGAAATGCCCATGTATTATACCCTTTATCATTGGGGATTGACGAGTTTACATAATCACCTATTGTCATTTCCACCGTTTTAATCGCTTTCTTTTTACCCTCAAGAGCTTGGTCTAAGTCAAAAATATCATACTTATTTTTGCCGGAGCCGGTAGTGCGAATACACAAATAGCGAGAAGTTTCGTCACAAGCCGGATAGTCATTAGCTCCCGTCACATTAAAATACACAGCTTCGCTATCGGTATTACCTGTTCCGTCAAGATTTATATCACTGCCGTTTTTGAACTTCCAACGGGCCGTCGCTCCCGAAACATCATCGCCATCGCGAAGCGAAGCTTTTGCCCCCGACCACAACCATGCTTGTCCATTCTTATCTCTCACCAGACACATATTTGTTCCATGCCCGCCATAACCTATATCCATTGTTTGTATCGATGTGCTATATGTATAGGCATAGCCATCAATTTTTGTACATGGTACTCGCGTCACCACAAGAGCATCATGTGTCGAACCAAATCCATAGGTCGTGTTATATGTATTATTGCGAGATGTCGGCATCAATTGAATAAAATACATATCGCCACTAACAGGATCTATATCAAAACTTTGCAATACAGTAACCTCACCCAACGAAATACCGGTTGCATGATTAGCCACATCGGTATTGGTCAACACACTTGTACCGAATGTTGACATTTTACTGCCTAAATCAAATCGAGTAAATTGGTCGGCATATATTTCGCGACAACCCTGACCGTCATCAAGAGTCACCCATGCAAATTTATACAATCGGTTGTCAAAATGATTGTTTGACAAATTATATTTGATGGCTTTGCCTGTGCTAAGGTCGTTGTATAACAATACTTTTTCTCCGGCTTGATTGTGTGAGGCCGATGGCAGAACCGATATTTTATTCTTAAAGGTGTTTTCATTCACATTTACCCTGAAACCCACCGGGGTAACAACATTGGTAGAACCCGATGTTCCTTGATAAATGCGTATAAGCGGAAAGAGTGATGCCTGACCATAACAACCATCAAATTCATTTGCGAGAATATTGGCAGTTGTGGTGTTGGCATAACCACTTCGATAAATTGCTATACAAAAATCACCTTTATTTCCACCATCGGGTGCTGTAAAGGTGGTTTTACCCACATTTTTAAACACATTATTAGCAATGTTTAATGTGCCCTGTGCATTGGCGATATAAACACTGGTTCCACCATCATAAAAATAATTGTCATAAACCGATGTTGTTCCAAAAGCACCGCCAAAACTAATGCAGTTAGGATAATGAGTGGCATCACCCACAAAATAATTATGTGAAGCCTCACAATTTTTATAACGGCATTGCGACGAAACCGCATTGGCATCGGCATTAGCCACAACATTACCAATTTCGACAAGAGGTGTTGATGTGCCACGTTTTACTGTTGACTCGGCAAAATAATTATATAGCACCTTTATTCCACTCAAAGGCGATGCATTTGTTCCCGCAGTCGATTCTATGCGACCGCCTTCGGTAAACTTAAAGCCGTTAATTGTTATATTGGAGGCTTTGATATATATCGTTCCTGTTATAATTGATTCTTCACTTCGAGTCACAGTCCAATCTCTAAAAGCATTATTCCCGAAAAATTTCAGTCCATCGGTTGAGATTGTAATGTTTCCTGCGTATTTGCCATCGGCAACATAGACAGTAGAATTTGCCTCTATTTCGGTTGCGAGAAAAGAGGCAAAATCGGCAAACGCATTTACTCCAACAGTATATCCTATATCATCATGTAAAACAATTTCGCCCTTAGTTGTAGCTTTGGGACTAATGAGATACTCCGCAGCATTAGCATTGAACAACACGCAAATTAACGCTAATACTAAAATACTGTTTTTTTTCATGGTTAAGAGAATTAAAAAATAACTATACAACCGTTGTTACCAAATGGTAATATTTCTGCAAACATACCATTTTTTCCAAAAATAATCAACATCCATAGATAAATTTCAATATTTTTTGGTAATTATATACTTGTTGGCACATAGTTTATACCCAACCCATCCGGGGCTGTGTCCCACCTCCTCTATTTTTTGCTCCGAAATTTCTCCGCAAAAAGCAGTGGTGGACTTGCTGGCGCACAAACTTAGTGTTTCCGGGGCAGTAGTATTGTCAAGTGTCCCTCTGCCACGAAGTGGATAGGGGGAACCTTTAGCTCACGAGTGAGCGAGCAGTGCTTGCCGGTGCACGATGGCGAGACTCACGGTACCAGAACGAGCTCGCGAGTTCGGAGGGGTGAGGATTTGATAATAAGCTTGTTATACCTATAATTGTGCCAACAAAGTTATAATTCCCTATGTTTATTGTTTTCATAAAAAAAGAATGTTACTACACCACGAAGGTACAGTAACATCCTCTATGCGTAAAAGGCAAGAATTATCTAGTCCCAAATTCCACCAGCACCTTCAATGTTAGTACTTCCGCATCTAGGACAATGAGTTGTACGAAAAGGCAAAGGAAAGTTATCGTATCTTTCATCTGCACATCTATCGCAAAATAGTGTGTAACAATTTTTGCATCGCTTAATGCGTGCATCATTGCGATCATTACCACATGTAGGGCACACAGAAAATTTAGCCATAATTTTTAAATATTATTCCACTCTTACAGCTTCGTGGTTTGCTTTATATCAAAACTGTGCATATATATATATAACCAAATAATTTAATATGTTTAATAACACAAAATCGCAAATTAGCCTAAAAATAAGTGCTTTACACCTTGTAAAACATTTACTTACATTAGAACCAATAGCCTTTATTTTCTTTTTTATTTTCAAAAATGGGTGGAGAAAAGAGTTTCGCAGTGTGGGAGTTATGCCACTCCGGGAACTCTTCGGGATTATTGCGAATGAAATTCACAATGTCAACAATCTTTTGCGGAGCGATTGGCTTGTCGGCAATGAAGTCCACGATAAGTTGTGTCAGCCTATAATCAATAATACGGCTGTCGATGACAGCCGTTTGTTGTATAGCGTATGTTAAGTTTAGACACCGAGGTCAACTTTGATTTGTTCAATTTTTGCTTGTGTTTCAGCAATGGCTTTTTCGTAGTCGTCGGCTGTTGCCATATGACCTTTAACCTCCACATAGAATTTGATTTTGGGTTCTGTTCCCGAAGGACGAACTGAAATCTTTGTGCCATCAGCTGTGAAGAATTGAAGAACGTTTGATGTTGTGGGGAAATCAAGTTTGCCAACAACTTCACCTGCGCCGTTTTTGATAGTAAGGTCAGCATAGTCTTTCACCTCAGTGATGGGGCTACCTGCGATTTGTGCAGGAGGTGTAGCACGGAATTGTTTCATGATAGCCTGAATTTCTTCGGCACCGCTCTTACCCATGCGCACCAATGAAATACCTTCTTCGCGTGAGAATCCATATTTCACATAGATATCTTTGAGCATTTGAATGAAGTTCATACCTTTTTCTTTTGCCCATGCAGCGGCTTCGGCCATCAACGATACAGCAGAAACTGCGTCTTTGTCGCGAGCAAAGTCTTCGGCCAAGAAACCGTAACTTTCTTCGCCACCACCGATGTAACGATCTTTACCTTCAAGTTCGCGAATAACGGCTGCAATCCACTTGAAGCCAGTGTAGCAGTCATACATCTTGATGTCGTTAGCTTCTGCGATAGCCTTGATAGTTTCAGTTGTAACGATAGTCTTAACAATAAACTCATTACCTTTGAGCAAGCCGAGTTCATTGCTGCGAGTCATGATGTAGTTAAGAAGAATCATCACAATCTGGTTACCGTTGATGAGAACATATTCGCCTTTGTCGTCACGGATAACGCAACCAATGCGGTCGGCATCGGGGTCAGATGCCATGATGAGTTCAGCACCAACTTCTTTTGCTTTGGCAATAGCCAATGCCATAGCCGAAGGAACTTCGGGGTTGGGTGATTCTACTGTGGGGAAATCGCCAGAGGGAATATCTTGTTCGGGCACATTTACGATATTGGTGAAACCGAAGTTGCGCAATGATGCGGGGATCAATTCAACACCTGTACCGTGAATGGGAGTATAAACGATTTTCATATCGCTGTGTTTAGCATTTGTTTCGGGGCTGAGTGACAATGCTTTGATCGCAGCAAGGAATTTATCGTCGATTTCTTTACCGATGATTTCGATTTTTGAGGGGTCGCCTTGCATCTTGATGCTTTCAACGCCCTTAATCTGATTTACATGGTTGATGATGTTAACATCGTGGGGAGCGATAATTTGAGCACCGTCTTCCCAATATGCTTTGTAACCGTTATATTCTTTGGGGTTGTGTGATGCTGTGATGTTTACACCGCTTTGGCAACCGAGTTCGCGAACTGCAAATGACAATTCGGGAGTGGGACGGAAACTGTCAAACAAGTATACTTTGATGCCGTTAGCCGAGAACACATCAGCAACGATTTCGGCAAACTTGCGGCTGTTGTTGCGAACATCGTGACCTACGGCAACCTTGATTTCATCAAGATGAGCAAATGCTTCTTTAAGATAGTTGGCAAGACCTTGTGTTGCAGATGCCACAGTGTATTTGTTCATGCGGTTGCTACCAGCACCCATGATGCCACGCAAGCCACCTGTACCAAATTCCAAGTCGCGGTAAAACGATTCAATCAACAATGTTTTATCCTCTGCGTCAAGCATTGCTTGCACTTCGGCACGAGTTTCTTCGTCATAACCTGCACCAAGCCACACTTGTGCTCTCTCGGTTACTTGTTTCAATAATTCTTGATTTTCCATAAGGGTAGTATATTTTTTTGAATTTATTTGTTTCCAATTTATCAATTAGCAAAGATAAGAGATAAACTTTGATATAGCAAAATATTGTTTCACAAAGTTTGATTTATGGGGTTAATCGGCAAAATTTACCATGTAACATATTCGGTCAACGAGGTTTTGTTGCCGCAAGCATCGGTAACAGTCATTATCACTTTGTGTCGCTTGCCCTTAGTGATGCGCGAGGGTTCAAACTTATATTTCACGAGTGCATTTTTGCCGTCATACTCAAAGCACACCCACTTGCCGTCAATAGTACCACGGAATGTTTCCACACCGCTCAAATTGTCGGAAATCTTAAACGCCACATAACCGCCAGTAGCCCATTTTTTCTTGCCGTGAGCCACGATTTTTGGTTGCGTTTTGTCAACAGTGACAGCATAAGTACCCATTCTGTTTACTTTTGCCTCCATTTTACCTCCATTGTAACGCGCCGCTACGGCCGAGCGTTTTTTGCCGTTGATGCGCACAAGGCAGTATTTTGATTTGTCGGGAATAGTGTCATTAACCAACGAGATTTTCAAGTCGCAATTTTGGTGCATCGGAATTCCCACATTACCCATTTCGTGAACAGCCGAATAATATCTTGAATCGGCAGTTGATTTGGCTGTGAAATCAATATCCTTATAGAATGTTCCGGCAGGGAAATGCACATACAATCCGTTCATATTATAGGTGTTATAGCCTTCATAATGAAACGGAGTACCGTTAGTAACCTTTGCGGGAATGTCGCCACGCTTGCCATTAATTACAAAATCAACGCGCGATTTGTTTCCATAGATGTCACACATCTCAAATCGGCACTTATAATCACGCTCCTGGTCAATGGTGAGCACCCCACATGAGGCATCGGTTTCAATCATATCACCAAGTGGCTTGCTTGACGGAACATCAGTTACCATTACCCACGAATTATTTTTGTCGGCATAGTTAAACAGCGTGTTAACAGCGCGAGTTTGGCTAAACGCATATCGGTCAATTATTCGCTTATAGAACACCTGACCGTCAACATACAATGTCAAGTATTTAATACCAAAGATATTATTTACCCCGGTCATTTTATCATAGGCTTTGATGCCTGGCACTACTCGGCCCCACGCCGTAAACGGTTTTGCTATATCGGCCGGCTGACGATAATCGGCCACGGTGGTATCATTAACCAATCCCGCTCCTTCATGAGGATAAAGCGCTAATAATCGCAACTCGGGTTTCACTTTATCTTCAAGCATATTATGGTAATAGGCCAATGGGTCAAGAGCATCGCCTGTCGCAAGGTCGCGAACATCCATGTGCAAATGCGGACCACCCGATGAGCCAGAGTTGCCGCTAAACGCTATTATCTCGCCTTTCTTGACAGGAATCTCTCCTTCGCCAAATGTCATATCTACGGCAAACGACTCTTTGGCATATTGCTCGGCAACGACAATTTTGTCAATCTTAGATGCGAACGATTCAAGGTGACCATATACGGTTGTCAACCCTATTGAGGGATGATTGACATAAACAGCGCGGCCAAATCCCCACGGAGATACCAACACACGCGACACATAGCCGTCGGCAGCGCAATAGATGCGAAAGCCTGTTTTGCCTTGTGTCTTGAAGTCAACACCCGAGTGAAAGTGATTGCTACGCAACTCGCCGAAGTTACCGCTTAACACCAAGGGAATGTTCAACGGTCGGTGCAGTTGAGGTTGTGAATCATCGGTTTGCGCAGTTGCAGTGGCGGCGATTGCACACATTAAAGCCACCGTTAAGTATCTTGTTATTTTATTCATTTAGGGTTTGATTTAGAGGCCAAATAACCCAAGAAGAAAGTCATAGATGCCGTGCCGTCCATTGTCGGCTCGTTTGTCGAATAGTCGGCATAGTCATCGTGATATACCACAATCGAGTTTTGATAGGCCGCATATTTGTCTTCATTGCGAAGATGAACGCCCTTCAACGATTTGAAGATATTGCAATAAACAGGACCGTCAACAATGCCACCGGTTACTTGAATTTGATGCAAGTTGGTCAACGCCGAGTGTGGGTCGCGGGGAAAATCGCCATGGGCAGGAAGACCGACAATCATACATTTACCCCATGGGTTAACGCCAAACAACCAGTCGCGCATCGCTGTTTCAATTTCACGATAGGTTTGGTCGCCAGTAATCTCACGATACAAAATTGCTTGTGTGACAAACGCCACTGTCAAGTTGTTTGAGCACCAAATAAAGGGAATGCCATGCATGAAAGCATTGCCATTGGCACGGTCGGCCACACGCTGCAAGCCCGAGCGCATATTGCGCGCAAACTCGTTGCCCACTTTTTTGTTTTTATCCAACGCGAGCATAGCATGACCTATATTGACAAACGGATACCACTGATAATGATGAGCCGAGTCGGCACCCATCCACGGAGTCACAGGCTCTTGTCGGCCATAATCAACGGCTTCGAGCAAATAGCGAGTATCGCCCGTTGCTTTATACATCTGCATTGCGGCAAGTTCCATATCATCAACATAGTTATCTTCTTCATAATAGTATGGCGAAATACACGATGCCGTTTGACATGCACCAGGATTTGCTTTTGCCACATCATAAGCGTTGGCCGAACGGCGTTTAAGGTCTTGTGCAAAAGTGGCATCAATTGATTGAAACACCTCTGCACCCAAGCCAAACGATGAGCAGAACTTACCTACAGATGAGGCAAGACCTTTGCTATCATTGAGATACTTTGACAAACCATAAGGCTTACCACAACAAGGATAAACAGGGCGGTCTTTACCCTCACCCCAACCATAATCAACGGGGTCATCTCCAGGCAATCCAGCAAAGCGGTGGTCGCGGTCATCGGCAATCTGATTGAGGAAAAGCGTATCACTCGGATTCATTTTCACCATCCATTCCAAACCCCAACGAGCCTCATCGAGAATGTCGGGGACACCGTTTGCGCCCTTATGGCCCGCTGCATCAAACTCGTCGCCCCACACTTGTGGCGATTGAGTGTAGGCAAACAGCATTTGATACACGGCATTGGCCGATGTTGTGAGATATTGCAAATAGTCAGATGCATCGTGCCAACCGCCTCTGACATCAACATGCTTGCCGTCATCAGCTCCACTCAACACCAAGCGGCCATCGTATTGGTGACACGAATCTTGCAACGAGGGATTGTAGCCGCATCGCTGTTGGCGCATATAATACAATGGTATCTCTTGCGCGCCTTTATAGGCATTGTTATCAATTTTTATTGTGCCCGATTTTGTGCCAAACGCATCGATATAATACTCGCCCGGCTCAGTGATTGAACTGAAATCAATGCGCAACGATTGCGCCATCGGTTCCCACGCAGGGGTTTCGGTTACTTTGTCAACCGCATAAGATTTTTTTGTAGCGGCATTAACTATCCTGATTTTCTTGAAATTCTTGGCAGAAATGGCATTATCGGCTTTATCAACGAGCATTACAGCCACTTTGACATCATCTTCGAGATAGCCCATTTGATTTACGCGAATAACGCTTTGGCCCATCATCGACACGGCAAATAGCCCAGATATTGCTAATGAAATTAAGGTCTTTTTCATTTTATTTTGCTTATGAGATTTAATTTCGTAAAGATACAAAAAGAATAAGCCTCACACAACAGAACATTATAAAAATCTACCACACAAACACAAAAAAATAGCCGAGGAACATTATCCTCGGCTATTTAAGCGTTTAATAAACTGAGCGAAATTAGTTCATTGCAAAGTTAGTTGGGGCAGCGATGCTCTTATAAGCATACAAACCAGCTTGTGACAATTCCACGATTTGATAATTTCCTTCAGGTGTAATCATTTTTACATGGTTGTCATCAACAAACGACATGAATGTGTGAGTTTCGCCATTCGCAGTTACGCTCCATGATTTGTCTTCTTCGGTAAAGTCGAGACGCACAATGCTGCCGTCAGTTTCGCTTTTGATTGTATAGCCTTTGCCATCACATTCCACCAAATAGCGGCCGTTTTCACCGTCAATCACTTTTGTGCTTTGGACAACGGGGTTCGTTCCGCTCCAAAACTCGATTGAGTTGATTACAACTGCGTCGATAAATGCAGCAATTTCATATACAGGGACAATGCAAAACGCAATGAATACCAATTCGTTCACAAATTTGTCGCCGACATTCTGATTCCATTCAAACACCTTTTTTGTCAACGAAAAATTGCCGATACAAGATGAAAGCATCATCGAACCGGCCAAAGCCATTATAAGGGCTACACTCAAAGTTTTCTTTTTCATCAGTAATTATTTTAAGAATTTGAACTATCTGATAAGCCAAAGTTAATGGTTTTATTTGATTTCTTTCTTACATTTTTCGTAAAAACTCATCACTTGCGCCACATAAGTTACGGTTTGCTTTCCGCGGAAATATCCATACTTACACACCGAATCATTATAAAACTCCGGCTTTGATTTCATTAAAATGGTTTCGCCCACATTGCCTTCCCACACTTGCGGATTTTTACCATATTTTTGAGCCAACGCGATGGCATCATACACATGGGCAATACCCGAATTATATGCTGCGACAATAAATTTTTGACGCTCAACCTCATCGGGTACATATTTCTGCAACGAGCGATTTAATGATTTCAAAATCTTGACGGCAGTGGCGATATTGGCCTCGGGGTTAGCAATGTGATCGGCATCAAGGCCAAATGCACGCGCTGTTCCAGGCATAATCTGCATAATGCCACGCGCTCCAGCCCACGAAACAACAGTAGTGTCAAAACGGCTTTCTGAGAAACCTTGCGAAGCAAGCAAACGCCAATCCCAACCAATTTCAGCCGCATACTTCTTGAATAACTCGTCATATGGAGAAATTCGACCGTCCTTAAACTTAAAGTTTGCCACCGAAGGCTCGCTCTTGCTCAACTCAAAATATCGTTTGAGCAACCACGATTGTGTAGATTGCGGCTGCTCGCCTTTTATCCACTCGTTAATCGAATCGGCAAGCCATGAATTTTCTGGCGATACGCCCCATGATGCCCGTTGCGGAAACGACACTTCAAGCGTAATGTCAAGGTCGCCATAATAGGTCTTGTTTAATCGTGCAATGTCGCTGTCAACGATTGTCAAACCGATTTTGCCTTCCGACACCATTTCTATCAAATCTTCGGTAATGAGCGTGTCGCGGTCAATCAAATGAATGTTTATGCCGCCACCGAGTTCGTCGTTTAGATTTTGCAGACGGTGCTGATATTTTGAATCTTTCTCAACCCACACATCTTTACCCACCAATTCTGTAACATCATTGATGCGACCGTCGGCCGATTTGCGAGGCTGCACAAGCACCTGATGTGTGATGTTTTCAACACCACATGGCAACACTTTCTGCTTATACTCGGCCGTAATGGGCACTTCATAGGCCACCAAATCAATCAAACCCGAATCAAGCATCGCTATCATCGAACTCAAACTTGTTGCCACCTTCAAGTCAAGCACAAGGCCCTTGTCGGCAACAAATCGGTTGACCATATCATAGTCATAGCCCATTTTCTCTTCTTTGAAGATGAAATAAGATGTGGGGCTATACAAAGTGCCGACCCTCAGAGTGTCTGGGAGTCGGCATATTGTGTCGTTATTGTCGGCTCCCGTTTTTCCGTGACCGCCTCGGCAAGACGAGAACAATCCGGCCACGACAATCGCTATTAACAGCGCCGATTTTACTATTTTCTTAATATTCAAATGTACCCTTTTCTGAAATGATTGTGAGGTGATTTTTGTCGGCATCTTCTACACGACCAACGATGCGTGCAGAAATACCCATAGATTCAGAAATTTCGATTACGCGTTGAGCATCTTCGGGATTGAGATAAATCTCCATGCGATGGCCCATGTTAAATACCTTGTACATTTCAGCCCAATCAGTACCCGACTCTTTGCTGATAAGTTCAAACAAAGGAGGCACGGGGAACAAGTTGTCTTTAATTACATGCTTGTTTTCCACAAAGTGCATAATTTTGGTTTGAGCACCACCCGAGCAGTGTACCATACCATGAATTTTATCGCGCATTTCATCAAGCAATTTCTTGATTACAGGAGCATAGGTGCGTGTGGGTGACAACACTAACTTACCAGCATTGATGGGCGAACCTTCAACCTCATCGGTGAGTTTTGCGCCACCAGAATATACCAATTCGGCAGGAACAGCCGAGTCGTAACTTTCGGGATATTTTTCGGCGAGATATTTGGCAAACACATCATGACGAGCTGATGTCAAACCATTGCTACCCATACCACCGTTATATTCTTTTTCGTATGCAGCCTGACCATAAGAAGCAAGACCGACAATCACATCGCCACCTTTGATATTGGCGTTGTTGATAACATCGCTACGCTTCATTCGGCAAGTAACAGTGCTATCCACGATGATTGTGCGCACCAAGTCGCCAACATCGGCAGTTTCACCACCGGTGCTGAAAATGCTTACACCCATTTCGCGCAACTCAGCGAGCAATTCTTCTGTGCCGTTGATAATAGCAGCTATCACTTCGCCGGGAATAAGGTGCTTGTTGCGACCGATTGTTGATGACACCAAGATATTGTCGGTAGCACCCACACACAACAAGTCGTCGATATTCATAATCAATGCATCTTGGGCAATGCCTTTCCACACACTGATATCACCTGTTTCTTTCCAATATATATAAGCCAATGAAGATTTTGTGCCCGCACCGTCGGCGTGCATAATGTTGCAATACTCTTCATCACCGCCCAAAATATCGGGAATAATTTTACAGAATGCTTTGGGATAAAGACCCTTGTCTACATTCTTAATCGCGTTGTGAACATCTTCTTTTGATGCAGAAACGCCACGCATGTTATATCTTTGGTCACTCATATTCTATTTTGTTTTTATCATTTTCATTATAAACATATCATCAAATAGCACAACATTACCGGAACAACAAGCAGCAATGAGTCAATGCGGTCAAGGATACCACCATGTCCGGGCATGAATTTTCCAGAGTCTTTCACGCCTACTGTGCGCTTAATCAACGACTCGGCCAAATCGCCCCATGTAGCAAAAATCGACACCAAGAAACCAAGACCTATCATCAACGGCATTGACAACATATTATCCATAAACAAGTTCATCAACACGGCTGCAACAACCGAGAAAAAGATGCCGCCAATGAAACCTTCCCACGATTTTTTAGGAGAAATGCGGGGGAACAAACGGTAACGGCCATGCTGACCAAACTTTGAGCCGATGACATAAGCACCAGTGTCGTTACACCATATCATAATAAACACGGCCAAAAGCAACGATGCGCCGCCATATCCATAATAGATTACCGACATTAACGCCACAGGCAATGCCACATACAAAAGGCTCATAAACGAATAAGCCAAATTGTTGAGAGGATTGTGTTCTTTGGTATAAAGTTGCACTACAATGCGACTAATCATATAAATCATCAAAGGCAAAAATGCAGCCGACTTATCCACAACTGGCAATACCGACTCGCTTGTTGATGTAAGCGACACTGCAAGCCACAACATGCTTAATCCGCCAAACACATCAAGCGCCTTAGGCAACATTTTCACATTCTCGCGGCCATTTGACAAGTTATAAAATTCCATTGTGCCAAAAACATTAAACACAACGCAAACTGCCAAAAACACCCATTCCGACAATATCAATGCCGCAATGATAGTTGCGATATAAACCGCTCCGAATATAGTTCTTTGAATGAGATTTTTCATACGAATTTTCGTCAAATTATTTCAACTAACAAATTTAAGACTTTTTTTTCGTATCTCATTAAACAAAGCGCTGTTTTCTCATTAAAAAGGCATTATCTTACCATAATGTGTCTCACATAGCGTTTGCCACCGCTGATTATTTCCATCAGATAAACACCGCGAGTCATCGTCGATGCATTGATTGCCACATAATCGGAGTTGCATTTATCGGCTATGACAGCCACTCCGTCCAAGCCATAAACCGTTACTTGCTCCACGGCATAAGTCAACGACTGAACGATAATCCGATTGCCTCCGTCATTGGTTACAATCACATCATTCACACTGTCAACGGCATCAATGTTTGTTCGCGACAACACTTCTTTCATTCCGGCCAATGCGTTTAATCGGCCACTACCCCATCGCGGGTCTGCAATATCGGCGGCAGTTTTATCGGCTGTTGCTATCGTAATCTCTCTTATTTCATCAACCGTTAGCGTCGGATCAGCTTGCAACCACAATGCATAAACACCTGCGGCATAGGGCGACGACATAGATGTGCCATTTAATGCATACCAATGATGTTGACGCGCGCCGTCGTTTACGACAGTCACTACTTTTGAACGAATGTCATCGTTTTGCTTTTCGATATAGGCCCCACTAATTGAAGAAACAACCATATTACCCGGCGCACAGATATGAGGCAAACTACGTCCGTCGGCAAGTGTTCCGTAACTTGAAAACTTTGACACCGTGCCCACTGCTTCGGCTACATCTATTTCGCCACCGTTCATCAGCGGAACTTTGTCGCGAGAATTGCATGAACCAACAACAATCACATTCTGCCCGCAAGCCATGTTGCTAATCGAGCGGTCGCTGTTGCCGTTAACAAAATCGGCCACGCCCATTGCACGGAAGCACGAACGAGTGCCGTCGGCATATCCGTCTATTATCATGCCAGCACTTGCCTCTATCATTATTCCCGGACAATAACGACCCCACTGCTGATTAAACTTAAAGTTCTCAACATCATAGTCAAACACCATATTATACCGATTGTTTTCGCTGTCGAGTTGAGCATACAATCGCATATATCCGACTAAACAACTGTCAAATACCTCAACGCAAATATCATCGGTCTTTGCCACATCGGCCGAGGCTATGCCCAATTCATCAATGCCGCTATCGCCTCCGACAGACTGCGACACATACACTATTTCCTTTTCAAGACAGTCATAAACACACATTTTTGCACTGAACGCACTTGAATCGGCACTCCAAAAATCGGCCATGCCGCCTATGTGTATCAAGTCCCACGACCTATTGCATATAAATGTGTTGAGGTTGGTATCATTTGCCGAAAAAGTTTTTGACAGCGTGTTTTGCTTCGAGCCTTCATTCCCTGCCGAAATACAGATTATCGCTTCCTCGCCTATGCGGTCAAGATATTGACAAAACAAATCGGTCCCATCATGAGGACCATTATAAGAGCCAAGCGAGAGATTTACCACAACTGGGCGGCCCGCATTTTTGGCATACTCTACAACATTTTCAACGCCCGCAAGTATCGAGCCGTTATATAATTCGCTTGTTGTAGCAACAATTTCTGCACCGGTTGCAACTCCGTGATATCCGTTTGCACGATATGACCCTGCCAGAATTCCGCCGACATGAGTGGCATGATATTCATCAGCACGGTCGGTCAGCCAACGAGATATTCCGTCGGCATTATCAACATCAACAATTTCGCCTACCGAGTCGACATAGTTAACCACTCGTTTAACGCGCGATTTGTTACCGTTATCCAAGAAATTGAGATGATTAGGGTCAAAACCTATATCAGAAAAACCGACAACGATGCCTGTGCCGTCATAACTTTGGGGCAATCCTGCACCAAGCATAACATCGGCCGCACCACACATCGGCCGCGCTTCATCCATTAGCGGCAACGATTGTCGGCCCACACTAAAACTTGACACATTTAACAGTCCTTCAATGCGGTCAATCGCGTTAACGGGGATAAACGCCAACAACAACTCATCGCGACGGTTGATAATCTTCACACCCATATCGTGCAGACTATCCAACACCGCATCATCAGCCACCTTTATTACAGATGATACATATCGTAGTTCGCTATTCGGCTCGTTGGTTAATGCTCTGACGATATTGCGACTGCGCAAATCAAGTCGCCCTTGCGCAATCAAGCAGCATAACGACAACAATAATATAGCCGACGCAATTAACCTTTTCATGCAACTATTTTACCACGATGCGACTTGTGTGGTGTGAATTTCCACATTGCACCAACAAAACATAGATGCCTTTGCCAAAGCCGTTCATGTCAATTACACAACTGTTGCTTGCGGAATTTTGCTGCTTAACCACTCGGCCGCTCATGTCGCATATTGATACGGCAAAACCGTTTTCGCCTGCCACAAACACCTCAAATACTTTTTCTCCAAGAGGTTGCAACAATAATTTTTCAGACGGATTAGTCACAATTTCTCCAATGCCGGTTGCATCATTCAACACTTTTTTCAAACCGTTAAATACACTCACTCGGCCAGCACCGCATTGTATAGGATTGATTGATGATTCTGCTTTTGTTGCCGTTTCTGTCGCAATATCCAATATGTCGTGAACGGTCAACTCGCTATTGGCTTGCAACCACAATGCGGCAGTACCCGCCATAAAGGGAGATGCCATTGAAGAGCCCACCATCGGACCCCAATAATAATCGACACCGTCTTGACTCACTTTTGCAGCTGCATATTCCTCACGCTCGGTACCGGCGGCCAACGCACTCTTCATATAAGGGCTGCTATATGACGACAATACCACACAACCGGGAGCCAAGATGTGAGGCAATTTGCGACCATCAAGCAATTCGCCATAACTTGTAAATTCCGATGCGTTGCCCACAACGATATTAACTCCGTTATAACTTGCAGTGTAGCCGTCCTTTGTTTTATAACTTTTTCGCGAGTCACAGGAGCCGACAACAATCACATTGTGTCCACACGCCATGTCGCTGATAGAGCCGTTGGTGGTTCCTGCATACCAACCTTCACGGTTATTGTTTGCGAATTGAACATAAGAGCCGTCGGAATAGCCATAGATTTGCTGCCCTTCGTTGCCTTCAAATATCATAGCAGGAACATAGCGGCCGTTATTATCGGCTGTTTCGGCCATATAAAGATAAAATGCCACTTCATAGCGTTTGTTGTCGCTTACAACTGTCGAAGCATAACCCATAAAGCCTTGGAATGCCTGGTCAAATGCCTGGTCACTAAAATCGCCTTCTTCAAAATACTCAGCGCTTGACAGATATTGCCATTCTCCGCCGGTGCTTTTATCACATACGGGCATTTGATACACAATTTTATCTTCAACCAAGTCATAGATAGCCGGCGAGAGTTTCACCACCGAGTTATCGGCCGACCAACAGTCGATTGTACCATAATAAATACCACTACCAGATATACGGCTGACAAATGTTTTGACTTGTTCTGAATTGTTTTCGAATTTATGGTGCAAGGCTATGGGCTGTGTTCCCTCATTGCCCGATGAAACACAAATCACGGCATCTTTGCCAAGTTCATCAATGTAACGGCTGAAATAATCGGTTCCGTCATGCGGACCGGTATTTACGCCTAACGACAAGTTCACAACTATAGGTTTACCTTCTGCAATAGCATAATCAATCATTCGGGTTGTGCCGAGAATGATATTGGCATCATACAAGTCGCCACAGCCAATCACAATATCGGCATCGGGAGCAACGCCATAAAGCTCATTACCCAAATATCCGCCGGCCATAATGCCGGCCACATGCGTTCCGTGAGATGAGGCGGAATTATCGGTCGAAAAGTTGGCAATTTTCTGGGGGGTATCATATATTGACAAAAGTCCACTTTGTCCCTTATATCGCCACACACGCTGCACACGCGACTCGGTTTGCTCAGCATTCTTAAACGCCAAATGGTTGGGGTCAAGACCTGTATCAAAGACACCTGCCACAACACCAGCGCCTGTATATGTTTGTTCAAGACCGACACCCTCATGCGCCATGTCAACGCCCGAAAAACCGCGTGCAACATCCATTTTGGGCAGCACCTTTTTGCCAAACTCTATTTTCTTAACAAGCACATTTTGCGAAAATCGCTCAACTTGGTCAATGGGCACTCTCACTAATGCCAAATCGCCGCGACTATCCAAAACCTCAACGCCGTCGCCGACCAAATCAGAGGCTGATGCGCCTTCTTCAAGAGCAACAAACACAACGACCTCATCGGCCAAACTTTCAACGCGTGAAAGGCTATTTAATTCGCCGGTATTTTTCACCCGTTGCTCCATGCGATGCTGTCGCAATTGGGCTTGTCCCATAAGGTCTATCTTACTTTGAGCCGACATTGTGACTAATGCACACATCGACAACACTGTTATCACTATTTTTTTCATATCGCTATTATGCTTGTTTAGAATGTTGCAAATTTACTAAAAATCTTCAAGTTAGCACACACATAAAAAAAGAAATCGCATTGGCAGTGAGCCAACACGATTTCCTGATATCAAAATAAACTATCTAATTATTTAGATTCTTTTGCTACTTGTTCTTTGAGTTTCTGAACATAAGCTTTGAGAGGCTCATTGCTGGGGTCGATTTCAAGGAACTTTTCATAGTAAACAACCGCGTTAGCCTTATCGTTCACGAGAATGTAAGCACCTGCGATTTGGTTGTAAGCCTCGATGTAGTCATTAGCGCGTTTTGTTTTGTTAGCGGGGTCTTGGTCGAGGATAGCAATTACTGATTTGTAAACTTCTGATGATTCAGCGCTGGGTTTGTTACCGTTCTTAACCATCAAGATACGAGCCTTGCGTTGTGAAATGCGGTAATCGTTGGGAACTTTTGCGAGTACATCGTCGATGTATTTAATAGCATTAACGAGCGCACCGTCGCGTTTAACAGTATCTTGTTCGGTTGAAGCGTGGCTCATGTAGCGACCAGCCAATACGAAAAGGTCGTTAGTTTTGTAGTTACCACCATCGATGATTTTTTGGTAAACTTCTGCTGCTTTTTCGTAGTTCTTAGCTGAGTTGTAAGCGCTACTCAACTGACGAACGAGGTCCATGTTGTTGGGGTTAACTTTAACTGCTTTTTCATATTCAAACACAGCCATAGAGTCTTTACCGAGTTCTTTGAGAACATCACCCATTGAAGCATAGTCGTTTGAAGAATACTTGTCGGGAGTAGCAACTGCGAAGAATACAGCAGCTTGTTTTTCAGCACCTTCGAAGTCTTTTTTCGCAACTTTGTTCAAGAATGCGATACGGTTCAATTGGAAGTTTTTGGGGTCGTTAACGAGAAGTTCGTCAGCGAGTTTCAAACTTTCATCATAGAGTTGACCATAGTACAAAAGCACGCTGTAACGCACTTTGTCGTCAGTGAAGTGGTTGGGGTTTTCTATATATTTACCATAAGCAACCGCAGCCTTAGCCCATTGGTCGTTTTGGTAGTATTTTTCAGCGAGTTCGCGTTGAGCGAGAGCCGATTCGGGTTGAATTTCGAGGAGTTCTTCAAGTTTCTTGATAGCGAATTCGGGGCTTACTTGGAAATACACATTAGCATATTTTACATAAGCGGGAACATTCATGGGGTCGTAAAGAATCGCGTTTTCATACAATGCAGCTGCATCACCGGGTTTCTTTTCGTCGGCCTTGATGTCACCTTGAAGAATCAAGTTGTAGGGGTCTTTTTTATCTGCTTTCTTTGCGCGTTCGATAGTTTTAGTAACATCTTGTGCATACTTAACAGCGTCAGTGTTGTAGTAAGCGCGAGCGATGGCTGTGAGCAATTCAGCATCTTTTTTACCGAGGCTACGAGCCTTGCCAAAGTATTCGTCAGCAACTTTTTCATTGCCTTTCAACAAAGCCACTTCTGCTTTACCTACATAGTTGAAGGGATTAGCAGCATCGGCAGCGATACCCTTGTCAAAGCAAGATTCTGCTTCAACTTTGTCACCATTGCGAAGAGCGATTTCGCCAAGATAGAAGTAAGCATCAGACTGATTGGTTGACGCATCGTTGAGAGTGCGTGTAAGAATAGTCTTTGCGTTTTCAAACTGGTCGGCTTTGTAATACTCAATACCGTCCTTGTAACCTTGTGCCGACATTGACAATGCGGCTCCCAAAACGAGGGATAACAAAAATTTAAATTTCATCTTAGGTTAATTTTATGTTTAATTGATTTATTATTGATTTCTTTGACTATTAATTCAGGTTAACCATGCGAGGCTGCACTGTTGCGGGCAATATACCTGTCATCTGAATGATTTTCTGACCGCGGAAACTTGTCACAAACGAATAAAATCCGTGGGCAACCGTACCATTCACCGCCACTGTTGTCATGTACATTGAGCGAAACAATGGATAACTGCCATCATATATATATGCCTGATAGGGCAAATAGGCTTTGATATCATCATCGCGACGCACTTTGAGTACTTTCACGCGAGAGTCAAACGACGAAATTGTTGTGTCGTTCTTTTCAAGTTGGGCCACTCGATGTTCGGTCGAAATGTCGGCGTTGCGCATATCTGACGAAATCCAACTAACGCCAAGAATGCCGATTGCTCCCTTAATCTTCTGCACTGCTTCAAACACCTCATCATTTGAGTTTTGGGCAAATACATTGGGGCCAAACAAACCGCCATTGAGCAATGAGTCGCGCATATAGTTCACGGTGCTTGAACCGTCGTGGTCAAACACAACTGTGATTTTACCTGTTTTGTTAGGACTTAATTCATTCCAATCAGTCACCTCGCCCGAGAGAATTTCGGCAATCTCTTTTTTTGACAAACGGTCAATTGGGTTAGAGGGATTGACAATCAACGCGATTGCATCAACCGCAATTTTTTGAGTGCGGGCATTGCGTTTTTTGCTTTTCAAGAAATCGCGTTCTTGCTGTGTCAACTCACGCGAAATCACAATAGTCTTGGTTTTGAACTGCAACAACGAGTCAACTGCCGCGCGCTCACTTGTATAGTAAGGAATGATGCTTGCATCAGGATAAATGTATTCAAACACATTGACCTCCTGATTCAAGATATTCTCAAAACTTTCGTCACACACCAATGATGCAAGACCATTTGTACTTGTGTTCTTCTTGATTTTTCCGCCACAAGAACTCACAAGCACCACGGCCAACGACAATACAATGTATTTAACAATCTTATTCATAAAAATCATCGGTTAAAATCGCGAATCTACGCCTTTGATATAGCGATAGGCTCGCCAGATGCCATAAGTAATAAACATTATACCACCGGCCCATCGTAGCCACTCGTTAAGCCACGAAAAATATCCACACAACACAAGCACACCCATGGTCACATAGATAAATATCATGATGATGCCAAATACAACCTTCATCATGCCGGGAACCTTCTTGTCATTGTTATCTTCGTTCATATCAGTTTATGTTTCAAACTTATAAACAAGAAATATCAACTATTGGTTCAATATTTTTGCATTATTCGAGCCAACAGCGCACAACTTGCGAGGGTAAAGTTAATGAAAAAAACTCATAATATATATGTTTTGCAAAGATATTAAAAACAATTAACACCTCACCGATTTGATTTTCTCGCCTATTTGCCGTAATTTTGCTATACAAAATCAACAAACTATATGCATGCACCTCTCGCCGAAAGGCTCCGTCCGAAGACTATTGACCAATACATCGGTCAAACCCATTTAGTGGGACCCGACTGCATTTTGCGCCGAATGATTGACTCGGGGCAAGTGTCATCGTTCATTCTTTGGGGGCCTCCCGGGGTGGGCAAAACCACTTTGGCGCGCATTATCGCCAACACCACCAGTTCGCCATTCTACACTTTGAGCGCAGTTCATTCGGGAGTTAAAGAGGTGAGAGAGGTAATTGAAAAATGCAAAGCAGATTCACGCAGCATGTTCTCAACAGGCCGCCCCATATTGTTTATTGACGAAATTCACCGTTTCAACAAATCACAGCAAGACAGCCTACTCGGAGCAGTCGAAAGCGGCATCATCACTCTTATTGGCGCGACCACCGAAAATCCCTCGTTTGAGGTTATTCGCCCGCTACTTTCACGCGCACAAGTGTATGTATTGAAACCCCTCGACGACAACGACTTGCACACGCTCCTTGACCGTGCAATCAGCACCGATGAGATACTCCGCCGCCGCAATGTGAAAGTTGAAAGCACCACCGCCCTATTCCGCTTTGCCGGAGGCGATGCACGCAAACTCCTCAACATCCTCGATTTGCTTGAACAGTCAACAGCAGCACACGAGCAAATGATTATTGACGACGAATTAGTAACCAAGCGTCTGCAAGAAAACCCGTCGGCATTTGACAAAAACGGAGAACTTCACTACGATATTATTTCGGCCTTCATCAAGAGCATACGCGGTAGCGACCCCGATGCAGCCATTTATTGGCTTGCCCGACTCATTGCCGGAGGCGAAGACCCCGAATTTATTGCCCGTCGATTGGTCATTTCGGCATCAGAAGATATCGGCCTTGCCAACCCCAACGCATTGCTACTTGCCAATGCCACCTTCGACACACTCAAAAAAATCGGCTGGCCCGAGGGCCGAATACCCCTCGCCGAATGCACCATCTATTTGGCCACATCGCCCAAGAGTAATTCGGCTTACAAAGCCATTAACGCAGCCCTCGAATTGGTAAACGCCACAGGCAATCAGCCAGTGCCCTTGCACTTGCGCAATGCACCCACAAAACTGATGGCCGAACTCGGCTATGGTGCCGACTACAAGTATTCGCACGACTACCCCGGAAACTTTGTGCGCCAGCAGTTTATGCCCGACGCGCTGCAAGGCACGCATCTGTGGACTCCCTGCAACAACGCCATCGAAGCCAAGATTTATAGCCAGCACTATCAGCGTTGGTATGCCGACGAAAACAGCGACAAAGCCGCAGACACAGACACTCCCGCACAGCCTGAGTAACGCAGCTATAATGGATTGTGCTTGACAGCTTTGCAGCAACCAACCGTCAGCCTTTATACCAATGCCTTAACACAAAGCCAATCAGCTTAAAGACAGCTACAAATTAGACGGAAACAAATAGCACTACATATTATATGCCATCTCCGCTATCGCTACAACACTTGCAATGCAACCAATATTATGACACGAGAAAAAAGACAAAAGCAATTGGATGAGGATAATAATTATGATCCCAATTCAATTGGTGGCGATGTAAGTTATATTGTATCTTAAATTTGTAAACCGAGCAATCTCTTTACATAAATATTAGTGGCAAGTTCTCTCAATCGTGAAATTGCTTCTTTTTTTATTGTATTTATATTCTATTTTATAGTCATCGGCTATACATTTCGCCTCGCCCATTCTCAATAACGCATAAAAAAGTGCATAAAGACACAAGTACATAAAAAAATACCATTCGTTTCGCATTTTTCTTGAATTTTGGTTCATTATCAAACAATTTATTATTAATTTTGCCAATCTAAATTAAAAACTAATAACAAGAACATAAAACAATAATTAAAACATATTGCAATGAAGAAGCACAATTTCTATGCAGGCCCCTCTATTCTTAGCGAATACACAATCAAGAATACAGCAGAGGCAGTTCTCAACTTTGCAGGCACAGGCCTTTCACTTCTTGAAGTGTCACACCGCAGCAAAGAATTCACTGCTGTTATCGAAGAAGCAGCCCAATTAGTAAAAGAATTACTTGACGTTCCTGATGGTTATCATGTATTGTTCCTCGGTGGCGGTGCAAGTACTCAATTCTGCATGGTTCCTTTCAACATTTTGAAAAAGAAAGCAGCATATCTCGAAACAGGTACATGGGCAGTAAACGCTATCAAAGAAGCAAAACTTTTTGGCGAAGTTGATGTAGTTGCATCATCAAAAGACGCTAATTTCTCTTATATCCCCAAGGACTTTGTAGTTCCTGCTGATGCCGACTATTTCCACTTTACAACAAACAACACAATTTTCGGTACAGAAATTCGCAAAGACCTTGAGGTTGGTGTACCCTTGGTTGCCGACATGTCAAGTGACATTTTCTCTCGTCCCGTAGATGTTTCTAAATATGATGTTATCTATGCTGGTGCACAAAAGAACCTCGCTCCTGCCGGTGTAACTATCGTTATCGTTAAAGAATCGGCTCTCGGACAAGTTGAACGCGCTATCCCAACAATGCTCGACTACCGCACTCACCTCAAAAAAGGTTCAATGTTCAACACTCCTCCCGTATTGCCCATCTTCTCGGCTCTCCAAACTCTTAAATACTACAAGAGCCTCGGCGGCTTGGAAGCAATTGAAAAAGTTGACATCGAAAAAGCAGCAAAACTTTACGATGCAATCGATTCAAGCAAAATGTTTGTTGGTACAGCAGCCACAGAAGACCGCTCTATCATGAATGTTTGCTTCGTGATGAAACCCGAATATGCCGAATTGGAAAAAGAATTTGTTGAATTTGCAACATCTCAAGGCATGGTTGGTATCAAAGGCCACCGTTCAGTTGGCGGTTTCCGTGCATCACTCTACAACGCACTCCCCATGGAAAGCGTTGAAGCACTCGTTGCAACAATGAAAGAATTTGAAGCAAAACACTAATCTCACATTAATATAATATGAAAGTATTAGTTGCTACCGAAAAACCATTTGCAGCAGTTGCTGTCAATGGCATTCGCGAAGTTATCGAAGAAGCAGGCTACGAACTCGTGCTTCTCGAAAAATATGCCGCTAAACAAGAATTGCTCGACGCAGTTGCCGATGCCGATGCTATCATCATTCGCAGCGACATTGTTGACAAAGAAGTTCTTGATGCAGCCAAAAACCTCAAAATCGTTGTTCGCGCAGGTGCTGGTTACGACAACATCGACCTTGAAGCATCTAAAGCAAACGGCGTAGTTGCTCAAAACACCCCTGGTCAAAACTCAAACGCAGTTGCCGAACTCGTATTCGGTATGACCATCATGGCTGTTCGCAACATGTATAACGGCACATCAGGCACAGAAGTTAAAGGCAAAACTCTCGGTATCCACGCATTTGGCCAAGTTGGCCGCAATGTAGCTCGCATCGCCAAAGGCTTTGAAATGGAAGTATCGGCTCTCGACCCCTACTGCCCCGACGAAGCAATCTCGGCTGCCGGTGTTACACCCATCCACTCTGTTGAAGAACTTTACAGCAAAAACCAATTTGTATCACTCCATATCCCCGCAACTGCCGAAACTAAAAAATCGGTTGGTTACGACCTTGTTAAACTCATGCCCAAAAACGGTGTGCTCATCAACACTGCCCGCAAAGAGGTTATCGACGAAGAAGGTCTTGCAAAGGCTATGGAAGAACGCCCCGACATCAAATATGTTGCTGACATCAAACCCGATTCAGCCGAAGAACTCAAAGCAAAATTTGGTGACCGCGTATTCTTCACTCCCAAGAAAATGGGCGCACAAACTGCCGAAGCTAACATCAACGCTGGCATCGCAGCAGCACAACAAGTTGTTGCATTCCTTCGCGACGGTATCAACAAGTATCAGGTAAACAAATAATAGCTGCCCAACCCGAGTTCGCAAAGAACTCACCGAAACGACACACAGTTTCACATCATAAAACACCCCGCTATTTCAATTGATTTAGCGGGGTTATTTATGTCTACACAATAACACAAAAAAAAGCAGCGGCCGATTGGTCGCTGCTATATAACAATGTGTCGAGGATGTTATTCGATACTTACACACATTTAGGTGCTGCAAAACGTGAGCCACGCAAGAAATCGGCAGCGGGCATGCGCTTTTTACCAGCTGCTTGAAGCGAGAGAATCTCGATGCGAGCATCGGCACAGTCAACCAACAAACGGTTTCCGTCGATTGTGATTTTGCCGGGTTGCATCTCTGCCCCACTTTCCACAACTGCTGTTTCAAATATCTTGGCCGACATTGGCTCGGATTCTCCGTCAACAATTTCGGTCCACGCAGCAGGATAAGGCGAAAGGCCACGAACAAGGTTATGCACCTCAACAGCTTTTCGTGCCCAATCAATACGGCATGTTTCTTTGAAGATTTTGGGAGCAGGTGTAGGCTCAGCACCTTGCAAGATTTCGTCTTGCGGAATGGGACGCAAATCTTCGGCAATAATGTGTTCAATAGTGTCAAGTGTGAGTTCAGCTCCAAGCATCATCAATCGGTCATGCACATCGCCAACATTGTCCTCGGGACGGATTTCGATGCGCTCCTGACGCAATATATCTCCTGTGTCAATCTCATGCTTCAAGAAGAATGTGGTAACACCCGTCTCGGTGTCGCCGTTTATCACAGCCCAATTTATGGGGGCTGCACCACGATATTTGGGCAACAACGATGCGTGAAGGTTGAATGTTCCCAATTCGGGCATCGACCACACCACCTCGGGCAACATGCGAAATGCTATCACTACAAACAGATTGGCATTCAACGAGCGCAATTCTTCGACAAAGTCGTCGGCTTTCAAGCGTGGGGGTTGCATAAGATGCAATCCGTGCTCAACGGCATATTGCTTTACGGGCGAATGCAACAATTTGTGTCCACGACCTGCGGGTTTATCGGGCATCGTTACAACGCCCACAATATTATAGCCACCTTCGTGAATGCGACGGAGGCTTTCGACCGCAAAGTCGGGTGTTCCCAAGAACACTATTCTCAAATCTTCTTTTTTCATTGTCTAAATCAGTTTTATTCGACACCTGCTTCAAGTGCTTGCCACAGGTTGTCGCCTGCTGGAACGGGTGCCGTAACATCTATCTCTTTGCCCGACACCGGATGCACAAACTGCACACGGCGCGCCATGAGCGAAATGCTGCCATCGGGGTTGCTGCGTTTGTCGCCATATTTAAGGTCGCCTTTGATTACACAACCTATTGCGGCAAGTTGCACGCGAATCTGATGCTTGCGGCCAGTCATGAGGTTCACTTCAAGCAAATGATAGCGGTCGCTTGCTGCGATATAGCGATAGGCCAAGCGAGCCTCTTTGGCATCTTTCTTGGGCGTTAACGAGGCATAAGACTTGTTGTTGCGCTCGGTAGTAGTTATATAATGTGTAAGAGTGTCTTCGTGTTTGGGAGGCTGATTGCGGCTGATTGCCCAATAGGTTTTATGCACCTCGCCGTTGCGAAACATCTCGTTCATGCGTGTCAACGCCTTTGATGTTTTGGCAAATATCACTAACCCGCTGACAGGGCGGTCAAGACGATGCACAACGCCACAGAACACATTTCCGGGCTTGGCATACTTCTCTTTTATCCAATCTTTCACTATATCAACAAGGGGTCGGTCGCCTGTCTTGTCGCCTTGAACAATTTCGCCCGACGCCTTATTGACTATAATGATGTGATTGTCTTCATATACTACTTCCATCGCAATGAAATTTCTTTATTCGTCGTTTGCATCTTGTGCCTCACGGGGCAACACTTTTGACAACAAGTAGTAGCCCACAAAGCCTGACAACAACGAACCAATTACGATACCGAGTTTTGCATTTGCAAGATACATCGCATCATTAGCGCTGCCGTCAACGAACGAGAGGTTGGCAATAAACATTGATACGGTAAATCCGATACCACCCAACACCGACACAGCAGCTAGCATTTTCCATGTGCTGCCATAGGGCATTGTCACGATGCGGAGTTTGATAGCCGCCCATGAGAAGAGGAAGATACCCAAAAATTTGCCGATAAACAAACCGCAGATTACAGCCAAACTTACGCCTTGGAAGATTGACGCAAATTCCAAATCGAGCAAATATACGCCTGCATTAGAGAATGCGAACAAGGGTATGATAAAGTAGTTAACGATTGACTGCAATGAGTCTTCAAGTTCTTGCAAGGGCGAAATCACTTTGTCAGATGCCGACTCAATGCGTTTCAATTTGTCAACTTGGTCGGGAGTCAACATATAGCCTTCGCCAAGTTTGTCGTCGTCCGACGCTTTGAAATCAGAGATTGCCTCACGAATGTTTTTCACATATTCTTTAACAGGGAATACGGGCGATGCAGGGATACAGAATGCCACCAATACACCGGCAATAGTTGAGTGAATACCCGAGTTAAGGAACAAGAACCACACTACAAGACCAATCAAAATATAGAAAATCTTGCTTTGGATTTTGAACACAGTGCCCAATGTCAACACACCCATCAAGATTGCTGCATAAACGAGCATCATAAACTCAATGTGTGATGTGTAGCAAGCGGCAATAACCACAATACCGCCGATATCGTCAACAACGGCGAGAGTAGTAAGGAACACTTTGAGCGCGATGGGTACACGCTTACCTAGCATAGCAAGCACACCGAGCGAGAACGCGATGTCGGTTGCCATAGGTATAGCCGAACCTTTTGAATAATCGGCGCCGTTGCTCAAAAAATAGAAAATAACCACAGGTACAATCATACCGCCACATGCCGCAATAATGGGCAAAAGGGCTTTTTTCAACGAAGACAATTCGCCAACAAGCACCTCGCGTTTGATTTCAAGACCGATGGTAAAGAAGAACACTACCATCAACGCATCGTTAATAAACTGCAACACGGTCATGGGATGACCGCCATGGCTCAACACATTGAAATCGCCGATTTGAATGCGCATGGGCTGTTGCCAAAATGCGTTGTAATAATCACTAACCACAGGCACATTTGCCATGATGAAAGCCAAGATGGTTGCGGCAATCAAAATGTTACCGCCCGATGCATGGACTCTGATGGCTTTCTTCGCGGCATAATACACCTTGTGAAAGCCCGATGTTTCTACATTTTCTGACATGATATTTATTTTAAGAATTAGTCGAGTTTAAGTACTGCAAGGAACGCTTTTTGAGGCACTTCAACCGAGCCGATTTGCTTCATGCGTTTCTTACCTTTCTTTTGTTTTTCAAGCAACTTGCGTTTACGCGAGATGTCACCACCATAACACTTGGCAGTTACGTCTTTGCGCACGGCTTTGATTGTTTCGCGAGCGATAATCTTAGCACCGATTGCTGCCTGAATAGCGATGTCAAATTGTTGGCGAGGAATGAGTTCTTTAAGTTTTTCGCACATGCGACGGCCAAACGACACTGCATTGTCGGCATGAGTCAATGTGCTCAACGCATCGACACTCTCGCCATTGAGGAGGATATCGAGTTTGACAAGTTTTGACTCACGGAAATCGTGCAAGTGATAGTCAAACGAAGCATAACCCTTTGAGATACTTTTGAGTTTGTCGTAGAAGTCAATCACAATCTCACCCAAAGGCATGTCAAAGATAATCTCCATGCGATTGCCCGAGATGTATTCTTGCTTAACGAGTTCGCCTCGCTTGCCAAGACACAAGGTCATAATCGGACCGATATAGTCGGCAGCAGTAATAACCGATGCTCTGATATATGGCTCTTCGATGTGGTCGATAAGAGTCAAGTCGGGCAAGCCTGAGGGGTTGTGCACTTCAAGCATGTCGCCACGCTTATCATAAACGCGATAAGATACGTTGGGAACAGTTGTGATAACATCCATGTCAAACTCACGACCCAAGCGTTCTTGAACAATCTCCATGTGCAACAAGCCCAAGAAACCGCAACGGAAACCAAAGCCCAACGCCATTGACGATTCGGGTTGGAATGTGAGCGAGGCATCGTTGAGTTGCAATTTTTCGAGCGAAGCACGCAAGTTTTCAAAATCTTCGGCATCGATGGGATAAACACCTGCAAACACCATCGGTTTCACTTCTTCAAAACCTTCGATAGCGTTTTCGCAAGGATTTGCCACATGTGTGATGGTATCCCCTACTTTTACCTCTTTTGATGTTTTGATACCCGAAATGATATAGCCCACATTACCAGCCGATAGCTCGGTGCCGGGCATCATGTCAAGTTTCAGCACACCGATTTCGTCGGCATGATATTCCTTACCTGTTGCCACAAACTTAACAAAGTCGTTTTTGCGAATGCGGCCGTTAACGATTTTGAAATATGCGATAATACCGCGGAATGGGTTAAACACCGAGTCAAAAATCAATGCTTGCAAGGGAGCATCGGGGTCGCCTTTGGGTGCGGGAACACGGTTTACGATTGCTTCCAACACCTCTGGAATACCGATACCGGTCTTGCCGCTTGCACGAATGATTTCCTCGCGTTTGCAACCGAGAAGATCAATGATTTGGTCTTCCACCTCTTCGGGTTTGGCACTGTCAAGGTCAACCTTGTTGACAACTGGAATAATCTCCAAATCGTTGTCAATAGCCATATACAAGTTTGAGATAGTTTGAGCCTGAATACCTTGCGAAGCGTCAACAATGAGCAATGCGCCTTCACAGGCGGCGATTGAGCGCGACACCTCATAAGAGAAGTCAACGTGTCCCGGAGTGTCAATGAGGTTGAGTGTGTATTGCTCACCGTTGAGCGAATACTGCATCTGAATGGCGTGGCTCTTGATAGTGATGCCTCGTTCGCGTTCGAGGTCCATATCGTCAAGCACCTGAGCCTGCAAATCTTTCTCCGAAACTGTTTTAGTAAACTCAAGCAGACGGTCGGCAAGAGTACTCTTACCATGGTCGATATGAGCGATAATACAGAAATTTCTAATATTCTTCATCTGCGGATAATCCGTTATTATTATTCGATTAACAATAGTACATCTAAATTAGCGACAAAATTACTAATTTTAACGGAGTCCAACAAATAACAAAGCCCCCATTTGACACATTTTTATACGCGATGTGGTAAATACGGTCAAGCCACCTCCTCGCAACTCGCAAAATGGCCATAAAAAATAGCAAAATGCCAATAATTCGATTTTTTATTATGCGGTATTCATTTATTTAGTTACCTTTGTGCAAAAAATAACTCATAACGATTCACTGACCTCAAAATATGAAACCAACATTATTGGTCCTCGCAGCCGGAATGGGCAGCCGCTACGGCGGTCTCAAACAACTTGACGGACTCGGCCCCAACGGCGAAACCATCATGGACTATTCTATATTTGACGCCATTCGCAGCGGATTTGGCAAAATAGTATTTGTCATTCGCCATGATTTTGAAAACGAATTTCGCGAAAAGGTGCTTTCAAAATATGACGGACACATTGCCGTTGAGGTAGTATTCCAAGAGCGCGACAGCCTTCCCGAAGGATTTACATGTCCGGCCGAACGCACCAAACCTTGGGGCACTAACCACGCCATTCTCATGGGCAAGACAGCTGTGAACGAGCCGTTTGCCGTTATCAATGCCGACGACTTTTATGGCCACAACACTTTTGAAGTGATGGCACAAGAATTGATGCGTCAACGCGAACGCAAAGGCGACTACTGCATGGTGGGCTTCAAAGTGGGCAACACCATGTCGGAAGGCGGTAAAGTGTCACGCGGTGTGTGCAGCACCAAAAACGGATTGCTCGCCACTATCACCGAGCGCACATCAATCGGCTACAATGCAAAAGGCCAAATCATCTATGACGACGAACACGGCAATAAGCAGATGCTTGACCCCAACACTCCCGTGTCGATGAACATGTGGGGCTTCACTCCTGACTATTTTGATTATAGCCAACAGTTCTTTGTAGAGTTTCTCGAACAAAACATCGATAATCTCAAAGCCGAATACTTCATTCCCACAATCGTTAACCGCCTCATCACATCGGGCGAAGCGACCGTGAAGGTTATGGAAACAAACTCAAAATGGTTTGGCGTCACCTACCCCGAAGACCGCCCCACCGTTATTGCCAAACTCGCGGCTTTGCACGCCGAAGGAGCATATCCCGAGCGACTTTTTAACTAAACAATTCCACTTTGCCGCCGATGAACATCTCATTTGCGCCACTACAAGGATATACCGATGCAGCCTACCGTCGATTTCACAATCAAGTCTACGGTGACTGCATCGACTTTTATTATACGCCGTTTATCCACTTGCACAACGGCGAGCCTCGCCATCGCGACATTCGCGACATTGAGCCGGGCAACAACCAAGGCATCAACATCGTTCCGCAGATAATCTGCCGTGACGCCAACGAGTTTCACACTCTTGTCAATGCGGTTATTGCTACCAGCCACACTCACATCGACATAAACATGGGCTGTCCGTTTCCACCACAATCACGCAAAGGGCGCGGCTCCGGACTGCTTGTCCACCCCGATACCGTGAGCGAAATTGCCACTGCCATCGACCAATATCCGCAGTTGACATTCTCAATAAAAATGCGCCTTGGCCTTGACAATCCCCAACAAGCCATCGACCTGCTCCCCATCTTCAACCAAGCACGATTAACTCATATTACCATGCACCCCCGCATCGGCACACAGCAGTACAAAGGCACGGTTGACATGCAGTCATTTGCTCGATTCATGGCCAAATGCGAGAAACCCGTGATATATAACGGCGATATCACGACCCCTGAGCAAATCGACATCATCGCAGAGCAATACCCCAATTTGCACGGCATCATGATTGGTCGCGGGCTATTGGCCCGTCCGTCACTTGCGCTTGAATACAAGCAAGGCATAACACTTGGCCAAGAAGAGCAAATCGAACGCATGCTTGAATTGCACTCGTTACTCTATGAACACTACAGCACAGTGTTACAAGGCGACGCACAGTTGCTCACAAAAGTCAAAACCTTTTGGGATCATCTTGAATCGCTCATAGGCCACAAACCACACAAAGCAATCAAAAAAGCCACATCAATAGCTAAATACAACGCCGCCGTACAAGCAATCTGACGCTCCTTATAGGTAACTCCTGTTGCTCAAATATCGGCGAGCTTCTCCCATATCTCAATAATTTTTGCTAACTTTGCAGTCTATGGACTTTCAATTACAAGCAACAGACAAAAACAGCAATGCGCGTGCGGGGTTGATTACCACCGACCACGGCCAAATAGAGACTCCGATTTTCATGCCTGTGGGCACACTCGGTTCGGTTAAAGCCGTTCACCTTCATGAACTTCGTGACGATGTGAAGGCACAAATCATTTTGGGCAACACTTATCATCTCTACTTGCGTCCGGGCATTGAGATTTTGGAACAGGCGGGCGGTCTGCACAAATTCAACGGTTGGGACCGACCCATTCTCACCGACAGTGGCGGTTTTCAAGTGTTCTCGCTTTCAGGCAACCGCAAATTGACCGAAGAAGGCGCACATTTCCGTTCACATATCGACGGATCAAAACACTTGTTCACACCCGAGAATGTTGTTGACATTCAGCGTTCAATCGGTGCCGACATCATGATGCAACTTGACGAATGTCCTCCCGGCACTGCCGACTATGACTATGCTAAAAAATCGCTTGGATTGACCACCCGTTGGCTTATGCGCGGTTGGAAACACTATAAAGAAACAGAGGGCAAATATGGCTATTCACAAGCCTACTTCCCCATTGTGCAAGGCTGCACCTACCCCGACTTGCGCCGTCAATCGGCACTCACCGTGGCCGAACTTGGTGCTGACGGTAACGCCATCGGCGGATTGGCTGTGGGCGAACCTGCAGAGGTAATGTATGACATGATTGAGGTGGTAAACGAAATTTTGCCCAAGGACAAACCCCGCTACTTAATGGGCGTTGGCACTCCCGCCAACATTCTCGAAGCCATTGACCGCGGTGTTGACATGATGGACTGCGTTATGCCCACACGCAACGGCCGCAACGGCATGCTCTTTACCGCTCACGGCATCATGAACATGCGCAACAAGAAATGGGCCAACGACTTCTCGCCCATTCAGGAAGACGGTCCAAGTTATGTTGACCGCCAATACTCAAAAGCCTACCTTCGCCACTTGTTTATCAGCAACGAGTTGCTCGCATTGCAAATCGCATCAATCCACAACATCGCATTCTACTTGTGGCTTGTTGGCGAAGCTCGCAAGCACATCATCGCCGGCGATTTCAAGGCGTGGAAAACAATGATGGTTGAACGCGTAACCCGTCGTTTGTAATAATATTCATCAATGATAAAGAAGTTAGACTTATATATCATTCGCAAGTTTCTCGGAACATTTGTGTTTGCCATTTTCCTTATTTTGGCAATCACAGTGATGTTTGACATCAACGAGAAACTTGACTCGTTTCTCAAAGCGCCTCTTGAAGCAACCATCTTTGACTATTTTGTCAACTTCCTTCCCTACTTTGCCAATCAGTTCAGCCCGCTGTTCACATTTATTGCCGTAATCTTTTTCACATCAAAACTTGCCGATAATTCCGAGATTATCGCCATGCTCGCATCGGGCATGAGTTTCAAGCGACTGATGCGTCCCTACATGATTTCGGCTGCCGTGATTGCCATTTTCACTTATGTATTGAGTGCTTATGTCATTCCCCCGGCTAACATTGAACGCATTGAGTATCAAAACACTTATGTAAAAAACAAGCGCGTTGACTATGGCAGCAACATTCAGATGCAGGTAGCACCCGGACAGATTGCCTACATGAGCCGATATGACAACAACACAAAAACCGGCTATAAATTCTCGCTCGAATCGTTTGAAGACAAGCAACTTGTAAGCCGCTTGACCGCTCAAAGCATCAAGTGGGACACGCTCTATCGTTGGCAAGTGCGAGACTACATGATTCGCGACTTTAAGGGCGACCGCGAATACATCACCTCGGGCCGTCGCCTTGACACCATTATCACCATTGAACCTCGCGATTTCCTTATATCAGAAAAGGACCACGAAATGATGACTTCGCCACAATTGAGCGAATACATCTCACGCCAAAAAGAGCGTGGCGTGGCTAATATCAAATCGTTTGAAATCGAGTATCACCGCCGTTTTGCCATGTGTGCGGCAGCGTTTATTCTGACCGTTATCGGCATGTCGCTCTCTTCACGCAAAGTCAAAGGCGGCATGGGTATCAACATCGGTATCGGTTTGGTGTTGAGTTTCTCTTACATTCTGTTCTCAACAGTAACTTCAACCTTTGCCATCTCGGGCTACACATCGCCGTTTATCGCAATGTGGATACCCAATTTCATCTACATCATTATTGCAATCGTTCTCTATCGCAAAGCCTCAGTAGGCTAAAATCAGATGCGGTCGAGGACAGTGGCTACAAGGTCGCGGATAGCGGTTTTGTAGTTGGGTGTCGCATCGTGGTTCATGCGATTGGCAATGATTGTGCACACTGTCATTGCGCGATGTCCAAGCATGCGGCCAAGGCCTTGCAATGGCGCACTTTCCATTTCATAGTTAGTCACTTTCAAGCCGTTGTGGCGAAACGACTCTATGCGTGAGTTAAGGTCGGGATTGGCCAAATGCAAACGCAATTCGCGTCCTTGCGGGCCATAAAAACCTACGGCCGATATAGTGTTGCCTCTCACCATGTCATCGCCGCCTATCTGCTCCACAAGCGATTGGTCGGCATCTACTACATAGGGTTTTGCCCATAGCGGATTCCAGCCCACATGTTCACAAAATGCGTGTTCAAATTCAAGGTCGGCCACATCGTTTCGACCGTCATAATAGTTTAACACGCCGTCAAAGCCGATAGCCTTTGTGGCAATAACGGGAGTGCCCACTTTGAGTTCGGGTTGCAATGCTCCCGATGTACCGATACGCACCATTGTCAGTTGACGGTGTTGCTCCTTTACTTCGCGTGTTTCAAAGTCGATGTTGGCCAACGCATCAAGTTCGTTGATTACAATGTCGATATTATCGGGTCCGATGCCGTGGCTCAAACACATTATTGGTTTGCCCTTGAACACCCCGCCAATGGTGTGAAACTCGCGCGATGTCACATCAAAAGTGATTTCGTCAAAGAACGATGCCACCATGTCAACGCGACCGGGGTCACCCACAAGTATAATGCGGTCGGTGAGTTGTTGAGGAGTCAAATGCAAGTGAAACACCGAGCCGTCGGCATTTATGATAAGTTCTGATGGTGCAATAATTTTTTTCATCGGTATTGTTGTTTTTTGTGGTTATTAACTGATTTTATGCGAGGCGATAACGACCTCCGGGATATGTCAATATCAAGCCCTTGAATTCCATTTCTATGAGCAAGGCCATAAGTTTTGACACCGATGAATTGAGTGCAACACACAACTGATTGATTTGCGCTTCATCATGCTGCGATAAATAATCTACCACAGCCTGTTCCTCGGTTGTCAATTCCATTGATAATGTAGCCTGATATCCCTCCTCAACTTTGGGAGTCCACCTCATTGCCTTAATTATGTCGTCGGCACTTTCGACCAATGCAGCTACATTGTTTGAGATTAAACGGTTACAACCTGCGCTATATTTGTCAGATGTGCGTCCAGGCAAAGCCATCACATCGCGTCCATAACTGTCAGCAATGCCTGCTGTAATGAGAGCACCGCCCTTGTCGGCCGATTCAGCGACAACCAAACAGTCACACAACGATGCCACAATGCGGTTACGAGCCACAAAATTACCTTTGTGAATAGCATCAATCGAACGGTAATCAGTAACAAGCATGCCTCCACCTCGGACAATATCAGCAGCTATATTGCGATGACTTGCGGGATAAATGGTGTTGAGTCCATGGGCAAGCACAGCCACTGTGGGCACATTGTGTCGCAACGATGCCATGTGTGCCGCAATATCTATACCATAAGCCAAACCGCTCACTATCACCAAGTCATCAAGTTTGCGCGAGAGGTCTTCGACCACACGGTTAGTAAAGTCGATGCCATAGGGTGTAGCATAGCGAGTGCCCACGATGCTCACAATGTGTGAGGCATTGAGATTGCACTTGCCAGCCGTGTAAATCATGAGCGGAGCATCATCGCAGTCATTGAGACGGCAAGGATAGTCGGCATCGGTGTAATAGATGGGCTTCACATTGTTGCGAGCAATGAAATCGGCCTCACGACGGGCTTTTTCAAGCACCTCATCGCGATAGGTCTGAGCAAGCATCTTGTTGTTAAAGCCGAGCACGCATGCCAATTGCCTTTCGGGCGCGGTAAAGAACAATTCTTCGCTACCCAATCGCGTGATAATCTCGTCGGCAAATGTGCGCGACAAGCCTTTAAGCGAGGCAAATGCGATGCGATAAACCAATTCCATTATTATTGTCGGTTGAGATAGTCTTCAAACGCTTTGGCAAGCACTTCGCCGCGTGTGAGTCGGCCATTTTCAATGCACACACAAGTCACCACAGCCTTTGCCACAAGTTGGTCTTTGGTATTATAAATATCTTGATAGAACACAAATCGGGCACCTTCACGAGCGATATTGAGTTTGCTCACCATTTCATCGCCCAATCCAAGCGGAGTGACATATTCAATCTCCACTTTGCGCAACACCGGGTCGATGCCTTGTTCATGCATTTGACGGAACGACATTCCCGCACTGTGACAAAACTCATGGCGAGTGTGTTCCATGTAGTGCAAATAGTTAGCATTGTTAACGATACCCTCTGAGTCAACCTCATAGTCGCGCACCTTCATGGGCAATTCAAATATATATTTTTTATCAGTTTTCATCATTCATTGTTTTAACAGATGGTAAAATTAAAAAAATATTGCGACCAATCAAAGGCGTTAGCAGATAAAAGTGTAATTTTGCACAATAAACATGACAATACATATATAACATGAAAAATAAGATATTAGTTTTAGCACTATTTATGAGCATAGCCTATGGCATTTCGTGGGCATGCACATCAGCAATCATTTCGGGCGAGGCCACACAGTCGGGCCGTCCCCTATTGTGGAAACATCGCGACACAGGCGTTGAGGACAACTTTGTGGCACGCATCGAGCCTAAAAACCCAGGCGAACGCTTTACATATGTGGCACTATACAATGCCGGCGACTCTACCTATCGCGATGCGTGGATGGGCATGAACGAGGCCGGATTTGCTATCATGAACACGGCTTCTTACAACCTTGCCCCCGACACTACCGACTATAAAGACCGCGAGGGTATAGTAATGGCATTGGCTTTGAGCCGTTGTCGCACATTGGCCGACTTTGAAAACCTGCTTGACACTTTGCCCAAGCCAATGGGCGTACAAGCCAACTTCGGCCTCATCGATGCTACCGGCGACGGTGCATATTACGAAACCGACGATTTCAACTATGTGAAATACTCGCTCAAAGATGCCAAAGACGGAGTGATTGTTCGCACCAATTATAGCCACAACCGCAACACCGACGGCGGATATGGCTACATTCGCGAAGAAAACGCACGCCAACTCATTGCGCCCTATCTTGCAGGCGACTCTATCACACCCGCCACTTTTACCGAGGGCATCTCTCGCTCGTTTTACCACTCGCTCATAGGCCGCGACTTTGCCAATGGCGCCGACCGTTGGGTGGTTGACCAAGACTTTATTCCTCGCCGCTCGTCAACAGCATCAATCGTGTTTGAAGGCGTATTGCCCGGCGAAGGCCCTTCGCTCACTATGATGTGGACAATGATTGGTTATCCTCCTTGTTCACATGTTGTGCCTGTCATGATTGACAATGTACCGGCTGAGTTGCTCCCCAACGAGTCATGGCACAGCCCCTTGTGTGACAGTGTTGTTGAACGCAAACACCAAGTGTTCTCAATCAAGCGTGGCAGCGGCAAATACTATATCGATATGGACTTGTTGCGCACCATCATGCCCCAACAAGAAGCCATCAGCCGCAGCAACTATGCCGAAGGTTACAAAATGCGTGAAAACCGTGCTAAATCGTTAAAAAAATGAGTGCTGCTATTTGGACTATAGTCTTGCTAGTGGTGTCAAATGTATTTATGACATTTGCATGGTATGGCCACTTGAAACTGCAATCGACTGGCATATCAACTAACTGGCCGCTCTATGCCGTGATATTGTTTTCATGGGTAATTGCATTCTTTGAATACTGCTGTCAAGTGCCTGCCAACCGCATCGGCTTTGACGGCAACGGCGGACCGTTCTCGCTCATTCAACTCAAAGTGATGCAAGAGGTTATCACCCTTGTGGTTTTTGTGATTTTCAGCCTCATAGCCTTTGAAGGCACTGAAATTCGTTGGAATCACATCCTTGCCTTTGTGTTGCTCATTGCCGCAGTATATCTCGTGTTTATGAAATAACCAACATTCAATAAATGAAAAAGTTTAGTTTTATTTTTGCGATGCTCATGCCCTTGCTTTTTGCATCGTGCGAGTTTGAAGAAACCGATTTGGGCTTTCCCGACACCGTTACATTCTCGGCCGATGGTGGCGAAATGGTCATTAGCGGCGATGTAACCTTTAACCATGCCGGCATTCACAATTACAAGACAGGCGACAACGGTAGCTCGTGGGTGACCGATGCCGGTACTATCATGAATGAGTTTGAATGGCTTAAAATCGAATACAGCGAGTATAACCACGGCAACAACGGCGAATTAAAAATATTTGCCAAGCCCAACTCCACAGGCAAAACCCGCTATCTACACATCGCCATTTATGACGGTCCCGACTACCAAAATGTAAAAGTCAAGCAAAAATAACAATTAGCGCAATGTGGGAGTTTGACCGACCTCCAACAACAATAAAAATAGAGGCAGCCCCGATTGGAGTTGCCTCTATTTATGTGATTAGTTACTTGTTTGTGTTAGAATTTCACGCCTACCGACATTACCACTTGGTTGTTGTGGTCGGTAATGAGTGCGCTGGGCGATTCGTTGCCGTCAAATGATGTGAAGGGACGGTAAACGCTTTCACGCATTTTGTGAACATAAGCCATGTCGATATAGAACGCATTGAAACGGTAACCGAGACCTGCTGTTATATATTGAGTTGACTTGTCAAAGATGTAAGCAGGGTTAGTGCCTGATGTGTAGATATATTCTTCGTTGCTGATAGCATCATCTTTGGCTGGTGATGATTGATAACTATAACCTGCACGGAGACTGAATTGAGGTGTTACGCGAAATTCGCCACCAAGGCGCAAGATGTGAGAATCTTCATAATAGTTATCTATATCTTCGGCAATATCGTAGTATTCCATGCCTAAATCATCTTTCACTTTCATTGAGCTGTAGCCTACATATTCATAGTCGGCGCTGATGATACCACGACCGCCAATCACGCCTGCCACACTTGCAATAAGTCGCCAAGGTGAATAGTAACCCGAGTTATAGAACGACATCCAACCGTCGTCAGTATCATGATAACCTTCAATACCTGATGAATAACTGTAATCGCATTCACCAAGCATTTCGTGACGGAGGTCATAGTATGTGGGAGTGTGAACAGCCAAACCGAAACGGAGTTCATTTATAGGCTTAACAATAACACCTGCTTTGAAATTCACACCAGTACCGCGTACTTTGCTATAATTACGCAAGCCAAACCAAGCATCGCCATTTTCAGTGCCGACATTATCCTTGCCAACTATGCGAGCATTAACCAACTCTTCATCATAATAGGCATCGGTTGCAAATGCCAAGTCGGTAATACCTACACCAATGCCCCAATAAAGAACATCCATGATGTTGCCACCAAGGTCAAGGTCAAATTGGTCAACATAGCCTTTTTCGCGAACAGTGAATGTTGCATCACCATTTGTGCCGTTTTTCCACAAGCCTTGGTATGTGTCATTTGAAAGACCAACGGGGTTAATCAAATATGAGTTATAGCCCAATATACTCAACCATGGTGCTTCGGAATACTTATATGGGTCATTATCGTTGTCATAAGAAATGTCACCTAAGGGTATTCCATTTGTGAAATTTGCCACATAGTTACTCATTGATGTTGACAACTGAGGTACATAGCCAGTATACTTGCGGTCAAATGATGCTATGCGAGAGTAGCCGATACCCCATGAGATACTGGGCATTGCATCACTATCAAGATTGACAGCGCCAACATAGGCAAAGTTAGGACAAGTTGCCTTAAATTGGTCGGCTTTGCGAGTCACATTGTCAGTCGCTCCGATTGAGGTTGCAGATGTTGACTGAAAGTCGAGGTTGAGCGTAACGCCCACTTCACTACTGCGGTAAACGCCCACACCGGCGGGGTTTTGGCTGAGTGTTGACAAGTCGCCACCAAGTGCGCCAAACGCACCTGCCATTGACATAAATCGTGCAGTACCCTTCATGTCGGGTTGCGCCAACATATAAGCATCAGTTGCACTTTGAGCGGTCATTACCACCGGTAATACACCGACAACAGCAGTTAATAACATTTTTTTCATATAGGTTAATTTAATGTTTATACATGAATTTGATTAATGACGGCCATTGCGACTGCCTCCGCTGTGACCACCGCGACTGCCTCCCATTGAGCCACTGCTGCGACTACCGCTGCGTGAGGGCGATGAGTAAGAGCTGCTGCTACTGCTGCGGCGTGTGGTTGAGTTGCTATCATAAGACTTGTTGCTCGAACGGTTTGAACGCTCTGTGCTGCCTACCGATGAATTGCGTTGGTTGCTGCGTGATGATGATGAGCGATAACCGTTGTAGTTGCTGCCGTTACTACGCGAACCTGGGCGTTGACCGCTATATTGGCTATTGCTGCGGCTTGAACCGGGACGAGTTCCGCGGCCATAACCATCGTTGCGACCGAGGCGAGCAGGACGATATGCGCCCGAGCCTGCTGGACGGTGTGAAGGTGCGGGAGCATAGCCCGGCTTAGGATGATGGGGATGGTGGTGAGGATAGTAACCGGGATAATAGCCGGGACACCACGAAGGTCCCCAATATGGGTCATAACCCCATGTGTAGTACCATGACGGTCCCCACCAAGAACTGTAATAGTAGGGCGAATAGTGACTATAATAGCGCCATGAGTAGGGATAATACAAAGTGCCCCACAACCATGGGTCGGTGTCGATGTAATAGACATTTATTTCGGGGCTTTCAACACTGCTATAATAGGTCGATTTGAGTTCTTCATCGTTTGAACCTTTCACCACATCGGGGTTGTAAAAGCGTTCGATGCGCTGTGTGTACTCAAAGTCTTGCATCATCAATGAGTCAGATGCCACAGTGTCGTCCTGTGCATAGGCTCCGCGACGGTTATACTCATCGACATCGCGATTGGGCGCATTGTCAACGGTGTAGAAATCGGCAGCGGGAAAGTCATAAACAGTTGTGCTGACGGTTGTTGCAGTTGATTTTGTTTTGTTTGTCTGCTTCTTTGCCTTTGACGCGTTATAGTAGATATCATCGTCATAGAAACCCTGAGCCGACATTGCCCATGAGCAGCCGAGCATCAGCATTACAAGCAGTATTACACGATTGATGTTCATAATCTTCTTTTATTACAAGTTAGCGTTTACTATGTTCATTAGACTGAAAAATCTATGCATAGTTTAATCAAGTTACAAATCTAATAATAAAATATGAAAACAGCAAAACGAGTTGAATGTTTAGCATTTATGTGTAACATTTGTAACATGGTGTAACAAAGTGTAACATATTCAGGTGTTCTTCGGCCACGGGTACGAACTATTTAGAGATGTGATTGTTGAATATGCATCAATAACTTTAAAAGTGTTCAGTTATGAAAAAGGCGTTTTTAGCAATTTTGTGTGCATTGCCGTTTGTGGCAGTGTCGGCAAAGACTTCGAGCGAGATATTAATTGATTCGCTCAAAGAAAGCCACCGTGTGATATTGATTGGCGACGGAACCGAGCCAAGCAAAGATTCGGTCAGGGCGGTGATTGACATGTTTTATGTCGACCAATTCCGCCATTTCCAAGACCCGAGTGCGCCCTATTTTATGTTTGTGAGCAAGGATAGCCGATTTGCCATGGGTATTGGCGGCGCTGTGAGAATGAGAGGTTGGGCCGATTGGGGTGGCATCATTCCCTACAACGGCTTTATACCCTATGCCATCTCAGTGCCCGCCGACAAGGTAAACCGCCGCAAAATAACCACTACCCCTGCCGGTACGGCTTTATATTTCAAAGTCATTGGCCGCAACGAGCGCATCGGCAACTATCAGTTATATATCGAGACAAACTTTGACGGCTACAACCAAGTGGGCATGAAACTCAAAAAAGCCTATGCCACCGTTAACGATTGGACCGTGGGTTATGCTCCGTCAACATTTGGCGACCCTGCCGCTTTTCCCCAACTCATTGACGCCCAAGGTCCGCAAGCCGAAGTGCAGACCAATGCCGTGCTTGTTAGATGGATGCACAATGTGATGCCGCAACTCACCGTAGCCGCCTCAATCGAGTCGCCACAATCGCAAGTGGGATATGACAATATCAACACAGGCCACCTCAACGATTGGGTGCCCAATGTGGCAGCATTCGCACAGTTTAACCTCAACGACAACGGCCACATTCGCCTATCGGGCATCACCCGCTTTCTCCCCTATCAAGACCTTGTCACAGCAAGCAACGCGATGCGCATGGGTTGGGGCTTGCAACTGAGCACCGTGATGCGCCCCACCAAACACCTCACCCTTTATGGAGCTGGCAACATTGGCGAGGGTTATGGCAGCCTCACCGGCGACTTGATTATGGGCAATTTTGACCTTATCAACAACCCCGACTCGCCCGGCGAAATGTATGCACCGCAATCGTGGGCATGGTATGCCGCCGTGCAATATAACTTTCGCCCCGACTTGTTTATGAGCGCCACCGTGGGACAAGAGCGTTTTGCGCCCTCACACCACATCGACCCCACCACTTATAAATATGGTCTTTACAGCGCCGTCAATCTGTTTTGGAACATCACACCGCGAGTACAATTAGGAGCAGAAGTAAACCTTGGCAAACGACAAAACTTCGACGGCACCCACAACTACGCCCGTCGCGCATGCCTCATGACGCAATTCAGTTTCTAAATATTTGTTGTATAGTTATACTGGCCCTGCACATTGGTGTGGGGCTTTGTTGTGTGCATTACCCACAATCGTGTGTGGGCTTAATATTGATAAATTATTTGAAAATGCAGAATTGATTCCGTATATAATGGTTGCCCCGGATTATGTGCGAAAGGGCTCGACTAAAAATAATCGCGAGTCAATTAGATTCTATAAAACATTATCAAATGGGTATGTGGTTGTCATAGAAAAAGAACTTGACAACAGTGTAGATGATATGGAGTTGATAAACATATGGGGAGAACTATCCGATGTGTTCAATGCCGCAAATGCAACCCTGAACAGAACGCCCGAAACGACAACCATCGGCACGAGTGATATTGCAAAGATACGAAAAGATGCTGTAGATGCAATACTGAATGACCAAAAAAATCCCGAATTTCAAATAGTTTATCATGGTAGCGGAGCGAAGTTTGATGCCTTTGACCATGGTCATATAGGCGAGGGTGAGGGTAATCAGGCTTATGGTTGGGGACTTATGTAACCGAGGTAGAGAAGATTGGCAAGAGCTATGCATCAACAAGCATTCTATTTCAAGGGCTCACACATGAGTTGGCTCGTCTTGAAGAGAGATTGCCATTCTTGAAAGGACAAGTAAGGGAAGAAACTATTGCCGAAATTGCAAGACTTTTGGCGTTGGGTGGGTGTAAACCTATTTGACATTCAAGAGTTTGAAAGCATCGACGAAATCACCGACCGCGTATTGTGGGACATGGTGCAAGGCACCGATTTGGGCAACCTCGCTCCCAATCAAAACGAGTTGATGATTATGGCGAGCAAGGCGCGACAAATCATTGACAAGTTTAATGCCGAGCATCCCAACTTGGACAATGTGGAGTATGACTATGTTCGTGAAAGTGGTCTTGAGTTTAATCCTGAAACAATGCGTTTGGAAGAACCCGCTCGCTATTCGTTGAAGAAAGGCAATAGCAAAGAAAGAAAGGCTGTAGAGTATATCGAACCAAGCGAAATAAAAAACAGAACTGGAAAAGCACTATCGACTCTATTGAGTTAGACCGCCGAGATAAAACTCCGCCCTTCCAAGCGCTTTCCAATTCTGATGCAGCAAAGTTACAACAAAGTTTGGGGAAATTACAAACTTTGGCACAAGAAATCTCTGAAAAAGGTAATATCGGAGCCAACGGATTGATATATTCTCTAAGTTCTGCTATGGGTTTAATGGATGCAAACTCGGACATATCTTCCTACAAACCAATAACATTAGCGAACGGAGTTGAAGTGTCTTTGAGGATTTCAAATCATCATGCGTCTGCGATAAACTTCATAAAAAAAACGAATGGACTGAGGGTATTAACCCCGAGTTGCAAGAAAAGTACGGCAAGAAAAACCGCTACAAGTTATGGCAAGGCGAGGGTGAAATCACACAAGATAATGTCGCAAGTGCCCTCTACATGGAGTCAGGCATATACCTAAACGAGTTGCGCAAACTCCCCAAACTATTTGGAGGCTTTGACGGCAAACTGAATGACGCACAGGCAACAATAGAGAACGCGAAAAAACGCATTGAAATTCTTGGCGAGTATAAGGCTATGATTGTAGAGGACATGATGCCCAATGCAACCAAGCCTGCACAAGAGTATTTGCAAGGTCAAGTCAATAGCATTGATAATGTTGCTATTAAAATGAGTGTTTTTTCATGTGTTTGCAGGGCTTTTTTATCGGTCAAAATTTAGCGATTATTTCTGATCGTGCAGCGTATTTTTAGTCTAAAAAACATTTTGGCTATTGCATAGGTTATAAAGAGGTGGTAACTTTGCCACTAACATAATCACTACCCTACAATGGCACATATTCACAACAATCTCTTATCGCTCATTGGCAACACTCCGTTAATCGAGGTGGGTAACATTGCCCGCGAACTGAATCTGAAAGCGCGCGTTCTCGTTAAGGTTGAATTGTTTAACCCTGGCGGCAGCATCAAAGACCGTGCTGCTTTATCAATGATTGAAGATGCCGAACGCAAGGGGCTTCTCGCTCCGGGCGCTCTCATCATTGAGCCTACAAGCGGCAACACGGGCGTGGGCTTGGCTTGGATTGCCTCGCTCAAAGGCTACAAAGTGGTGCTCACTATGCCCGAAACTATGAGCATCGAGCGTCGCAAACTGCTTAAAGCACTCGGTGCCGAGATTGTGTTGACTCCGGGTGCCGAAGGTATGGCCGGGGCAATCAAACAGGCCGAACTGTTGCGCGACAGCAATCCCGGGGCTATGATTATAGGCCAATTTGACAATGAGGCCAATCCCGCAGTTCACATCAACTCGACTGCTCGCGAGATTTGGAATGATACTGACGGCAACATTGATATTTTCGTGGCTACGGTTGGCACTGGCGGCACTTTCACTGGCACTGCACGAGGGTTGAAAGCGATGAACAACGTCATCAAGGCTGTTGCTGTTGAGCCTGCGTCGTCGCCGCTAATAACGCAAGGCAAGGCAGGCGCACACAAAATTCAAGGTATCGGCGCAAACTTTATCCCCGACAACTATGATGGCTCATTGGCCGACAAGGTGATGACCGTTACCGACGATGATGCCATCAACACTGCCCGTCTATTGGCACGCAAGGAAGGCATCTTGGCTGGCATTTCATCGGGTGCGGCATTAAACGCAGCCATCAGACAGGCCCAACAAGACGCCAACGCCGGCAAGACCATTGTCGCCATTCTCCCCGACACGGGCGAGCGATATCTGTCGACCGAACTGTTTGACTAATCATCACTGACACAACAATATAAAAAATAGGCAATCTCGTGTGAGGTTGCCTATTTGCTATATCAGAGGTTCCATTGTGCGGCTATGACTCGCAGATTTGGCGTTGAGGTGGTGCGCAAATCGGTAATAAGATTATAGCGGCAGTTGACATAAGATAGTTCTTGGTCAAACGACACATCGAGCATTGTGAGCATATTGTTGTTGCACAAGAGCCGTTGCAAGAAGTACTGACTTGACAGATTGAGTTCGCTCAAATTGTTGTAAGAGCAATCGACAAACACCAGTGCGGGACACTGCTCCACGGTCAACGAAGTGAGACAGTTGTAACTGCAAATAAGGTCCATGAGTGCCTGACAGTCGCGCACAACAAGAGATGTCATGCTGTTGCCGCTACACATGAGTGTTGACAACGAGGGAAGGCCCGAAATGAGCATTGTCGAAATGCGATTATCCTCAACGCTCAACACCGACAGATTTTCGACACCGATGAGATTGAGCGAGGTAAGGCGGTTGAAACTGCAATAAAGGTTTTTGAGCGCAGTGCAGCCATCAACGAGCAGATTTTGCAATCGGCAGTTCTGACAGTTGAGCGTGGTGAGTTTCAATGCCCCCGACACATTCAAGTCGGCAAACATATTGTTGGAGCAGTTGAGGTTTTTAATCATGGGCACATCGGCGAGAGTCAAGTCGGTGAGGCGGTTGCGCGAGATGTTCAACTGCTCTAATGCCACACAGCCGGTGAGGTCGATATCGGTCAAAATGTTGTGGCTCACATTGACATCAATCAACGAAGAGCAACCTGTCAGCATCACTGCCGACAACCAATTATGTGACACATCAAGGCTCTTCAACGCAGTAAATCCCGACAAGTCGAGACGGCCGGCAAGGCGCTTGTCTTTCCAATCAATGGCCACGACATGGCCGTTGTCAATGCTCACTCCGTGCCAAGTGGCGACGGTGGTCAGGTCGTTGATTTGCAACGCTTGGGCATTGCTCACGCCCTTTTCTGAAGTTTGGTTCAAAAAGGCCTGCATTTGACGCATCTCCTTGCGCGACAAGTTTTGGGCCGATATTGTCACACATGTAAGCATGACAATCAACATTAAGAATGTCTTTTTCATATAAAACAAATGTTTGATTGTGAGTTTACCTTAAAACAACACAACCAAACAAAAGTTTTTAGAGAACTTTTATAAAATTCCCTTATATTGCAATGTCAGTATCAGAAGGGAGCATCTTCGCCCGATTGTTGCAAGAAATCGGCATTGCCACCAGAAAGCACATTATTGCCTGGTGTAGTGTTTCCGTTGCCCATTAACTGATTGAGCGACGATTCCATTGTAGTGCTTTGACCCATGGGCATGTCATCGCTCCAATTGTCGAAGCGGGCAAACTTGGGACGGAAGCGCAATTTGACATCATCGACCGAACCGCTACGGTGCTTGGCCACGATAAATTCGGCCAAACCGCGAATGTCATTACCGTTGGCATCGGTATCGGAACGCAAATAATACTCGGGACGGTGAATGAAGCACACGATGTCGGCATCTTGCTCAATCGCACCACTTTCACGCAAGTCAGACAACTGCGGACGCTTGCCGTCGGTGCGCGACTCTACGCTACGGTTCAACTGCGACAGCGCGACAATGGGAATGCTCAACTCCTTGGCAAGTTGTTTGAGCGAGCGCGAAATCATACTCACCTCTTGCTCACGGCTGCCAAATCTCATGCCCGAGGCATTCATAAGTTGCAAGTAGTCGATGATGAGGAATTTCACATTGTGCTCACGCACCAATCGGCGGGCCTTTGTTCGCAATTCAAAGATTGACAGTGAGGGCGTGTCGTCGATATACAAGGGTGCGCTATACAAGTGCTTGACGCGCGACATGAGTTGGTCCCACTCCATGGGCGAGAGGCGGCCGCTCTTGATTTTTTCACCTTCAAGTTCGCATGTACTACTAATCAAACGGTTAACGAGTTGAAGGTTTGACATTTCAAGCGAGAAAATAGCCACCGGAATGTTATAGTTAATGGCCATGTTGCGAGCCATCGAAAGCACAAACGCTGTTTTACCCATCGCAGGACGGGCAGCAATAATGATGAGGTCAGAGGGTTGCCAACCCGATGTGAGTTTGTCAAGGTCGTGATAGCCCGACTCAAGACCGCTGAGGCCCGATGTACGGTTTGCAGCAGCCTGAATCTGCTCGATTGCCTGACCGATAACAGGGTCAATCTGTGTAACATCTTTCTTTACATTGCGCTGTGAGATTTCAAACAAACGGCCCTCGGCCTCTTGCAACAAGTCATCGACATCGTTGCTCTCATCAAAGGCTTTTGCCTCAATTTGCGATGCAAACGAAATCAACTCACGTGCAAGATATTTCTGTGCCACAATGCGAGCATGATAGTCAATGTGAGCCGCCGATGCCACTCGCGATGTCAGTTGCGAGATAAACAACGGACCACCCACCTCTTCGAGCGTGCCGTTGTGGCGCAACTGCTCGGTGACGGTGAGCATATCAATGGGACGTTGAGCAGCGCCAAGGCTCTGAATAGCCTCATAAATGCGCTGATGGGCAGGTTCATAAAAACTTTCGGGTTTGAGAATATCACACACAATGGTGTATGCGTCTTTTTCAAGCATCAGAGCACCCAGCACGGCCTCTTCGAGGTCTTTATCGCGTGGTTGCAGGCGACCGCCACCCTCATAGAGAGGTGACTGATCTGATTTGGTTCTTCGGTTTCGGTTATTAGTAGTTTCCATTGATTAAAATTGTTTTCACTGCAAAGATACACCATTTTACCAAAAATCCCCATCTTGCTTCCAACTTAAATTTCAACATGTTATTTACACAGTTGTCAATAATCCATCAAACTATGTCCAAATTCATTTACTAATATTTTAGACCCATTCATTATCCTATAGCCGAATTTATAAACTTGTAGTTTCGACAATTTTCACTATATTTGTATACAATACAACTAAATCAACTCTTTACCTATTAATATGAACATACAAAAAAAACGCACCAGATTGGCCTATTTATTGCGACATGACGATAAATACCAATACAGAATCAATGCATGGCGAGAAGTATCTGACTTAATTAACAATCATGGATTCACTTTTGACATGATAAACGAGTTAGTGACATCTGATTCCAAACAAAGATATGAGTTTTCAAATGACATGAAACTTGTAAGAGCATTGTATGGACATTCGGTCAATGTAGATTTAGGATTTGAATCTGCATTTCCTCCACCCATTTTGTACCACGGCACATCAACCGATAAACTGGAGATAATCATGAGCAATGGGCTATCTCCTCAACGCCGAATTTATGTACATCTCGCCACCGATACCGAAACAGCAACAAAAGTCGGGCAACGACACGGGCAGCCAGTAGTGCTTATAATCGACGCCAAGGCAATGGCCGACAAGGGCTTTTTATTCTATTTTACAAATAACGGAGTATGGTTAACCGATAATGTTCCTCCGGAATACATCTCAGTAAACAGTTACAACTAAACTTAAATTATCTCGTACTGTTCATTTATCACAAAAATCATTACCTTTGCAACAAAATAATTGCCGATATGATTTTATTTCCCAATGCCAAGATTAACATTGGCCTCAACATAGTGAGCCGACGAGAAGACGGCTACCACAACATCGAAACCGTGATGTATCCCGTAGGATGGAGCGATGTGCTCGAAATCGTGCCCGCCAGTGGCAACGATGCCACACTCACAGTCACCGGCCGCGTGGTAAACTGTCCGCCCGAGAAAAACTTGGTAATGAAGGCGTTTCGCCTGTTTCAAGAGCACACCGGCATTGGTAATGTCGATATCTATCTGCACAAGATTATCCCCGACGGAGCAGGATTGGGTGGCGGATCGGCCGACGCCGCATTCACCCTCATGGGCTTGAACAAAATGTTTGAATGCAACCTCAACAATGAGCAACTCGCCGCCATGGCTGCCAAAATAGGCGCCGACTGCCCGTTCTTTATCTACAACACCCCCATGCTTGCCACAGGCATCGGCACCGAGTTTGCCCCCGTCAGCATCAACCTCAAAGGATATAGCATCGCTATTGTCAAGCCACAGCCGAGCGTGCCCACAGCACAAGCCTATGCCGGAGTGACACCCGCCACGCCTCAACACGACCTCGCTTCATCGCTCTCGCTCGCTGTTGACAAATGGAACGGCATCATAAAAAACGACTTTGAGAAAAGCGTGTTTCCAGCCTATCCGCTCATTGCACAAATCAAGCAGCAACTTGCCGATATGGGCGCCGTTTACACCGCCATGTCAGGCTCGGGGTCGGCAGTGTTTGGAATCTTCAAGAGCTGTGACAATTTGGCAGAAAGCATCAAATCGGCATTCGCCGAATGCGAAACTTTTGCTTCGGAACTGTGATTTCACCATTTTGGCAACATTTTTGTTATTAATAGTAGCAAACAACTTTATTGCGAAAAAAATAACAAAGATATAAAACCACTATGAGTGACAAAACAAACGAACAAGAGCAAGAACTCAATCAAGAACTCGACCAAGAAGTAGATGCGACAACCGCCGAAGAATCAGCACCTTTGAGCGAAATCGAATTGTTGCAAAAAGAACTTGACGAAACAAAAGCCCAACTCGAACACGAGAAAAAAGAACACCTCTTTTCCCGTGCCGAGTTTGACAACTTCCGTCGTCGCTCTATCATGGAAAAAGGTGACATCATCAAAACTGCCACCGAAAAAGCCATGAAAGACATTCTTCCCGTGGTCGATGACTTTGAACGCGGTCTTGCCGCTATGAAAGAATCGGACAACGCCGAAGCATTGCTTGAAGGTATCGAATTGATTTACAACAAATTTATCAAATACCTTGAACAAAACGGCGTGAAAGCAATCGAAAGCAACGGAGCCGACTTTGACACCGAATATCACGAAGCCGTGGCATTGTTGCCCATGGGCGAAGAAATGGCCGGCAAAGTAATTGACACCGTAACAAAAGGCTACACACTCGGCGACAAAGTGATTCGTTATGCCAAAGTTGCAGTAGGTCAATAACACACAATTAATCCCATAACAAAATGGAAAAAAGAGACTATTATGAAGTGCTCGGCGTGAGCAAAAACGCTACCGACGATGAACTCAAAAAAGCCTACCGCAAATTGGCTATAAAATATCACCCCGACAAAAATCCCGACGACAAAGAAGCCGAAGAAAAATTCAAGGAAGCGGCCGAAGCCTATGATGTGCTCAGCAACAAAGACAAGCGCGCACGCTATGACCAATTTGGCCACGCAGGTACCGAACAAGGTTTTGGCGGCGGATATGGCGGATTCTCTATGGACGACATTTTCAGCCAATTTGGCGACATATTCGGCGGCCGTGGAGGGTTCGGCGGCTTTGGCGGTTTTGGCGGCTTTGGCGGCGGCCGTCGCGGTCCACGCGTAAATCGTGGTAGCGACCTTCGCATCAAAGTGAAACTCACCCTCGAAGAAATTGCAAAAGGAACATCTAAAACACTCAAAATACCTCGCCAAGCCAAGTGTGAACACTGTAACGGCACCGGCGCAAAAGACGGTACAGCCTACACTACATGTGCCACTTGTAACGGTCAGGGAACGGTGATTCGCACCCAACAGACCATTCTCGGCCACATGCAGACACAAGCCACATGTCCCACTTGTAACGGTCAAGGCAAAACCATTACCGAAAAATGTAGTTACTGTAAGGGCGAAGGCATCAACCGCGAAGAGTCAACCGTAAGTTTCAACATCCCCGCAGGTGTGGCCGAAGGCATGACAATACAAGTCGAAGGAAAAGGTAACGCACCCCGATTTGGCGGCATCAACGGCGACTTGCTCGTTGTGATTGAAGAAATACCCCACCCCGACCTCATTCGCGACGAAAACGACATCATCTACAACCTCGTGCTCGACATCTCGACAGCCGTTCTCGGCGGGTCGGTTGAAGTACCCACCATTTCAGGAAAAGCGCGCGTGAAAATCGCCCCCGGAACACAACCCGGCAAAATTTTGCGTTTGCGCGGCAAAGGACTCCCCTCACCCAACGGCTATGGCACCGGCGACCAACTCATTAATATAATGGTTTACATTCCCGAGCAAGTAAATAGCGAAGAACGAGAAATCTTTGAAAAACTCAAAGAGTCAAAGAATGTCAACCCGCCCGAAAATGCAAAACAACGCATATTCAGCAATCTGCGACACATCTTCGACAACGAATAATCACACCCGCTAACACATTATATATAACGCCTTCACTCGCAAGTGAGGGCGTTATTTTTGTTATCCACATATCATTATTGACTCCATAGTCCCTTTTCAACCCCTCAATATGCCTTATTTAACCAACATTTTGTTGTTTTTTCAACCATATTAATATTTTTGTGAAATTTTTTATTGCTGTTTGAAAACTATTTTTTACTTTTGTGGCACAATAAAGCCCCAAGGTAAAATGACACGATTTTATTCATATTACTATTTCTTTTATTTTTATTTTGCAAAGAATAAAAACGGGATTTTATTTGCATAAATCAGTGAAATATTATCAATAACAGATACAACTAAAATCCCGTGAGCAAACACGGGATTTTTTATTTGAAACGATATGAAGAAAAGAGTAACAATACAAGGAGTTGCCGGTTGCTTTCACGATGCAGCCGCAAGAGAGTATTTCAAAGGCGAGGACATCGAAGCAGTCGAATGTGACAGTTTCCCCCTACTGTTTGAAGCATTGTCGTGCGACGCATCGATGATAGGCATTGTGGCCATCGAAAACACCATTGCCGGCAGTTTGCTCCAAAACCACGAACTCTTGCGATTGAGCAACCTTCAAATTGTGGGTGAGCAGAAATTACGCATCTCACATGTGCTTGCAGCATTGCCCGGCCAAACCATCGACCAACTCACCGAAGCCGACTCACACCCCATCGCGCTCATGCAGTGTGAACAGTTCTTGCGCCGCCACCCCAACCTCAAAATGACCGAGAAATTTGACACCGCTGGCAGTGCCAAGGAAATTGCCGAACAAAAACTCACAGGCCATGCAGCCATCTGCGGCGAATATGCAGCCACACTCTATGGTCTCAACATTCTCGAAAAAGGAATTGAGACCAACAAGCGCAACTTCACTCGCTTTCTCATCGTGGCCGACCCCGTCATTGCCCACGAACTCAAACCCCGCGAAGAGTCGCTCAACAAATCGTCAATCGTGTTTACATTGCCCCACACCCAAGGCGCATTGTCAAAAGTGTTGACCATACTCTCGTTCTACGACATCAACCTCTCAAAAATTCAATCGTTGCCCATCATCGGTCGCGAATGGGAATATCGTTTCTATGTCGACCTCACATTTGACAGTTATGTACGCTACCGTCAAGCCATCGACGCAGTGCGCCCCTTGATGAACGATTTTAAAATACTTGGCGAATATAAAGAATGCACCTATGAAATTTGATAACTCCGCAATCGTTCCCGCACAACGAGTGAACGAGATTCAAGAATACTACTTCTCAAAGAAACTCAAAGAAGTGGCACAACTCAACGCCCAAGGAGCCGACATTATCTCGCTCGGCATTGGCGGCCCCGACCGCATGCCACACAACGAGGTTATCGACACCATGTGTGAAGAAACACGCCGCGAAGGCAACCACAGTTACCAACCCTATGTGGGCATTCCACAACTGCGACAAGCATTCGCTCAATGGTATAACCGATGGTATGGCGTGCAACTAGATGCCAACACCGAGATTCAGCCCCTCATCGGCTCAAAAGAAGGCATCTTGCATGTGTCAATGGCATTTCTCAACCCCGGCGACGGCGTGTTGGTGCCAAACCCCGGCTACCCCACCTACACATCGGTGAGCCGACTCGTGCAAGCCGAAATCTTCACCTATGACCTTACCGAAGAAAACGGTTGGATGCCCGACTTTGACGCGTTAGAGAAGCTTCCCCTCGACCGCATCAAACTCATGTGGATTAACTATCCCCACATGCCAACAGGCACTCCAGCAACTGTCAAACTCTTTGAAAAAATCGTTGACTTCGGCCGCCGACACAACATTGTCATTGCTCACGACAACCCATACAGCTTCATTCTCAACGACAAGCCCATGAGTTTGCTCCAAATCGACGGCGCAAAAGACATTGCCATCGAAATGAACTCAATGAGCAAATCACACAACATGGCCGGTTGGCGTGTAGGCATGCTTGCCTCAAACCCCACTTTCATCAACTGGATATTGAAAGTGAAATCAAACATCGACTCGGGCCAATTCCGTCCGCTCATGCTCGCAGCCGTTCGTGGTCTCGAAGCCGGCAAAGAATGGTATGACACGCTCAACCAAGTGTATCGCTCACGCCGTGCCGTAGCCGAGCAAATCATGGAAGCACTCGGTTGCACATTCGACCCAAGCCAACGAGGCATGTTCTTGTGGGGACGCATCCCCGACAGCGTAGCATCAAGCGAAGTGCTTGCCGACAAAGTGCTCTATGACGCACGCGTGTTCATCACTCCCGGCTTCATCTTTGGCAGCAACGGCGACCGCTACATTCGCATCTCGCTTTGCGCCACCGAAGAAAACATGCAACGCGCATTGCAACGCATCAACCAAATGAATAATAACAACTAACACATAGTCTTATGAAAGATTTACAACCTATTTCACTCGAAGGCATCAACCCCAATAAGCCACTCATCATTGCCGGTCCTTGCAGTGCCGAGACCGAAGAACAAGTAATGACCACTGCCCGCGAACTCGCAAGCAACGGCATCAAAATATTCCGTGCAGGTATCTGGAAACCCCGCACAAAACCCGGCGGTTTTGAAGGCGTAGGCGTTGAAGGTCTTAACTGGCTCAAACGCGTGAAAGAAGAAACAGGCATGTATGTCAGCACCGAAGTTGCCACACGCCAACATGTTGAAGCAGCACTCGCTGCCGGCATCGACATCTTGTGGATTGGCGCACGCACATCGGCCAACCCCTTTGCCATGCAAGAAATTGCCGACGCACTCGCCGAAGCAAAGGCCACATGCCCCGTATTTGTCAAAAACCCCGTTAACCCCGATATCGACTTGTGGATTGGTGCAATGCAACGCATCTACAACGCCGGCATTCGCTGCATCGGTGCCATTCACCGCGGATTTAGCGCCTATGGCAAGCATCTCTATCGCAACATGCCTCAATGGCACATACCCATCGAGTTGCGCCGTCGTTTGCCCAACTTGCCCATCATTTGCGACCCCAGCCACATCGGAGGCAAACGCGAACTCGTTGCCCCCATCTCGCAACAAGCCTACGACATGGGCTTTAACGGCTTGATTATCGAAAGCCACTGCGACCCCGACTGCGCTTGGAGCGACAAGAGCCAACAAATCACTCCCGATGTGCTCAACTTCATCATCAACACACTCGTGTTGCGCGACACTACACTCACTACCGAAAACCTCGCTTTGCTCCGTCAACAAATTGACGAACTTGACAACGAACTTATCGAAGTGTTGAACAAGCGAATGAGAGTGTGCCGCGAAATCGGTATGTTCAAGAAAGAGCATCGCATGCCCGTTGTACAAGCAACACGCTATGGCGACATCATGCAATCGCGCGTGCAACTCGCCAAAGAAATGGGCATGAGCGGCGAATTTATGTCAACCGTGCTATCGGCTATCCACGAAGAATCGGTGCGACAACAAATCGAAATAGTCAACGACCGTCAACTCTAATCACTCGGCTATATGAAAATACTTATATTAGGTGCCGGCAAAATGGGCTTGTTTTTCTGCGACATCCTCTCGTTCAAACACGAGGTGGCCGTCTATGACATCGACCCTCATCGCTTGCGATTTACATTCAACGCACAACGCTTTACCTCGCCCGAGGAGATAGAAGCCTTTGCGCCCGACATGGTTATTAACGCCGCTACTGTCAAATACACCATCGAGGCATTCAACCGAGTGATGCCCCACTTGCCCGCCAACTGCATTCTCTCTGACATCGCATCAGTAAAAAACGGCCTGCCCGAGTTTTATGCACAATGTGGACACCCCTATGTGAGTACCCACCCCATGTTTGGTCCCACATTTGCCTCGCTCAGCAACCTCAGCAGCGAAAATGCAATCATCATCAGCGAAGGCGACCATTTGGGCAAAGTGTTCTTCAAAGACCTGTATAGCGAATTACACCTCCACATCGAGGAATATACATTCAGCGAGCATGACGAGACAATCGCCTACTCTTTGTCAATCCCATTTGCATCAACGCTTGTGTTTGCAGGCATCATGAAACACCAAGATGCACCGGGCACAACCTTCAAGCGCCACATGGCCATTGCCCACGGCCTGATGTCGGAAGACGACTACTTGTTGAGCGAAATCCTTTTCAACCCCAACACGCCTCAACAACTCGAACGCATTCAGGAAAAACTGTCGCAACTGCAACAGATTGTCAGCCAACGCGACGGCGATGCAATGAAGCAATACCTCGCCCAAGTGAGAGAAAACCTCAAATAGTCACAGGTTTATCCACCTTTATAAACAAACAAGCGTGAGAGCCACCCGGTCCTCACGCTTGCTGTTTTTATGAATTATTCTCCATTCCGTTTACTAATTATAACCGACAACACGCAACGCATCCCATTTGTCTTTATATTGGGGTTTGACTTTAACATTTCCCCTATCATCTAAAAGTCCCCACTTACCATTAAGACATACGGGGGCTGACTTTACTTGCCTACGAACATGTTCTATCTCAGAATAGACACACTTTTGAATCATTTTACCGGTTGAGTCAATAAGTCCCCACAACCCGTCTTTTCTAACTTGATAGATTCCGTCGGAATATCCACCTTTAACATCAGTATAAACACACTCTTGAACTATTTTGCCGTTTAAGTCAACAAAGCCCAGCAGACCATTTTCATATACGCGACAAAGATCTTTTGTGAGTTTGCTTCCGATTTCTGAATAGACACATTCTTGAACTATTTTGCCCGTTGAATCAACAAAGCCCCATAGACCGTCTTTTTTCACTTGATAGATTTCATCCGAAAAATTTTGGATATCTTCATACTCACACGCAATTATCGCCTGTCCAGTCACATTTATGATACCCCATTTATCGCCTTCCTTCACATAAGCTATGCCATTATTAAAATCAGTTGCCGACTCATACACAGGCTCGATAACAATCTTGCCGTTTGCATCGGCATATCCATACTTGTAATTCTGCATAATCAACATCAGGCCACTGCACAATTCGCCCTTAACCTCAAATTGCGGTTTGGCACTGATTTGCTCGCAAGTCTCTTTCAACTCGTCATACATCGCCTTCATATCGGCATAAGAGCGCAAAGCCTCAGTTAATTCCTGTGCACTTTTGAGGCTTTTAGCCAACGCATCTTTCTCCAACGAGTCAACCTTGGCTGTCAATGCTGCCACTTGCTCCCTCAACACATCTATTTCTTTCTTTTTGCCCGAGGCGCTAACCGCAAACGCCAAAACGACGGCCACCAATAACACTTTTTTCATAACAGATTTGGTATATAGATTTTACGCAAAGATACACCTCCGTCACACAATATGCAAATAAGAAAGAAAAAAATAGCCCCGCACAATGGCGAGGCTATAATATCTATTTAGGAGTGACTCAATTAATCAAACACGCCTTCAACGCTTTCATCTTCGGTTTCATCATACTCATCGCCAAAGTTTTCTTTTTCACAAAGCGAAACTCCGCTTGGGAATTTGAATGTCACATCTTGCGAATAAGGCAATGTCTCGTCGGCATATACCTTTGACATATATTTGCCATAGATGGGCAATGCCATAGATGCACCCTGACCATCGGCCATACCATTAAAGTGAATGTAGCGTTCTTCGCCACCTACCCACACACCCGACACAAGTTGCGGAGTGAAGGCCATGAACCAACCGTCGGCGTTATCGTTTGTAGTACCGGTCTTACCGCCTGTTTGCGCTGTGATGTTGTAAGGCGCACGGCGAATGCGGTTACCTGTACCGCCATCAACTACACTCAACAACAACGACAAGATGCGGTAATAAGCCTTTTCGCTGATAACCTCAACATGCTTGGGTGCAAACTCCGATATAATGTTGCCATTGGCATCGGCAATCGCGGTAACATACAGCGGGTCGACACGCAAACCATTGTTTGCATAGGCCGAGTAAGCCGTAACCATTTCCTTAACCGACACCTCACAAGGACCTAGACACAACGACGGTGCAGGCACGATGCTTTGGTTTGTGATACCGAGATTGTGCATGAGTCGCACGAGAGTTTTAGGCGAAAGTTTATCCATGATGCGGGCCGAAATCCAGTTGTTTGATGTTGTCAATGCCCAACTCAACGGCACCATTTCGCCAACTCGCGCTTTTGATGCATTGCGAGGAGTCCAAGGACGGCCCAACTCATCATAAATCGTTGGCTGTTCGTTAAGGAACTCATCACAAGGAGAGAAACCTTCTTCCATCGCATAGGTGTAAAGGAACGGCTTGATTGTAGAGCCCACCTGACGGCGACCAGTCGACACCATATCATATTGGAAGAATGTGAAATTAGGTCCGCCAACATAAGCCTTAACATGACCGTTGCGGGGGTCCATTGACATGAAACCGGCACGCAAGAAATGTTTGAGGTAAAGAATCGAGTCCATCGGAGTCATTGTGGTATCTTTCACACCCTCATAACTAAACACCTTCATTTCGCGAGGTGTTTCAAATGCTTTTTTGATTTCGCTCTCGCTGCAACCAGCCTTTTTCATCTCACGGTAGCGGTCGCTCTGCTTCATTGCGTGGTCAATAAGGCCTGCCAATTGTGTTGACGATAATTCGCCGCGATTTGAGGTATAGGGAGCGCATTTCACATTTTTCTTCTCCTTGAAGAATCGCGGTTGCAAATATCCCGCAAAATGCTCAACCACAGCATCTTCGGCATATTTTTGCATACGCGAATCAATTGTGGTGTAAATTCTCAAACCGTCGGTGTAAATATCATATTTTGAGCCGTCTGCCTTGGGATTTTTCTCAACCCAACCAAACAAGGGGTTAGTTTCCCAAGCAATAGAGTCGTCATAATACTTTTGATATTCCCAATCAAAATAATCTTTGCGAGTGGGGCGTTTTGCTTGAAGAATGCGGCGCAACTCCTCACGAAAATATGGCGCAGGACCTTCTTTGTGGTCCACACGGTGAAAATCGAGCACCAAAGGCAACTCCTTCAACGAGTCACACTCCTCGGCACTAATGATGCCGTTGCGACGCATCTGGTCAAGCACCACATTGCGGCGTTTGCGAGTAGTTTCGTTGCGGCGAACAGGGTTGTAATACGACGGGTTTTTAACCATACCCACCAATGTTGCAGCTTCCTCAATTGTGAGGTCTTTGGGCTGTTTGCCAAAATACACATAAGCCGCCGACTTGATTCCCAACGCATTATACAAAAAGTCAAAACGGTTGAGATACATATTAATAATCTCTTCCTTTGAATAATAACGTTCGAGTTTAACGGCAATCATCCACTCAATAGGTTTTTGCAACGCACGCTCAAAAATATTGTCAGATGTGGGCGAATACAGCAACTTGGCCAACTGTTGAGAGATGGTAGAACCGCCACCGGCATTGCGCTGTTGCAAAATCAAAGTTTTAACAAGCACACGCGCCATGGCACGCACATCGATACCCGAGTGGTCATAAAAGCGCACATCCTCGGTTGACACCAACGCATCGGTGACATGTCGCGACACATCATCCATCGAGATATACACACGGTTACCCGTATTGCGGAAATAGCGGCCCAATTCCTGACCGTCGGCCGAATAAATCACAGTCGCGTAATTGTCCTTAGGATTTTTCAACTCCTCAATAGCCGGCATGTAACCGATTATGCCATTATATATCATCGCAAGCATTGCGAAACCGCCAACGACCGATATGCCGAAAAGCGACCACATCACAGCGATAATGGTTCGAGTATATTTGTTACGAGGCTTAGCTCCTTTTGCAGTTTTCTTATTGTCACTCATATGTAATTAACAATTAGTTATATTATCAGCGGGATAAACCACCCCACAATAATACAAAGATACACACAATTAGCTAAATGACCAAAGATTAGCAAAATTTTGTTGCATCAGCCACATTTCCATCGATATGAAGCCCTACCATTCCCCGCTTCCTGGCGGCAACACACAATTAATCCGCCAATGGTTTGTCGGTACCGAGACACTTTGCATTTTGCGATGCGCCAAGTGATGCAGCCACATATTTGACCCTTATTTTTATCATTTGCATCGCGTTTTATATAATATTAGTACACGCGAGGGTGGAAAAACGGATAAATTGAGTTAAATTTGCAGTTAATTTTGTTTCAAACTATCTAAACTGAAATATCCCGTGATTTCACGACAAAAAATAGCATTATTAGGGTCAACCGGCTCAATCGGCACGCAGACTCTTGACATCGTGGCTGAATATCCCGACCGCTTTGGCGTGGAGGTACTCGTTGCGGGCAACAATGTTGATTTGCTCATCAAGCAAGCGCTGAAACACAAGCCTCAATGGGCCATCATCGCCAACGAAAGCCAATACAACGCACTCAAAGGAGCATTGGCCGGCACAAGCATCAATGTCGCATGCGGCCGTCAAGCCATTTGCGAAGCCATGGCTCTCGACTCGGTTGATGTAGTGGTTACGGCTGCCGTCGGATATAGCGGCCTTGAACCCACCATCAGTGCCATCAAGGCAGGCAAACGCATCGCATTGGCCAACAAAGAGACTCTTGTTGTTGCCGGCGAATTGATTACCTCAATGTTGCAGCACTCGGCATCTACAATAATCCCCGTTGACTCGGAACATTCGGCAATCTATCAATGCCTTGTGGGCGAAGAGCCTCAAAGCATTCGCAAACTCATCATCACAGCCTCGGGCGGTCCGTTCCGCACCAAGTCGCTCGATTTCATCAAGACTGCCACTGTCGAAGATGCCCTCAACCACCCAAATTGGTCAATGGGTTCTAAAATCACTATCGACTCGGCAACCATGCTCAACAAGGCTTTTGAAATCATCGAAGCCCGTTGGCTCTTTGGCATTGAAGCAAGCCAAATCGAGGCCGTTGTTCACCCGCAGTCGATCATCCACTCAATGGTCGAATTTGTTGACGGCTCGGTAAAGGCACAGCTCGGCTTGCCCGACATGCACCTGCCCATTCGCTATGCACTTGGCGAGGCCAACCGTCTGACTACCGATGCCACTCCTTTGCGACTTGCCGACTATGCCAACCTCACATTTGAGACACCCGACACTCAACGCTTCCCGTGTCTCAACCTTGCCTATCACGCGCTTGAACGCGGCGGCAACACTGCTTGCGTCATCAATGCAGCCAACGAGATTGCCGTTGCGGCATTCCTCAACCGTCGCATCGCATTCCTCGACATCTACGACACCATCGTGACCACTCTCGACAAAATCGCATTTATCGAGAACCCCACTTTTGAAGACTTTGTAAACACAAATACCGAGGCCCGATTGCGCGCCGAGGAAATAATCAAAAACCGAATTTAATGGAAGTATTTCTCATCAAAGCCGCCCAACTTGTAGCGGCATTAGCATTGCTCGTCATTGTTCACGAATTTGGCCACTATATCTTTGCCCGCACATTTGGCATCAAGGTGGAAAAATTCTACTTATTTTTCAACCCTTGGTTTTCGCTTTTCAAATGGAAACCCAAAGAAATTGAGAAACTCAACCCCGACGGCACATTGAAAACCACTTGGCGCGACACCGAATATGGTATCGGTTGGTTGCCATTGGGCGGATATGTGAAAATCGCCGGTATGATTGACGAATCTATGGACAAAGAGCAAATGGAAAAACCCGCACAACCTTGGGAATTCCGTTCTAAACCCGCTTGGCAACGCTTGTTGGTAATGATTGGCGGCGTATTGTTCAATTTCATTCTCGCAGTCATCATCTACTCGGGCATCGCATTCAGTTGGGGCGAAAAGACCATCGCATTTGAAAACGCAAGCGAAGGCCTTGACTATGTTCCCGCCGCACAAGCCGTAGGATTCCAAAACGGCGATATACCCTTGATGGCCGATGGCGTGAAAATCAACGCATCTGACCGCAACCACACAATGCAAATGATTGAAGCCGATGTCGTAACCGTTCTCCGCGGCAAAACCGACACTGTCAACATCAACATTCCCGATGACTTCCTTTTCCGCCTTAACGAAGAAGACGGTTTCTTTGCCTATCGCGTTCCCGTTTATGTGCAGAAAGTAGTTGCAGGCGACCCCGCATCAGTTGCTGGCATGCAAGAAGGCGACCACATTGTGGCTGTTGGCGGCGTCAGCACTCCCTCTTTCACCGAATTTACTCCCGCATTGGCCCAAAACGGCGGCAAAGAGACATCAATCACTGTTGACCGCAACGGCCAACTTGTTGACCTCAACATCACACCCACCGAAGCTGGCAAAATCGGCATTCAGTTGCGCCCCATCACCGACATCTACCCCATCGAGATTGTCGAATACTCATTCTTTGAATCAATTCCCAAAGGTTGGGAAATCGGCACAACAACACTTGCTTCTTATGTAAGTTCGCTCAAACACCTTTTCACAGCCGAAGGCGCACAAAGCCTTGGCGGTTTCGGATCAATCGGCAGCATCTTCCCCGACACTTGGAATTGGCGCTCATTCTGGGAAATCGCGGCATTCCTCTCGGTAGTGCTCGCGTTCATGAACATCATTCCCATCCCCGCACTCGATGGCGGACATGTGCTCTTCCTCCTCTACGAAATCATCGCCCGCCGCAAACCAAGCGACAAGTTCCTTGAATATGCACAGGTTGCCGGCATGATTTTCATCTTTGCATTGCTCATTTTTGCCAACGGCAACGACATATACCGTTTCTTCTTCAAATAAGCACTAAACAATGGAATACAAAATCATACGCCTCAAAAAAGGCAAAGAAGAATCTCTGCTACGCCTCCACCCTTGGGTATTCTCGGGCGCGGTAGCATCAATGCCCGAAAACATCGAAGAGGGCGAGACTGTTAAAGTCGTAACAAGCACCGGTGATTTTATCGGCATCGGACATTTCCAGATTGGCAGCATCGTTGTGCGCATTCTCTCGTTTGACGACATCGCCATTGACGAGGCTTTCTTTGCCGACCGACTCACTGCCGCATACAATCTTCGCCGCACTCTCAACCTCATTCGCCAAGACAACAACGCAATGCGACTCGTTCACGGCGAAGGCGATTTCTTGCCCGGCCTCATCGTTGACCTTTATGGCAACACTGCCGTTGTTCAAGCCCACTCGCCAGGTATGCACTTTGCACGCAACATCATTGCCAACGCCCTTGTCAACCTTGATGGCGCAGACATCAAAAATGTATATTACAAGTCAGAAACCACTCTCCCCTTCAAAGCTCAACTCGACCCTCAAAACGACTATATCATCGGCTCGTTTGAGACCAACATCGCAGTTGAAAACGGCTTGAAATTCCATGTCGACTGGCTCAAAGGCCAAAAGACAGGCTTCTTTGTGGACCAACGCGACAACCGCAGCCTTCTCGAACATTATGCAGCAGGTCGCAATGTGCTCAACATGTTCTGCTACACCGGCGGTTTCTCGTTCTACGCAATGAGAGGCGGTGCCAACCTTGTACACTCGGTTGACAGTTCTTCAAAGGCTATCACGCTCACAAACGCAAATGTCGAGCTCAACTTCCCCGGCGACACTCGCCACCAAGCCTTTGCCGAAGATGCATTCAAATTCCTCAACGGCATTGACGACAAATATGACCTCATCATTCTCGACCCTCCCGCATTTGCCAAACATCGCAGTGCCATCAAGAACGCAATGATAGGTTATCGCAAACTCAACGCCATGGCTTTTGAGAAAATTCGTCCCGGCGGCATCTTGTTCACATTCTCATGCTCACAAGCAATCAGCAAAGAGCAGTTCCGCCTCGCGGTGTTCTCGGCAGCGGCCATGTCAAAACGCAAGGTAAGAATCTTGCATCAACTCACACAACCCGCCGACCACCCCATCAACATCTACCACCCCGAAGGCGAATACCTCAAAGGTCTTATTCTCTATGTCGAATAATAACCAACAAATATCACATATATAATTATGTCATTCTTAAACAAATTTATTCCCGGTGCAGCAATCGCGCTCACTATCTCATCTTGCAATATGACTCAACAACCTGTTGACGACTTCGACTACACTGTCGACCGCTTTGCCGACATCGAAGTTCTCCGCTACAAAGTACCCGGTTTCGAAGCACTCTCTACACAGCAAAAAGCGCTCATCTATCACCTCACAGAAGCCGCAATTGCCGGCCGTGACATCCTCTGGGATCAAAACGGCAAACACAACTTGCGCATCCGTCAAGTGATGGAACAAATCTACACCAACTATGCAGGCGACAAGAATGCCGATGAGTTCAAAGCATTTGAAAAATACTTGAAACTCATTTGGTTTGCCAACGGCATTCACCACCACTATTCAATGGACAAGTTCATTCCTGAGTTCTCTGCCGAATTTTTCGCAGCACAAGTGAAAGCACTTGATCCCGAATCGCTCCCCCTCAACGGCCAATCGGTTGACGAAATGATTGCCGAGTTGACCCCTGTCATCTTTGACCCCACAGTCATGGCTAAACGTGTTAACCAAGCCGAAGGCGAAGACCTCATCACAACATCGGCCAACAACCTTTATGACGGTGTTACACAAGCCGAAGTTGAAGAATACTTTGCAGCCCTCAAAGACCCCAAAGATGCCACTCCCATCTCTTATGGTCTCAACTCACGCAAAGTGAAAAAAGACGGTAAAGTAACCGAAGAAGTTTACTCGGCTAACGGCCTTTATGCCGAAGCGATTAAAGTAATCGTTTCTCACTTGGAAAAGGCAATGGAATATGCCGAAAACGATGCTCAACGCAACACTATCGCTTCACTCATCAACTACTATAACACAGGCGACCTCAGCCTCTTTGACGAGTACTCAATCCTTTGGCTGCAAGACACTGCATCGCAAGTTGACTTCATCAACGGTTTCATCGAGTCATACGGCGACCCCCTCGGCATGACCGGTGCTTGGGAATCAATCGTTAACTTCAAAAATGTTGAAGCATCTAACCGCACACAAACAATCAGCGACAATGCTCAATGGTTTGAAGACAACTCGCCCATCGACCCTCGTTTCCGCAAAGAAGAAGTGAAAGGCGTTTCAGCCAAAGTTATCACTGCGGCTATCCTCGCTGGTGACGCTTACCCCGCTACTCCCATCGGCATCAACTTGCCCAACTCTAACTGGATTCGTGCAAACTACGGCTCTAAATCGGTTACAATCGAGAATATCACACAAGCCTATGACGCGGCTTCACAAGGCAACGGCTTCAACGAAGAATTTGTTATCGACCAACCTACTCGTGAATTGATGGGCAAATATCTCTTCATTACCGATAACCTTCACACCGACCTTCACGAGTGTCTCGGCCACGGCTCTGGCAAATTGCTCCCCGGCGTTGACCCCGATGCATTGAAAGCTCACGGCGCTACTATCGAAGAAACTCGTGCCGACCTCTTTGCGCTCTACTATCTCGCTGACCCCAAACTCGTTGAAATCGGTCTTCTCGACAACCCCGAAGCCTACAAAGCCGAATACTACAAGTATATCCTCAACGGTATGATGACTCAACTCATGCGCATTGAGCCCGGTAAAGATGTGGAAGAATCACACATGCGAAACCGCAAACTCATTGCCGAATGGGCTTATGAAAACGGTAAAGCAGAAAATGTTATCGAACTCGACACTATCGACGGCAAGACATTTATAAAAATCAACGATTACGACAAACTCCGCGGTCTCTTCGGCTCATTGCTCAAAGAAATTCAACGCATCAAGAGTGAAGGCGACTACGAAGCAGGACGCAACATCGTTGAAAAATATGCTGTCAAAGTCAACCCTGCTCTCCACAAAGAAGTGCTCGACCGCTACGCAACACTCAACATCGCACCATACAAAGGCTTTGTTAACCCCATCTATACCCCCGTATATGATGCCGAAGGCAAGATTGTTGATGTAACGCTCAACTTTGAAGAAGACTATGTGTCACAAATGCTTCGCTACTCACGCGACTACTCGCCCCTGACAAAGTAAGCAACCCGACACTGTCACATACACAAAACGCGATGAGCCAATCGGTTCATCGCGTTTTTATTTATACCTTTCCGAATTTTGTCCGCTGCTTATAATACCTTGTCGTTTAAAAGATTGAGTTTAGGCAAAATCTTGCGATAGTCCTTTGACTGCAAATAAGCCTCAATCGAATCGACATGGCGGTGGTGGTGAATATCCGAGCCAAGAAAATCGACATATCCCTTGCCCACCAAATACTCGGCCATCTGCTTTTCGGCCTTGCCATAATATCCGGCCAAACTCAACAGATTGATTTGAAAACATGTGCCTGCCGCATGAATTTCGTCATAACGGCGCTGATTTTTGTGATAGTAAAAATAGCGTTCGGGGTGAGCAAGAATGGGACGCAAACCCTTCACTTGAAGATCAAACAATAATTGGTCAAGACCCCATGGTTCTTGCATGAACGCGTTTTCGACAAGGATATAGGAATTTGGCAATGTTGTGGCAACGCCGCTTTTGATTTGCGACATTGAAAAATCATCAATTCGATATTCGGCTGAACGGCTAATCTCAATATCGTTTCCCCTCGTGATTAACTCGGCTTTCAACTCGGCCAATGCCTGGTCAAGCACTTCGGGAGTATTCTCAAAAGTGTCTTGCGTGACATGTGGCGATGCTATGATGCGCTTAACGCCCCAGCCCTGCATTCGCTCTATAATCTCGGCCGCAGTAGCTGCATCACGAGCGCCATCGTCAACACCGGGCACCAAGTGGCAGTGAATATCGGTTGACACGCACAAGTGTGCCGGTTCTTTCTTTTTCTTCAAAAAATCAAACATAAAATCAAGGGTTATATTCCTTTTTCCAACACAAATTTAGCACATAAACTATTATAATAAAAATATTAGCGCATAATTGTTGATTTATTTGAAAAAAATTACGGATAAATTTCCTTAATTCAGATAAAAAGCACTACATTTGTGTTGTTTCTATAAAGTAAAGTTTTTACATTAGAAATCAACCCAAATCTAAACAATAAAACATTTATACTATACCTTAAAAGTTATGGAACGCAAATTAAAAATCAGAGACCTCACTCTTCGTGACGGACAACAATCTTTGTTCGCTACTCGTCTCGACCAGAAAAACATTGACCAACTCCTTCCTTTGTATGAAAATGCTGGCTTCTTTGCCATGGAAGTTTGGGGTGGCGCTGTACCCGATTCAGTAATGCGCTATCTCGACGAATCGCCTTGGAACCGTCTTCGCAGTGTTAGCGAAGCAATGAAAGGCCGTTCATTGTTGACAGCACTTTCTCGCGGTCGCAACCTCTTCGGTTATGTGCCCTATCCCGATGCAGTGCTCGAAGGTTTCTATAAAGAAGCAATCAAAAACGGATTGAACGTGATGCGTATTTTTGATGCGCTCAACGACATTGATAATGTTAAAGAGTCAATCAAACTCATTAACAACCTTGGCGGTATCCCCGACGGCGCAGTGTGCTACACTGTTGACCCCAAAGAAGACGCTCCCGTCAAAGAAGAAAAAGTAGGTTTCTTCGCTTCATTGTTTGGTAAAAAGAAAAAAGCCGAAGAACCCAAGAAAATCTTTACCGACGACTACTTTGTTGAAAAAGCAAAAACAATGGAAGCTCTCGGTGCAAAGATTATCACACTTAAAGACATGGCCGGCCTTGTAAACCCCTCTCGTGCCGCTTCAATCATCTCTAAACTCAAAGCCGCTGTGAAAGTTCCCGTAGATTTCCACACACACTGTACTCCCGGCTATGGTTTGGCATCATCACTCATGGCAATGATTCATGGTGTTGACATTCTTGACACCAACATTTGGTACTTTGGTGGTGGCTCGGCTGCTCCCGCTCTCGAATTGATTTATGTATTCGCTAAAAAACTCGGCATCGAAGTTGAAGTTAACATGGAAGCAGTGGGCGAAATTCGCAAAAACCTCCGTGCTGCACGCGAATCACTCAAACAATTTGACTTGGCTAAACAATTCCCCAAAGACTTTGACCCCCTCAAAGATACACTCCCTGCTGAAATCGACGCATTGTTTGACAAAGCAATCGCAGCAGCAAAAGCCAACAAAGAAGAAGCCCTTCTCGAAGCATGTCATGCTATCGAAGCATACTTTGGCTTCCCCCGTCCCAACTTGCTCGTTAAAGATGCAGAAGTTCCCGGCGGTATGTATTCAAATATGGTGGCTCAACTCAAATCACTCGGCGCCGAAGACCTTCTTGACGACGCAATGCGCTTGATTCCAAAGGTTCGCCGCGATTCTGGTCTCGTGCCATTGGTAACTCCCACAAGCCAAATCGTAGGTAGCCAAGCCGTGCTCGTTGCTCTCGACCGCAAGAAAGGCAACCCCGACTATTCTAACCCCTCAAATCAGTTCATTTCATTGATTAAGGGCGAATATGGTAAAACTCCCGTGCCCGTTGACCCCGCATTCCGCGAAAAAATCACAGGCAGCCCCGAAGAACGTCCCTATGATGTGTCTTCATACAAGAAACCCGAAAACCCCGTTCTCGCCGACCTCGGTGGCGTGACACTCGCTTCTAACGACGAAGAATATCTCCTTCTTGAACTTCTCCCCAGCGTGGCAAACGGCTTCTTGCGCAAACGCCGCGCCGAAGAATACACTCCCACCGAAGCTCCCGCAGCCGAAGTTAAGGAAGAAGCTCCCGCAGCAGCACAAGCTCCCATCACAGGCGAAGTGCTTAAAGCTCCTATGGGCGGACGCATCGTTTCAATCAATGTGAAACCCGGCGACCGTGTTGCCAAAGGCGGTGTATTGCTCGTTTACGAAGCAATGAAGATGGAAAATGATGTTCTCGCCGATAAAGATGTAATCATCAAACGCGTTCTCGTTAACCCCGACGATGTTGTTAACGCTGACCAACCAATGATTGAATTTGCCGACGAAAACGAAGTTCTCGACGCTGCTGACGCACCCATCACTGGCGAATTGCTCAAAGCACCTATGGGCGGACGCGTAATTTCAATCAATGTAAAACCCGGCGACAAAGTGACAAAAGGCACCACTCTCCTCGTTTACGAAGCAATGAAAATGGAGAACGATGTGATGGCCGAAAAAGATGCCACTGTCAAACGAATACTCGTAAAACCCGACGAAGTGGTAAATGCCGACCAACCAATGATTGAATTTGAATAAAAACTCACGAAAAAGTTTTGTCAATCAAAGAAAAATGGCTAAATTTGCACGCCATTACGAATTATCGCCTTACCAGCGTTTAATTTAACTTTGATAAAAAACAATATAATAAATAGACAAAATGAAAAAAGACATCCATCCTTCAAATTATCGTGAAGTTGTATTCAAAGATATGTCGAACGAAGAAATCTTCATCACTCGTTCAACTGTAGCTGCTAAAGAAACTATCGAAGTTGATGGCGTTACTTATCCCCTCGTGAAACTTGAAATCACAAGTTCTTCTCACCCCTTCTTCACAGGTAAGCAAAAACTTGTTGACACTGCTGGTCGCGTTGATAAGTTCATGAGCCGCTACGGCAACCGCAAGAAAAAATAATCAAACATTTTTCTTATATCAAAGTCCGAGTCTTTTTAGTCTCGGACTTTTTTATTTCTAACTACACATAGTTGGCACAAACACATCAACCCTATTCTCGCCACCCAACGCCAAAGGCTCAATAATTACAGCAACTACCCGGCATCGCCATCTATCGCATCTGCCAAATAGGCCTGCTGAACCCCACCCCACACGCGACACAAAATAACATACGCTTTATTCATCTACACACAATAGGCCAGCAACTGCACACAATCAAAAGCAATCTCACAATATGTACCGATGGCTTACATCAGCCTCATAAAAAAACAAGTTCGGAATGGTTGCGTGTGACTACTAACACGACACATAGGTTACCTGGACAAAAAGTAGGATGAAAATACACTAAAAAACTCTTAGTAGACAAAAAGTATGATAAATACCCCATTGGAACGCGTTCCAATGGGGTATTTATGCCTAATATTTTCTTTTAATATATTCATCCAATAGTT